>NZ_JBBBDM010000002.1:0-785722 GCF_037120395.1 Sphingomonas kyungheensis
TACAACCGAACGCGACTGCAATGCCTCGGCTACACCGCTCCTGCTGAACAGCTTGCCAACCTCACGAAACAGTACACCTCCGCGGGAGCCTAGGGTTGGAAAGGGTCTCAGTCGTTGCTCTGTTTGACCCTGGGTTCCTGCTTTCGCAGGAACACTTTGACGTCGAGCTACGACGTCCACTTACACGAAGCACGCGCTCCTGCGGGATCCGACGCCGACCGAGCGGATCCGTTCGCCGGGCCTCACCCGACCCGCCAAATCCTTACCCGTCCCGCAACCGTACATTGCTCGCGCTTGCCAGTGGTTAGCGAATGTGAAAGGCAGTGGCGCTAGCGGGGTGGCATGACTGACGAGACGCCGGACGACGGCCCTATGCAAGCGCAGGCGCAGCCGGACGAGGCCGGCGTGGCGAGCCGGCGGCGCGTGCTGATGCTCGGCGCGGTGACCGCGGGCGCGGTGGTGTCGATCCGTCCGGCGCTGGCGCAGACCGCGGGATCGGTGATGACCTGCGAGATCCCGGTGCCCGATCTCGGCCGCGCCGGCCAGTTCATCGATGCCGAGGGCAATGTCGTCCCGTCCGGCACCAAGGGGGCGTTCCCGCCGGTGGCGCGCCCGTTCAAGGGCGAGGAGGTCAAGCGCGCGCTCCGCGGCGTCCAGCTGCCGGGGACGACCTATGAGAGCAGCCGCGCCTATGTAAATTACATCCGCCGGCTGCAGCGGGGGCAGGGGGGCTTCACCTGCTTCGCCTCGCTGCAGATGCCGCGCGGCTGAGCCATGCGCTACCGCGCCCCGGATGCCGCGGCGCTGCTGACCGCGGAGCTCGACGCGTTCACCGCGATCTTCCACCGCCCGTCGGGGATCACGCATCTGCTCGCCAGCCCGGCGCGCGAGATCCTCGCGCTGCTCGGCGAGGAGCCGCTCGACGGCGACATGCTGCTGGCGCGGCTCGCCGACCGCTACGACGTCGCCGATGCGACGCGCGACGCACTCGCCGCGCGGCTCGACGAGCTGGTCGTCGCGGGGTTGGTCGAGCCGCTATGAGGCACCAGTTCACCGTCCGCATCGGCCCGATCGGCTTCCGCGTCGGCAGCGACTGGGCCGCGCCGATCGCGGCGTTGCAGGACCTCTACCGCTATTACCCCTCGCCCAATCTGCCCGACTTCACGGTGCGGCTGGAGGCGACCCACTGGTGGCGGCGCTGGCTGCGGCCGTCGATCCGCATCGGCGGCGATTACATGCTGCCCGAGGCGGCGCCGCTGCCGCTCGGCTTCGGGCTGCTCGCGGCCGAGATGGCGATGAACCTGCAACTGGCGCTCGGCGGTCGGCGTTACCTGTTGCTCCACGCCGCCTGCGTCGCGCGCGATGGCGAGGCGCTGCTGCTCACCGGCGAATCGGGGGCGGGCAAGTCGACGCTGGCGACGCTGCTCGCGGCGCGCGGCTGGCGCTTCCTCAGCGACGAATTCGCGCTGATCGATCCCGAGACGGGGCTGGTCCATCCGTTCCCACGGCTGATCAGCCTCAAGAATGCCGCCATCGCCACCGCGATCGCCGCACGGCCGGATGCCAAGCTCGGGCCCCTGCTCGTCGGCACACCGAAGGGCGACATCCGCCATATGGTGCCCGATGCGCTTGCGGTCGGCGCGATGGACGAGCCGGCGCGGCCGGCGCTACTGCTCTATCCGCGCCACGGCTTCGCCGCCGAGACGCGCGGCGTGCCGCCGGCCGAATCGTTCGTCCGGCTGACCCAGGCCTCGACCAATTACGTCGCGATGGGCGAGGCGGGGTTCACCGCGCTGACCCGGCTGGTGCGCGAGGTGCCGGCCCAGGCGATCGACTATCCCGACGGCGCCACCGCGATCGACCAGGTGGAGGCGCTGTGGCGGACGCGCTGATCCTCGCCCGTGCGCTCGCCGATCCGCAGTCGCTGGCGCTCGATACCGACTGGATCGGGCTGATCACCACCGCGCGGGCGGAGCAATTGCTCGGCACGCTCGCCTATCGGCTCGACGGATTGCCCTTGCCCGAGGATGTCGCGCTGCTGCTCGCCGATGCGCGTGCCTCGGCGGAGAACGGGCGCCGCGCCGCCCTGTGGGAGGCGGAGATGGCGCGGCGGGCGCTGGCGCCGCTCGATTGTCCGGTGGTGCTGCTCAAGGGCACCGCCTTCGTCGCCGCCGGGTCGCTCGCCGGGCGCGGGCGGTCGATCGGCGATTGCGACATCCTCGTGCCGCGCGCGGCGCTCGACCGGGTCGAGGCGGCGCTGCTCGCCGCCGGGTGGGAATGGGTCAAGCCCGACCCTTATGACGATGCCTATTACCGGCGCTGGATGCACGAGCTGCCGCCGCTGATCCACCGGACGCGCGACCGGATGATCGACGTGCACCATACCATCCTGCCGCCGACCGCGCGCATCACCCCCGACGCGGCGGCGCTGCTCGCCGATGCCGAGCCGCTCGGCAACGGTCTGTCGGTGCTGTCGCCGCGTGATCTGATCGTCCACGCCGCGGCGCATCTGTTCGCGGACGGCGACCTTGCCGGCGGGCTGCGCAACCTGTGGGACATCCACTGCCTGATCGACGATCATGGCAGCGACGGCCTCGCCGCGCGCGCCGCACATCATGGTCTCACCCGCGAGACGGCACGGGCGCTGCGGCTGTGCCACCGGCTGTTCGATACGCCGGTCGCGCCGGAGCATCGCGATCTCAGGGGCGGCGACGCGCTCTACCTGCGCCGGGTGCTGGCGCGTGACGACTGGGGTCGGCCGATCCGCCCGGCGACCCGCTTCGCCTTCTACGTCCGCTCGCACTGGCTGCGCATGCCGCCGGCGATGCTCGCGCGGCATCTGTGGACCAAGTGGCGGCGTTGAATTGATTCACGCGGAGGCGCGGAGGCGATGCGCTCGTGGCGCCGCAGGCTCTCCAATCCGTCCCCTTTTGATCCGAGCTGCCGCATCCCCGACCGCGACCTCTCCGCGCCTCCGCGCCTCCGCGTGAAAAAAGGAGCGTGATCGGGGCCTTCGCTATTCGGATGCGAATCTGCGCATGTCCCGCCGGCAGGGTGACTCACGCGAAGACGCAAAGATGTCGTATGCGTGGCACCGCAGGCTTTCGCCTCCCGCCGATGCTTCAGCGCTGCCGCGCCCCTGAGCGCAACACCTTCGCGTCTTCGCGTCTTCGCGCGATTACCGTGACGGCGAGGCGAACCGTTCCAACGTCGGCACCAGCTCGGCATAGCCGTCGATCACCGCATCCGCGCCGAGCTCGCCCACCGGCTGCGTCAGGAAGCCGAACGCGCAGGCGATCGTCGGCAGCCCCGCCGCCTGACCGGCGCGGATGTCGAACAGCGAATCGCCGACGAACGCCGCGGTGCCGCCGCCGCAGCGCGCCAGCATCTCGTAGATCGGCTTGGGGCTCGGCTTGGCATTGCCCGGCCCCATCGTATCGCCGCCGATGATGCAGGCGAACCGCGCCGTCAGGCCGAGCGCGTCGAGCAGCTTGCGCGCCAACGCCTCGAGCTTGTTGGTCACCACCGCGATCCGCGCGCCGCGCGCCGCCAGCGTGTCGAGCGCCGCGATCATGCCGGGAAAGGGGCGGGTCAGATCGGCGATATGCGCCTCGTAATGATCGAGCAGCAGCCGGTGCAGCCGGTCGAGCGTCGCCGCGTCGCAGCCGCCGGTCGCCGCCATGCCCTGGGCCAGCATCGCGCGCGCGCCGCCGCCGATCATCGGCCGCACCGCCTCGACGCTCAGCGCCGGACGGCCGACCGAGGCGAGCGCGTGATTGACCGCGGCGGCAAGGTCGCCGCTGGTGTCGAGCAGCGTCCCGTCGAGGTCGAAGCCGACGATGTCGAACGGCGCGGCGGGCGAGGGGCGGGATGAAATCGGCGTCATGCCCGCGCGGCGGTGACGCGTCGCTCTGGAAATGGCAAGCCTTCCGTGGCAGTCGCTGCGCATGACCCAAGCTCTCGCCGTCATCATCCTCGCCGCCGGCAAGGGTACGCGGATGCAGTCCGATCTGCACAAGGTGCTCCACCCGATCGCCGGGCGGCCGATGCTGCTCCACCTGATCGACAGTCTCAACCGCGCCGGCGCGACGCGGCGCGTCGTCGTCGTCGGCGCCTCGGGCGAGCAGGTCGAGGCGGCGGTGGCGAGCACCGGCGTCGAGATCGCCTGGCAGCGCGAGCAGCTCGGCACCGCGCATGCCGCCCTGCAGGCCAAGGCGGCGCTCGACGGGTTCGACGGCATCGCGATCGTCTGTTTCGGCGATACGCCGCTGCTCGCCAGCGACACCGTCGCGCGGCTGGCGGCGCGGCTCGAGGCGCCGGACGCGCCGACCGTCGCGGTGCTCGGCTTCCGCCCCGCCGATGCGCGCGCCTATGGCCGGATCATCGCGGCGAGCGACGGCACGATCCGCAAGATGGTCGAATATAAGGACGCGAGTCCCGCCGAACGCGCCGTCGACCTGTGCAATTCGGGCGTCACCGCGGTGCGCACGCGCGACCTGTGGCGGCTGCTCGAATCGGTCGGCAGCGACAATGCCGCGGGCGAATATTATCTGCCCGACGTCGTCATGCTGGCGATCGCCGAGGGTGGCCGCGCGGTGTGCATCGAGACCGGCGAGGTCGAGGTCGCCGGCATCAACAGCCGCGGCGAACTCGCCGCGGTCGAGGCGGGCTGGCAGGCGGAGCGCCGCGCGCAGGCGATGGCGGCGGGCGCGACGCTGATCGCGCCGGAGACGGTGTGGTTCGCGCACGACACCGTCATCGGCCGCGACGTGGTGATCGAGCCGCATGTCGTCTTCGGCCCCGGCGTCAGCATCGCCGACGGCGCGACGATCCACGCCTTCAGCCATGTCGAGGGCGCCTCGGTCGGCCCGAAGGCGGAGGTCGGCCCCTATGCGCGGCTGCGCCCCGGCGCGGTGCTCGGCGCCAAGGCCAAGGTCGGCAATTTCGTCGAGATCAAGAAGGCGACGGTCGGCGAGGGTGCCAAGGTCAACCACCTGTCCTATGTCGGCGATGCGAGCATCGGCGCCGCCGCCAACATCGGCGCCGGGACGATCACCTGCAATTACGACGGCTTCTTCAAGTATAAGACGCAGATCGGCGCGGGCGCGTTCATCGGGTCGAATTCGGCGCTGGTCGCGCCGGTGGCGATCGGCGACGGCGCGATCGTCGCGGCGGGATCGGTGGTGACGCAGGATGTCGAGGCCGGCGCGCTGGCGCTTGTCCGCCCGCCGCAGGTCGCCAAGCCCGGCTGGGCGACGCGCTTCCGCGCGATGATGGCGGCGCGCAAGGGTGGTGGGTGATATCACTGCGTGATATCATACCGGCATGACCCGCGTGCTCGCCGACATCCCAGCCGATGATCTGCAATGGCTCGATCAGCGCGCCGCCGCGCTCGGCCGGTCGCGCGCGGCGATGCTCCGCGAGGCGGTATCGACGTTCCGGGCGCAGTCCCAGTCGGAGGACGGGGACTGGCTCGATCGCGGGTTCGGATTGTGGAAGGACCGCACCGATATCGGCGATGCCGTCGAATGGCAGCGGCGCGAACGGGCCAGCTGGACGCGACCGTGGGACGATGATTACGAAGCGGTCAAAGCGGAATTCCCCGATCTGTTCGACGCCGAGGACGACCGGCAACGCCAGGTCTATCTGGACATGGTGGCCGGTCGCTATCCCGAGCCAATCTATCCCGATCCGGCATGATCACTGCGACCTTCGATTCGAACATCGTCATCGATGCTCTGGCGGGCTTCATCCCGGCCCGTGAAGAGATTCGGCGCGCCCGCGACGCCGGCGGCGCCTGGGTCAGTCGGATGGTCTGGGTGGAAGTGCTCGCCAAAGGCATGCCGGAGTTGGTGCGGGAGGCGGAGGCGTTCCTGCATGGCTTCAACGTCGATGAGATCGATGCCGATATCGCCCTGCGCGCCGCGGCGTTGCGCCGCGAACGCTTGCGGCTGAAATCGCCGGATGCGATCATCCTTGCCAGCGCAATGCGATATGGTCGCACTCTTGTTACTCGAAATATTCGCGATTTTCCGGCATCCATGCCGGGCATCCGCGTCCCCTACCTGATCTGAAGGCAGTACCGACTATGTGTGGAATCGTTGGAATCGTCGGCACGGAAGACGTCGCGGAGCGCCTGCTCGACGGGCTGCGCAGGCTCGAATATCGCGGTTACGACTCGGCCGGGATCGCCACCGATCATGACGGGGCGATCGAGCGGCGGCGCGCCTCGGGTAAGCTCGTCAACCTGACGCGCGAGCTCGCCGCGCATCCGCTGCCCGGCACCACCGGCATCGCGCACACGCGCTGGGCGACGCACGGCGGCCCGACCACCAACAACGCCCACCCGCATGCGACCGACGAGGTCGCGGTCGTCCACAACGGCATCATCGAGAATTTCAAGCCGCTGCGCGACGAGCTGATCGCGCGCGGCCGCGTCTTCACCAGCGAGACCGATACCGAGGTGGTCGCGCATCTGGTCAGCGAGAAGGTCGAGGCGGGGCTCGATCCGATCGCCGCGGTGCGCGAGGTGCTGCCGCGGCTGCACGGCGCATTCGCGCTCGCCATCCTGTTCCGCAAGCATCCCGAACTGCTGATCGGCGCGCGGCTCGGCTCGCCGCTGGTGGTCGGCCATGGCGAGGGCGAAACCTATCTCGGCTCGGACGCGCTCGCGCTCGCGCCGCTGACGCAGCGGATCGCCTATCTCGACGAGGGCGACTGGGTGGTCTGCACCGCCGAGGGCGCGCAGGTCTATGATCGCGACAACCACCCCGTCGAGCGGCCGATCACCATCTCCGGCGTCACCGGAGAGCTGATCTCGAAGGGCAATCACCGCCACTATATGCTCAAGGAGATCTACGAGCAGCCGATCGTCGTCGCGCAGACGCTGCGCTCCTACCTCCAGCGGATGGAGGAGCGGGTCACGCTGCCGATCCCCGATTTCGACCTCGGCGCGATCAAGCGCGTCACCATCGTCGCCTGCGGCACCAGCTTCTACGCGGGCATGGTCGCCAAATATTGGTTCGAGCAGTTCGCGCGCGTGCCCGTCGATCTCGATGTCGCCTCCGAATTCCGCTACCGTGCGCCGGTCATGGAGCCGGGCGGGCTGATGATCGTCATCAGCCAGTCGGGCGAGACCGCCGATACGCTCGCCGCGCTGCGCCACGCCAAGAGCGAGGGGCAGAAGATCGCCGCGGTGGTCAACGTGCCGACCAGCTCGATGGCGCGCGAGGCGGACCTGCTGCTGCCGACGCATGCCGGGCCGGAGATCGGCGTCGCCTCGACCAAGGCGTTCACCTGCCAGCTCGCGGTGCTCGCCGCGCTGGCCGCCAACCTCGCGCAGGTGAAGGGGCAGCTCAAGCCGGGCGAGGAGAAGCAGATCGTCCGCCACCTCGGCGAGGCGCCGGCATCGCTCAACGCCGCGCTCGCCTATGACGAATCGATCCAGGAGATGGCCGGGGTCATCGCCTCGGCGCGCGACGTCCTCTACCTGGGGCGCGGCACCGATTATCCGCTGGCACTGGAGGGCGCGCTCAAGCTCAAGGAGATCAGCTACATCCACGCCGAAGGCTATGCCGCGGGCGAGATGAAGCACGGGCCGATCGCGCTGATCGACGAGAATGTCCCCGTCATCGTCATCGCGCCGTCGGGGCCGCTGTTCGAGAAGACCGTCAGCAACATGCAGGAGGTGCAGGCGCGCGGCGGCAAGGTCGTGCTGATCAGCGACTATGACGGCATCCAGGCGGCGGGCGAGAATTGCGTCGCGACGATCACCATGCCCAAGGTGCATCCGCTGATCGCGCCGCTCGTCTATGCGGTGCCGGTGCAGCTGCTGGCCTATCACGTCGCGGTCGCCAAGGGCACGGATGTCGATCAGCCGCGCAACCTCGCCAAGTCCGTCACGGTGGAGTGAGACGCGGATCCCCGCACGTCTGGCGTCGCGACCCGATACGCGCCTCGGCCACGCAGGCGCGCGGCGGCGCTGCCAGCTCCGGGATGCTGTCCCGGTCGAGCGCGTCCACCAAGGCGGAGATCTGGTCGCCCGTACCGGCACGAGGCACTGCGAGGAACGGTCGGGATCGGCGGTGATCGGTTGTCGCGCGGACGTCAGGGGACGGGCGCTTGGCCGTGCCCCCCGTCGAAGGCGGTCAGGATCGGGCAGGGGCCGGCATCGCCATTGCCGCATTCCTGCGCGAGACGCCGAAGAGCCGTTCGGGCCGTTTCGAGATGGGCGATCTGCGCGTCCAGCGCCGAGAGCCGCTCGATGGCGAGCGTGCGCGCCCGCGCGCGATCGTCGGTGGCATCGAGCGCCAATAGCTCGCGGATCTGCTCGAGCGTGAAGCCGGCCGCCTGGGCGCAGCGGATGAAGCGCAGCCGCCGGACGTCGGACGGGCCATAGCGGCGGATGCCGCCGCCGCTGCCCGCGCCGCGCGGTCGGTCCGGCGTGTCGAGCAGACCGCGCCGCTGGTAAAACCGGATCGTCTCGACGCCCACGCCGCCCTCGGCGGCAAGCGTCGCGATCGTCATGGAAGACACGCCTTGACTCCGTACCATGGTACGGCCCCTATATAGGGGCCGATCACGCATGGGAGAAGATACATGCCGGCCGCGACGAAGAAGGCGATCCTCTATCGTATGGTGATGCCGACCCACGTCTGCCCCTATGGGTTGAAGGCGAAGGATCTGCTGCAACGGCGCGGCTTCGCGGTCGAGGATCACTGGCTGGCGACCCGCGAGGAGACCGACGCGTTCAAGGCGCAGCATCATGTCAAGACGACGCCGCAGACCTTCATCGCGGGCGAGCGTGTCGGCGGCTATGACGACGTGCGGCGGTTCTTCGGCAAGGCCGTCGCCGACCCGAAGGCGGTGACCTATCGCCCGGTGGCGGTGGTGTTCGCGATGACGGCGCTGATGGCGCTCGCCGCGAGCCAGGCGGCGTTCGGTGCGCTGCTGACGCTGCGCGCGGGCGAGTGGTTCATTGCCTTCTCGATGTGCGTCCTCGCCTTGCTCAAGCTCCAGAACGTCGAGCGGTTCGCGACGATGTTCCTCAACTACGACCTGCTGGCCAGACGCTGGGTGCCCTATTCGTACGTCTATCCCTATGCCGAAGGCCTGGCAGGGGTGCTGATGGCGGCGGGCGTGCTGACCTGGCTGTCGGTGCCGATCGCGCTGGTGATCGGGACGATCGGCGCGGTGTCGGTGATCAAAGCGGTCTACATCGACCGGCGCGAGCTGAAATGCGCCTGCGTGGGCGGGGATAGCAGCGTGCCGCTCGGCTTCCTGTCGCTGACCGAGAATGTGATGATGGTCGTCATGGCGCTGTGGATGGCGTTCGCCGCTGCGCCTTGATCCGGCGCGATCCGGCCGACCGTCGGCATCTATCCGGCGATGACGTTCCTCGGGCCGCGGTTCGGCCTGCGGCTCCGAAGGCGTTCGTACGCGGTCGGGGAACGCCGCCCGGTGCGGGGGATGGGCGGGATCGGGATCGGGCCGGCGCATGAAAAAGGGCAGGGAAGCCGTGTCGCTTCCCTGCCCCTGTTCTCGTCCTGCGGAGGGATCAGCCCTCGGCGGTGTCCGAAGCGGCACCGGCGGCCTGCGTCTCCGCGACCTCGGCGTCGAGCGCCTCGTCGGCGGCGGTCGGCACCGTCGGCGGCACGATCGTGGCGATCGCGAAGTCGCGGTCGTCGATCGCCGGCTTGGCGCCCTTGGGCAGCGCGACGTCGCTGATGTGGATCGAATCGCCGATCTCGCGGCCCTTGAGCGAGATGGTGATCTCCGACGGGATGTCCGCCGCGTCGACGATCAGCTCGACCTCGTGACGGGTGATGTTGAGCACGCCGCCCTGCTTGATGCCGCGGCATTCCTCTTCGTCCGCAAACACGACCGGCACCGCGACGGTGACTTCGGTATGTTCACCGATGCGCAGGAAGTCGACGTGCACCGGACGATCGGTGACCGGGTGGAAGGCGACGTCCTTGGGCAGCGTCCGCTCGCCGGCGACCATGATCACCGAGGTCATGAAGTGACCGGTCATCAGCGCCTTGGTCAGCGCCTTCTCTTCGAGGTGAACCGCCGTCGGTTCCTTGTTCTGGCCGTAGATCACGGCGGGGACGCGGCCGTCACGACGCAGCGCCCGGGAGGCTCCCTTGCCAACCCGGTCGCGCGTCTCGGCTGCGAGCGTAATGGTGTCGCTCATCAGATTACCTTTTCAAAACGTGCTAAAGTCCGTTCCCGCGCCACGCCTCCAGGGATGACCATGGAGCGGAAGCGGGCGCGCATAGCGGAGAGTGCGCCAAAACGCAAATTCCTCCCCGGCACGGGGAGGGGGACCAGCGTAGCTGGTGGAGGGGGCTCTCCTCCCGCGCAGGCGGCTGTTACCTGCGAGGGGGTGTGGGCCCGGTAATGAGCATCACAAGTGGTGCCGCTTGCGGCAAGCCCCCTCCACCACGCCCTGCGGGCGCGGTCCCCCTCCCCGTGCCGGGGAGGATTGACTCAGTATTTCACCCGTTCCGCCTTGACGCCCAGCTTCGCCAGTTGCGCCTGCACCGAGTCCGGCCCGGCGAGGTGCCCCGCGCCGACCGCGATGAACACCGTGCCCGGCCGCGCCATCCGCTGCTTGATCCACGCCGCCCAGCGCGCGTTGCGATCGGTGAGCAGCACCTTGGCGACCTCGGGCGAGCTCTTCAGCTCGTCGTTCATCTCGGCGGCGAGCGCATCGGGATCGCCCTTCGCCCAATCGTCGACCATCGCCGCCATCTGTTGGTCGAGCTTGGGCAGTTCGTCGACGGTGCTGACCAGGAAGTCGAGCTGCGCCTTGTCCGACAGGCTGCCGAAGAAGCCGAGCTGCTGTTCGGCGGTCTCCAGCCCGGTCAGCGGCTTGTTCGCCTGTTTGGCGGCGGCGGTGATCACCTGTTCGGGGCCGTTGCTGCTGTCATAGCCGAGCTTGGACAGCGGCGCGACCGACAGCTGCGTCGCCGCCAGCCACGGCTTGAACGTGTCGAGCGCATTGGCGGGCAGGCCGAGGTTGGTCACCGCGGCGGTGAAGGCGGCGCGCTTGTCGGCGGGCAGGCGCTCGGTCAGCGGCGGCGTGCCCTTGGCGGCGACGCCGGTCGCCTGCACCAGGCCCTGCATCGCCGCGGGGTCGGGCATGACGATCTCCAGCTTGACCTCGTCCGACCGGTCGAAGGCGGTCTTCACCGCCTCGTCGAACCAGGTCAGGCCCGGCTTGAGCACGTGGATGGTGCCGAACAGGTAGACGGTCGTATCCTTGTCCTTGACCACCCACAGCGCCGGATCGGCATCGTTGGCGGCGCGCGCGGGCGCGGCGGGACGGGCGCAGGCGGGCAGGGACAGGCAGAGCGCAATCGCCGACAGTGCAGCGCCAAGGGGACGTATCATGCGGGGGATCTATCCATCATCGGGTCGTGTCACCCCAAGCTAATGCCGCGCCGCACCACTTGCTAGACGCTGTCGCATCGGCCAAAGCCTCGACCGATGGCAGCCGCACCTCTCTCCTTCCAGAAGATGATCCTGACGCTCCATGACTATTGGAGCGACCGGGGTTGCGTGATCCTCCAGCCCTACGACATGGAAATGGGCGCGGGCACGTTCCACACCGCGACGACGCTGCGCGCGCTCGGTCCCGATGCGTGGAACGCCGCCTTCGTCCAGCCGTGCCGCCGCCCGACCGACGGCCGCTATGGCGAGAATCCCAACCGGCTCCAGCATTATTATCAATATCAGGTGATCCTCAAGCCGAGCCCGCCCGATCTGCAGGAGCTGTACCTCGGCAGCCTCGCGGCGATCGGCGTCGACATGACGCGGCACGACATCCGCTTCGTCGAGGATGACTGGGAAAGCCCGACGCTCGGCGCCTGGGGCCTCGGCTGGGAGGTGTGGTGCGACGGGATGGAGGTGACGCAGTTCACCTATTTCCAGCAGATGGGCGGGTTCGACATGAAGCCGGTGGCGGGCGAGCTGACCTACGGGCTCGAACGGCTGGCGATGTACATCCAGGACGTCGACAACGTCTACGATCTCGCCTTCAACGACGCGGGCGTCACCTATGGCGACATCTTCCTCGAGAACGAGCGGCAGATGTCAACGTGGAATTTCGAGGTCGCCGACACCGCCAGCCTGTTCGACCTGTTCCGCAAGGCGGCGGCGGAATGCGAGAACAGCCTCGCCGCCGGGCTGGCGATCCCCGCCTATGAACAGGCGATCAAGGCGAGCCACACGTTCAACCTGTTGCAGGCGCGCGGTGTGATCTCGGTGGCGGAGCGCCAGGCCTATATCGGCCGTGTCCGCGATCTTGCCAAAGGCGCCTGCGCGGCGTGGATGGACAAGAACGGGTGGGCGGCGTGACCATTCCTCCCCGGCACGGGGAGGGGGACCGTCGCGCGCAGCGCGATGGTGGAGGGGGCTCTCCGCGCTCGCTTCGCCCCGAAACCGCCACTGCCCGCAAATTGCGCAAGTCGATGAGCCTGCCCGAAGTGCTGCTCTGGCAGCGGCTCAAAGGTCAACAGGCTGGCGCAAAGTTCCGCAAGCAGCATCCGGTCGGCCCCTATGTCGCCGATTTTTATTGCAGCGCGACCCGCACGATCGTCGAAGTCGATGGCGAAGCGCATGACCGCGCCGATCGGCCGAGCCGGGATATCGCGCGTGATGCCTTCTTGATCGAGAACGGGTATCGTGGTCTGCACATCCCCGCAAAGGACGTGCTGAAAGATGCCGACGCCGCTGCTGACGCGATCGCAGCGCTTGCGGCCAACCCCCTCCACCACCAGCCTGCGGCTGGCGGTCCCCCTCCCCGTGCCGGGGAGGATTGAGAAGATGATGACCGACTTCCTCCTCGAACTGCGTTCCGAAGAAATCCCTGCGCGGATGCAGGACAAGGCGCGGGACGATCTCTCCCGGCTGTTCGCCGCCGAACTGGGCAAGGCGGGTCTCGCCGCCGGATCGCTCGTCACCTATGCGACGCCGCGGCGGCTGGTGCTGATCGCGCGCGACCTGCCGGCCGAGACGCAGGCGGTGTCCGAGGAGCTGAAAGGCCCCAAGGCGAGCGCGCCGCCGCAGGCGCTCGAGGGCTTCCTGCGCAAGACCGGGCTGACCCGCGAGGCGCTGACCGAGCGCGACGGCGTGCTCTATGCGATCACCGAGCGGCCCGGCCGCGCCACCACCGACGTGCTCGCCCAGGCGATCCCGGCGATCATCCGCGGCTTTCCCTGGCCCAAGTCGATGCGCTGGGGCGCGGCCTCCGCCTCGACCGAATCGCTGCGCTGGGTGCGGCCGCTGCACGGCATCGTCGCTCTGTTCGGCGAGGATCTGGTCGAGGTCGAGATCGCCGGCATCCGGTCGGGCGTCGCGACCTTCGGGCACCGCTTCCACCATCCCGGCCAGATCACGATCGGCTCGGCGGCGGATTATGTCGAGAAGCTGCGCGCCTGCCACGTCATCGTCGATCAGGACGAACGCCGCGCGCTGATCCGCGAACGGGCGACGGCGCTGGCGGCCGAGGCCGGACTCGTGCTGGTCGAGGACGAGGGGCTGGTCGCCGAGAATGCCGGGCTGACCGAATGGCCGGTGCCGCTGCTCGGCCGGTTCGATCCCGACTTCCTGTCGGTGCCGCCCGAGGTGATCCAGCTCACCGCGCGGGTGAACCAGAAGTATTTCGTCTGCCGCGATGCCGAGGGCGCGCTCGCCAATGCCTTCGTCTGCACCGCCAATATCGAGGCGACCGACGGCGGCGCGCAGATCGTCGAGGGCAATCGCAAGGTGCTCGCGGCGCGGCTGTCGGACGCGCGCTTCTTCTACGAGACCGACCTCAAGACGCCGCTCGAGACGCAGGCGACGAAGCTGGCGAACATCGTCTTCCACGAGAAACTGGGGACGGTGGCAGACAAGGTCGATCGCGTCGCGACGCTCGCGCGGTGGCTGGTGGAGAAGGGGATAATCCTCCCCGGCACGGGGAGGGGGACCGACGAAGCCGGTGGAGGGGGGGTGCCACAGGCGGCATCGCCCGCGGAAGCCCCCCTCCACCACCGGCCTGCGGCCGGCGGTCCCCCTCCCCGTGCCGGGGAGGAGCATGTTGCGCTCGCCGATATGGCGGAGCGGGCAGCGCGGCTCGCCAAGGCGGACCTCGTCACCGGCATGGTCGGCGAATTTCCGGAATTGCAGGGCCTGATCGGCGGCTATTATGCCGCCGCGCAGGGCGAGCCCGACGCGGTCGCCGAAGCGGTGCGCGATCATTACAAGCCGGTCGGACAGGGCGATGCGGTGCCGGCCGCGCCGGTGACGGTGGCGGTGGCGCTGGCGGACAAGCTCGACAGCATCACGCAGTTCTTCGGTGCCGACCTGCGTCCCAGCGGATCGAAGGACCCGTTCGCGCTGCGCCGCTCCGCCCTCGGCGTGATCGCGCTGATCCTCGACAACGGCCTGCGCTTTCCGCTCGGCACCGCGGTGGACCGGGGCGTGCTCGACTTCTTCGCCGACCGGCTCAAGGTGCAGCAGCGCGAGGCGGGCGTCCGCCACGATCTGATCGACGCGGTGTTCGCGCTCGGCGGCGAGGACGATCTCGTCCGGCTGCTCGCGAGGGTCCATGCCTTGCAGGCTTTCGTCGCGACCGAGGACGGCACCAACCTGCTCGCCGGCTACAAGCGCGCCGCGAACATCCTCAAGAAGGAGGGCGTTCCCGATCGGGAGGCGGCAGTCGCCAGCTACGCGCCCGAACCCGCCGAAGCCGCACTGATCGCCGCACTCGACGCGGCCGAGCCCAAGGCGGCGGCGGCGATTGAGGCGGAGGATTTCGAGGGCGCGATGGCGGCGCTCGCCTCGCTGCGTGCGCCGATCGACGCGTTCTTCGACGACGTCACCGTCAACGACGCCGATCCCGCCAAGCGCGCCGCCCGGCTCCAGCTGCTCGACCGGGTCCGCGCCGCCGTTCATACGGTCGCCGATTTCAGCAGGATCGAGGGGTAGCGGCCCGATCCGACATGCTTTCCATCCTCCCCGGGGCAGGCATCCAGCGCAGTGAAGGATTAGCGATGACCCAATACGTGTACCGCTTCGGTGGCGGCGTTTCGGACGGCGGGAAGGGCGACAAGAATCTGCTCGGCGGCAAGGGCGCGAACCTTGCCGAAATGGCGTCGATCGGCCTGCCGGTGCCGCCGGGCTTCACCATCTCGACCGCGATGTGCACGCGCTATTACGAGGAAGGCGAGCAATTCCCGCAAAGCCTGCGGGACGAGGTCGCCGCCGGCATCGCGCATATCGAGGGGATCACCGGCAAGGCGTTCGGCGATCCGGCCAATCCCTTGCTCGTTTCGGTCCGTTCCGGCGCACGCGTGTCGATGCCGGGGATGATGGACACGGTGCTCAACCTCGGCCTCAACGACGCGACCGTCGAGGGGCTCGCCGCCCGCTCCGGCGACGCGCGCTTCGCCTGGGACAGCTATCGCCGCTTCATCCAGATGTATGCCGACGTGGTGCTCGAACTCGACCATGGCGCATTCGAGGAAGCGCTGGAGATCGCCAAGGAAGACAACGGCTTCACCCTGGATACCGAGCTGAGTGCCGACGATCTGCGCACGCTGGTCGGCGAATATAAGGCGCTGGTCGCGGCGGAATGGGGCAAGCCTTTCCCGCAGGACGTTGACGATCAATTGTGGGGCGCGGTCGGCGCGGTGTTCGGATCGTGGCAGTCGGAGCGCGCCAAGGTCTACCGCCGGCTCAACGACATCCCCGCCGACTGGGGTACCGCGGTCAACGTCCAGGCGATGGTGTTCGGCAATATGGGCGAGACCTCGGCGACCGGCGTCGCCTTCACCCGCGATCCGTCCAAGGGCGACCGCGCCTATTACGGCGAATTCCTGATCAACGCGCAGGGCGAGGACGTGGTGGCGGGCATCCGCACGCCGCAATATCTGACCCGCGCCGCGCGGGAGGACGCGGGCGCCAAGCCCGCGTCGATGGAAGAGGCGATGCCCACGGTCTATGCCGAGCTGGCCGCGGTGTTCGACCGGCTCGAGACGCATTACCGCGACATGCAGGACATCGAGTTCACCGTCGAACAGGGCAAGCTGTGGATGCTCCAGACGCGATCGGGCAAGCGCACGGCCAAGGCGGCGCTCAAGATCGCGGTCGACATGGCGAACGAGGGGCTGATCAGCCGGAACGAGGCGATCCTGCGCGTCGATCCGATGGCGCTCGACCAGCTGCTCCACCCGACGCTCGATCCCAAGGCGCCGCGCGACGTCATCGCCAAGGGCCTGCCCGCCTCGCCGGGCGCCGCCTCGGGCCGCGTCGTGTTCGACGCCGACAGCGCCGAGAAGCGCAAGGCGGCGGGGGAATCGGTCATCCTCGTCCGCGTCGAGACCAGCCCGGAGGATATCCACGGCATGCATGCCGCCGCCGGCATCCTGACGGCGCGCGGCGGCATGACCAGCCACGCCGCGGTGGTCGCGCGCGGCATGGGCCGGCCGTGCGTCTCGGGCGCGGGGTCGCTGTCGATCTCCGCCAAGGACAAGGTGATGAAGGTCGCCGGTCGGACGATCGGCGAGGGCGATACGATCACCATCGACGGCACCAGCGGCGAGGTGATGTTCGGCTCCGTCGCCACCGTCCAGCCCGAGCTCGCCGGCGATTTCGGCGTGCTGATGGAATGGGCCGACGGCGTGCGCCGGCTCAAGGTGCGCGCCAATGCCGAGACGCCGCTCGACTGCCAGACCGCGCGCGACTTCGGCGCCGAGGGCGTCGGCCTCTGCCGCACCGAACATATGTTCTTCGACGCCGACCGGATCACCGCGGTGCGCCAGATGATCCTCGCGCAGGACGAGGCGGGGCGTCGCGCCGCGCTCGCCAAATTGCTGCCGGCGCAGCGCAGCGACTTCACCGCGATCTTCGAGGTGATGGCGGGGTTGCCGGTGACGGTGCGGCTGCTCGATCCGCCGCTACACGAATTCCTGCCGCACGAGGAGAATGAATTCGCCGAGGTCGCCGCGGCGGCCGGCGTCGATATCGAGCTGCTCAAGCGCCGCGCCACGGAGCTGCACGAATTCAACCCGATGCTCGGCCATCGCGGCTGCCGGCTCGGCGTCACCTATCCCGAGATCTACGAGACGCAGGCGCGGGCGATCTTCGAGGCGGCGCTCGACGTCGCGGCCAGGTCGGGGAAGGCGCCGATCCCCGAGGTGATGATCCCGCTGGTCGCCACCAAGCGCGAGCTCGACCTGATGAAGGCGGTGGTCGACAAGGCGGCGCAGGCGGTGTTCGCCAAGCGCGGCACGACGATCGACTATCTCGTCGGCACGATGATCGAGCTGCCGCGCGCCGCGCTCAAGGCGGGTGAGATCGCCGAGACGGGCGAGTTCTTCTCGTTCGGCACCAACGACCTGACCCAGACCACCTTGGGCGTCAGCCGCGACGATGCGGCGCGCTTCCTCGGCGCCTATGTCGAGCAGGGCATTTACGCCAAGGACCCGTTCGTCAGCCTCGACGTCGAGGGCGTCGGCGAGCTGGTCGAGCTGGCGGCGGAGCGCGGGCGCAAGACGCGGCCCGACATCAAGCTCGGCATCTGCGGCGAACATGGCGGCGACCCGGCGAGCATCGCCTTCTGCGAGAAGGTCGGGCTCGATTACGTGTCGGCCTCGCCCTATCGCGTGCCGATCGCCCGGCTGGCGGCGGCGCAGGCGGCGTTGCGCTAGGCCTCCGTGCTCCGGCGCATGCAGGAGCCCAGGGCCGCAGGCGCGCCGTTTGGCTCTGGGTTCCTGCGGGCGCAGGAACACCGCGTCACATTGACCACGCCGCGCCCGCCCCGCTATCGCCGCGGCACAGACAGGAGAGTCACGGGCGATGAACAAGCTCTATCCCGATGCGGCCGCGGCGCTCGACGGGCTGCTGCATGACGGCATGACGATCTGCGCGGGCGGCTTCGGCTTGTGCGGCATTCCGGAGCGGCTGATCGACGCGATCCAGGCGGCGGGTACCAAAGACCTTACCATCGCCAGCAACAATGCCGGCATCGACGGCGAGGGGCTCGGCAAGCTGCTGCGGACGCGGCAGGTGAAGAAGATGATCTCGAGCTACGTCGGCGAGAACAAGGAGTTCGAGCGGCAGTATCTCAGCGGCGAGCTGGCGGTGGAATTCTGTCCCCAGGGCACGCTCGCCGAACGCTGCCGCGCCGGCGGCGCGGGCATCCCCGGCTTCTACACCAAGACCGGCGTCGGTACGCTGATCGCCGAGGGCAAGGAAGTGAAGAGCTTCGACGGCGAGGACTATATCCTCGAACGCGGCATCCGCGCCGACCTCAGCATCATCAAGGGTTGGAAGGCGGACGAGAGCGGCAATCTGATTTTCCGCAAGACCGCGCGCAACTTCAACCAGCCGATGGCGACCGCGGGGCGCATCTGCGTCGCCGAGGTCGAGGAAGTGGTGCCGGTCGGCAGCCTCGACCCCGATGCGATCCATCTGCCCGGCATCTACGTCAAGCGGATGATCGTCGGCGCGCCCTATGACAAGAAGATCGAGTTCCGCACCGTGCGCGAGCGGGCGGCGGCATGATGCGGCGCGCGGCCCTGCTGCTGGCGACCGCGCTGCTCGCCGGCTGTGGCGGCACGCGGCAGCGCGTCGCGACGCTGCCCGCGCCGGGCCAGACCTATACCGCCGACGGCAAATTGGTGCGGATCACCGGCCTCACCGCATTGCCGCCGCCGACTGGCGCGGCAGGGGCAGGGGCAGGGGCAGGGGGTGCGACGGCCGCCGATGCGCAGCCGGTGCCGCCGCAATATCAATATCTCTACGGCTCGGCGGAGGCGGCGGCGCTCAGCCGGCAGGCGTTCCGCGCGCTCGTGGCCTATGCGACCTATCGCCGCGCCGCCGGGGACAGCGTCGTGCTCGCCCCCGGCGCGACGCTCGCCGCGCCGCGCTGGCAGGCGTGCGACGGCAAGCCGCGCGCCGCGGTGTTCGATGCCGACGAGACGGTGCTGCTCAATCTCGGCGTCGAGGCGCTGGCGGCGCGCCACCCCTCCGCACCCTTCGATCCGGCGCAATGGGCGCGATGGGAGCGGACCGGCGCCAAGGCGGTCGCGCCGGTGCCGGGCGCCGTCGAGGCCTTCGCCGCGCTGCGGGCGGCGGGCATCGCGGTGATCATCAACAGCAATCGCGGCGCCGCCACAGCCGCCGGCACGGTCGCCGCGCTCAAGGCGGCGGGGCTGGGGGACTTCACGCCAGGCGGCGACCTGCTGCTGCGCGACGGGCCGAGCGGCAAGGACGCGCGGCGCAACGCGATCGCGGCGCGCTATTGCGTGGTGGCGATGGCGGGCGACCAGCTCGGCGACTTCAGCGACCTGTTCGCCGGTCCCTCCGCCGCCGCCCGCCGCGCGCTCGCCGAGGGCGAGGGGATTGCGGCGATGTGGGGCAACGGCTGGTTCGTGCTGCCCAATCCGGTCTATGGCAGCGGCCTGTCGGGCGGGTTCGCCGACGTCTTCCCCGCCGACAAACGCTGGAGCGACACGCCATGAAGCCGGCCAAGCCGCGCGCCATCCCGCTGTCGGCGATCCCCGATCTCGGCGCCCGATCGGTCGAGGTCGCGCGCATCTGGGTGACCGACCGCGCGGGGTCGACGGTGGTGATCGATGCGGGCGTGCTCGCCGATGCGGAGATGTTCGGCGTCCTGATGGCCGACACCATCCGCCACGCCGCCAAGGCCCATGCGCAGGCGCTCGGCATCGATGCGGGCGAGGCCGAAGCCCTGATCTGGCGCGGCGTCGATAGCGCGCGTCCCGAACTCGATCCCGACGCGCTCGCGCGGATCGCCAACCATCCCGGAGGATTGCACTGATGACCACGCAGACGACGGGCTGGGACCGTAACCAGATGGCGGCGCGCGCCGCACAGGAATTGCGTGACGGCTATTACGTCAACCTCGGCATCGGCATCCCGACGCTGGTCGCCAACCATATCCCGCCCGGCGTCGAGGTGACGCTGCAATCGGAAAACGGCATGTTGGGTATCGGCCCGTTTCCCTTTGACGATCAGGTCGACCCCGATCTGATCAACGCCGGCAAGCAGACGATCAGCGAATTGCCGCACAGCGCCTATTTCGGCAGCGAGCAGAGCTTCGCGATGATCCGCGGCGGCCACATCGACCTGACGGTATTGGGCGCGATGGAGGTGAGCGAGGGCGGCGACATCGCCAACTGGATGATCCCCGGCAAGATGATCAAGGGCATGGGCGGCGCGATGGACCTCGTCGCCGGGGTCAAGCAGATCATCGTCGTGATGGATCACACCGCCAAGGACGGCAGCGCCAAGTTCATCCCCGCCTGCACGCTGCCGCTGACCGGCCGCAACGTCGTCGACATGATCGTCACCGACCTCGCCGTATTCCGCCGCCCCGATCACCAGTCCCGCTTCCGGCTGGTCGAGCTGGCGCCGGGCGTCACCGCGGACGAGGTCGCGGCGAAGACGACGGCGGCGTTCGATCACGCATGAGCCGGCGCGGTCCGCTTCGCGGCTATAAGTAAGCGATCGATCATCGGAAAGTCGCGGCCATGAGTTACGTCCTGATCACCGCCAATCGCAATTATTCGAGCTGGTCGCTGCGGCCGTGGGCGTTGATGACCGCGCTCGGCATTCCGTTCGTCGATCGGATCGAGCCGTTCACGCAGGCGGAAAACCATGCGGCGTTCCGCGCCTTCTCGCCGACCGGGCAGGTGCCGGTGTTGATCGACGGCGATCGGACGATCTGGGATTCGCTCGGTATCGTCCTCTATCTCGCCGACCGGCATCCCGGCGTCTGGCCGGCGGACGCGGCGGCGCGGGCGTGGGCGCAATGCGCGGTGGCGGAGATGCACGGCGGCTTCGGCGCGCTGCGCAGCGAGCGGACGATGAACGTCGGCGTCCGCGCGACTCCGGCTACGGGGTCGGCGGCGCTGGCGCGGGACGTCGCCCGGATCGCCGAACTATGGGCGGAGGGGCTGGCACGCTTCGGCGGTCCATGGCTTGCCGGCGAGACGTTCAGCGCGGTGGATGCCTTTTACGCTCCGGTCGCCTTCCGCGTCCGCACCTATGGGATCGAGGTCGGCGACGCTGGGCGGCGCTGGGTCGACACGATCCTCGCCCATCCGGCGCTGCGCGCCTGGGAAGCGGCGGCGCTCGCCGAGACATGGCGCGAGGCGGAGCATGAGGCAGACCTGCATCGCTGTGGCATGGTCACGGCGGACTATCGTCGCTAGGCAATAATCTGTCGCACCGGGTTCCGCTCGCGCATCATTTGAGTTAACGGCCGCGCATCATGACCTCCATTCCGCACACCTTGTATGAAAAAATCTGGGCCGCGCACGTCGTCGAACGGCGTGAGGATGGCACCTGCCTCATCTATATCGACCGGCACCTCGTCCATGAGGTGACGAGCCCGCAGGCCTTCGAGGGGCTGCGCGTCGCCGGGCGGCGGGTGCGCCGGCCCGAACTCACCCTCGCGGTGCCGGATCACAATCTGCCGACGACGCCGCGGGTGGATGCGGTCGGGCGGATGCTGCCGATCGCCGATCCGGAGAGCGCGCAACAGCTCGACGCGCTTCGCCGCAACACCGCCGAATTCGGCATCGACTATATCGATGCGACGGCGGCGGAGCAGGGCATCGTCCATGTCGTCGGGCCGGAACTGGGTTTCACGCTGCCCGGCACGACGTTGGTGTGCGGCGACAGCCATACCTCGACGCACGGCGCGCTCGGCGCGCTCGCCTTCGGCATCGGCACCAGCGAGGTCGAGCATGTGCTGGCGACGCAGACGCTGCTGCTCAGCCCATCGAAGACGATGGAGGTGCGCGTCGACGGCACCCTGGGCTTCGGGGTCAGCCCCAAGGACGTGATCCTCGCGATCATGGGGCGGATCGGCGCGGCGGGCGGCACCGGCCATGTCATCGAATATACTGGCGAGGTGATCCGCGCCATGTCGATCGAGGGGCGGATGACCGTCGCCAACATGTCGATCGAGGGCGGCGCGCGTGCCGGTCTGGTCGCGCCCGACGATATCACCTTCGCCTATCTCAAGGGGCGGCCGATGGCGCCGCAGGGCGATGCATGGGAGCAGGCGGTCGCCTGGTGGCGCAGCCTCGCCACCGATGCCGGCGCGACCTATGACAAGCGCGTCGTGCTCGACGCCACCGACATCGCACCGGCACTGACCTGGGGAACGAGCCCCGAGGATGTCGTGCCGATTACCGGTGTCGTCCCCGCGCCCGACAGCTTCGCCGATCCCGCCAAGCGCGCCGCGGCGCAGCGCAGCCTCGACTATATGGGCCTGACGCCGGGCACGGCGATGCAGGACGTTGCCGTGCAGCATGTCTTCATCGGCAGCTGCACCAACAGCCGGATCGAGGATCTGCGCGCCGCCGCCGCGGTCGCCGACGGTCGCCGCGTCGCCGATGGCGTGCGCGCGATGGTCGTACCGGGATCGGGGCTGGTCAAGCGCCAGGCGGAGGCAGAGGGGCTGGACCGTGTCTTCACCCGCGCCGGGTTCGAATGGCGCGAGCCGGGCTGTTCGATGTGTCTGGCGATGAACCCGGACAAGGTCCCTGCGGGAGAGCGGTGCGCCTCCACGTCGAACCGGAATTTCGTGGGTCGACAGGGACCTGGCGCGCGCACACATCTGCTGTCGCCGGCGATGGCGGCGGCGGCGGCGGTCACCGGCCATTTGGCCGACGTGCGGGATCTGATGGGAGCGACGCGATGAAGAAGGTGCTGGTATTGCTGGTGGCAGGCGCGATGCTGAGCGGCGTCGCCGCCTATGTCGCGGGCGCGCGGGCGCTCGCGCATCCGGCCAAGATCGAGCGCTGACGGACGCACCGATGCAGCCCGTCACCCGCGTCAGCGGCACCGCCTATCCCTGGGGTGCCAAGAATATCGACACCGACATCATCATCCCGGCGCATTGGCTCAAGACGATCTCGCGTGCCGGCCTCGCGCGCGGTGCGTTCGAGACGGTGCGCGCACAGCCGGGCAACGTCTTCGACGATCCGCGCTACGCGGGTGCGCCGATCCTGATCGCCGGCGACAATTTCGGCTGCGGGTCGAGCCGCGAGCATGCCGCCTGGGCGCTCGCCGATATGGGCGTGCGCGCGGTGATTGCGCCGAGCTTCTCCGACATCTTCTCCGGCAATGCGTTCAAGAACGGCATCGTCCCCGTCGTGCTGCCGCAGGAGGCGGTCGATCGGCTGGTCGAGGTGGCGAAGGACCAGCCGGTCACCGTCGACCTCGAGACGATGACGGTGACGACCCCCTATCAGGACCGGTTCGCCTTCACGCTCGATGCCTTCCGCCGGCAATGCCTGATGGAGGGGCTGGACGAGATCGGCCTGACGATGGCAAGAGATACCGCGATTTCGAAATTCGAAGGCGCGGTGGATCGATACCGCCCCTGGATCGGGAGCAGGAGCGGTTATGCGGGCATTGCTATCGACGGCGCCGGGCGGACCTGACACTCTAGAACTCACCGAATTGGCGGACGTGCAGCCGGCACGCGGGCAGGTCCGCGTCGCCGTCAAGGCCTGCGCGATCAATTACCCCGACGTGCTGATCATCGAGGATCGCTACCAGTTCAAACCGCCGCGCCCGTTCGCGCCGGGCGGCGAGATCGCCGGGGTGATCGATGCGCTCGGCGAGGGTGTCGACGGCTGGCAGATCGGCGACCGGGTGATGGGGGTGATCGGCCATGGCGGGCTGGCGACGCAGATCGTCACCGATCCGCAGCGCCTGTATCGGTTGCCGGCCGAGCGCGACTTTGCCGAGGGGGCGGCGTTGCTGCTGACCTATGCGACGACGATCCATGCGCTGCTCGACCGCGGGCGCCTGGGCGCGGGCCAGGCGTTGCTCGTGCTCGGCGCGGCGGGCGGGGTCGGGCTGGCGGCGATCGAACTCGGCAAGGCGTTCGGCGCGCGCGTCGTCGCGGCGGTGTCGTCCGAGGAGAAGGCCGCGGCCGCAAGCGCGGCGGGGGCGGACGAGACGATCGTCTATGGCCGCGCGCCGTTCGACAAGGATGCGTCCAAGGCGCTCGCCGAGCGGTTCAAGGCGGCGGGCGGGAGCGGCGGATTCGACGTGATCTACGATCCGGTCGGCGGCGACTATGCGGAGCCGGCTTTGCGCGCGATCGGCTGGGAAGGGCGCTATCTGGTCGTCGGCTTTCCGGCCGGCATCCCCAGGCTGCCGCTCAACCTGACGTTGCTCAAGAGCTGCGATGTCTGCGGCGTCTTCTGGGGGGCGTTCGCCGCGCGTGATCCGCAGGCCAATGCCGCGCATGTCGCGACCCTGTTCGACCTGTGGCGCGACGGTCGCATCGCACCCAAGGTCACCGCGCGCTACCCGCTCGACCGTGGCGGTGACGCGATCGCGGCCATGGCGGCACGGACCGCGATCGGCAAATTGGTGGTGACGCTCGACTGAGCGGTCAGCGTATCGCGAAGAACAGCGCGAGAAGCATCGCCCATAGCAGGACCGAGATGACCGAGCCGACGACGATGCCGGTGAGCGGTGCGGCGCGGCTGGAACGGCGCGGGGTGGTGCGGACGGGGCCGCCGACGGGGACGGGCCGGTTGATCATGATCCTTCTCCTGCGGCGCGAATGGATTGCCGCGCCATATATAGTTATCGCTCCATTAACCTATTGGTTCCGGACCGGGCAATGCGGCGCTCCGTTGCGCCTGCCGGGGCCCCACCCTATGTGCGCAGACGAGCAACAAGGGGTGAGCCGACGATGTCCATGTTCGACGACCGCGAACGCAGCCACGAGGCGGCCTTCGCACGGGAGGAGGAGATGGCGTTCCGCATCACCGCGCGTCGCAACCGTCTGCTCGGCCAATGGGCCGCGGCGCAGATGGGGCTGACCCCCGAGGAGACCGACGCTTATGCCAAGTCGGTCGTCCAGGCCGATTTCGAGGAAGCCGGTGACGAGGATGTCGTGCGCAAGCTGTTCGGCGACCTTACCGCCGCCGGCGTCGACATCGACGATGCCAGTGTCCGCCGCGCCCTCGCCGAGAAGATGATCGAGGCGCGTCGCCAGCTGTTCCAGTCGGAGCAGGGCTGATGCCGATGGCCGCCGATGACATCGCCGCGCTGATCCGCGCCGCCATCCCCGACGCGATCGTCGAGATCACCGATCTCGCCGGCGACGGCGATCATTATGCCGCCCGCGTCGTCTCGCCGAGCTTCGCCGGCAAGCCGCTGCGCCAGCAGCACCAGGCCGTCTATGCGGCGCTCGGCACGCGGATGGGCGGCGAACTCCACGCCTTGCAACTCAAGACCGCTGCCGCCTGAGGAATGACCATGACTGACGATATCAACGCCCGCATCGACACCGTCGTGAAGAGCCACCCGGTGGTGCTGTTCATGAAGGGCAGCCCGCTGTTCCCGCAGTGCGGCTTCTCCAGCCGTGCGGTGGCGATCCTCGACCATCTCGACGTGCAATATGAGAGCGTCGACGTGTTGCAGGACCAGGGCATCCGTCAGGGCATCAAGGCCTATTCGGACTGGCCGACGATTCCGCAGCTCTACGTCGGCGGCGAATTCGTCGGCGGATCGGACATCATGATGGAGATGTATGAGAGCGGCGAACTCGCCACTCTGCTGAAGCGCGACGCGGCCTGACCGGACCGGCATGGCGGGCGCGGTGACGCCCCGTCATGCCGTCGTGATGACCGGCATGAACCCCGGGCGCGTTCGGCAGTACGTTCCGCTGACCCCGGTGCTCCGCACAGAGATAACGTTGTAAAGCCCTGCCAGCCCGCCTGCATGGACGGGGTCTGTGCGGCGCTCTCCGCCTGCCCGACACACCCCGTCACCCCGGACTTGTACGGGGTCCACCGCGCCGCGATATCGACGGCTCACGCTCCTGCGGCTCCGTGAATGCCGGACCACGCCCGGCATGACGACGGCAGGGGACGGTCGCGATCGTCAGGGAAGGCCGGGTGCGGGTGGGGTCGCGAGACGCGGAACAGCGATGACCCCACCCTGCTGAAGCGTCGTGACGCTCGGCTGTCCGACCCTACGCACGTGCCGTGCCAGTATTGGAAACCCGCGGAAATCTGCGGTGCAACCCCCTTCGCGCCACACGCAACCGCGTATCACCTGTAAGCCGATCCGACACCCGATCATCCTGCTTGACTACGCGCGTAATCGATACGATTACATACGTAGTTCAGACAGGAGCGCGACGTGGCCGAACGAATCAGCGATGCCGAACATGCGGTGATGGAGGTGCTGTGGGATGAGGCGCCGCTCACCGCGCAGGACGTAGCCGAGCGCGTCGATCCGGCGCGCGGCTGGAGCGCCAATACGGTCAAGACGCTGCTCGGACGATTGCTCGCCAAGGCGGCGATCACGCATGAGGAAGACGGCCGCCGCTATCTCTACCGGCCGCTGGTCGCGCGCGGCGACTATGTCTCGGGCGAATCGAAACGCCTGATCGACCGGCTGTTCGGCGGCAAGTTGACGCCGCTGGTCGCGCATCTCGCCGAGCGGGACGAATTGAGCGCGCAGGACATCGCCGAGATTGAGGCGCTGCTCAAGGCAATCAAGCCATGACCGGCTGGCTGATCGAGGCGCTGGTCGCCTCCACGCTGCTGATGCTGCTCGTCCTGCTGGTGCGCGCACCGGTGCGCCAGGCGTTCGGCGCGCAGCTCGGCTATGCGCTCTGGGCTTTGCCCGTGTTGCGGTTGCTGCTGCCGCCGCTGCCCGCGGCCTGGCGGCAGGTGGCGGTGACGCCGATCAGCCGGGCCGGCGAGACGATCACCATCTTCGTCGGCGACGCGCCGGCGCAGGCTGTCGCGGCGGCACCATCGGCGTCCCTTGCACCGATGATCGGCGCGGCGATCGCGCTGCTCTGGGCGGCGGGGGCGATCGGCTTCCTCGTCTGGCACCTCACCAGCCACGCCCGCCACTGCCGCCGGCTGCTGCGCAGCGCAGCGAGCATCGAGGAGGTGCGCGGCGTGCGCGTCATCGCCAGCAAGGCCGCCGCCGGCCCGCTCGCCTTCGGCGTGATGCGCCGCTACGTCGCCTTTCCGCTCGATTTCGCCGACCGCTATGACGCCGACGAGCGCGAACTGGCGCTCGAACATGAGATCGGCCACCACCAGCGCGGCGACCTCGTCGCCAATTGGATCGCGCTCGCGGTGCTGGCGCTGCACTGGTTCAATCCGGTGGCGTGGCGCGCCTTCCGCGCCTTTCGCGCCGATCAGGAACTCGCCAATGACGCGCGGGTGCTCGCCGGCCGCTCGACGATCGACCGGCATGCCTATGCCTGTGCGATCGTCAAGGCGGCGCATGGCGGTGCCGTCTCCGCCGCCTGCCATCTCCATACCATCGATGATCTGAAAGGGAGGATCCGCATGCTGTCCACGTCCCGTCTGTCGCCGCGTCGGCTCGCTGCCGGGGGCGCCCTGGTGTCATCGCTCGCCCTCGTCGGGCTCGGCATCACCGCTTCGGGCACCAGCGCGGCGAGCGCGCTGAGCGGCCGGGTGGGCGATGCGATGGGAGTCGATCTGCAAACCCCGGCCGCTCCTGCAGCACCGGCCGCTCCGCCAGCCCCGGCGGCCCCGGCGGCAGCCATCGCGCCCGCCGCCCCGGCCGCGCCGCATCGCGTCATCGTCAAGACGGTTCACGACGAGAATCGCGTCGTGACGATCAATCGCACCGCCGCCCCCGTGGTCGACGCGGGCGCCATCCAGCCTCGCGTCGATCGCGCGATGACGGGAGTCCCGGCTGTCACCGAGCGCCGCTGCGTCGATGGCGCCGATGGCGGGCCGCAGCGCTTCGTCATCACCACCGGCAGGGGCGATCGCCGCGCGATGGTCATCTGCAGCAATCGCATCCAGACGGCGGCGCTGGCCGGTGCCGAAGCCGGCCTCAACGCCGAGAAGATCCGGCTCGACGCGATGGCCAGCGCGCTGGCGAGCGTCCAGGCGACGCGCGCCCGCGTCTCCGACAATGACGCCATCCCGGCGGCGGAGCGGCAGGAGGCGCTTGCCGACATCGACGCGGCGCTCGCCGAACTGCGCGCGGAGATGGCGTCGGGCGGCAAGGACTGAGCGGCGCAGGCGGGTGCTGCCGAGGGCCTTGCGTCCGAAACAGCATCCGCGACGCCCGGCGCGGGGGAGACGCGCCGCGCCGCTCGCGCCGCACGGCGAGCGCTTTCGTCGCGCCATGCCCTCCCGGCCGCGCCCCAGCGGCAGTCCGCCCTTGCGCTCGGCTCCGTTGCAGGCCACATCCGGATCGATGGCTGAGCATCCGACCGGTATCCCGATCCAGCTCGAGCCGCTCGTCGTCCGCGTGCTCGCGCCCAATCCGTCGCCGTACACCTTCGGGGGCACGCAGACCTACATCGTCGGGCATGACGATCTGGCGGTGATCGATCCCGGCCCCGACGATCCGGCGCATATCGACACGCTGCTGCGTATCATCGCCGGCCGGCCGGTGCGCGCGATCGTCATCACCCATCATCATCGCGACCACAGCCCCGCCAGCAGCCCGCTCGCCGCCGCGACCGGGGCGCCGATCGTCGGCGCGGTGCCGCAGCACGTCACCGGCGACCATCCCGGGCTCGATGCGGCGTTCGACGCCGACTATGCGCCCGACCGCGTGCTCGCCGATGGCGAGGCCGTGCAGGGCGATGGGTGGACGCTACGGGCGCTGGCGACGCCGGGCCATACCTCCAACCATCTCGCCTTCGTGCTGCCGGAGACGGGGGCGCTCTTTTCGGGCGATCACGTCATGGGCTGGGCGACGAGCGTGGTCTCGCCGCCCGACGGCGACATGGGCCAGTATATGGCGAGCCTCGAGCGGTTGCTCGGTCGCGACGAGCGCATCTATTATCCCGGCCACGGCGAGGCGGTCGAACAGCCGCAGCGGCTGGTGCGCGGCATGCTCGGCCATCGCAAGCAGCGCGAAGGGCAGATCCTGCGGCTGCTCGCCGCCGGGCCGCTGCCGCTCGCCGACATGACGGCGCGGATGTACGTCGGGCTCGATCCGCGATTAATCCCCGCGGCGCAACGATCGGTGCTCGCACATCTCTATGATTTGAGAGGACGGGGCTTGGCAGACGAGGAGGGCGAGCAATGGCGGATCACGGGGTGAACGAGCCGGCGACGCCCGAACCGCCGCGCGGCTCGACCGGGTCGTTCCTCGGCAAGGCGGCGGGCGTGATCGTGCTGCTCGGCCTCGCCGTGCTGATCGGCCTGTGGGGCGTGCAGCGCTACGTCGAGCGCAAGCTGTCGCCCGATCCGACCACCGTCGCCAGCGCCAGCCTGCAAGGCCTGCGCGAACAGAACCGCCTGTCCGCCTTTGCCGCGCGATTCGTCGCGGTCAGCACCTCGCGCCAGTCGCAGCTCGGCCTGTCGACCGAGAAGACGCTGATCATGCCGGGGCTGGTGCGCTACGAGGTCGATCTCGGCAAGCTGACGCAGCGCGACGTCGCCTGGGATGCGGCGACGCGGACGCTGTTGGTGCGGCTGCCGCCGATCGAACTCGACGGGCCGCAGGTCGATCTCACCGCGATCCGCGAATATGGCAGCGGCGGCATCCTGTCGCGGCTGACCGATGCCGATACCGCGCTCGATGCCGCCAACCGCCGCGCCGGGCAGGCGGAGCTGGTCCGCCAGGCGCGCGACGCGACGCCGATGAAGCTCGCGCGCGATGCGACGCGCCGCGCGGTCGAGAACAGCTTCGTCATGCCGCTGCGCGCCGCCGGGATCGACGCCACCGTCAAGGTCAGCTTCGTCGACGATCCCACCGCATCGACCGAACGCTGGGACGAAAGCCGCTCGCTGGCGGAAGTGCTTGGCAACGCCCGTTGAGGGCGGGCGCGCAATCGCCTAACGGAGACGCTATGGACCTTCGCACCAGCTTCGCCGGGCTCGACCTGCGCGCCGAGATCGAGCGCCTCCGCAAGGAGCGCAACGCCGTGATCCTGGCGCATTATTATCAAAAGCCCGAGTTGCAGGACCTCGCCGATTTCGTCGGCGACAGCCTCGACCTCAGCCGCAAGGCGCAGGCGACCGACGCCGACGTCATCGCCTTCTGCGGCGTCCGCTTCATGGCGGAGACCGCCAAGATCCTCAGCCCCGACAAGATCGTCGTGCTGCCCGACATGGACGCCGGCTGTTCGCTCGAGGACAGCTGCCCGCCCGACCAGTTCGCCGCCTTCCGCGCCGCGCATCCCGATCATATCGCGTTGACCTACATCAACTGCTCGACCGAGGTGAAGGCGCTGAGCGACGTCATCGTCACCTCGTCCTCGGCGGAGGCGATCCTGGCGCAGCTGCCGCGCGACCAGAAGATCATCTTCGGGCCGGATCGCAACCTCGGCGGCTATCTCCAGCGCAAGACCGGGCGCGAGCTGCTGCTGTGGCCGGGCGTGTGCATCGTCCACGAGGCGTTCAGCGAGACCGAATTGCTCAAGCTCAAGGCCCAGCATCCCGGCGCGCCGGTCGCCGCGCATCCGGAATGTCCGGCGGTGATCCTCGACCATGCCGATTACGTCGGCTCGACGCGCGGCATCCTCGAATTCGCGCAGGCGATGCCGGGCGAGACGCTGATCGTCGCGACCGAGCCGCACATCATCCACCAGATGGAAAAGGCGATGCCGGCCAAGCGCTTCATCGGCGCGCCGGGGGCGGACGGCAACTGCAATTGCAATATCTGCCCGTATATGGCGCTCAACACGATGGAGAAGCTCTACGTCGCCTTGCGGGACCTCACCCCCCGGATCGAGATCGAGGAAGGTCTGCGGCTGAAGGCGAAGACCAGCCTCGACGCGATGCTGGCGATGGCATCCGCGACGGTCGGGCAGGGCGATCTCGGCCCCGCGCCTGCCGCACCGCTGCCGGTCACCGGCGACTGAGCTAGTGCGTCGGCGCGGCGACGGGGGCGATCAGATTGCGGGCTTCGTTGATATGGATGCCGACCAGGATCAGATCGAGCTCGTCCGCCTTCTGCAATGCGGCAGCCAGCAGGTGCTGCAACTCGTCCAGTGCCTCGCGATCGGTCATCGCCTGTTCCCCATGATCTGGCCGCGAATCCAGGACGATACGTCCACCGTGGCATTTGACAGGATCGTATACGCATGACCGGCTTTACTCTAGATGGTTTCGACCCGGATTGCTTCGTCACCGCGACGCTGGCCGAGGATCTCGGCACCGCCGGCGATATCACCGCGGCGGCGGTGATCCCGGCGGAGGCGCGCTTCACCGGCGTGATGGATACGCGCGACGAGATCGTCGTCGCCGGTCTCGGCCTTGCCGAGGCGTTCTTCCGTGCGCTCGACCCCGAGGCGCGGATCACGCCGCTGGTCGAGGACGGCGCGTGGGTGTCGGCACATAGCGAGCTGATGCGGATCGAGGGTCGGGCGCGCGCGCTGCTGACCGCGGAGCGGTCCGCGCTCAACACCATCCAGCATCTGTCGGGGATCGCGACGCTGACCCGTGCCTATGTCGATGCGATTGCGGGGACGGGCGCGGTGCTGCTCGACACGCGCAAGACCATTCCCGGCCTGCGCCGGCTGGAGAAATATGCGACGCGCTGCGGCGGTGCCCAGAACCACCGGCTCGGCCTGTGGGATGCGGCGATGATCAAGGACAATCACGTCGCGGTCGCGGGCGGCATCACGCCGGCGGTCGAGCGCGCGGTGGCGGCGGGGATCGACCGGATCATCGTCGAGGTCGACCGGATCGACCAGATCGAACCGGCGATCGACGCGGGCGCGACCCATCTGTTGCTCGACAACATGCCGCCGGCGATGCTGCGCGAGGCGGTGGCGCGGGTCGCCGGACGCGTGCCGACCGAAGCCTCGGGCGGCGTGCGGCTCGACACGGTGCGCGCGATCGCCGAGACGGGGGTGACCTATGTCTCGGTCGGGCGGCTCACCCAGTCGGCGCCGGCCGCGGATATCGGGCTCGACTTCACCACGGTGTGAGGGGTGGTCGAGGGCATTCCAGTCGATCGACCGCGACGTTTTCCTTTTGAGGCGCCCGCGACGAAGTTGATACTTTGCCAAGATATGCCAATTGCTCTGGATGACCAGTATTCCCGCGAAAGCGGGAATCCAGTGGCCCAGCAGAACAGCGGTACGCGGCAGAGAAACACTGGGCTCCCGCGTTCGCGGGAGCACTGGTATAGCTTGGCTACTGCACTACAAAGCGTCGGTTCTGTTCGGTAAGAAGCCATGAAGCTCGGCATGGTCTTTCGAGGCTGCGTCGAGCGTCAGGTCAATTGCGTCTCTTGGACTTCTCGAACACAGGGCCTGCTCCGGCAGGCCATCCCTCCAACTCCCTTGCACGCGGCGCGGCGGCGCGGCTAGGCTGGGGCGGTCTGACAAGGGGGACCTACCATGACCAAACCGCCATCGATCGCGCGGTTCGAGCAATTCTATTGGGCCTCGGTGATCCTCGGGCTGGTCAACGCCGGGCTCAACTGGAGCAAGTCGCAGGCGGTGCTCGCGGCCAATCCGATGCTTGCCAAGGCGACCTGGTTCCTGCCGGCCTCACAGGTGCTGGGGCTGACGATCGCGGTGCTGATCTGGTATTTCGTCGCCCGCCGGCCGAGCGTCATCGCGAAATGGGTGCAGGTGGTGTTCGCCGCGCTGGGGGCGTTCGGTCTGCTGTCGGCGCTCGCGCTGCTCGCCATGGGGCGGTCGGCGATGAGCGCCCAGATCGCGCTCGGTTTCGTAGCCAACATGCTCTACATCGCCGCCGCGGTGATGCTGTTCAAGCCGGACGCCCGGCTGTGGTTCGGCGAAGGGCTGGACGAAGACGACGATCTGGCGCTGCATCCGTGATCGTCCGTCTCGCCGCCGCCGCGCTGGTCGCGCTGTTGCCGGTCGCCGCCCAGGCGCAGGCCGATCGCTGCATCGCCCCGGGAGCGCTGCCGCGGCCGCGCCCCGATCTGCCAAGCGACAGCCAGCCGCGGCGCCTGCTGCCGATCGGCGGCTATACGCTCGCGATCACCTGGTCGCCGCAATATTGCCGCGACCATGGCGGCGACGGCGATGCCCGCTTCCAATGCCGCTCCGGGCAGCGGTTCGGCTTCACCCTGCATGGCCTGTGGCCCGACGGGGTCGGCAAGGACTGGCCGCAATATTGTCAGGCGACGCCGCTGCTGTCGCGCGCGACAATCCGGCGGCATATCTGCGCGACGCCGTCGGCGCAGCTGATGCAGCACGAATGGTCGAAGCACGGCACCTGCATGGCGGGCTATGATCCGGAACGCTATTTCACGACGTCGAACCGGCTCTACGGCAAGTTGCGCTTCCCCGACTGGGCGGCGCTGTCCCGCGGGCCGGTGACGGCGGGGGCGGTCGCGGCGGCGATGGCGAAGCGCAATCCCGGCCTCGGCGCGGACATGATGCGCGTCACCGCGACGAAACAAGGCTGGCTCGACGAGATCTGGATCTGCCTCGACACGGCCTTCCGCTATCAGCGCTGCCCCGTGCACCAGGGCGGCCTGCCCGGCGCCGCGACGGTGAAGATCGCGCTCTAGGCCTTAGCCGATCACCGCCGTCGCCGGATGATGTTTGTCGAGGTGACGGCGGATGATCCGCAGGTTGCGCGTGTTCGAGCGGAAGAAGAAGTCGGGCACCGCACCGATGAAGGGGATCAGCCCCAGCGCCCAGTCGATCCCGACATTGCCGAACATCCGCGCCATCTGCAGCTTCGACATGTGCAGATTGCGCGCTTCGAACACCAGCCACGCGCCGACGACGGCGGCGATCGTCGGACCGGCGACGGGGACGAGATCGAGGATCACGTCGAGCCCGAGCTTGCGGTTGGTGCCGGGGATGGTGACCAGCCCCTCCATCACCCGCTCCATCGCCTCGAGGCGGACGCGCACCGCGGCGGGGTCGCGGCCGACGGGGAGCGATTCGAGCATCGAGCGGGCTTCGATCCGGGTGGGGCGGGTGACGGTCATAGACCTTAATTGGTGTCGTCGCGCAGCCGGTTCAACGGGTGCCAGGCGCGCGTATTGGCGCGCCACTGGCGCAGCCGCATCGCCACCGCCGACCAGCGCAGCGGCCGCGCGATCGGGATGAAGGCGGTATCGGTGGCGAGCGCCGCATCGGCGGCGGCGATCAGCCGCGCGCGTTCGGCCAGCGTCGGCGCGTCGCGCGCGGCGATCAGCGCGTCCTGGACGGGTTGGGCGCAGACGGTGCAGGCATTGGCGAGATACCAGCGAGCGCTGTCATAAGGCGCGACGAGGTCGAGCAGGCGCAGGTCGGCGTCATCGCTCGCGCCGACGCGCACCGGCGTGATGCCGGCGGTGCGCAGCGATACGGCGAGCTGCGCGAAGACCAGAGTCGCGCCGGGGCCGGCGGGCAGGGCGATCCGCAGGCTGACCGGTGCGCCATAGGCCGCGACCTGCTGGCGGAGCGCGGCGGCGCGCTGCTCGGGCGTAAGCAGCGACCAGCCGGGCAGCGCCGGCGGCGCGGCGGAATCGAGCATCTCGGGCAGGATGCGCTCGGCCGGCTCCCAATTGGCCATCACCGCGGCTGTGATCGCGGCGCGATCGATCGCACCGCTCAGGGCGGCGCGATGCGCCGGGTCGGCCAGGAAGCCGTCGCGATGGACGATCGACAGGCCGAACAGTCCGGCGGCGGGATCGATGCGGATATTGGCCGGGGCGATGCCGGCGAGACCGACGAGCGGCCAGTCGACGAAACTGCCGCCTGCGACATAATCCGATTCGCGTGCCGCGAAGCGGACGAGCGCGCGTGCCGCCCGCTCGCCGATCAGCCGCACGTCCTGTTCGGGGGCGAGCCGCTGCGGATCGTCGGGATCGGCGCGGCCGGGATCGGCGGCGGGGCGGAGCAGCGGACTGCGCGTGCCGCGCACGATGCGCATCGGCCCGGCACCGCCGACCGTACCGCTCCGCCACAGCGCGAGTTCGGGCTGGGCGAACAGCTTGAGCAGATCGGGGCGAGGACGCGCCAGCCGCACCTCGATCACCTGCGGCGTCATCGTCACGATCTCATCGACCGCGGTGAGGAACGGGGCGAGCGGATTGCGCGATCGGCGCGCCAGCTGATGGCGGAGCTGGGCGACGACCTGATCCGCCTCGACCCGGCTGCCGTCGCTCCAGCGCGCGTCCCGGAGGCGGAAGATATAGCTCATCCCCTCGTCGATCACGATCCAGCGTTCGGCGAGGCCGGGTTCGATCTGGCCGGCGGCATCATAGCGCACCAGCCCTTCGGCGGTGGCGTCGAGCAGCAGCCCGGTCGGCGTATCGAGCCGGACGCGGGCGGGATCGATCGGCCGCGGCGGCTGGCCGATCGCGCTGACGATCACCGGCCCCGAATCGGGGCGCTGGTTGCATCCGGCGAGCGGCGCCGCGGCAACGCCGAGCGACACGAGGATGGTGCGGACGGCGGGACTCGAACCCGCACTCCAAAGGAAGCCGATTTTAAGTCGGAAGCGTCTACCGATTTCGCCACGTCCGCACACGCCGTCACGGGAAGCGCAATCGGCGGCGAGCGTCAACCCGCTACGATCATCCGCCGGCGTCGCGGCGGCGATCAGACGTTGAGCCGGGCCCGCATTTCCTTGCCGGGCTTGAAATAGGGAACGCGCTTGGCGTCGACCTCGACCGGGTCGCCGGTGCGCGGATTGCGGCCGATCCGGGCATCGCGCGCGCGGGTCGAGAAGGCGCCGAAGCCCCGCAGTTCGACGCGGCCATTGCTGGCGAGGCGCCGGGCGATCTCGTCGAAGAAGGTCGTGACGATCGCGTCGACCTCCGCCCCCGACAGATCGGGATTCAACTCACATAGTCTATGAACAAGCTCAGACCGGATCATCGCAAACTCCCCCCCGGATCATGCAACGGGCGCTTGATAGAGATCAATGGAGCTGGCGTATAGGCCCGAAATGAACTTAAACCAAGAAAAAAGGGACTGGAATGGTCTGCACCACTCCAGTCCCAATTCCCTTACTTCTTGTCGGCGTCCGCCGAGCGGGCCTTGAGCGCCTCGCCGAGGATGTTGCCGAGCGTCGCGCCCGAGTCGGACGAGCCGTACTGCGCAACCGCCTGCTTCTCTTCGGAGATCTGCATCGCCTTGATCGAGAACGTCGGCTTCTTCGAACGATCGAAGCCGGTCACCATCGCGTCGAACTTCTGGCCGACCTGGAAACGCTCCGGACGCTGCTCGTCGCGGTCGCGACCCAGATCCGTGCGCTTGATGAAGCCGGTCGCGCCGTCGTCGCCCTGCTGCACTTCGAGGCCCGCGTCGCGGACTTCGAGCACGGTGACGGTGACGATCGCGTTCTTGTTGAGGCGATCGCCCGATGCCGCAATGCCGCCGGCCGAGGGGCCGCCACGCTCGAGCTGCTTCATGCCGAGGCTGATGCGCTCCTTCTCGGCGTCGATGTCGAGCACCACCGCCTGCACGGTCTCGCCCTTGCGGTGCAGGTTGAGGGCATCCTCACCCGACACGCCCCAGGCGATGTCCGACATGTGGACCATGCCGTCGACGTCGTTGTCGAGGCCGATGAACAGGCCGAACTCGGTCGCGTTCTTGACTTCGCCCTCGACGGTCGAACCGATCGGATGGGCGGCGGCGAACGCTTCCCACGGATTGTTCTGCGCCTGCTTGAGGCCGAGGCTGATGCGACGCTTGTCCTCGTCGACCTCGAGCACCACCACATCGACTTCCTGCGACGTGCTGACGATCTTGCCCGGATGGACGTTCTTCTTGGTCCAGGACATTTCCGAGACGTGGACGAGGCCTTCGATGCCCGCTTCCAGTTCGACGAACGCACCATATTCGGTGATGTTGGTGACGCGACCCGACAGCTTGGCGCCGATCGGATACTTGGCGCTCGCGCCGTCCCACGGATCCGACTCGAGCTGCTTCATGCCGAGGCTGATGCGCTGCGTGTCCTTGTTGATGCGGATGATCTGCACCTTCACCGTGTCGCCGATCGCGATCATCTCGGACGGATGATTGACGCGCTTGTAGCTGAGGTCGGTGACGTGGAGCAGGCCGTCGATACCGCCGAGGTCGACGAACGCACCGTAATCGGTGATGTTCTTGACGACGCCGTCGATGATCTGACCCTCGGCGAGGCTCTGGATCAGGCCCGAACGCTGCTCGGCGCGGGTTTCTTCCAGCACCGCGCGACGCGACACGACGATGTTGCCGCGCTTGCGGTCCATCTTGAGGATCTGGAACGGCTGCGGGATATCCATCAGCGGCGTGACGTCACGCACCGGACGGATATCGACCTGCGAACCCGGCAGGAAGGCGACGGCGCCCGACAGGTCGACGGTGAAGCCGCCCTTGACGCGACCGAAGATCACGCCTTCGACGCGCGCGGTCTTGCTGAATTCCAGCTCCAGCTTGTCCCAGGCGGCTTCGCGGCGGGCGCGGTCGCGGCTGAGCATCGCTTCGCCATGCATGTTCTCGACGCGGTCGACATAGACTTCGACTTCGTCACCGACCTTGAGGTCGGCCTTCTGGCCCGGTGCGGCGAATTCGCGCAGCGGCACGCGGCCTTCGGACTTGAGGCCGACGTCGATGACGGCAAGATCGTTCTCGATCGCGGTGACGGTGCCGTGCACCACGCGACCCTCGAAACTGTCGGCACCGCCGAACATGTCATCGAGCATCGCCGCGAAATCGTCGCGGCTGGGAAGGGGCTGGGTAGCCATAAGGTTAGAGTGTCCTCGAGGTTTATCTGTTTCCGGCCAATCGGTTGGTTCCGATGGTCTTGGCTGAAAACGCCGCGCCGACCCCATGCCGATCGCGGCATCCGTTGGGCGTCGGCAGGCGGAGGCAGGCGATGCGCTGATGCGAAAAGGGCGCGAACGGGCCAGCCGGTCGCGCCTACCTCCACGAGCATCGGCTCGCAGGACAATATTCCCCTACGTCAAAAACCGCGTTTTGGCAAGCTCAGGCGGGGCTGGCGCCGCTGGCCGCATGCTCGCGCTGGCGGGCGAGCGCACCGCATCGCGCCTCGACCAGCTGGATCGCGCGCGCGATGCTCGCCTCGATCGTCATCTGGCTGGTGTCGAGCAGCGCCGCATCCGCCGCCATGCTGAGCGGCGCGGAGGAGCGGGCGGTGTCGCGCGCGTCGCGGGCGCGGATGTCCATCTGCACCTTGACGAAGCTGACGTCGAAGCCCTTGCCGAGCAATTCGCGATGGCGGCGCTGCGCGCGGACCTGCGTCGTCGCCTTGACGAACAATTTGGCGTCGGCATCGGGCGCGATCACCGTGCCGATGTCGCGACCGTCGAGCACCGCCCCGCCGGGCTGGCGCGCGAAGCGCTTCTGCCGCTGCAACAGCGAGGCGCGCACCAGCGGATGCGCCGAGACGATCGAGGCGAGCTGGCCGATATCGTCCGTGCGCAGCACCGGATCGTCGAGCAGCGCCTCGTCGAAGTCGCAGGCGGCGACCGCGTCGGCTTCCTTGGCGGGGTTGAGCTCCATCCGCTGCACGTTGCACGCCACCGCGCGGTAGAGCAGGCCGGTATCGAGATGCGGCAGGCCATAATGCTGGGCAAGCGCCCGGGCGATCGTGCCCTTGCCCGATGCCGCCGGACCGTCGACTGCGATGATCATGCTTCCTCCGACACGTCGTCCAATGTCTTATAGAAAGCCGGATAGCTGGTCGCCACCGGGGCTATGTCGTCGATGACGACCGGCCGTGTGGCATGCAGGCCGGCGACGGTCATGCTCATTGCGATACGATGATCGAGCAGCGAGGCGACGCGCGCGCCACCGGGGATCGCCTCGCCGCCGGTGCCGGTGATCGCCAGCCCGTCCTCATATTCCTCGCACGCGACGCCGCAGGCGGTGAGCGCCGCTGCCATCGCCGCGATCCGGTCGGATTCCTTGACGCGCAATTCGTGCGCGCCGCGCGCCACGGTGCGTCCGGCTGCGAAGGCGGCGGCGACGAAGAGCACCGGATATTCGTCGATCATGCTCGGCGCCAGTTCGGGCGGCACCTCGATCGCGGTGAGCGGGGCGTGGCGGACGTGAAGGTCGGCGACCGGCTCGCCGCCGACCTCGCGCCGGTCCAGCTCGGTGATGTCCGCGCCCATCAGCCGCAGCGCCGCGATCAGCCCGGTGCGCGTGACGTTGAGCCCGACGTTGCGGACGACGAGGTCGGAGCCGGGGACGATCGACGCGGCGACCAGCCAGAAGCCGGCCGACGAGGGGTCGCCCGGCACGGTGATCGTCTGCGGCCGCAATTCGGCCTCGCCGTGGATCGCGATGATCCGTCCGGCGGGATCGTCCTCGATCGTCAGTTCGGCGCCGAAGCCGCGCAGCATCCGCTCGCTGTGATCGCGCGTCGCCACCGGCTCGACGACGCGGGTGATCCCCGGCGTGTTGAGTCCGGCGAGCAGCACCGCCGACTTGACCTGCGCCGAGGCGACGGGGAGCGTGTAGGTGATCGGCACCGCCGGGCTGATCCCGCGCAGCATCAGCGGCAGCCGACCGCCCGGGCTGGCGGTGAAGGCGGCGCCCATCTGCGACAGCGGCTCGATCACGCGCCCCATCGGCCGGGCGGACAGCGAGGCGTCGCCGGTGAAGGTCGCGGTGATCGGGTGGCTGGCGACGAGCCCCATCAGCAGCCGCGTCGAGGTGCCGCTATTGCCCATCTCGAGCGCGGTGGCGGGTTGCAGCAGGCCGCCGACGCCGACGCCGTTGACGCGCCAGGCGCCCGCGCCGGTCCGCTCGATATCCGCTCCCATCGCGCGCAGCGCCGCGGCGGTGGCGAGCACGTCCTCGCCCTCGAGCAGTCCGGTGATGCGGCTCTCGCCGACCGCGAGCGCGGAGAACATCAGCGCGCGGTGGCTGATCGACTTGTCGCCGGGCACCTGGAGGGAGCCGGTGAGGGGGCCACGCGGGGCCACGCTCAGTTCCTGGGGATCGGAATGCGCCATGGCCGGGGGCTTTGACAGCCACCTTGCGCTATGGCAAGGCGCGCACCACCTCACGGGCAAGGCCTTGCTTTGCCTGCGACACCCAATTCCGAAAGGCACGAACGGCATGATCAAGCCGGAATGGGGCACGAAGCGTACGTGCCCGAAATGCGCGACGCGCTTCTATGACCTCGAAAAGGACGATCCCGTCACCTGCATCAACTGCGGGACGACGTGGAACCCGGAGCCGATCCTCAAGTCCAAGCAGCCGCTGCCGTTCGAGCAGGCCAAGCCCGACACCAAGGAGGCCGATCGCGACCTCGAGGGCGAGGACGAGGATCTGGAAGCGCTGGGCGAAGAGGAAGAGCCCTCGGCCGACGATGAGGTCGATCTCGGCGGGGACGACGATCTCGGCGTCGAGGCGCCCAACGACGAAGACGAACATTGATCTGAAAAAAAGGCATGGCAGGCGATCATTCAGCGCTTGCCATGCCCCGGTGCCCCCGCTAGTGGGGCGCCTCCCGGAACGAATGGGGCCGTAGCTCAGCTGGGAGAGCGCTGCAATGGCATTGCAGAGGTCAGGGGTTCGATCCCCCTCGGCTCCACCATTCCGTTCCCGAGCGCCCCTGTGTCGCTCCCTCATCCCCAGCATCCGAGTGCGAAGGCCTTGTCCTCGCTCCCACCGCCGGGATGTCATCCCTACCATTCTGAAGTAATTCCGCTTCGGGAATACTTGCTTCATCGGCACATGTCGTTGCCGGTGTTCGGGTCAAATACCTGTTAACCACTCTCATGCTTAAACGCTCGCGTCCGGTATCGATGCCGGTTCGGGAGACATTATGAAGATCATGCTTTTGGGGGCGGTCGCGGTCGCCGCGTCGGTCGCATCCTCCGCCTCGGCACAGACGGTCGATCCGCTGTTCACCGGCGCCCGGATCGAAGCGCGCGTCGGCTGGGACCGGCCGACGATCCGCGCCGGCGTGTCCGACGGCGTCGACAGCATCAACCGCACCGCCGGCAAGGACGGCGTCGTCTATGGCGGCGAGATCGGCTATGACTATGCGTTGAGCAACGTGCTGGTCGGCGGCTACTTCGGCTATGAGGGGTCGTCGGCGAAGGAATGCGGCGAGCTCTACGGTCAGGACCAGCTCTGCCTGCGCGCCGGGCGCAACTTCACCGCGGGTGCGCGGCTCGGGGTGCCGGTATCCGGGTCGTTCGCGCTCTACGCCAAGGGCGGCTATTCGAACGGCCGTGCCAAGCTCGACTATCGTGATGATACGCTGGTGCGCGCAGACGTGGACGAAGGCCGGAACTTCAACGGCTTTCACGTCGGCGGCGGCGTCGAGGGGACGCTCAGCGGCCGCGTCTACGGGCGGCTGGAATATGTCTACACCGGCTATGGCGAAAAGTCGGCGGTGAGCGACGGCCTGCGCGCGAGCATCGAGCCCCGGCGGCATCAGGTCGTCTACGGCATGGGTATCCGCTTCTGAGACGACGGGAGCCCGCGGATCGCGCGGGCTCCCGTCACCGGATCAATCGACCGGCTGCAGATTGACGGCCGAGGTCTTGCCGCGGCGGTCCTGCTCGAGGTCGTAGCTGATCCGCTGGTTCTGGTTCAGCGTCGCCATGCCGGCGCGCTCCACCGCGGTGATGTGGACGAAGGCGTCAGCGCCGCCCGTATCGGGGGCAACGAAGCCATAGCCCTTGTCGGCGTTGAAGAATTTGACGGTGCCGGTGATGCTGCTCATCGCAGATCCTTTCTACTTGCGGCGCGGCGGTACGATTACCGACGCGCCTGTCGCGCGCGAAGCAGGGAAGGAAGGAAGAGGGAGCCGCAAAGCACGCCGTAGACCGTCGATGTGCGACTCTAGCCTGATCTATATGGCGGACGCAGGGCGAAACGGCAAGGGGCAGGGCTTGCGCTGCGCTGCGGAAGCGGCCATCTTCTGGCTATCGGGCTGCTCCATCCGCGCATGGCCCGACTGAGAGATGATATGCGCTCCCGCTGCCCAAAGGGAGATCCGCATGTCACGCGCCATCAACGTCAATGCCGCCAAAGCCGATGTCGAAACCGCGTGCCGCAAGCATAAGGTGACGATCAGCGCGATCGAGACGCTCGCCTCGGGCGGCACGCGCGTCGTGCTGACCAACGCCGACGGCGCCGCGACGATGAACCGCGTGTTCGGCCGCAAGGTGCTGAACGGCGCGGTCGAGCGCACACCGCTGCGGCTGCGCACCGCCTGAGACGCGGCGCGCCGGGCGCGCACCGCGCGACACCGGCGTCAGCGCGCGCCGGCGACCCGCCAGATCGTGTTGCCGACGTCGTCCGCGACGAGCAAAGCACCGCTGCGGTCGCCGATCACGACCACCGGCCGCCCGCGTGCCTTACCGTTACCGTCGAGGAAGCCGCCGAGCACGTCGACCGGCTTGGCGCCCTCCGCCGGGAAGCCGCGCGCGGCGAACGGTACGAACACCACCTTGTAGCCCGACACCGGCTTGCGGTTCCACGAACCGTGCTCACCGATGAAAGCCCCCTGCGCGAACCGCCCGCCGAGCCTGACCTCGTCGCTGAACGCGAGGCCGAGCGCGGCGACGTGCGGCCCGAGCGCATAGTCGGGGCGCTTCGAATATTGCTGGAGGTCCGGGCGCGCCGGCTCGACCCGGGTGTCAGGATAGCCGCCCCAATAGAACCACGGCCAGCCGAACTGGTCGCCCAGCTCGACCTGCGTCAGATAGTCGGGCGCAAGGTCGGAGCCGAGCATGTCGCGCTCGTTGACCACCGTCCACAACTGCTTGTTGAACGGGCTGATCGCCATGCCCTGTGGATTGCGCAGGCCGGAGGCGTAGATGCGGAAGGTCTTCTCCTTGGGATAGACCTCGAGGATGTTGGCGCGATATTTTTCGGCCTCGAGCCCGTTCTCGGCGATGTTCGATGACGAGCCGACGCCGACATAGAGCGTGCGGCCGTCGGGCGCAGCGATCAGCGTGCGCGCCCAATGGTTGCCGCCGCCGTTGAGTTTGACGATCAGCTCGGGCTTGGCGGTGATCTGCGTCGCGCCGTCGGTATAGGGAACGCGCACCACCGAATCGGTATTGGCGACGTAGAGCTGGCCGTCGAGCAGCGCCATGCCGGTCGGCGAGTTGAGCCCGGTCATGAAGACGTGGCGCTGTTCGGCGACGCCGTCGCCATCCGCGTCGCGCAGCAGCGTCAGGCGATTGGCCGACGGCACGCCGGCCCCGGCCTTGCCGAGCAGCAGCCCCATCACCCAACCCTGGATGCCGCCGCCCTTGCGCGGCGGCGAATTCGTCTCGGCGACGAGCACGTCGCCATTGGGCAGCCGGTACAGCCAGCGCGGATGGTCGAGCCCCTTGGCGAAGGCCTTGACGGTCAGGCCGGCGGCGGGGGTGGGGGTCTCATTGCCCTGCCAGCCGACCACGTCGGCGACCTTGACCGTGGGCAGGGTCTGGACGCGCGCCTCGGTGATCTGCGGCCGCTTGCCGGTGACGCGGTCGAACGGCACCTGCGCCGTATCCGGCCAGGCAAGATAGACGACCACCGCCACCGCGATGACGAACAGAAGCGCGGCGAGGCGCAGGACGTGCTTGAGCATGAGCAGAGGATAGGGCGGCAAAGCGCGCGGCGGAAGGGGCGATATGGCGGTGTGCGGATGCGTCGGCGGGGCGCGGGTCGCTTGCTGCGCCCATATGGCTTCGCGCGCGTGACGTTTCCATCCAGTCCGTCCCGGCTCCCGCGCAGGCGATAGCCTTGTGTATCTCGGCACAAAGGTCGTCGTCCAGCGTGGCTGGTGGATTCCTGCGTGCGCGGGAATGCGGTTCACCGAAGCGCAAACCCTCGTCGGTCCGGCACGGTGCCTGCCAGAAACGACGAGCCCCCCGCGAAGGTTTGCGCCTTCGCGGGGGGCTCCTACCGTTAGTTACACCCGCCGGCTCAGCCCGGCAGCAGGTCGTAGCGGTCGGCGTTCATCACCTTGGTCCAGGCCTGGACGAAGTGGCGGACGAACATCTCGCCCGCGTCCGACGCGGCATAGACTTCGGCGATCGCGCGCAGCTGCGAATTGGAGCCGAACACCAGATCGGTGCGCGACGCGGTCCACTTCTTCTCGTGGGTATGACGGTCGGTGCCGAGGAATTCCTCGTCACTCTCGTCGCTGATCTGCTTCCACGCGGTGCCCATGTCGAGCAGGTTGACGAAGAAGTCGTTGGTCAGCTGCCCCGGCCGGTCGGTGAACACCCCGTGCTGCTTCGCCTTGGCATGGTTGGCGCCGAGCACGCGCAACCCGCCGACCAGCACCGTCATCTCCGGCGCGCTGAGGCCGAGCAGCTGGGCGCGATCGACCATCAGCTCTTCGGTCGGCACGTTGAACTGGACCTGGAGATAGTTGCGGAAGCCGTCGGCACGCGGTTCGAGCACCGCAAAGCCCTCGGCGTCGGTCTGCTCGGCCGAGGCGTCGGTCCGGCCGGGCTTGAACGGCACCTCGATCGTCTGACCGGCCGCCTTGGCCGCCGCCTCGATGCCGACCGAGCCGCCGAGCACGATCAGGTCGGCGATCGACACCGTCTTCGCGCCGGCTGCATCGAAGTCCGCCTTGATCTGCTCGTAGGTGCCGAGCACCTTGGCGAGCTGTTCGGGCTGGTTGACCTCCCAATCCTTCTGCGGCGCAAGCCGGATGCGCGCGCCATTGGCGCCGCCGCGATGATCGGATCCGCGCCACGTCGACGCCGACGCCCAGGCGGTGGTGACCAGTTCCTCGATCGACAGACCAGAGTCCGCGATGCGGCCCTTGAGGTCGGCGATGTCGGCCGACTCGATCTGCGGATAGTCGGCGAGCGGGATCGGGTCCTGCCAGATCAGCTCTTCCTGCGGCACTTCGGGGCCGATCAGGCGGATCTTCGGCCCCATGTCGCGATGCGTCAGCTTGTACCAGGCGCGCGCCCAGGCGTCGGCGAAATAGGCGGGATCAGCACGGAATTTCTGGCAGATCGCGTTATACGCCGGGTCGACCTTGAGCGCCATGTCGGCGGTCGACATCATCGTCGGCACCTTCTTGCCCGGGGTATGCGCCGCCGGCGCGAGCGTGTCCTCGGGATTGCCGACCGGCTGCCACTGATGCGCGCCGGCGGGGCTCTTGGTCAGCTCATATTCATGGTCGAAGAGCATGTCGAAATAGCTCATGTCCCACGTCGTCGGCGTCGGCGTCCATGCGCCTTCGAGGCCGCTGGTGATCGTATGATCGCCCATGCCGCTCTCATGCGTCGACGCCCAGCCGAGACCCTGGCTGGCGATGTCCGACCCTTCCGGCTCCTTGCCGACGTGGCTCGGATCGCCCGCGCCGTGCGCCTTGCCGAAGGTATGGCCGCCGGCGGTGAGCGCGACCGTCTCCTCGTCGTTCATCCCCATCCGCGCGAAGGTCTCGCGCATGTCGCGCGCCGAACCCTTGGGCATCGGGCAGCCGCCCGGACCTTCCGGATTGACGTAGATGAGGCCGTGCTGGATCGCGGCGAGCGGGCTTTCGAGCGCCAGCCCGGCTTCCTCGTCGATACGGGTCTGGCCGAGCCATTCCTCCTCGGTGCCCCAATAGACGTCCTTCTCGGGTTCGAACACGTCCTCGCGCCCGCCGGAGAAGCCGAAGGTCGGGCCACCCATCGATTCGATCGCGACGTTGCCGGCGAGGATGAACAGGTCCGCCCAGCTCAGCTGGCGTCCGTATTTCTGCTTGATCGGCCACAGCAGGCGGCGTGCCTTGTCAAGATTGCCGTTGTCGGGCCACGAGTTGAGCGGCGCGAACCGCTGCTGGCCGGCCGACGATCCGCCGCGGCCGTCGCCGGTGCGATAGGTGCCCGCCGAATGCCACGCCATGCGGATGAAGAACGGACCGTAATGGCCATAGTCCGCCGGCCACCACGGCTGGCTGTCGGTCATCAGCGCGGTCAGGTCCGCCTTGAGCTGATCATAGTCGAGGCTGAGGAATTCGGAGCGGTAATCGAAATCGTCGCCCATCGGATTGCCGCTGACGCCCTTCTGGTGAAGGATGTCGATCGACAGGGCTTCCGGCCACCAATCCTTGGCGGTGTGGCCGAGCAGACGGCGCTTCGCCGCAGGCTGGCGGCGGGGATCGTTGATCGGACTGCCTTCGGTGATCGCGTCCATGTGCATCTCTCCTCGATCGGGTTCGCAGGCGCGCCCGATTTGTCGAGCCACACCGGTATGATGCCATTGCTACCGGAACGAGACAGATCACGAAAACGCGAATATGCGAAGGCGGTGATCGGTTGGAGCGATCAATGGTCCGGAGTCGCGCCTGAGGTCGCGCTTACCTTGACCTCACCCGATCGCCGGCTTCGCCGCCTCTTCCCTTTCCCGCCGGGAGTATTGGATCGATCGTGCCGGGGGGCATGATCGATCCGATACTGGAAGAGGCGCGCCGCGCCGCTGGGTGAGGGCAGGGCGGAACGCCGGTGCGGCGCGGCTCTTGTCAGTCCTCGTCGCTCTCCCGCGGCAGCGGCGGGTGGAGGCGCAGCCGGTGGATGCGGCGTTCGTCGGCGTCGAGCACCTCGAGCTTCCAGCCGCTCGGATGGTCGACGCATTCGCCGACCTTGGGGACATGGCCGGCGAGCACCGCGGCGAGCCCGCCGAGCGTATCGACGTCATGATCGGTCTCGGCCAGGCGCGGATCGATCTGCATGCCTGCATCCTCCAGTTCGGCGCGGGCATCGGCATCCCACGCGCCGCCGTCGATCCGCACGAGCAGCGCCTCGGGCGCCTCGTCATGCTCGTCCTCGATCTCGCCGACGATCTCCTCGATCAGATCCTCGATCGTGACGAGGCCCTCGGTGCCCGAATATTCGTCGAGCACCACGGCGAGATGGACGTGGCTCGCGCGCATGTCGGCGAGCAGGTCGAGCGCGCCGCGCGACATCGGCACGTAGAGCGGTTCGCGGATCAGCCCGCTGATGTCGGCGGGATGGTCGGCGCCGGTGGCGAGGATCGCGAACACGTCCTTGATATGGACCATGCCGATGATCGTATCGAGTTCGCCGCGATAGACCGGCAGGCGGCTGTGCCCCGCCTCGGCGAAGATCTGCACGAGGTGCGCGAAGGTGGTGCCTTCCTCGACCGCGATGATATCGGCACGCGGTACGCCGACATCGCCGGCATCGCGTTCGCCGAAGTGGAGCAGATTGCGGACCATCTGCCGCTCGAGCGGCGTGAGGTCGCCCTTGGCGTCGGGGGCGGGATCGTCCTCGTGCCGGTCGATCGCTTCCTCGAGCTGTTCGCGAAGCGATTCTTCGTGCGCGCCACCGAAGATCAACGTCTTCAGTCCGCGCCAGATGGTCGATTCGCTGGAGTCGCCGTTGCCGGCGCTACTTCGGTCGTCTGCCATGGCGGCCGTGTCAGTCCTCTCGTATCAGATAGGGGTCGGCGATGCCGAGCGTGGCGAGCGCCTGTCGCTCGATCTCCTCCATCGCCTCGGCTTCCCCGTCCTCCATATGGTCATAGCCTAGCAGATGCAGCGTGCCGTGCACCAGCAGGTGCGTGGCATGTTCGGCGACGCCGACCTGCTTGTCCTGCGCCTCGGCGGTGCAGACGCCATGGGCGAGGACGATGTCGCCGAGCAGCAGTTCGCCGTCGTCGCTGTTCTGGCTGACCGTGTCGATCAGGTCGGGCTGGACCATCGGGAAGGAGAGGACGTTGGTCGGCTTATCCTTCTGCCGATATTGCGCGTTGAGCGTGCGCACCTCGTCGTCGCCGGTCAGGCGGACGCTGATCTCGACCAGCGCCGGCGTGGTGAGCAGATCGCCATGCGGCGTATGCTCGATCGCCGCCCGCACCGCGCGGGTCGCGAGCGCCTCCCAGTCGGTATCGGCGGGCCAGGGGTCTTCGCGGGTGAGTTCGATGTGGATCATGCGAGGTCCGTGCGGGAGAAATCATTGCCCTTGTAGAGCAGGCGTGCGTCATGCGCCTTGGCGCAAGCATAGGCGAAACAATCGCCCATGTTGAGCCGGGCGGGGTGGCGGCCCTTGCCGTAGCGACGATGGGCCTCGAGGGCCAAGTCCGCCTCCGCAGCGCCAATCGGCACCACGGCAACATGACGGGATGCGATGAAGTTCGCGACGTCTGCGCGCGCGAAATCCATCATGATGCCGCGTCCCGAGCTGAGGGCGATCGTGCTTTCCCAGATCGCCATCGCCGACGTCAGTCTGCGGTCAGCCTGATCCACACGATCCGCGAGCGCCTCGAACCCTTCTTCGAGAGCGAGCATCGAAACCATCGCGGAGGCGTCGATGAAGATCGTCACTCCGACCATGGATCGACGACGTCCTCTTCATCGGACAACGAATCGTAGAACGCCTTATCGATCTTCATCGCCTCGCGGTCGGGCAGAGGGTGCTGCGCGCGATATTGCCGCAACCAGTCGACGGTCCTGACAGTCACGGCACCGCCGTTCGGCGCTTCGGAAATCTCCGCAGTTTCGAGGGACGTCAGCCCTCGCCTGACTGCCTCGGTCTTGGTTGTGCCGAGCTGTGCTGCGACCTTGCCGGCAAGGGCAGCCGTTTCAGGATCTTTGATGAATAGCGAGGCCATCGATCGACTCCGGGATATCCTTCTATATGCCAAGGATATCCCGGCCGATCAATTGCCCGGTCCCTCATACGCCTCGACGATCCGCCCGACGATCGGATGGCGGACGACGTCGGCGGCGGTGAAGCGCGTCATCGAAATGCCCTCGACCCCCTCCAGCCGCATCGTCGCGTCGGCGAGGCCCGACGAGCCGACGCCGCCGGGCAGATCGGTCTGGTTGGGATCGCCGCATATCACCATGCGGCTGTTTTGGCCGAAGCGGGTGAGGAACATCTTCATCTGCGCCGGCGTGGTGTTCTGCGCCTCGTCGAGGATGACGAAGGCGTCGGCCAGCGTGCGCCCGCGCATGAAGGCGATCGGCGCGATCTCGATCTCGCCGCTGGCGATGCGGCGCTCGACCTGCTCGGCCGGCAGGCAATCGTGCAGCGCATCATAGAGCGGGCGCAGATAGGGGTCGACCTTCTCCTTCATGTCGCCGGGCAGGAAGCCGAGCTTCTCGCCCGCCTCGACCGCGGGACGCGACAGGATGAGGCGCTGGACGCTGCCGGTGATGAGCTGCGACACCGCCTGCGCGACCGCGATATAGGTCTTGCCGGTGCCGGCCGGCCCGAGTGCGAAGATCATGTCGTTGGTCGACAATTCGCGCATGTAATGCGCCTGCGCCGGGGTGCGCGGCACGATCGTCTTCTTGCGCGTGCGGATCATCACCGACGGGATCGCGCCGCGTTCGGCGCTGACGATGCCGTCGAGCGTCGGTTCGGACGCCATGGCGATCGATGCGTCGACCAGCCCGGAGTCGATCTCCTCGCCGCGTTGCAGCCGGTGGTAGAGGTCCTGCAGCACGTCGCGCGCGACCGCGACGTGATCGGCGCTGCCTTCGAGCCCGACGCGATTGCCGCGGGCAGTGATGTAGACGCCGAGCCGGTTTTCGAGCGCGACGAGATTCTGGTCATATTGCCCGAACAGCGTGGCGAGCAACTGGGGCTTGTCGAACAACACCTCGGCCCGGCTGCGTTCACCGGAGCGGGCGGGGACGGGCTTACGACTCATGCGGTCCTTTCATGCCGTGATGGCATGACCGGAATGTGGGATGCGCGCCGGCGAAAGGGAAGCGGCAAAACCCGCTTTCGCGCGTCGCTGTCGCGTCGGGGATGTTAGGGTCGGGCAGGGAGCGCAGCGTGAGGTGCGCATGCGGCTGGCCGTCGGGTGAGATGGCGGCCGGCGAAGATGGATTCACGCGAAGTCGCGAAGAGGATGCGCCTGCGGCGGACGTGGTCCTCTTTTTCCCATGGTCCATGGCATGGGCTGCGCCCGCGGCCGGCGGCACATCTCTGCGGCGCTGCGCGCCGAGATCAGGCCGCGGCGCGCATCCGTTCGGCGCCGGCGAGCGAGACGGGACCGGCGGACAGCAGATCGACCGTCACCATGTCGCCGATCGCCGCATCGGTCATGACATGGACCGATTGCAGCCACGGCGACTTGCCGAGCATCTGCCCGGGCAGCTTGCCGCGGCGTTCGATCAGCACGTCGCAGCGGCGACCGACGCTCGCCTGGTTGAACGCCTGCTGATCGCGGCCGAGCGCCGCCTGCAGCCGTTGCAGGCGGTCGTCCATCACCGTCGCATCGACCGCGCCTGCCATGTCGGCGGCGGGCGTGCCGGGGCGCGGGCTGTATTTGAACGAATAGGCCTGCGCATAGCCGACCGCGTCGACCAGCCGCAGCGTCTCGGCGAACTCCGCCTCCGTCTCGCCGGGGAAGCCGACGATGAAGTCGCCCGACAGCGCGATATCGGGGCGGACGGCACGGACCCGGTCGAGCAGGCGCAGGTAGGAATCGGTGTCGTGGCTGCGGTTCATCGCCTTGAGCACGCGGTTGCTGCCCGCCTGCACCGGCAGGTGGAGGAAGGGCATCAGGCTTTCGACGTCGCCGTGCGCGTCGATCAGCCCCTGCCGCATGTCATTGGGGTGGCTGGTGGTGTAGCGGAGGCGCGCGAGGCCGGGGATGCGATCGAGCACGCGGATCAGGTCGTGCAGGCCGCGACCGTCGTCGTCCCAGGCGTTGACGTTCTGGCCGAGCAGCGTGATCTCGCGCGCGCCGGCATCGACCAGCGCCTTCGCCTCGTCGACGATCGCGGCGAACGGCCGGCTGACCTCCGCGCCGCGGGTATAGGGGACGACGCAATAGGTGCAGAATTTGTCGCAGCCTTCCTGCACGGTGAGGAAGGCGGACGGTGCGACGCGACGGCGGGCCGGAAGCGCGCCGAACTTCGACAGCAACGGCATGTCGGTGTCGAGCGCCGGCGCGCCCGCGGCGGCGCGGGCGACCAAAGCGGGCAGGTTGTGATAGGCCTGCGGACCGACGACGACGTCGACCTTGGCGCGCGCGACGATCTCCTCGCCCTCGGCCTGCGCGACGCAGCCGGCGACGGCGATCATCGGCGCCGGCCGCGCCTCGATCCGGGCGTTCTTGCGCAGCCGGCCGATGTCGGAATAGACCTTTTCGGTGGCGCGGTCGCGGATGTGACAGGTGTTGAGCACGACGAGATCGGCGGCGTCGGGATCGTCGGTCGCGGTCATGCCGTCGGCGGCCATCAGCTCCGCCATGCGCTCGCCGTCATAGACGTTCATCTGGCAGCCGAACGACTTGACGTGGAAGGTCTTGGGTTTGTCGGCGGAAGTCATGGCAGGGCGCATACAGGATGCGGCGGCCGCTCGCCAGCCGCCGTGACCGCTCCCGCGTCGGCGGCGGCGCTATCCGGCGTCGACGATCGCCGCGCGTGCCTGCGCCGCGATCGCCTTGCGGCCGCCCGCCGCGGCAGGATCGAAGGGGGTCAGCAGGCGGAGCGTCACCGCGAAGCGGCCGCGCCGCCGCAGCACGCGCAGCGCGTGGGCGAGTCCGGGCTCCTCGCCGACCCAGGCGAGGTCCGCCGCCTCGCCGTAATCGAGGCGGATCGGCTGGACGACGACCCCCGGCGGCGGCGGGTCGAGCGCGGCGAGCAGCGCCGCCTTGAACGGCAGCAACGTCGTGCCGTCGCCGGTGGTGCCTTCGGGAAAGAGCGTCACCGGCTGACCGGTAGCGATCGCCGCGCGCAATCGGTCGATCTGCGCGGTGACCTGCAAGCGGTCCTCGCGCGTCACGAAGATCGTCCGGTTGAGCGTGCACAGCCAGCCGACCAGCGGCACGCCGCGCAATTCCCCCTTGGCGACGAAGGCGCTGCCGGTGGCGCCGGCGATCGCGAGGATGTCGATCCAGCTGAGATGGTTGCTCAGGAAGACGACGTTCCCCGCGCAGGGTGTGCCGAGGACGCGGACACGCGCGCCGACGATATGCGCGACGGCGGCGAGGAAGCGCCGCGGCCACGGCGAGGGCCGGCGCAGCAGCCGCCAGAGGCCATGCAGCAGCAGACCGCCCGGCAGGGCGACCAGCAATGCGGCGACGCGATAGCCGAGGCGCAGGTTGGCGATCATCCGGACGCGCCGCGTCGCGCGGCGTTACACCTTGCGATCGAGGCTGACGCCGTACAATTCCATGCGGTGATCGACGAGGCGGAAGCCGAGCTTCTCGGCGATCGCCTTCTGCAATTGCTCGAGTTCGGGGTCGACGAATTCGATCACCTTGCCGGTCTCGACGTCGATGAGATGATCGTGATGCGCCTCGGGCGAGGGTTCGTAGCGGGCGCGGCCGTCGCCGAAGTCATGGCGATCGAGGATGCCCGCCTCCTCGAACAAGCGCACGGTGCGATAGACGGTGGCGATCGAAATACCCGGATCGATCGCCGAGGCGCGCTCATACACCTTCTCGACATCGGGATGGTCTTCGGCTTCGGACAGCACGCGGGCGATCACGCGGCGCTGTTCGGTGATGCGCAGGCCCTTCTGGTTGCACAGGGCTTCGAGATCGATCTTGCGAGGCATGCTGCTCATGTAGTCCAGCCGGCTTGTTGCGAAAAGCGAAACCGACTCGCAATAGCCCCGCTCGGACGATTTTGCGTCACACCGCGCGGCGGTAGGTGTGCGCGTCGAACGCCTGGCCGGTCTTGCCGCGGTAATAATGCCGCCGTTCGCCGACCTTGGCGAAACCCTGTTCGACGTAGAGCCGGACCGCCTCGTTATTCTCGCGCACTTCGAGGTGGAGGTCGGCGATGCCGGTCATCTGCGCCTCGGCGATGACGCCGCGCAGCAGCGCGCGGCCGATGCCGCGGCGGCGGAAGGCGGGGTCGACCGCGAGCAGCAGCAACTCCGCCTCGTCGACGACACTGCGCACCATGGTGAAGCCGGCGGGCGCCGCATCGACATAGGCGAGCGTCAGCCGCACGCCGGGCATCGCCAGCACGCCGAGGCACTGGTTGCGCGTCCACGCCTCGCCGAAGCGCGGATCGAAGGCAGCCGTCATCAGCGCATCGACGAGGCCGACGTCGCGCGCATCGCCGCTGCGCAGGGTCACCTGCCGCGTCGCCATCAGGGGGTGATCCCGCCGGGCAGCTTGGCATCGGGCGCGCGGCCGTAGAGCGGGCGCGGCGGCAGCGCGGTGAGGGCGGGCGGCAGCAGCACGGCGTCGGCCGCGTCCGGCAGCGCCGGCTGGCCGTCGCACTCTGGCGCGACCTGTTGCAGCCAGCGCAGGCCATTGCCGACCGGCCAGCGCCCGGCGAGCGCGGCGATCGCCGCCTCCGGCTTGCGTGAGGCGAGCGCATCCAGGGCGACCGGGCCGGGCGCGAACGACTGGACGAACACCTCGCCATGGCCGCCTTCGAGCATCGCCGCGATCTCGCCGTCACGGCCGGCGGCGAAGGCGGCGGCGGCGATCAGCGCGAGGCTCGAATAGCCGCTGACGCCCGCATCCCAGCCGAGCGCGAGGCCGCGCGCCGCGGCGATGCCGACACGCAGGCCGGTGAAGCTGCCCGGGCCGACATCGACCAGGATGTGCCCGGCGCGGCCGCCGTCGGGCAGCGCGGCGATCATCGGCAGCAGCTGTTCGGCATGGCCGCGGCCGACCTCACGATGCGTCGCGGCGATGACCACGCCCGCCTCGATCAGCGCCACCGAACAGGCGGCGGTGGCGGTATCGATGACGAGGGTGCGAGGGGCAGGGGAGTCGATCATGTTTCGAACGCTTTGCGACGAGTCGTGGCGCGCGACAAGCGTCGGATGCGGGGGTGGCAATGGCACCGCGTAAGCCGCCGGCAGGATGTCAGCCCCCTCCGCCCCGGACCTTCCACGCGGGCAAATCCCGAGGGGAAGGCGGACGGTTCAGCGGCAGCGGACGTCGGGGATCACGAATGCCGCTTACGCGATCGTGTTGAACCGCCCGAAGCCCGGCCGCGGCAGGCGCTCGTGCAGGGTGGCGGGATCGCCATAGCCGAGCGTGGAGATGAAGTTGCTGCGGACGCTGGGCTGGTCGGCGAAGAACGCCTTGTCGACCGCGCCCTGATCGAAGCCGGACATCGGCCCGGTGTCGAGTCCCAGCGCCCGCGCCGCGATGATGAAATAGGCGCCCTGCAACGTCGAATTGCGCGCCGCCGACGCGGTGCGCAATTCGGTATTGCCGTCGAACCACGCCTTGGCGTCCACGTGCGGGAAGAGCTCGGGCAGGGTCTCGTGGAAGTCGACGTCCATGCCGATGATGACGCTGACCGGCGCGGCGCGGACCTTGGCCTGGTTGGTATCGGAACAGGCGGCGGCGAGCTTCGCCTTGGCCTCGTCGCTGACGCACCAGACGAGCCGGGCGGGCAGCTGGTTGGCGCTGGTCGGCCCCCATTTCATCAGCTCCCAGATCGCGTGGAGCTGATCCTCGCCGACCGGCCGGTCGGTATAATGGTTGAAGCTGCGCGCGGTGCGGAAGATGCGGTCGAGCGCCGAATCGGGCAGGGGATCGGACATCAGACGGCCCTCACTTCGGTGACTTCGGGAACGTAATATTTGAGCAATTGCTCGATGCCGCTCTTCAGCGTCGCGCTCGACGAGGGGCAGCCGGCGCAGGCGCCCTGCATGCGCAGATAGACCTTGCCCTTGTCGAAGCCGCGATAGACGATGTCGCCGCCGTCGTTCGCCACCGCCGGGCGGACGCGGGTGTCGATCAGCTCGCGGATCTGCGCGACGATGTCGGCATCGGCGGGGTCGTCGGACAGCGCCTCCTCGTCGGCGGGCACGCTGAAGCCGGCGCTGCCCTGGCGGAACAGCGGCATGTTGGCGGCGAAATGATCGAGCAGGATGGCGAGCACGTCCGGCTTGAGCTCGGCCCAGGCGACGCCCGGCGCGGCGGTGACCGAGACGAAGTCGCGGCCGAAGAACACGCCGGTGACGTCGCCGAGCGCGAACAGCATCTCGGCGAGCGGGCTCGCCTCCGCCTCCTCGGGCGTCGCGAAATCGCGCGTGCCGGCATCCATGACGATGCGGCCGGGCAGGAATTTGAGCGTCGCCGGGTTGGGCGTGGTTTCGGTCTCGATCAGCATGGCTGCCATGTGGCGCGTGGCGCACGGGGGATCAAGCGCTGCCCGGGAAAGCGATTGTTTCCACCCTAGATCTCGAGCTGTTTGATCGAGGCGTTCCATTTGGCGATATTGCCGCGCGCCTCCTGGACGAAGGCGGAGCGGCGCACCGCGCCGAGGAACAGGTCGGCGATCCACTTGCCCGGATTGCGCAACGGCCGCGCGAACTGGACGAGCAGCACCACGCGCGTCGCCGCGCTGTCGTTCCACACCTCGTGATCGTAGGTGTCGTCGAACACCAGGGTCTCGCCCTCCGCCCAGCGCACGACGCGGTCGCCGACGCGCATGCGGACGTCGCCGTCGCGCGGCACGAACAGGCCGAGGTGACAGGTGATCAGCCCCTTGGTGACGCCGCGGTGTGCCGGGATATGCGTGCCCGGCGCGAGGATCGAGAAGAAGGCGCTGTTGAGCCCCGGTACGCGCGAGACGATCGCCTGCGTCGCCGGGCAGCGCGCCAGATTGTCCTCGATCGGATAGCCATAGCCCCACAGGAAGAAGGAGCGCCACTTGCCGACCTCGGCGATCGCACGGTGATCGGGCGAGATCGTCGCGAGGCTGGGCGCATCGGCGCCGCGCAGCGCGACCGACTCGGCCTCGTCGCGGATCGTCTGCCACTGGTCGCGCAGCTGTGCGGTCCAGCCGAAATGGCGGACGTCGAGCACCGGATCGTTGGCGACGAGCGAGGAACCGGCGATCATCCGGTCGAACAGCCCGCGTAAGTGCCGGCCGATGCGGATGACGAGCGGCCGGCGGGCCGTCGCCTTGCGCGGCTTGCCCGAGTTCCGCCACATTGCCGGCGCCGCGTCGTTCCTGCTTACCGTCATCGTCCAACCATCATCCGAATCGCGCCGCAGGGACGCCGCATCGTTCGTCGGGCGCGATCCGCCCGGCTCCCCTCAGCCACCGGGCTATTGCCCGGCTGGGGCGAAATCATGACGGAAGTGAGGAGGATACGGACGCGCTGGCGGCGCCGCACGGCACCCGCTACAAGCGTCGCCTATGGCGTTTCTTTCCCGCGCATTCGCGCCCGTACTCGTTCTCGCCCTCGCATCGGCCACCGTTGCCCAGGTCCGCACCGCGCCCGCCGCGGCGCCCGCGCCGACGGTCAAGGTCGACACGACGCCCTGGCTCTACAAAGGCAGCGACCTGCCGCACGATCCCAATTGGTCGTTCGGCACCCTTCCCAACGGCTTGCGCTATGCGGTCCGCAAGAACGGCGTGCCGCCCGGGCAGGTATCGATCCGTGTCCGCATCGACGCGGGGTCGCTGTACGAGAAGGACAGCGAGCGCGGCTATGCGCATTTCATCGAGCATCTCTCGTTCCGCGGCTCCGAATATGTCCCCGACGGCGAGGCGAAGCGGGTGTGGCAGCGGTTCGGCGCGACCTTCGGCTCGGACAGCAACGCCTCGACCACGCCGACGCAGACGCTCTACAAGCTCGACCTGCCTTCGGCGACCGACGCCACGGTCGACGAGAGCATCAAGATCCTGTCGGGGATGATGGCCGCGCCGACGCTGACCGATGCGGCGGTGTCGGCGGAACGGCCGATCGTGCTCGCCGAACGGCGGGAGCAGCCGGGACCGCAGGTCAAGCTGCAGGATGCGATGAACCGGCTGTTCTTCGCCGGCCAGCCGCTCGCCGACCGTTCGCCGATCGGCACGGTCGAGACGCTCGACGCGGCGAACGGCGCGAGCATCAAGGCCTTCCACGATCGCTGGTATCGGCCGGAGCGCGCGGTCGTCATCATCTCGGGCGACATGGACCCGGCCAAGCTCGGCGCGATGGTGACGCGCCATTTCGCCGGCTGGAAGGGCAATGGCCCCAATCCCGCCGACCCCGATTTCGGCAAGCCCGATCCCAGCCAGCCGACCTCGGCGACGATGGTCGAACCCGGCCTGCCGCCGCTGGTGATGATGGGGGTGGTGCGACCCTGGCATTACAATGACGATACCAAGATCTTCAACCAGAAGCGGATGGTCGACACGATCGCCGCCAAGGTGATCAGCCGCCGGCTCGAACGGCGCGCGCGGGCGGGGGCGAGCTTCGTCCAGGCGGGCGTCGATCTCGACGACCGGTCGCGTTCGGCGAACATGACGTCGGTCTTGATCCTGCCGGTCGGCGACCAGTGGGAACAGGCGCTGAAGGACGTGCGCGCGGTGATCGCCGACGCGCAGAACAGCCCGCCGACCCAGGCGGAGATCGACCGCGAATATGCCGATTACGAGGTCGCGATCCGCAACGGCGTCGAGACCGCGCGGGTCGAGGCGAGCGCCAAACAGGCCGACGACATGGCCGGCGCGCTCGACATCCGCGAGACGGTGACCGCGCCCGAGAACAGCTATGCGATCCTCACCGACGCCAAGCAGAAGGGCATGTTCAATCCCGCCGCGGTGCTCGCCTCGTCCAAGAAGCTGTTCGAGGGCGATGCGACGCGCGCGCTCGTCAACACCCGCACCGCGGAGAAGGGGACGGCGGAGAAGCTCGCCGCCGCGCTCAAGGCGGACGTGTCGGCGCTGACGATCAAGCGCGCCAACCAGGCGGCGGTCGATTTCAGCAAGCTGCCTGCGCTCGGTGCGCCGGGCGTGGTCGCGGCGCGCGGGCCGCTGTCCGGCCTGCCGGCGGAGAAGGTGGTGTTCGCCAACGGCGTGAGGATGCTGCTCTTCCCCAATCCCGACGATACCGGGCGCGTCTTCATCCGGGTGCGGTTCGGCAGCGGCTATAACGCGCTGCCCGCCAACCGGCCGAGCCCCGCCTGGGCGGGGGATCTGGCGCTGATGGAAAGCGGCATCGGCACGCTCGGGCAGGACGATCTCGACCAGCTCACCGCGGGGCGGCAGCTCGGGCTCGACTTCGGCATCGACGAGGATGCGTTTTCGATCGCCGCGCTGAGCAGTCCCAAGGATTATGCCGACGAACTGACGCTGATCGCCGCCAAGCTGGCGCATCCGCGCTGGGATCCGGCGCCGGTGACGCGCGCCAAATCGGCGGCGCTGACCGCGATTCCCGGTTATGATTCCTCGGCGGACGGCGTGCTGTCACGCGACCTCGAAGGGTTGCTCCACGCCGGCGATCCGCGCTGGGCGACGCCCGACGCCAAGGCGGTCGAGGCGTTGACCCCCAAGGCGTTCGAGGCCTTCTGGGCGCCGCTGCTCGCCAGCGGGCCGATCGAGGTCGATGTGTTCGGCGACGTCAAGTCGGAAGAGGCGGTCGCGGCGGTGGCGAAGAGCCTCGGCGCGATCCCGCCGCGCGCCGCGCCGTCGGCGGCGGTGCCGCCGGTGCGCTTCCCCGCGCATGTCGCCACGCCGGTACTGCGCTACCACAATGGCCCCGACAATCAGGCGAGCGCGGTGATCGCCTGGCCGACCGGTTCGGGCACCGCCGATCTCGCGGAGGCGCGCCGGCTCGACGTGCTCGCGCAGGTGTTCAGCGACCGGCTGTTCGAACGGATGCGGCAGGCGGCGGGGGCGAGCTACAGCCCCGGCGTCGCGAGCAGCTGGCCCAAGGGGCTGCCCGGCGGCGGCCGGCTGATGGCGGTGAGCCAGGTCGCGCCGGCCAATGTCGCACTGTTCTTCCGCCTGTCGCGCGAGATCGCCGCCGACCTCGCCAAGACTCCGGTCAGCGCCGACGAGCTGGCGCGGGTCAAGGGACCGTTGCAGCAGGTCTATGCCCGTGCCGCGACGAGCAGCCTGTTCTGGCTCCGCGAACTGTCGGGCGGTGCCTATGACGAGCGCCGGCTGGAGGCGACGCGCCGGCTGGGCCGTGACTTCGGCGAGGTGACGCCCGAGGTGTTGCAGGCGACGGCAGCGAAATATCTGGTGCCGGCGAAGGACTGGACGTTGGCGGTGCTGCCGCGGAAGGCCGCCAAGTAAGGGCGGGCGGCGGGTTCGCGACCCGCCGCCCGCTCCCGGGATCACCCCCGATAAAGCGCGTCGAGCCGCTCGCCGTAGACGGTGCGGATGACGTGCCGGCGGATCTTGAGGCTCGGCGTCAGCTGCTCATTCTCGATCGTGAAGGGTTCGTCGGCGAGCACGAAGCGGCGGATGCGCTCGGTGACCGACAGGTCCCTGTTCACGCGTTCGACCGCATGGCCGATCGCAGTGCGATATTCGCTGTTCTCCGCGAGCCGCTCGAACTTGCAGGCGGTGCCGTTCGCCGCGCACCATTCCTGCGTCCATTCGGGGTCGGGCACGATCAGCGCGACCATATAGGGGCGGCGGTCGCCGTAGATCATCGCCTGGACGATCTCGGGCTGGAGCGTCAGCATGCCCTCGACCTTCTGCGGCGCGACATTCTCGCCCTTGTCGTTGATGATGAGGTCTTTCTTGCGATCGGTGATGGCGATGCGGCCCGCCGCGTCGATCTCGCCGATGTCGCCGGTGTGGAGCCAGCCGTCGCGCAGCACGCGCGCCGTCTCCGCCTCGTTGCGCCAATAGCCGTGCATCACCAGCTCGCCGCGCACCAGGATCTCGCCGTCGGGGGCGATCCGCACCTCGGTATCGGCGAGCGGCGGACCGACCGAATCCATGCGGATGCCGACCTTGGGCCGGTTGCACGAGATCACCGGCGCCGCCTCGGTCTGGCCATAGCCCTGCAGGAAGGTGACGCCCAGCGACTGGAAGAATAGCCCGACCTCCGGATTGAGCGGCGCGCCGCCCGACACCATCGCCTTCATCCGCCCGCCGAACCGTTTGGCGATCTTGGGCTTGAACAGGGTGCGGACCAGCAATTGCGCCGGCCGGTCGGCGAGGCGCAGTCCGCCCGCATTCTCGCGCGCGCCGAGTTCGAGCGCTTTCGCGAGCAGATAGGCCGCCATGCCGCCCTGTTTCTCGATCGCCTTGCTGATCCGCGTCCGCAGCACCTCGAACAATCGCGGCACGACGAACATGATCGTCGGCCGCACCTCCTCGATATTGGCGGCGAGCTTGTCGAGGCCTTCGGCGTAATAGATCTGCCCGCCGAGCGCGATCGGGAAATGCTGGCCGCCGGTATGCTCATAGGCGTGGCTGAGCGGCAGGAAGGACAGGAATACCTCGTCCTCCCAGCCGAAATCCTCGGCGATCAGCGCGGCGCAGCCCTTGGCGTTGTGCAGGATCGCGCCGTGATGCTGCATCACCCCGCGCGGCGCGCCGCCGGTGCCGCTGGTGTAGATGATGCAGGCGAGATCGTCGCGGCGGAAGGTCGCGCGCGCCGCGGCATCGGCGGGGTCGGTCGGATGGTCGGCGATCAGCCGGTGCCAGTCGTGGAAGTCGATCCCCGACGGCGCACGCATCGGATCGATGCCGATCACCGTCTGCCCCTGGTTCGAGCGGAGCACCGCGGTGAGCACGGTCTTCGCCAGCTTGTCGGTCGACACGATAGCGCCGCAGGCGCCCGAATCGGTGATGATATGCGCGTGATCGCGCTCGGTATTGGTGATGTAGGTCGGCACGGTGATGCAGCCGGCCGCCATGATCGCGAGATCGCTGATACACCATTCGGGGCGGTTCTCGCTGACCAGCATCACCCGGTCCCCCGGCTTCATCCCCGCTGCGGTCAGCCCCGCGGCGAGGCTGGCGACCTGCCGCGCCGCCTCGGCCCAGCTCGTCGCGACCCAGACGCCGTCGCGCTTGGCCCAGAGGAAGGGGGCGTCGCCCTTCTCCTTCGCCCGTGTGAAGAACATCGTGACGAGGTTGGGAAAATGCTCGAGGCTGCGCATGATCTCTCCTGTCGCGCCGGTCTTGCGCCGGCGACGGTTATTCGGACGGGCGGTTGGCGACCGGCGCGGCGCGGGTGGGATCGCTGACGCGGCCGTCCTCGCCGATCGCGACGCCTTCGCTGCGCGGATCGGCGGCGCCGACCCAGCGCCCGCCGACCCATTCGATCGCATTGGCCTTGAGCCCCATCGGCGCGACCTCGGTCCGCTCGCCGAGCGCGGCGAGCGCGGGTTGCAGCGTGGCGGCGGCGGTGCCGGTCTCCAGCGTCGCGACCGGGCCGGGCGCGTAGACGAGGCCGAGCGCGATCGCCTCCTGCGCGGACAGGTGCCAGTCGAGCACGCCGACCAGCGCCTTGGCGATCTGCGCGATGATCGTCGATCCGCCCGCCGCGCCGATCGCCAGCCGCACCTTGCCGCTGGCGTCGTAGACGATCGTCGGCGCCATCGAACTGCGCGGCCGCTTGCCGCCCTCGACGCGATTGGCGACGAGATAGCCGGCGTCGACCGGCACGATATCGAAATCGGTCAGCTCGTTGTTGAGCACCGTGCCGTCGACGACCAGCCCCGATCCGAACGGCCCCTCGACCGTCGTCGTCACCTCGACGACGTTGCCAGCGCGATCGGCGACGGCGAGATCGGTGGTGCCGGCGACCTCGCTGACCGGCGCCGGCGTGCGCGGCGGCGCGCCGCGCGGCGTGCCGGCGGTGACGGTGGCGAGCGTCCGGTCGGGGGCGATCAGTGCGGAGCGCGCGGCAAGATAGGCGGGATCGAGCAGCCCGGCGACCGGCACGCGGACGAAATCGGGGTCGCCGACGTAGAGGTTGCGATCGGCATAAGCGAGGCGCGAGCTTTCCGCGAACAGGTGCCAGGCGACCGGCGAGTCCTTGCCGAGCCGGGTCATGTCGAACCGTTCGAGCTGCTTGAGGATCATCAGCACGGTGATGCCGCCCGACGACGGCGGTCCCATGCCGCAAATCCGGTAGCTGCGGTACGGCACGCAGACCTCGGGACGCGGCTTGGCGTCGTAGCTGGCGAGATCGCCGGTGGTCATCTGCGACGGGTTGCGCGCCGCGCCGTTGACCGCCGCGACGAGCTTGGCGGCCTGTGGCCCGACGTAGAAGCTGTCGGGTCCATGCGCCGCGATACGGGTGAGCAGCGCCGCCTGCGCCGGATTGCGGACGATGCCGTCGGCGCCGACGGCGAAGGTCGCGCGTGCCTCCGGCGTCAGATGGCCGCCGTAGGAGGCGACCGAATTGGTGAAGCGCGGGCTGGCGCGGAAACCGTCGCGCGCCAGCCGGATCGCCGGCTGGAACAGCCGCGCCCAGGGCAGCTTGCCCGACTGGCGATGCGCCAGCGCCATGCCGCGCAGCGCGCCCGGCACGCCGACGCTGCGTCCGCCCGGCACCGCATCGGCATGGCTGAGCGGCACGCCGTCCGGTCCGAAGAACCAGTGCGGGGTCGCTGCGGCAGGCGCGGCCTCGCGCGCGTCGATCGTCGTGACCCGGCCGGTGCGGGCGGCGTGGCTGACCCAGAAGCTGCCGCCGCCGATGCCGGAGCTCTGCGGCTCGACGACGTTGAGCGCGAGCATCGTCGCGATCGCCGCGTCGGTGGCGCTGCCGCCCGCCTTGAGGATCTCGACACCGGCGGCGGCGGCGCGCGGATCGGCGGCGCTGACCATGCCGGCTGCCGGGGCCGACGCGGGGGTCTTGGCCAACGCCGGTGCGCTGGCGGCGGCGAGCAAGAGGGCGATCAGGGTCTTCATCGCGGCAAAGCCTAGCGGCTGGTCCGGGGAGGGCAAGCGTTAGCCCGCCGCGGCGGCGACATCGGCGAAGCCGTCGCGGGCGAGCAGGTGGTCGAGATCGCGCAGGATCGTCCGCGCCAGCCCCGGTCCGTGATAGACCAGCGCCGAATAGAGCTGCACCAGCCGCGCGCCGGCGCGGATGCGCGCATAGGCCTCGGCACCGCTGTCGATCCCGCCCGCGGCGATCAGCGCGATGTTGCCGCCGGTCGCGCTGCGCAGGTCGACGAGCCGCTGGCGGGCGAGCGGCGCGAGCGGCGCACCCGACAGGCCGCCGCTTTCGCCGGCGTGCGGCGCCCGCAGCGGCGGACGCGAGATGGTGGTGTTGCCGAGGATGATCGCGTCGAGCCGATGGCCGATCGCGGCGCGGGCGATGCCGTCGAGCGCGGCGGTATCGAGATCGGGGGCGATCTTGAGGAACAGCGGCGTCGCCCCCCGCGCCGCGGTGCAGGCGGCGAGCAGATCGTCGAGCGCCGCACCATGCTGCAGATCGCGCAGGCCCGGCGTGTTGGGCGAGGAGATGTTGATCGTCACATAGTCGGCGATCGGCGCGGCGGCGGTGACGCCGGCGACATAATCGGCGATCCGGTCGGCGGCATCCTTGTTGGCGCCGACGTTGATGCCGAGCCGCCCGGCGCCTCGCGAGGCGGTGCGGGCGCGCGCCAGTCCCGCTTCGAGGCCGCCGTTGTTGAAGCCCATGCGGTTGATCACCGCGCGATCGGCGACCAGCCGGAACAAGCGCGGGCGGGGATTGCCCGCCTGCGCCACCGGGGTGAGCGTGCCGATCTCGACTGCGCCGAAGCCGAAGCCGAACAGTCCGTCGATCGCCACCCCGTCCTTGTCGAGCCCCGCCGCGACGCCGAGCGGATTGGCGAAGGCGAGCCCGCCGATGCGGGTGGCGAGCCGCGGGCTGTGCCGCGGGGCGGGGAAGGGCAGCTTCGCCCGCACCGCCAGCGCCTTGAGCGTCAATGCATGCGCCCGTTCGGCATCGAGGGCGAAGAGCAGCGGGCGGAGGGCATAGGACATGCTGCGCCCATCGCATTGCGCGCGGCGGAAATCAAAGCTGGCGCGCGCCGCGCGGATGGTGGCCCGGCGGACACGGCGCAAACCTCAGCATTGTGTCTCCCGCCGATGTTGGCGGGTGGCGGACCCGCTGGCGCCAATGGCTGGATCGCAGGGGTTCGCGCGTCTGTATCCCCGTCTTCGCGGGGATACAGAAGGAGAGAATGACAGGTGCGGAAGGTCGGACCAGCGTCGGATAACCCGTCTCCCCGCTTGACCCGGCCGCGCAAAACCCTATCTGGCAATCGGATCGAATTGATCCGATTTGCGAGACATTCGCAACAAACCGTTCGGAGCCGATGCGACTTTCCAGCCTTGCCGACTATGCGGTCGTGATGATGTCTGCCGCCGCGCGCCATTGCGGCGGCGTGGCGCGGCTCAACGCGACGGTGCTCGCCGAGGAGACCGGCGTGCCGCTGCCGACCGCACAGAAGCTGGTCAGCCGCCTTTCGTCGGCCGGCCTGATCGAAAGCACGCGCGGCACGGGCGGCGGGTTCCGGCTGGCCCGGCCGGCGGCGGCGATCAGCCTTGCCGACATCATCGAGGCGGTCGAGGGACCGATCCAGATGACCGCCTGCGTCGAGGGCAATCGCCACGAATGCGGGCTGGAGGGCAATTGTCTCGTCCGACCACATTGGAGCATCGTCAACGAAGCGGTGCGCGGCGCGCTCGCCAACGTCACGCTCGCACGGCTTGCCCGTGCGCCGATCCACGATCCGATCCCAGACCCCATTCCCGCTCCGTTGAGCGAACAGGTGTAATCATGGCGACCAAGAACGCAGAGGCCTATGCGGCCGTCTCCAAGACCTACGAATGGGGCTTCACGTCCGATATCGAACAGGACTTCGCCCCCAAGGGGCTGAGCGAGGACACGGTCCGCTACATCAGCGCCAAGAAGAACGAGCCCGAATGGATGCTCGACTGGCGTCTGAAGGCGTTCCGGCTGTGGCAGACGATGGAGGCGCCGGATTGGGCCAAGCTCAACGTGCCGCCGATCGACTATCAGGACGCCTATTATTACGCCGAGCCCAAGGCGAAGCCGAAGCTCGGCAGCCTCGACGAGGTCGATCCCGAGATCCTGCGCGTCTACGAGAAGCTCGGCATCCCGCTCGAGGAGCAGAAGATGCTCGCCGGGGTCGAGGACGGCAGCGCGCCCAAGCGCCGCGTCGCGGTCGATGCGGTGTTCGACAGCGTCTCGGTCGCCACCACCTTCCGCAAGGAGCTGGAGGCGGCGGGCGTCATCTTCCGCTCGATCAGCGAGGCGATCCGCGAATATCCCGATCTGGTCCGCAAGTGGCTGGGCAAGGTGGTGCCGCAGCGCGACAATTACTTCGCGACGCTCAACTCGGCGGTCTTCAGCGACGGTACCTTCGTCTACATTCCGGAGGGCGTGCGCTGCCCGATGGAGCTGTCGACCTATTTCCGCATCAACGCGGAGAATACCGGCCAGTTCGAGCGGACGCTGATCGTCGCCGACAAGGGCGCCTACGTCTCCTACCTCGAAGGCTGCACCGCGCCGATGCGCGACGAGAACCAGCTGCACGCCGCGGTCGTCGAACTGGTCGCGCTCGACGATGCCGAGATCAAATATTCGACCGTCCAGAACTGGTATCCCGGCGACGAGAACGGCGTCGGCGGCATCTACAATTTCGTCACCAAGCGCGCGCTCTGCCAGGGCAGGAACAGCAAGGTGTCGTGGACGCAGGTCGAGACCGGCAGCGCGATCACCTGGAAATATCCGAGCTGCGTGCTCGCCGGCGAGAACAGCGTCGGCGAATTCTATTCGGTGGCGGTGACCAACAACCGCCAGCAGGCGGATACCGGCACCAAGATGATCCACCTCGGCAAGGGCTCGCGTTCGACGATCGTGTCGAAGGGGATTTCGGCGGGGCGGTCGGACAATACCTATCGCGGGCTGGTCCGCGTCGGCCCGACCGCGGAGAATGTCCGCAACTTCACGCAGTGCGATTCGCTGCTGCTTGGTGATCAGTGCGGCGCGCATACCGTACCCTATATCGAGGTGAAGAACCCCTCGGCGCAGATCGAGCATGAGGCGACGACGTCGAAGATCAGCGAGGACCAGCTCTTCTATGCGATGTCGCGCGGGCTCGACCAGGAAGCCGCAGTGGCGCTGATCGTCAACGGCTTCGCGCGCGAGGTCTTGCAGCAGCTGCCGATGGAATTCGCGGTCGAGGCGCAGAAGCTGCTCGGGATCAGCCTTGAGGGTAGTGTGGGTTAAGGAACAAGCTCCGCCTCCTTGAGGGGAGGGGCTTTAAGGAAGAATGATGCTCAAAATCGAAAACCTCCACGCCGAGATCGACGGCAAGGAAATCCTCAAGGGCCTGACGCTCGAGGTCAATGCCGGCGAGATCCATGCGATCATGGGCCCCAACGGCGCGGGCAAGTCGACGCTCGGCTATGTGCTCGGCGGGCGGCCCGGCTATGAGGTGACGGCGGGGTCGATCACCTTTGACGGGCAGGACCTGCTCGCGCTCGAACCGCACGAGCGTGCCGCTGCCGGCGTGTTCCTCGGCTTCCAATATCCGGTCGAGATCCCCGGCGTCAGCAACGTCCAGTTCCTGCGCGAGGCGCTCAACGCGCAGCGCGGCGTGCGCGGCGAGGCGCCCTTGTCGGGCGGCGAGTTCCTCAAGCTCGCGCGCAGCGAGGCGGCCAAGCTCGACATGGATGCCGAGATGCTCAAGCGTCCGGTCAACGTCGGCTTCTCGGGTGGTGAGAAGAAGCGCAACGAGATGGTGCAGATGGGCGTCGTCGACCCCAAGTTCGCGATCCTCGACGAGACCGACAGCGGGCTCGACATCGACGCGCTGCGCATCGTCGGCGACGGCATCAACCGGATCATGCGCGCGCCCGACAAGGCGGTGCTGCTCATCACCCATTACCAGCGGCTGCTCGACTATGTGCGGCCGGACGTCGTGCACGTCCTCGCCGACGGGCGGATCGTCCGCTCGGGCGGCGCGGAGCTGGCGCATGAGCTGGAGCGCGAGGGTTACGCGGGGGTGGCGGCGTGATGAATCACGCGGTGGTGCGGCGGTGCGAAGAGGGTAGGGCACCTGACCTGTCCTCTGGTGCCTTCGAGACGGTTTGTGCTCGCGCGGAGGCGCGGAGGCGCGGCGATGGCGTCGGCGGAGCAGTGCTCCCGTCGATCATCGCCAGCGATCTGGATAAGGCGCTGCCGAGTACGAAAACGGTCAGCGCCGCAGGCAACGATACCTTGTCTTCCTCTCTGCTCCGCGCCTCCGCGCCTCCGCGCGGACACAAACCTCCATGTCTTCGCGTCTTCGCGCCGTCGCGTGAACCCCATCAGCGAGCCGCCGCATGACCACCGTTCTCGATCTCCCCACCAGCCGCGACGAGGCGTTCCGCTGGGCGGACATGGCCGGCCTGCAAGCCGCGCGCGACCTGCCGGTCGCCGCGCCCCGACTGCCTGAGCCTATTCTGACCGACGCCGCGCGGCTGGTGTTCGTCGATGGCCAGCTCGACCGGCAGGCGAGCACGCCCGGCGATCTCGCGATCACCCCTGCGTCGATCAGCAGCGATCATCGACTCGCCCGCCATGCCGCGGGCGAGGGCCATGCGATCACGCTCGCGCCGCGTTCGGTGACGCGGCTGGAGATCGCGCGCGTCAACGCCGGCGGGGACGGGCAGACGCCGCTCGTCATCACGCTCGGCGAGGATGCCGTGCTGACGCTGGTCGAGAGTTTCACCGGGGCCGGGTGGAGCAACACGCTGACCCGCTTCGATCTCGGCGAGGGCGCGCGGGTGATGCGCGCGGTGCGGATCGTCCAGGACGCCGGCTTCGTCTCGACCCGCGACGAGGTGATGATTGCGCAGGCGGCGAGCTTCGTCTCGGTCGCGCTCGGCGCCACCGCGGCGGGGACGCGGCTCGACGCGGCGCTGACGCTCAACGGCGAAGGCGCCTATGCCGAGCTGGGTGGCGCGCTGCTCACCCGCGACGAGCAGCGGCAGGAATGTGCGGTGCGCGTCCGCCATGCCCATCCCAACGGCCAGTCGCACCAATTGTGGCGCGCGGTCGCGGCGGAACGGTCGACGGTCAGCCTCGCCGCCGCGGTGGAAGTGGCGCGCGACGCGCAGAAGACCGATGGCGAGCAGTCGCTGCGCGGCCTGCTGCTGCACCGCACCGCGACGGTCAACCTCAAGCCCGAGCTGGAGATCTTCGCCGACGACGTCAAATGCGCGCATGGCGCCACGGTCGGCGAGCTCGATGCCCGCGCGCTCTTCTACATGCAGAGCCGCGGCATTTCGGCCGGGCGCGCCAAGGCGCTGCTGACCCGTGCCTTCGTCGCCGATGCGATTGACCGGATCGGCGACGAGGGCGTGCGCGCGGTGTTCGCGGCGGATGCCGATACGTGGCTGGAGCGGACGTTATGAGCGACGAGACCCGCGAGGCCCCGCTCGATCGCGTCGCCGACTTCCCCGCCATCCCCGACGGCTGGGCCTATCTCGACACCGCCGCGACCGCGCAGAAGCCGCAGGTCGTGATCGATGCGATCGCGCGCGCCTATGGCGAGACCTATGCCACCGTCCACCGCGGCGTCTATCAGCGCTCGGCCGATATGACGCGCGCCTATGAGGCGGCGCGGAACAGCGTCGCGCGCTTCATCGGTGCGGGCACGCCCGACGAGATCGTGTTCGTGCGCGGCGCGACCGAGGCGATCAACCTCGTCGCGCACAGCTGGGCGGCGACGCAGCTCAAGCCGGGCGATCGCATCCTGCTGTCGATGCTCGAACATCACAGCAATATCGTGCCGTGGCAGATGGCGGCGGAGCGCGTCGGCGCGGCGATCGACGTCGTGCCGCTGACCGCGGATCATCGCATCGATCTCGACGCGATGGCGCGGATGCTCACCCCGCAGCACAAGATGGTGGCGCTCGCGCACGTCTCGAACGTGCTCGGCTCGGTGCTCGACGCGCGCCGCGCGACCGAGCTGGCGCATGATGTCGGTGCCAAGATCCTGCTCGACGGCTGTCAGGCGGTGCCGCGGATCGCGGTCGACGTCGCGGCGATCGGTTGCGACTTCTACGTCTTCTCGGGGCACAAACTCTACGGCCCGACCGGGATCGGCGTGCTCTGGGGGCGGGCCGAGCTGCTCGCACAGATGCCGCCCTATCAGGGCGGCGGATCGATGATCGACCGGGTGAGCTTCGCCAAGACCACCTATGCGCCGCCGCCGGGGCGGTTCGAGGCGGGGACGCCGCATATCGTCGGTGCGCTCGGCATCGCCGCGGCGATCGACTATGTCGAGGGCATCGGCCTCGCCGCGATCCACGCGCATGAGACCGCGCTGGTCCGCGACGCCCGCGCGGCGCTCGGCGCGATCAACTCGGTGCGATTGTTCGGGCCGGAGGACAGCGCCGGCATCGTCAGTTTCGCGATTGAGGGGGTGCATCCGCACGACGTCGGCACCATCTTGGACGAGGAGCGGGTGGCGATCCGCGCCGGCCATCATTGCGCGCAGCCGCTGATGGAGGTGCTGGGTGTCGATGCGACCGCCCGCGCCAGCTTCGCGGTCTATAACGGGCCGCGCGATATCGAGGCGCTGGTACGCGGCGTCGAACGGGTGACGAGGATATTCGGATGAGCGATACAATCCGTATCGAGGAAGTGGACGCGGTGGCGCCGGCGCCGCGCGCACGGGTCGACGAGGCGGTCGAGCCCGCGCCGCGGACGCGCGACTATCTCAGCGGCTTCCTGCAGCAGCAAACGCAGACCGATGCGCCAGGCGAGCCCGGCGGCGCGCTCTACGAGGCGGTGATCGACGCGCTCAAGGAAATCTACGACCCCGAGATTCCGGTCAACATCTACGATCTCGGGCTGATCTACGGGGTCGAGGTCGCCGACGGCGGTCAGGCGGTGGTGACGATGACGCTGACCACGCCGCATTGCCCGGTCGCCGAATCGATGCCCGCCGAGGTCGAGATGCGCGTCGCCGCGGTGCCGGGGATCGCCTTCGCCGACGTCAATCTGGTCTGGGACCCGCCCTGGGACCCGCAGAAGATGTCGGACGAGGCCAAGCTCGAATTGGGGATGCTGTGATGGCGACGACGCTGCGCCAGCGGCCCGCGCCGCTGATCCTCACCGCCACCGCCGACGCCCGCATCGCCGATCTGATGGCGCGCGCGCCCGACGGCGCGATCGGCGTCAAGCTGTCGACGCCGCGGCGCGGCTGTTCGGGCCTCGCTTATTCGGTCGACTATGTCACCGAGGCCAAGCCGTTCGACGAGCGGATCGAGACGCCGGGCGGCGTGCTCTACGTCGACGGCGGGTCGATCCTGTATCTGGTCGGATCGACGATGGACTGGGTCGAGGACGATTTCACCGCCGGCTTCGTGTTCAACAATCCCAATGCCAAGGGCGCCTGCGGGTGCGGGGAGAGTTTCACGGTCTGAGGGGGGTAGGATCAGGCTTGGATCGCCGGCGTGTCGTCTCGTCGGGTTATGCGATCTGAGCTTTGCCAAAACTTTGTGGAAGCACAGCCTGACCTCTCTACGCCCCACCCCGGCGGAGGCCGGGGTCCAGCTGGGCGGAGCTTCGGGAAGACTCGCCACGATCTCCCAACTGGACCCGGGCCTTCGCCGGATTGGTGCCCGTATCCGAGAGGCCTTGCAGCGTAACTGAGACTACCGCGACGCCCTCAGCCCGGACATCGCGACGATCCGCAGACGCGCCGCCGGTCCGCCCCAACCGACGCCGCCCTACAGCGTCCGCTCGTAGACATTGTATACCTTGTTGACCTTGCTATCGATCGTCTCGGCGATCGAGCGCATCCCCTGATTGTCGTCGAGGATCCAGCCGATCTCGCCGCGGCTCGCGCCATAATGTTCGACCGAGGCGCGGCGGATATATTCGATCATCATGAAGGCGAGCTGGCTCGCCATGCGCGATGCCTGCAATTCCTTGACCACGCCCATCAGCGGCACGCGCATCGTCCGCACCTTGGGCTTGCGCAGCCAGAGCAACAGCTTGGCCCAGCCGAACGGCAGCAGCGAACCGTTCAGCGGCTTGATCGGCTCGTTGAGGTCGGGAAGGGTGATCATGAACGCGACCGGCTTGCCGTCGAGCTCGGCGATGCGGATCAGGTCGTTGAACACGATCGGCTTGAGCTTGACGCCGACGTCCTTGATCTCGGGCGGGGTGAGCGGCACGAAGCCCCAATTGTCACTCCACGCGTCGTTGAGGATCGACAGGATGATCGCCGCCTCCTCCTCGAACTTGCGCTTGTCGACCTCGCGCACGACGATGCGCGGATTGTTCTCGCCCGAGCGGATAATCCGCTTGACGATGGGCGGGAATTCCTGGGTGATGTCGAGTTCGTAGGTGAACAGCTGCTTGATCTGGCGATAGCCGGCGCGTTCGATCCAGCCCTGATATTCGGGCTTGGCATGGCCCATCATCACCGTCGGCGAATGGTCGAAACCCTGGACGAGCAGGCCGGGCTCTTCCCAGATCGACTGCGAGATCGGGCCGAGCGCGCGCGTCATCCCCTGATCGCGCAGCCAGCCCTCCGCCGTGGCGAGCAAAGCGGTGAAGATGTCCTCACGCTCGGCCTCCATCAGCCCCCATTGGCCGACGCCGGGACCGAAGCCCTGATCGGCGGGCATGGTCAGCGCCAGCGTGTCGATATGCGCGGAAATCCGGCCGACGATGCGGCCGCCCTCCCGCGCGAGGAACAGTTGCGCCTTGGCATGGCTGTACCAGCCGTTCTTCTCCGGCGTGATCAGGCCGAGCGCCTCGCCCTTGAGCGGCGGTACCCAGGCGGGATCATCCTTGTACAGACGGAACGGCAGGTCGACGAACGCCTTGCGCTCGCTCTTGGTCGTGACGGGCGTGATCGTCAGGTCGCTCAATTGGGCCTCCCATTTTGGCATGCGATCTAGCACGCCAACACCGGTTGGCGAGTGACCTTTCCGTCATCAGTGATCGAGAGGTTCCACCGTTGCGGAGCAGCCGGCGTCTGGGAATGCCACGCTGTCGCCACTATCTTGGGGCAATGGACCACGCCATGGAATCCTCGCTGACCCTCTCCCGCGCCCCCGTCGCCGAGGCGACGGACCGTATGCCGCGACTGCGCATCGCCGACGACAAGGCGATGCTGCGCGCCGCCGCCGAGGCGACGCGCGACCTGATCGCACCGCGCCCGGCGATCTACTGGGCCGATCTGATCGCCTCGGTCGTCGTCGGTTACGGCGCGCTGGCCGCGGCGGTGACGCTGCGGCAGACCGGCTGGGTGGTGTTCGCCGCGGTGGTGGCAGCGCTTGCCCTGTATCGCGCGCTGAGCTTCATCCACGAAGTCAGCCATATGAAGCACAGCACCGTGCCCTATTTCCGTGGCGCCTGGAATGTGTTGGTCGGCGTGCCGATGCTCACGCCGAGCTTCATGTACGAAGGCGTGCACAACCTGCATCACGCCAAGACGCGCTACGGCACATCGGAGGATCCCGAATATCTGCCGCTCGCGCTGATGAAGCCGTGGACGCTGCCGGCGTTCGTGGTGATCTCGGCGCTGGCGCCGCTCGGTCTTTTGATCCGCTTCGCCATCCTGTCGCCGGTCTCCTTGCTGTCGCCGAAGCTGCGCACGATCGTCCGCGAGCGCTATTCGGCGCTCGCGATCAACCCGCAGTTCCGCCGCCGCGCGCCGGAAGGCGACGCTCTGACCCTGTGGAATCGCACCGAAGCGGCGGCGAGCTCTTGGGCGATCGCGGTGGTCGTGCTGACCGCGACCGGCGTCTTCCCGCTGCGCAGCGTCGCGATCGCGCTGGCGATCGGTGCGGGCGTCGCGGTGGTCAATCAGGTGCGGACGCTGGTCGCGCATCTGTGGGAGAATGACGGCGAGCCGATGTCAGTGACCGCGCAATATCTCGACTCGGTCAACGTGCCGCCGCCCGCGCTGCTGCCGGCTCTGTGGGCACCGGTCGGGCTGCGCTATCATGCGCTGCACCATCTGCTGCCGAGCCTGCCCTATCATGCGCTCGGCGAGGCGCATCGCCGGATCGGTGCGGCGGTCGAACAGGGTTCGCCTTATCACAAGGCGAGCTATGCCGGGCTGCCGGGGCTGGTGAACAAGATCGTGCGGAGTACGTTCCAGTCTCGCTAGACTAGATCAGGCGCCCGTTCCGGCGGGATCATGGGGGGCGTGTGATGGGGATTGCGGCCATTCTGATGATGATCGCGGCGGCGAACGGTACGCCGGCCGCAGTGCCGCCGGGCACGGTGACGGTCATCGTCGTTCCCGACGGCGACGAACATGCCGCCGACGCGCCTGCTTATGCCGAAGCGGTCGACGCCGTCTTCAACGCCGCCAATTATCTCGTCCTGCCGGCCACCGGGCCGAGCCGATACCGCGCCCATGTCGCAGTCGATCGGGAGGCGCGCGGTCTGGTCGGCGCACCCGCGACGACGAAGAAGGCGGATGCGGCGATGGCCAATTGGGGCGGCGGCATCTCGATCGCGCTGCCGACCGCGAAACAGGATCTGCGCGCGCTGATCGTGACGCGGATGACGATCACCCTGTCCGACTGGCGCAGCGGCAAGACGCTGTGGACGGGCAGCGCCGTCACCGCGCAGGTGGGTGGCACCGCCGCCAATGCCCCGGCGACCGTCGGCGGCAAGCTCGCCACCGCGCTGGTCGCCCGGATGCCGGCGGCCCTGCCCGAGCCGCTCTCGGTCCCCTGAGCTATTCCTCGGTGCGGATCAGCACCGCTTCACCGATCAGCAGGAACAGCAGGAACGGCGCCCAGGCGGCGAGGAACGGCGGATAGGCGCCGAGATTGCCCATCGCGATCGCGAAATTGTCGGCGACGAAATAGGCGAAGCCCAAGGCGACGCCGATCACCGCGCGCAGGAAGAGCTGTCCCGAACGCGCGATGCCGAACGCCGCGACCGCGCCGAGCAGCGGCATCAGCACCGCCGACAGCGGGCTGGAGAATTTGTGCCACCACGTCCCTTCGAGCGACTTGGTCGGCCGGCCGGCGTCGCGCAGGTCGCCGATCGCCGCGCGCAACGCGACGACGTCGAGCCCGTCCGGGTTGACCGCGCCGAGCGTGAACTGATCGGGCCGGACGCCCGGCGCGACCTTGACCGTGCCGAGGGTGGTGAGCTTGCCGGTGGCGACGTCGAACCGCGTCGTCGGCGCGATCGCCCAGCCGTCGCCGGCATGACGCCCCCGCGGCGCGCGGAAGATCGCGACCAGCTCGCCGCCGGTCCGGTCGTAGACGGTGATGTTGCCGAGCTGCGTCGTCTCGCCACGGCCGCGCACCTGCTGCACGGCGATCAGATCGTCGCCGTCGCGCACCCAGACGTTGCTGCGGTCGCCGCGATCGATCGGCAGCGCGCCGTAATTGGCGTCCTTCCACTGGTCGAGCGTCGCGGTGGCGCGGGTGACGATGCGTTCGTTGAACGTGAAGCTGATCGCCGCCACGCCGAGGCTGGCGACGAGCAGCGGCGCGATGATCTGATGCGCCGACAGGCCGCCCGCCTTGAGCGCGATCACCTCGCTGTTCTGGTTCATCGTGAAGAAGGTGGCGATCGTGCCGAGCAGCACCGAGAAGGGCAGCAGGAAGCTGATGATCTGCGGCGCGCGTAGCCCGACATATTGCCAGACCTGATCCTGCGTATTGCCCGGATGCGCGAGGATCGCGCCGGATTCGCCGAGCAGATCGAGCGTCTGCAGGATCAGCCACAAAGCGGCGAGCAGGCCGAAGGTCCGCACCAGGAACAATCGCGCCATGTAGAGCGAGATGGTGCGCGAGGGGAAGAAGCCGCTCATGCCGCCTGCTCCGCCTTGCGGCGACGCCCGGGCAGATAGCGCGTCACCAGCTTGAACGTCTTGGAGAAGGCGCGTTCGAGCGCGCCGATCGGCTGGCCGCCGGGGACATAGGCGATCTGATAGTACATCCAGATGATGATCGCCGCGAAGATACAGAAGGGCACCCAGAGCGCGATCAGCGGATCGATGCGGCCAAGCTCGCCGATCGACGCGGCATATTCGTTCACCTTGTGATAGGCGACGATCATCACGATCGCGAGGAACGCGCCGAACCCCGAGGTCGATCGCTTCGCCGGCACGCCGAGCGCCACCGCCAGCAGCGGCAGCAGGAACATCGTCGCCACCTCGACGAGGCGGAAGTGATATTCCGAGCGGCTGCTGTCGCGCTGCTCCGCGCTCTGCGCGCCATGGCCGAGCTTGGCGAGCTCGGGCAATGTGAATTCGAGGTTGCGACCGCCGCGCTGGCGGAAATTCTCGTAGCGCGGCAGCGGGATCGGCAGGTCGTGCGAGGTGAAGGTGAGGACGCGCGGTACGGTGAAATTGGGTGCCTTGTGGACAAGGGTGCCATTGGTCAGGCGGAAGATGATCGTATTGGGATCGTCGGTGGCGAGGAACTGGCCGCTGCGCGCGGTGACCGAATAGCTCGTGCCCTTGTCGTTGTAATAGACGAAGATGCCGTCGAGCTTGCGGCCCTTGTCATGGCTCTGCTCGATGCGCAGCGTCATGCGGTCGCCAAAATGGGTGAACTCGCCGACCTTGATCGAGGCGCCGAGCGCACCGGTGCGCAGCTCGAAGCGCAGCTGTTCGTAATAATAGCGCGCCTTGGGCTGGACGAAGCCGACGATGGCGATGTTGAGCGCCGCCAGCACGATCGCATACATGAATGGCACGCGCAGCATCCGCGTATAGCTCACGCCCACCGCGCGCAGCACGTCGAGTTCCGAATTGCTCGCCAGCCGGCGGAAGGCGAGCAGGATGCCGAGCAGCAGGCCGATCGGGATGCCGAGCCCGAGATATTCGGGCAGCAGATTGGCGAGCATCCGCCAGACGACGCTGACCGGCCCGCCTTCGGTGGCGACGAAGACGAACAGGCGCTGGATACGGTCGAGCACCAGCAGCATGGCGGCGATGGTCAGCGTCGAGAACAACGGCAACGCGATCAGCCGGGCCATGTAGCGGTCGAGAGAGGTCATGCGGTGGAGGGCTCGCGCCGGGGCAGGGAAGCGCCGGTATAGGGGCGAGGGCGGGGCGCGTCAGCTAAAATTCCGGTGCGTCACTCGGCGGCTAGCGCCTGCGGCGGGGCAGGGCGATCGGCGGCGAGCGCGGTGGCGATCGCGCGTTCGAGGCCGCTCAGCGTGAAGGGTTTGCGCAGCACCGGATGACGGCCGAATTCGGCGGCATTGGCCTCGCCCGCGAAGCCCGTGACGAACAGCACCGCGACGTGCGGATAGCGCGGACCGAGCGCGGCGATCATCTCCGGTCCGGTCTGTCCTGGCATCAGCACGTCGGAGATGATGAGATCGACGTCCGCCTCCGCGGCGAGCATCGCCGCCGCCTTGGCGGGCGCGTCGCAGGGGATCGGCGCATGGCCGAGTTCCTCCAGCGCCGCCATGGTCGCGGCGAGCACGCGCGGATCGTCCTCGACGACGAGGACGCGGCGCGCGCCGGTCGCCGCCACCGCCGCGGGCGCCGCATCGGGCTGCACCATCGCCGTGGCGGTGCCGGCGTCGCGCGGCAAGTAGAGGGTGACGGTGGTGCCGCGGCCGATCGCGGTATCGATGACGATGCCGCCGTGCAGCTGGCGGACCAGCCCGAAGATCTGGCTGAGGCCGAGGCCGGTGCCCTTGCCCGGTGCCTTGGTGGTGAAGAAGGGTTCGTAGACGTGTTCGAGCACCTCGGGCGTCATGCCGACGCCGGTGTCGGTTACCGCGATCGTCACATAGTCGCCCGCGCAGCAATCATCGACATGATCGTCGGCCAGTGTCGCCGCGCCGGTGGTGATGACCATCTCGCCGCGGCCGTTCATCGCATCGCGCGCATTGACCGCGAGGTTGAGCACCGCATTTTCCAACTGGACGCGATCGGCGAGGATGCGCCAGCCCTGCGCCTCGTCGCGCACCACCACGGTAATCGCGTCGCCGAGCGTCCGGTCGATCAGGTCCGACATGCCCGAGACCAGCGCCGCGGCGGCGATCGGTTCGGGCTTGAGCGATTCCTCGCGACTGAAGGCGAGCAACCGCCGGGTCAGCGCCGCGGCGCGATTGGCGCCGTCGGTCGCATTGTCGAGGTGCCGCATCACCGCGCCGGCATCCTGCCCGGCGGCGGCACGGCGGGCGAGTTCCAGCCCGCCGAGAACGACCGCGAGCATATTGTTGAAATCATGCGCGATGCCGCCGGTGAGCTGGCCGACCGCATCCATCTTCTGAATCTGGCGGACCTTGGCCTCCTGGACGCGCAGGTCATCGGTCGCCTGCTGCACCGCCACCGCGAGCGTTTCGGCGCGCAGCCGCTCGGCATCGGCCTCGGCGCGGGCGAGCGCGCGTTCGCCGACCGCGTGCAGCGTAAACCAGCCGAGCACCAGCGCCCCGACGACGATCAGCACGCCGAAGATCGCCAGCACGCCGGCGATGCGGCTCGACCGGTCGACGGTGCGCATCGCATCGGCGGTGCGCTGGTCGAGCAAGGCGCGTTCGCGGGCGATGATCTGGTCGAGCGTCGCATCGATCGCGGCGAGCGTCGGCGACTGGCGCGCCTTGTAATAACGGGCGAGTGCCTGGCTGTTCTGGCCGTAGGTGGTGCTGAGTGCGGTCAGCGACAGTTCCTCGCCGCGCTGCTGGAAGGCGGTGCGCAGTTGCTGGACGCGCGCGCTCTGTTCGGGCGTGTCGCTGGTCAGCCGTTCGAGCCGGCCGAGCTGCGACCCGGCCAACCGCCATTGGTCGAAATAGAGCTGGCCCAGCTCCTTTTCCGCCTTGCCGCTGATGACATAGCGACCGAGCGACGCCTCCGACCGGGCGATCGTCCCCGATACGGTGCGCGCGAGGATCATCACGTCATAGCTGTGCGCCTGCGCCTGCAACGCATGGTCGCGCTGGCGATTGGCGAGGCCGAGCGTGACGATCAACGCGACGAGCACCGCCGCGCCGAGCAGACCCATCACGACGAGCGTGATCGTCCGCCACGTCGCGTCGCCCTCCAGGGTCCCGGTTGGGACCGTTTCGGCATCGTCACGAGTCACGCGGGCCACGCTAGTCGGTTTCGCCGCGGCGGAAAAGCCGCCGGGCGGACCTAAGCGTGCGTTTGGGAATGCGCCCATGGCGCATCGGACGGTGCCGGCCCGCTCCTCCACCCGGCCTCCCCTCAAGGATACATTGTGGGAGGCCGGGTGGGGGAGCGGGCCGGCACCGCCTGAAATTGGCTCTTCCGCCAATTTCCAATGGATGTCCTAAGCGATCGGATCAGCCGATCGCGCCGACCGCCTCTCCCGCCGCGCGGAAGGCGGCGAGCACGCGGTCGAGCTGCGCGGGCTGATGCTCGGCACAGAGCGAACAGCGCAGCAGGAAGGTGCCGGCAGGCGTCGCGGGCGGGCGCGCCATGTTGACGTAGACGCCGCCGTGGAGCAGCGCCTGCCACATCGTCACCGCCTGTTCCTGGTCGTCGAGGATCACCGCGACGATCGCGCTGTCGGGTGCCTCGGTACCGAGCCGGAACCCCATCGCCTTGAGTCCGCCGTGCAGCTGACGCGCATTCGCCCAGAGCTGGGCGCGCTTGTCGTGCGCGGTCATCAGCTTGCGGATCGACGCCGCGGCGGTGGCGACGACCGACGGCGGCAGCGAGGCGGTGAAGATATAGGGGCGGCAGGCGAGGCGGATCGCCTCGAACTTGGGGTGGTTCGACACGCAGAAGCCGCCGACGGTGCCGACCGACTTGGAGAAGGTGCCGACGACGAAATCGACGTCGCCCTCCAGCCCCTGCGCTTCGTAGACGCCGCGGCCGTTGGGGCCGTAGAAACCCATCGAATGCGCCTCGTCGCTCAGCACCATCGCGCCGTGCTTCTTGGCGACCGCGACCATCTCCTTGAGCGGCGCGACGTCGCCGAGCATCGAATAGACGCCCTCGAGCACGACGAGCTTGCCCGCCTCCTTGGGCAGGCGGCCGAGCCGTTTGTCGAGGTCCTCGACGCTATTGTGGCGGAAGCGGACGATCTCGGCATTGCCTTGCTTGCAGCCGTCGTAGATCGAGGCGTGGCTGTCGGCGTCGAGGATGACATATTCGCCCTTGCCGACCAGCGTCGAGATCATGCCGAGATTGGCCATATAGCCGGTCGAGAAGACGATCGCGCCCGACACGCCGTAGAAGTCGCGCAGCGCCTGCTCGGCGTCCATATGGTCGCGGAAGGTGCCGTTGAGCATGCGGCTGCCGTTGGTGCCCGAGCCGAAGCGGCGCAGCGCGTCTTCCCCCGCGGCGAGCACGTCGGGGTCGAAGGTCATGCCCATGTAATTGTAGGTGCCGAGCAGGATCGTGTCGCGCCCGGCGATCACCGCCTCGGTCGGGCTCTTCACCTGCTCCATGACGATCGCGAACGGATCGGTGACGCCGGTGTCGATCAGCGCCTGCCGCTCGGCGATCAGCGCGTCGAACTTGCTCATCAGGTCGCGCTCGGGCGCGACCGGGGCGGGATCGAGGTCGAGCGATTCGGGCTGCAATCCGGTCTCGGTCATCGTCAGCCCCGCAGCTTGGCGACGGCGTCGGCGAGCTGGCCGACATTCTCGATCTCGGCCTGCATGTTCATCGTGATGATGATGTCGAACTCGTCCTCGATCGCCGCGACGAAGTCCATCACGGTGAGGCTGTCCCATTCGAGATCGCCCTGGAAGGTGGTCGCCTCGGTCAGCGCGACCTGCTTCTTGTTGAACGGTTCGATCTGAGCCTTGATCGTGTCGAGGATCTGGGTGCGGTCGGTCATCATGCTATCCTGGATGCCGCGCAAATGCGGCAGGGTTGCGGCGCTATAGCAATCCGTTGGCGCGATACCATCGTGCCGTTGCGGCGAGTCCGTCGTCGGTGGCGGTGGCCGGCGTCCACAGGTCGGCGGGCGGGCGCAGCGGCGCGCGCGCGGTCCAGTCGTCGTGGACGAGATAGCCGACGCGATCGGCGGTGAGCTTGGCGCCGTCGCCGCGCAGCGCCCGGTCGAGCCGCGCGCCGAGGCGCAGCACGGCGGCGGGCAGGTGCAGCGCGCGCACGCGGCGGCGGCCGACCGCGCGGCCGATCGCCTGCGCCAGCGCGGCGTGGGTCAGCGTCCGCCCGTCATCGACCTCGTAGATCGCCGGCGGCACCTCGCGCGTCGCCAGCGTCAGCAGCAGTTGCGCGAGGTCGGCGACCGCGACCAGCGCCACCTTGCCGGGCGGCGGCAGCAGCGCGATGCCGAGCCGCGCGGCGCGGAACAGGTCGCGCATCTCCATGTCGCCGGGTCCGTAGACGCCGCTCGGCCGGACGATGCTCCAGGCGAGCGGGCTGGCGGTGACGAGCGCCTCCGCCTCCGCCTTCGACCAGCCGTAGAGCGACAGCGCCGGCTCGCGGGCCGACAGCGACGAGACGTGGACGAAGCGGCGGATGCCCGCCCGCTCGGTCGCGGCGAGCATCGCGCGGGTGCCGTCGATATTGCCGGCGACGAAGCCGGCGCGGGTCGGCGCGCTTACCACTCCGGCGACGTGGACGACCGCCCCGGCGCCGTCGACCAGCGCGGCGAGGCTGTCGGGCCGGTCGAGCGCGCCGTCGATCCAGGTGACGCCATCACGGTCGGGCTGCGGCCGCCGGGTGAGCGCGCGCACCTGATGACCGGCGGCGATCGCCTGATCGAGCAGCGTTTGGCCGACGAAGCCGGTCGCGCCGGTGAGGGCGAGCGTGGTCATCGCGTCGACACCGGCGGGTTTCCGCCTGGTGCGATGTGGGGAAAGATCAGAGTTGCGCGCATGCTCCGGGTGCTCCGGCGCAGGCGGGAGGTTCGGGTTTGCAGGTACAGTGTGGGGTGTTTCGGTCGGGTCTGAGCGGTTCGCCCGCGTGCAATCTTGGCAGCGTTTGCAGCCTTTGACTTCCACCCACCACCCCGGCGCAGGCCGGGGTCCAGTCGGGTGAAGTGCCGCAAGACGTTCGGGCGATCTCCCACCTGGACCAGGGCCTGCGCCGTGGTGGTGCAGGGAGGTTGAATGAGAAGTCGCTCGCGGCGGACCACCGTCCCGGCCCGAGCATCACGGTCGCGGCTATGCCCGCGCATCACCGCAGCGTGAATCGACCAAACGGCGATCCCCATCACAGCAGCGCCAGATGGTTGCGATGCACCAGCGCCGCGCGCGGGGCATAGCCGAGCAGCGCCGCCTGCTCGTCGGAGCGGGTGCCGAGCAGGCGCAGCGCCTCGTCGGCGGCATATTCGGACAGGCCGCGCGCGATCGTGCCGTCGGGTCCCTCGATCGTCACCAGGTCGCCACGCGCGAACTTGCCCTCGATCCGCGTCGCCCCTGCGGCGAGCAGGCTGCCCCCCGCGGCCAATGCCCGCGCCGCGCCGGCATCGACATGGATGCAGCCGCGCGAGGTCAGCCCGCCGGCGAGCCACGCCTTGCGCGCCGGTGCAATGCGGTCGGCGACGAACAGCGTATGCCGCGCCGCATCGCCGAGCGGATGATCGCGCCGCCCGCTGGCGATGGCGAGATGCGCGCCGGCGCCGGTGGCGATCCGCGCCGCGGCGATCTTCGACACCATGCCGCCCGATCCCATGCCGGACGCCGAGCCGCGATCGGCCATGCCGGCGACCGCATCGATCTGCTCGACGCGCGCGATATGCCGCGCCTCGGGATGGGTGTGGGGATTGGCGTCGTACAGCCCGTCGACGTCGGAGAGCAGCACCACGCCCTGCGCACCCGCCGCCTGCGCGATCCGCGCCGCGAGCCGGTCGTTGTCGCCGAAGCGGATCTCTTCGGTGGCGACGCTGTCATTCTCGTTGACCACCGGGATCACGCCGAGCCCGAGCAGGCGGCCGAGCGTCGCCGCGGCGTTGAGATAGCGGCGGCGGTCCTCGAGATCGTCGAGCGTCACCAGCATCTGCGCGGCGGTGAGGCCATGACCGGCGAGCAGCTCGGCCCAGGTCTGGCTCAGCGCGATCTGCCCGGTCGCCGCCGCCGCCTGCGCATCCTCCAGGCTGGCGCGTCCGCCCCTGGCGAGTCCCAGCCGCCGCGCACCGAGCGCGATCGCGCCCGACGAGACGATCACCAGCTGCTGCCCCGCCGCCGCCCGCGCGGCGAGATCGGCGACCAGCGTCGCCAGCCAGTCGCGCCGCACCGCGCCGTCGGGAGCGACGAGCAACGCCGATCCGACCTTGACGATCAGCCGCGGGCAGGTGGCGGGAGGAAAGAGGTCCATCGCGGGCGTCTAGCCGGGCAGGGTCACACCGGCGACCAGCTGATCTCGTCCTCGCCCTCGTCCTGATCGGATACGGCCTCGGCGCTGGGGCCGATCACCTCGAGCAGGCGGTCGAGCACCCAGTCGACGCCCGTCCCCGCCGCGCCCGACAGCGGAATGACGTCGGCACCGCTCTCCTCGGCGAGTTCGGCGGACAAGGCTGCGATCAGCTCGTCGTCGAGCATGTCGATCTTGTTGAGCGCGACGATATGCGGTTTGTCGACCAGCCCGCCGCCATAGGCCTCGAGCTCCTCGCGGACGATACGGTAGCTGTCGGCGACATCGGCATCATTGGCGTCGACCAGATGCAGCAGCACGCGGCAGCGTTCGATATGGCCGAGGAAGCGGTCGCCGATGCCGGCGCCGTCCGCCGCGCCCTCGATCAGGCCGGGGATGTCGGCGATGACGAACTCGCGGCCGTGATGGCGCACGACGCCGAGCTGCGGGCGGGTGGTGGTGAAGGCATATTCGCCGACCTTCGCCTGCGCATTGGTCACCGCATTGATGAAGGTCGACTTGCCGGCATTGGGCAGGCCGACCAGCCCGGCGTCGGCGAGCAGCTTGAGCCGCAGCCACACCCACGCTTCCTCGCTCGGCCAGCCGGTGCCGTGCTGGCGCGGCGCGCGATTGGTCGACGTCTTGTAGCTGGCATTGCCGCGACCGCCGTCGCCGCCGCGCAGGAACACCTCGCGCTGGCCGACGCGGGTGAAGTCGAGCAGCACCTCGTCCTTGTCTTCCGACAGGACCTGCGTGCCGACCGGCACCTTGATGACGAGATCGTCGCCGCCGCCGCCGGTGCGGTTGCTGCCCGATCCGCCGCTGCCGCGCGGTGCCCGGAAATGCTGCGTGTAGCGGAAGTCGATCAGCGTATTGAGGCCGGCCACCGCCTCGAAGATGATGTCGCCGCCCTTGCCGCCGTTGCCGCCGTCAGGACCGCCATATTCGATGAACTTTTCGCGCCGGAAGCTGACCGCACCGGGGCCGCCCGAGCCGGAGCGGACGAAGATCTTGGCCTGATCGAGAAAATGCATGACGCCTCTTTAGCGTCCCCGGCGCAGACGGCCAGCCCCGCGACCCGCGAGACGATGGAGATCAGTGGCATCGCGCCGCGCCGGGGAGTAGATTGGACGGGTGACGATGCCGACCGAGTCCCTGTCCGATACGATTTCCGACCGGCTCGGCTGGCAGCGTGTGTTCAGCGTCGTCGATCTCGCCGAGCATGAGCGCCACGCGTGCTGGTGCGATACCGCCGGCATCGCGTCCCGCTTCGAGACGATTCCGGAAGAGCCGTTCGCGGCGACGCTGGCGCGGCTCGATCTCGGCACGATCGGGATCAGCCAGGCGCGCTTCACCGCGCAGACCTGGACGCGATCCGGTCAGGGCATCGCCCGCGACGATTGCGACGACCTGGTCGTCAACGTCCGCCACCGCGGCGGCGCGGTCGGCGATATGGCGGGACGCAATGTCGTCGCACCGGCGGGATCGGTGGTGATGGTCGATCTCGCGCAGACGCAGCGGCATCGTTCGGATGCATCGGACACGAGCGGCTTCGTCCTGCCGCGCGCGGTCGCCGAGCAATTGCTGCCGACCAGCGTCAGGCGGCTGCACGGCCATGTCGTCGCGCCCGACCATGCCGCTCTGCTCGTCTCGCACCTCGCCGCGTTGCGCCAGAGCGCGCACCACCTGCCGGCGAGCAGCGGCCCGGCGCTGGCGCAGACGGTGCTCGACCTGTTCGCGATCGGCGTCGCCGCCAGCCTCGGCAGCGTGACGAGCGACGCGGGGCGGCGCGACCGTGGGCTGCGCGTCGCCCTGTGCGATGCGATCGACCGGCATCTCGGATCGCCCTCGCTCAACACCGCGCGGCTGAGCCGGATGCTCGGCGTGTCGCGCTCGACACTCTACCGGCTGTTGCAGGACGAAGGCGGCGTGCAGGCCTATATCCGCAACCGGCGGCTGGCGCGCGTCGCCGCGCAATTGCGCATCGAGGCGGAGCGGGCGACGATCGCGACGCTCGCCGAACGCTGGGGCTTTTGCGATGCCGCCTATCTCGGCCGGGCGTTCCGCGAGGTCTATGGCATGACTCCCGGCGACTATCGCGCGCTGCACGGCGGCTGAACGGCGGTGATCGCCGGCCGGCCGCGACCCCCATCGCGTGCCGGCCGGCGATCCCGCACGGGCGGAACCTGGAGTTTCCGTCCGCCGGTACATCCTCCCCGTGGCGATCCGCTCCGCGGCGGTCGCCTTCTCCGACCGGAATCGCGCCGCGGGGAAGGGGCCTCCGACCGGCTCCGTCCCGCACCGCGACCGGTCCGAGTCGTTGCTCCTACCCCGCGCCGGCGCGCGACAGCAGGGGGCGGAGCATTGCCACCGTGCCAGCGACCATTGCGTCCGTCTCAGTCGGGTGTCGCCTGCGCGAGCAGGCTGGCGGCGCAGGCGCGCGCGGTGTCGCGCGGCAGGCCGAGCGCGCGCGCCATCGCCGCGCCGAGCAGGGCGTCGCCGAGCGCGAGCAGCACCAGTTGCAGCGTCTCGGCACCGATCGGCCGCCCGGCGGGCTCGACCCCCGCGGCGAGATCGTCGACCAGATCGTGAACCGCGGCGAGGATCGGATCGAGCGCGTCGCGATTGCCCGACAGGATCATCCAGCTCGCCAGCGCCCCCGCGCCGCCGCCGTCGAAGGCGTCGAACACCAGATCGACCAGTCGGCGCGGATCGGGCGGCGCGCTGCTGTCCCGCAGCACCGCGTCGCGGATCGTCGCGGTGATGTCGGTCGTCATCCGGCCGATCAGGGCAAGCTGCAATCCCTCCGCCGAGCCGAAATGGTGGAGCAGATTGGCATGGGTGCGACCGATCCGCGCCGCCACTGCCTTCAGCGTCACCGCCGGCGGCCCCGATTCGATCAGCAGCGCCTGCGCCGCGGCGAGCGCGGCATCGCGGCTGGCGGCGGGGGACAGGCGGCGGGGGGTTGCGCTGAGCACGGCGGGCACCTACTAACATTCATGTAAATAACGGGCGTCTGCCCGGTTTTGGAGGTTTGCATGGCAAAAGCAACCACGCCGGACGATCTGGTCATCACCCCGCGCGACCGCCGCTTCGGCCGCGGCACGCGGATGGCGCGCTGGTGGCTCAACGGCGATCCGATCGCCACCGCCTTCTACAATGCGCTGTCAGTGACCTTCCCCAAGGGCGAGGGCTATTTCGTCGACAGCGTGCGCCGCTTCCGCGACGGCACGCCGCCCAAACTCACCGCCGAGATCAACGCCTTCATCAAGCAGGAGGTGCTGCACACGCGCGAGCATGTCGCCTTCAACCGCCATGTCACCGATCAGGGCTATGACGTCCGGCCGCTCGACCGCGACGTCGACGCCGCGCTGGCGCTGACCAGGGACCGGCCGGCGATCGCCAGCCTTGCCGCGACCACCGCGCTCGAACATTTCACCGCGATGCTCGCGCACGAACTGATCGCCGATCCGCGCCATCTCGCCGGCGGCGAGGCGCAGGCCAAGGCGCTGTGGCTGTGGCACGCCGCCGAGGAGATCGAGCATAAGGGCGTCGCCTACGACACCTGGCTGCACGCGACGCGCGACTGGCCGCGCTTCCGGCGCTGGCGGGTCAAGGCGCTGGTAATGCTCGTCACCACCTGGCGGTTTGTCACCGGGCGGACGCGCGGGATGCTCGAATTGCTGCGTCAGGACGGATTGCACGGCCCGCGCGTCTGGGCGCGGCTCGCTTGGTATGCGTTCGGCAATCCCGGCATGGCGCGCAAGGTAGCGGGTGTCTGGGCCGCCTATTTCCTCCCCGGCTTCCACCCGTGGCGGCATGACGATCGCGCGCTGATCGGGCTGGCGGAGAGCGATTACGAGGCGGCGGTGATGCCGCGCCCGGCGTAGCGGGTTCCGCTGTCGGGCAAGTCGCCGCTAGAACGAGGGGCATGACCCGTTACGCCAAACGCTATTGGATCCTCGCCGCCGCGCTCGCCGCGCTCGCCGGCTATGTCGATGCGATCGGGCTGCTCAAAATGGGTGGCCTGTTCGTGTCGTTCATGAGCGGCAATTCGACGCGCTTCGCGGTCGGACTCGCGGTGGATCATGCAGCGGCGGCGACCGCGGCGCCGCTGATCGCGGCCTTCGTCGGCGGCGTGATGGTGGGGACGATCCTGACCCGGATCGCCGGCGACCGCCGCAAGCCCGCCGCGCTGATCGGCGTGACGCTGCTGCTCGCCGCGGCGGCGGCGAGCGAGGGCCGGGCGTCGACCGCGCCCACCACCGCGCTGCTCGCCGCGGCGATGGGAATGACCAATACGGCGTTCCAGCACGACGGCGAGGTGAGCATCGGCGTCACCTATATGACCGGCACGCTCGTCAAGTTCGGCCAGCGGCTCGCGGCGGCGCTGATCGGCGGCCCGCGCTGGGCGTGGCTGCCCTATCTGGTGCTGTGGAGCGGACTGGTCGGTGGGGCCTGGCTCGGCGCCACCGTCTATCCCGATTACGGGCGCGGCGCGATCGAGGCGGCGGCGGCCGTCGCGGCGCTGCTGGCCGGCTATGCCGCCTGGCTCGGCCCCGCCGGCCGTGATGCGGCGCGGCGGGGGCGGGGCTAGGCGGCGATCGGCATCGGCTCGCATCGCGCGCTGAGGTCGAGCTCATGCCCGACCGTCGCCGCAGGCTGGCTGCGCGCAGGCGATTCGCGCGGCGTCGTGCGGCCGGTCGGGCAGAAGCCGAGCTTGCGCAGCACCGCGCCCGACGCCGGATTGTCGGCGAAATGCCAGGCGGCGAGTCGCTCGATCGGCAGCGCATGCCGCGCCATTGCGACCACCGCGCGTCCCGCCTCGGTCGCATAGCCGCGCCCCCAGGCGGACGGCGTCAGCCAATAGCCGAGGTTGGGCGTGCCCTCCTGCTCCGATATGCCGATCCCGCCGATCAGCGCGGGCGCGCCGCCGCCGTCATGCGCGACGATGACGAAGCGCGGTTCGTCATGCGGCCGCGGCGCGGCGCAGAACGCCTGCGCGTCGGCGAGCGTATAGGGGCTGGGGACGCGCAGCAGCATGCGCAGCACCGCATCATGGCCGATCGCCTGCGCCAGCGCGCCGGCATCCTCGGGCCAGGGTGGCCGCAGCGTCAGTCTCTTCGTCCGGGCGAACATTCTCGCTCTCTCCTTGGCCGCGCCCGTGCCACGCATCTGTGACGCGGCAGGGACAAAAGGTTGGGGGAGCAAGAAAAAAGGGAGCCGGATGACCCGTCTCCCTTGATTGGTGGGCACTGGCTGGCAGTGCGACCGGGTCACCCTGGTGGGTAACCCGGCTGGTTACCCGATGTTATTCGGCGGCTTCCGCCATAATCTGCACCGAGCAGAATTTACGGCCGAGCTTGCCCTCGTGGAACGCCACGCGGCCGTCGACGAGCGCAAACAGGGTATGATCCTTGCCGATGCCGACATTGGCGCCCGGATAGAATTTGGTGCCGCGCTGACGCACGAGGATGTTGCCGGCGATCGCTTCCTGACCACCGAACTTCTTCACGCCGAGACGACGACCGGCCGAATCGCGACCGTTGCGCGACGAACCGCCTGCTTTCTTATGTGCCATGCTGCTCTACTCCTGTGCGCGCTGGGCTCAGCCGACCGAAACGATCTTGAGGATCGTGTGGTTCTGGCGATGGCCGTTCTTGCGGCGATAATTGTGACGGCGGCGCTTCTTGAAGACGATGACCTTCTCGCCCTTCGCCTGCGCGACGATCTCGGCGGCGACGGTGAGGCCCTCGACGCTCTTCAGCTCCGAGCCTTCGCCCGCGAGCAGGACGTCACCCAGCGTGATCGATGCACCGGCCTCGCCGTCCAGCTTCTCGACGACGATCTTGTCTCCGGCGGCGACGCGATACTGCTTGCCGCCCGTGCGCACGACTGCGAACATGGCTTTAGTCACTTCCCAAAAAACATATGCCCGCGCGGGAAGGCCCGGCGGGATGAGCGGTGGCAGCTAAGGAAAAGGCGCGCCGCTGTCAACCACCCGCCGCCCGATTCTGCTGGCGGGCCGGCGCCTAGTGGCGATGTTCGCGGCGCAGAGCGTAGCGGCCGTCGGCATAACCGGTGAACAGCCCGCTGATCGCCGGGTGATCGATCGGCTCGTCACTGTCGTCGGCGACTAGATTCTGCTGGCTGACGTAGGCGATGTAGCTCGATTCCATATTCTCGGCGAGCAGATGGTAGAAGGGCTGGTCCTTGGTCGGCCGGGCGCTTTCGGGAATCGCCTCATACCATTCGTCGGTGTTCGAGAAGACCGGATCGACGTCGAAGATCACGCCGCGGAAGTCGAACAGGCGATGCCGCACGACGTCGCCGATCGAGAAGCGCGCATGCGCCACCGCCGGCGCCTCGATCTCGGCGGCGGCAGCGGTACCAATAGGATCGTGACGAGGCATAGCGGTAATCTAGGGCGGTTTCTGCGCTGCACAAGCGGAAGGGTGTTGCCACCGCAAAACGAACCCGTTAGAGGCGCGCCCTCGACCGACCGATCGCGGGCCGCAGGGCCTTGCCGAAACGTCTTCTGCGGAGAGGTGGCAGAGTGGTCGATTGTACCGCACTCGAAATGCGGCGTGCCTTTACGGGCACCGAGGGTTCGAATCCCTCCCTCTCCGCCACTTCCACCGCCAGAATTATGCTGTCATCGCAGGTGCTCGCTGGGTGGCTCCGTCAAGCCAAGTGCACAGGCAGGTAATCGAACGCGGGTCCGGCTGGCATATGTTCCGCCCGCGCAAGCCCGCCAGTCCGTCCCGCTACTGCAACGCGTCTGCTGAGGTGATCCGCTCGGTGGTGCTGATGTACGTATGCTTCCCGTTGTCGCTATCGACCGTCAAGGAGCTGCTGTCCGGGCGGGGGATCGACATCTGACACGAGACGGTGTGCCGTTGCTGAAAGAGATTCGGCCCATTCTTTGCCGGCGATATCCGCCATCAGCGGGTGAGCCGGATGCGTGGCTTTCGCCATCGGCGGCGGCATCGGGACGAGATGTAGGTGAAGCTGAATGGCGAAAAGCTCCACCTGTGGCGGGCGTTCGGTCAGGAAGGCGAGGTGCTGGAAAGCTACGGACCAAGGCCCGTGACGAGGCGGCAGCGCTGACTTTCCTGGGGAAGGCACTGAAGGCCAGATGAGATCCCCGACGACGCGGTTCGGCGCGAATGCGAGGCCGCCCCTGCGCGGTCTTGACGATCACGACTACAAGCCGCTGATCGAGGGCATGATGAAGCGATTTCCAGAGGACACAGGGCCGGTCACCCAGGCCCGGGACGTCGCGGCTGCCGTGTTCGAGGCCGCGACCAACCCGGCCGCACCGCTCAAGATACCTGGCGGTGCAGATGCGATCGCCTGGATGGCGGACGCGGCCTGACGCGCGGAACCCGGCGGCCGGCGGGTAGCCACCCGCCGCTCGCCGGACGCCGCCCGAAGATCAGGCGGACGCGAGCCGCACGGCCGTCTCGCGATAGGCGTGCAGGGGCCGGCCGAGCAGGCTGGCCAAGCGCTCGCGGTCGCCGGCCGCGGGGATCATCCCGTCGCTGACGTAGCGCTCGGCCATCAGCCGCATCTCATAGGCCATCCAGCGCGGCATGACCGTCGCCATATTCTGTTCGAAGCCGCTGGGATCGTCGCCGCCATAGACGACGGGGCGGCCGAGGACGTCGGACCATATCGCTGCCACGTCGTCGCCGGTCAGCGTCTCGGGACCGACCACGTTGATCGTCTCGATCGATAGCTTGTCAGGTGCGCGGTCACGCCGGATCAGCTCGATCGCGGCGACCTCGGCGATGTCGCGCGCATCGACCATGGCCACGCCCCTGCCGCCGATCGGCATCGGATAGACATTGTGCTGAAGGATCACGTCCTTCACCATCGCCTCATTGTCGATGAAATAGGTCGGGCGCAGAATGGTGGCGCCGAAGTTCATCGCCTCGAGCATCCGCTCGGCTCCCGATTTGACCGCGAAATGGGGTACGTTGACGGCGCGGTCGGCGTCGAACACCGACAGATAGACGACGCGATCGACACCGGCCTCGCGCGCGACGTTGAGCGTGACGATCGCCTGGGTGAATTCGTCACCGGTCACCGCATTGAGCAGGAACAGCGTCCTGACGCCGATAAAGGCCGCGCGCAGGGAGTCGATATCGAGAAGATCGCCCTTGGCGATATCGACGCCGGTCGGAAACGCCGCCTTGGCAGGGTCGCGGGTGAGGACGCGGACAGAGGCGTTGCGAGCGACGAGCTGTTCGACGACGTGGCGGCCGACGCGTCCGGTGGCACCGATTACGAGGATGGTCATGAGGCTTCTCCTTGGGTCTTGCTGACCCGGGCAAGATGCGTGATCCATCGTACGGCAAATAGACGCGCAATCTGGACGCGCCGTCTCATGGGTGGAACGATATGGACCTGCTCGCGCTCGCCGATTTCACGCTCGTCGCCCGCCATGGTGGCTTCGGCAAAGCCGCGCGCGCCGCGCGCAGGCCCAAGGCGACGCTGTCGCGCCGCGTGGCGGAGCTGGAGGCCGCGCTCGACCTGCGTCTGTTCGAGCGCGGCCAGCGCGACCTCAAGCTGACCGAGGAGGGGCGGGCGCTGGCCGAAAGGGCAGGCGCTCTGCTCGCTGAGCTTGAGGAGACGACGATCGAGATCGCATCGGGCAGCGCAGCGGTCCGTGGGCGCCTCAGGATCAGCGCGCCCCTGCTCTTCTCCCAGACCGCGATGGGGCGGCTGGCGGCCGGATTCGCGCAGCGCCATCCCGATGTCCGACTGGAGGTCACGACCGACGACCGCGCGGTCGATATGGTCGAGGAGGGCTATGATCTGGTCATCCGGGTAAACCCGGCAGCGGACGATGCGCTGGTGGGCCGACCCTTCCTCCACGACCGGTTGGTCGTCGTTGCTGCACCTGAGCTATTGCCGCGGGCAGGCGGCATCTTTCCTGCCGTCGTGCGCGACCGCGATGTCGAGAGCAGCTGGACGATCGACACCGCCGATGGGCAACGCGCAATCGCGATCGATCCGGTGCTCCGAATGTCCTCGCTGGTCATGATCCGGGATGCGGCGCGTCTTGGTGCCGGCGTAGCGCGCCTGCCCCTGTCGCTGGTCAGCCGGGACATCGCAAGAGGGCGGCTGATGGCGTGGGGTGATGTCCCGACCTCACGCGTCGCGCTATGGGCGCTCTACCCCTCGCGACGCCTGCTGAACGCCAGGGTGTCGGCGTTCCTGGCGTTCCTGCGGCAATCCTTCCCGGACGGGACGGCCGAGGAACTCGCCGCCTATCTGGATGATCGCTGCTGACCCTCAGCGGCAATGCCGTGTGTGGGGCGATGCTGCCATCTTCGCGCAATCGCGCCGTCCGGCGGGTGGAGCATCATCGCGTCGCGTCGAGAATGACGGCGACGGTCTCCTCCGGCATGTCCCACATCGGAAAGTGGCCGCTGCCGTCAAACCAGTGGAGCTCGGCGCCGGGAAAGGCTGCCTGCGCGCGCGCAGCCTGTCTGGGGAGGCAGAGCCGGTCGTGCCTGCCCCATCCGATGACGACCCGGCCGGTGCCGGCAGCGGCGGGACCGGACTGCTCAGGTCCCGTGGCAAGGCTCCGCACCAGCGCATCGAACGTCGGCGTTGTACTGAGACCTTCCAGCTCGGTCGCGACGGTCTCCCCGTCAAGCGCCCAAGGACGCGCGGAGAGCTGAGCGAGCAGCGCCGTGCGCGACGCTGCATTCCGGCTCAACGCCGGCAGGCCTGGCCGGATGGCCCGCAGCAAGCGGCCGGAGGCGCCGATGGTGGTCCTGAAGAAGGTGCGCTCCCAGCCTCGCCAGAAGCCGCCCGGATCCAGCGCGACGACGTTGCCGACGAGTCCGCGCCGCGCGAGCTCCAGCACGATCCGCGCGCCCATCGAACTGCCGACGACATCGACGCCGGACAAGCCGGCCTCCGCGATGTAACGCTCCACGCTGCCGACCAGACCATCGAACGTCCCGCTGTCGGATTCGGCAAGGGTAGCCCCATGGCCGGGAAGGTCGACCGCGATGACCTTCCGCGAGGCGCTGAGTGGCGCCAAGACGGTGCTCCACGATCGCCAACTCCCGCCCAGGCCGTGGATCAGAAGCAGTGTGCGGCCAGTGCCGCGCTCGATCGTGTTCATGCCGTCTCCGCCTCGTCGTTGTGAGACGCTCAACGAGCCCGGTCGCTTCGCGGGCCCGCCTTTTCTCGGCCGATCTCGGCTGACGGGCGCTGGAGATCGGTCGCAGGGCCGATGCCGGACGGCGGTGGAGCCGGGGACGTCTGCCTGTTCAGCAAAAGGGTCCTTGGACATGAACGAGCGACCGCTTGCGAGTAGCGCTACGCCTGCACGAAATGGCCGATTTCGGGGCCAAGCTGACGTCAAAACTGTCAGCCTGGTATCGGCACCCCCATTTTCGTTGACCTGCCGTACCGTCCGGTTAACCCAGCGGATCCGATAATAGGAGGGGTAGGCATGGGCTGGCTGCGGGTGTGCGCTCTGGCGCTGGTATCGACGGTGGCGGTCTCCGCATCGACAGGCCTTTGCCAAGGCCGCGATTTGCCCGGCTCCAATCCGATCATCCGCGACACATTCCTTGCCGACCCAGCGCCGCTCGTCGTCGGCGACACCCTGTATCTCTACGTCGATCACGACGAGGCCAGGGATGGTGAGATGTTCAACATGCGGGAATGGATGGTCTATTCGACCACCGACATGAAGACGTGGAAGGCGTATCCGCCGATCCTGAACATCGCCGATCTGACATGGGCCAAGAAGGACGCTTGGGCGCCGCAGGCCGTTCAGAAGAACGGCAAGTTCTACCTTTACGTGCCGGCCGAGCATGATGATACGCACCCCGGCAAGGCCATAGGCGTCGCGGTGTCGGACAGCCCGACGGGGCCGTTCAAGGACGCGCGCGGATCAGCGCTGATCACCAACGAGATGACGCCCAAGGGTGAGCATAGCTGGGAGGATATCGATCCTACCGTGCTCACCGACCGCGATGGTACGTCGTGGATCGCGTGGGGCAACCGGCAGTGCTACATCGCCAAGCTCAAGCCCAACATGATCGAGCTGGACGGCCCGATCACCGAAATCACGCCGCCCCATTATGTCGAGGGGCCGTGGCTGCATCGACGCGGGGACCTTTATTACCTCACCTATGCCTCGATGGATCCGACGGGCAAGGATCGCAACGAGCACGTTGCTTATGCCACCGCGCCGAGCATTCAGGGTCCGTGGACATATCGGGGAAAGCTGACCGGATCGGCGGCCAATAGCTTTACGATCCACCCCGGCATTGCCGAATTCAAGGGGCAATCGTACCTGTTCCTGCACAATGCATCGCTGACGATCGGTGACCAGAAAGGCGCATTGGGGCGGCGGGCGATCACGGTCGAGCATCTCCGCTACAATCCTGATGGTACCATGAAACCGGTGATCCAGACCCAAGCCGGTGTGTCGGTGCCGTCTGCCGAATAAGGACGGTAAGGACCTCTCGCCTGTCGAAGCCACAACCGCGAAGACCAGCCTGAGATTTGGCGGCGCGCGTATGACGGCGGCCGCTGAGCTAGCCTCGGCCGCTATTGCGTGCCCGCCGATCTGAGTCGAACGGCTGGCGTAGATTGGGGCAGGGAAGCGGCATGGAATGACCGCATCTGGGGCGTCGACACGAAGGAAAGTCGCAGCAGGCGCCTGGTGCAGTCCGCCTGCGGCGAATGTAACTATGCCGTCAGCACCAATAGGGTGTCGAGGCCGCAGGTCGCCAGTTTTTCAGGCAGGAAATTCGCCAACGCCCACCCGCGGCCGGGCGGCTGCGACTGTCCCGCTTCATTCCTGCCACGGTTGATCTGCAATAAGGTGACGGAACCGGTAAAGTCCTGCCCTATCCGCTTCACATATCGAGACGAAGTGACGCCCGCACCATTCGTGGCGCGCCGGGATAGATCCACAAGGCGCTGTACGAACTGGCGGAATAGCGTTGATCGAGCAGATTGTCGGCCTCGAGACGGAACCGAACCCCCTCGAATAGCGGCGCTTCGATCGCCGCCTTAATCTTCACGTATTGCGGTAGCAGCACCGGATTGGCGGTGAGCGATCCCGCCCGATTGCCGACATAAGCGGCGCCCCCGATCAGCTGCCAGTTGCCACGGGTGGTCGGAATGCGATGGACGACCAGCAATGTGCCCGCGTGCTCCGGCACGTTCAGGACGTCCGGTGTCGGAAACGTCGTGTCATCCGCCTTCGCATCGAGCCATGCGTAATTGGCCACGATCTGCCAGCGATCGCCGAGCCGCGCTGACGCGTCGAATTCGATACCGCGGCTGACGATGCGACCGACGGGTGCAAGGAAGTTCGCATCAACAGGATCGGTCGTCAGGATGTCCTGCTTACGGATGTCGAACCATGTTGCCGCCAGATCGACACCCGGCAGCTTGGCCGCCACCCCGACCTCGTAGCCGCGACCCGTTTCCGGGCCGAAGCCCGCGCCGTTGCGATCCGTACCGGTGTTCAGCGCAAAGTTCTCACCCCAATTGGCGTGCACCGCGATTACGTCCGTGACGCGGTAGCGCACCCCGGCGCGGACGTGGACGGGCTCGTCGATGTTGCGGCCGACGCCGCCTGTGTTGTTGTTGACGATCGTCTGCCGGTACGGATCGATCCGTGCGCCGCCGACCAGCGTCAGCCGATCGGTGACGTCCCACATGTCCTGTATGTAGACTGTGCCTGCCCAGCGGCTCTCGTCGTTGTTGGTGAAGGGCCGCAATGGGGCTGCCACCGATCCATAGACCGGATTGTAGAGGTCGATCGCGTAAGGAACGGCAGCCGAGGGGTTGATGCGCAGCCAGCGTTCGCCGTAGAAAAAGCGATACCCCTTTACGCCCGCGCTGACCCGGTGCCGCCCGATCTGTCCGGCGAGCTCCAGGCGTGCTGACAGATCGTCGACACTGAAGTCACGCGATCGGCGCTGGCGCCACAAGGCGTTGCCGACGATGCGCGACTGGTCGGCCGACAGGCCCTTCAGCGTTCCCGTCCGCCAGACCACACCGCCCTTCAGCGTCCAGCCACCACCGAGCTCCGCCAGACCGGTCACCTGGTGCTGGTCCTGTCGGGATTTGGTGGTGCCGTTCAATGGTTCGCCGTAGTAATTCGAGCGGGGCAAGGCGTTGGCATCGCCGTTGATCGCCGGAATGCCGCGGTCGAACGGCGTGTCGTATCGGCTGAACTCACCGGTATAGGTGAGGCGTAGCGCTTCACTCGGCTGCCAGGTCAGTGACGGCGAGACAACGCGCCGGCGCAGCGGGACGGCATCGCGCCATCCATCGCTATCCTCGCCTGCGACGACGATCCGGGCAGCCACGGTCTCGATTAATGGGCCGGTGGCGTCGAGCTCGACACGCCGCGTATGGAACGCGCCATAACTGACCATCGCATCGGCATGCGGCGTGAAACGGGGCACCTTGGTCACGATGTTGACCCGGCCGCCGGGATCGACATCTCCGAACAAGGCACCCGCTGGGCCTTTCAGGACCTCGACCCGTTCGGTCGTCGCAGGGTCGCGCGGCGGGGCCATGCCGCGATTGGCGAGGAAGCCGTTCAGATAATATTCCGCGCCTCCGTCCGGGGTGCCGAGAAACCCGCGGACCGCGAAATTGTCGATGACCCCGCCACGGTTGTTCTGTTGGCTGAAACCGCTGACGAGTTCGAGGGCGTCGCTCAGCCGGTACGTTCCTGCCGCATCCAGGATGTCGCGTTCGATCGATCGGCTCGACTGTGACATGCGTTCGGTGACGCGATCCGACGATAGCGCACGATCGGCGGTGTCACGGGTGCCTAGCACGACGATTTCGTCCTCGTCGTCTCGTCCGGACGTCTCCTGCGCGTCCGCAGAGAGCGGCGCGACGCCGAGCGCGAGGGTGCAGGCAAAGGCAGAGGTATGCAGTCGTGGACGAAGGAACCTGAAGGACATTGTTGCTCCGGAATGCGGCACCTGCATGCGCTACTCGGCATGCGTAATGTTGCAACATATCATAATGCTTGCATGCTGCAATGCGCTAATTCCTGCCTATCGGCAACGGCTGCGTCTGACAGCGGCTTGCATCAAGCAGATCTGACGGCGCCGTTGTGCAGTACATCAGATCGGCCATCTCGTTCCGCTCGCCCAATTGGGAGAGCGTCGGCAGCGTGTTCCGTTTGTTCCGGCGCTTGTGACCCGAGGGGCAAAAAGGCCTCCGCGGCAAAGACATTTGCCTGGCCCGCAGCGCCGAGCGATATAGTGCCACACCTAAAGGGGAGGGCAAAATGCCACAGACGACAAGGCGCGGCGTAGTTGCCGGCATGGCAGCGGTCGGTGCTAGCGTTATCGTCAAACCGGCGTTTGCGATGGACAATGCGGATCCCGACTTTGGGCCGAATGTCTTGCTCGTCGACCCCGGCGCGCCAGACGCACAGGCGACGATCGCCCGCTGGTTCGGTGAGCAGGAGCGGGCCCATTTCACTGACCGACGCCTCGCCATCTTGCTGAAACCGGGTAACCATCACCTCGACATCAACGTCGGTTTCTTCACGCAGGTCGCCGGGCTGGGCACCACGCCAGGCGACGTAACCGTGACCGGCCATGTTCATGCCGAGGCGGACTGGGCAAACGGCATGGCGCTGGTCAATTTCTGGCGCGGGGCGGAAAATCTCACTGTGCGGCCGCCTGATGGCAAGGATCGCTGGGCTGTGTCGCAGGCGGCGCCCTATCGCCGCATCCATCTCGCCGGCGATCTGGCGTTGGACGACGGCGGTTGGTCGAGCGGCGGCTTCATGGCGGACTGCTGCGTCGACGGCACGATCCGATCCGGTACGCAGCAGCAGTGGTTCACCCGGACCAGCCGCATCGACGGCTGGCAGGGGTCGAACTGGAACATGATGTTCATGGGCGGCCCGGGCGCCCCGGCGACAAGCTTTCCTGCGCCGCCCTACACTACGCTGCAGACCGTGCCGGTGATCCGCGAGAAGCCGTTCCTGTGCGTCGGTCCGGACGGTGCGTGGAGCATATTCGTCCCGTCGCTGCGCCGCGATGCGGCGGGCGTATCGTGGGATGGAACGCCGGGCGGCCGCCACGTGCCGCTGCGCGACGTGCTGATCGCCGATCCGGCGACACCGGTGGCGACGATCAATCGCGCACTTGCCGCGGGGCGCCATCTGGTATTGACGCCGGGCGTGTACCGGCTGCGCCAGCCACTGCGGGTGACGCGAGCCGATACGGTGATCCTTGGACTAGGACTGGCAACCCTGCTCGCCGAGGGCGGCACGGCGGCGCTCACCGTGGCCGACGTGCCTGGGGTGACGATTGCCGGGCTGCTGATCGACGCCGGACCGCAGAACTCGCCTGTGCTGATGCAGATCGGGCCGCGTGGGGCGGATGGCGACCACGGCGACCGTCCAACTTTGCTGGCCGACCTGTTCTTCCGTGTTGGCGGAGCCGCTATCGGCAATGCCGGCACCTGCCTGGAGATCAACAGCCATCATGTCATCGGCGATCACCTGTGGATCTGGCGCGCCGATCACGGCGATCGCGACGGCGGGCGGGTCCATGTCGGCTGGGACGAGAGCCGAGCGACGCACGGCCTGGTCGTCAACGGCGACCACGTCACCTGCTACGGGCTGTTCGTCGAGCATTTCCAGGGCTGGCAGACGCTGTGGAACGGCGAGGATGGGCGGACCTTCTTCTACCAAAACGAATTGCCGTACGATCCTCCCAGCCAGCGCGGCTGGCGCGCGGACTCGCCACGGGGCTGGGCGGCCTACAAGGTCGCTGACCACGTCCGTCGGCACGAGGCGGTAGGAATGGGCATCTACGCCAATTTCACCGCCGATCCTTCGATCGTGCTCGCCAGCGCGGTCGAGGTGCCGGATGTGTCTGGCGTACGTGTGTCAGATGTGACGACAATCTCACTCGGCGGCGGCAAGGGGACGATCGCGCATCTGGTCAACGGGGCGGGGGAGGCGGCCCGTCCGGGCAGCACGCGCCAGACGCTGATCCGTTATGGCGGCGGGGCCTGACCCCGGTGGATGCGGCTAGCCGATCGACAAGAAGGCGGTGACGGTAAGGCGGCCAAGGGCGGGATCGGGCGACAGCATCGCATCGGCAGCGATTGCGCCGCTGTGCAACAGCTGACTGCGATAGAGGATGGCACGGTTGTAGCGACCCTCCGCCCCGCCGATCCGCTCGAACAGCGGGGTGTCGTCGAGAATATAGCCCTCCGGCGGAATCGCAGCGACCTCGTCCTGCAATCGGCCGAAGAACACGGGCGCGCGGGTGTCGTCGATCGTTTCAAAACCGGTGGTGCGGTGGCGGAAGAAGGCGGTGCCGTCGCGATGGGCGGGCGACAGATAGTGGACCATCGCTATTCGGTCGCGGCCATAGGCGTCCACGTGCGGCACGCGCTGACGGATGTCGAGCGCATCTGGCCGAGCGGTGACGATCGAGAAACTGGCGTCGACCACGCTGATCTGACGGTGAGGCCCGAACCGGCGGCCCAGTGACTCAGCGATCACCGGGAATTGATCGCGGAAATACCCGTCCGGCAACGGTGCCCGCAGGCCGGGGTAATGATGACCGGCGGGTTCGAAGGCAGCCGCTACGGCGGCCTGACGCAAGCTGTCGGGATGAGTCGCGAAGTCGTCGATCACGACCAGCGGCTCCCCCTCTTGCCCGAGCCGCTGCACAGAGATGGCAGGGCGCTTCACGCCAGCGATCTCGGGGCCGCGGTGGAGGCGCGGATCGTCAGTGTCGCGGGCACGATGATCGGCTCAGCGGCCTCGGGAGCCGGATCGCCGATCACACGTTTCACCGCGCATGCCGTCAGCTCCGCGATCGGCTGGACAATCGCGGTTAGCGGCGGAGCGACGAAGCGGACGATCGGCGTGTCGTCGAAGCTGAGGATCGACAGGTCGCCGGGTACGTCGAACCCGCGTTCGCGCGCCAGTTCCAGCGTCGCCAGCGTCATCTGGTCGCTGCACGCTATGATCGCAGTCGGCGGCACTGCGCCGTCGAGCAACGCCGCGGCTGCCGCCCGACCGGAGGCAAAGCCAAAATCGCCGACGGCAAGAAGGTCGTCGGTGGGCAGCCCGGCGTCCGCCATCGCCGCGAGCCAACCCTCGGTGCGCCAGCCGCTCAATTCATAATCGTCCGGACCGGCGATGAAGCCAATGCACCGGTGGCCGAGCGCGATCAGATGCTCGGTGGCGAGCCGCGCCGCCCCCGCCTCGTCCATCGCCACGGCAAAGCCGGGTCCGGCGATCCGCGAGCCGATCCGGGCAAAGGCGATGCGATGCTCCTCGAGCAGGCAGGTAATCAGCGTATTTTCGGAATGCGGCGGGGTCAGGATGACGCCATCGGGCCGGATGGCGGCGATCGCAGCGCGTAGCTCGCGCTCGATATGGTCGCTGTGCGTGTCGACGAGCTCGACGATCATCCGATAGCCGTGCTCGGCACAGGTCAGCAGACCGCCGAGCAGCATCTGGTCGACCCAGTCGGTGCCTTGGCGATCGCGCCATCCGGCGATGGTCCGCTCGCGGTCGTTGAGCGCAACGATCAGATAGGAGCGCGATCCCGCCATCCGCTGCGCGGCGATCGACGGCACGTAGCCGAGCCGCTCGATGGATGCCTTCACCCTGGCCAACATTTCCGGCCGGACGCTCGGCTCCTTGTTGATGACGCGACTCACCGTCTGAAGCGATACGCCCGCATCCGCCGCAACGTGACGGATGGTGACCGCTTGCCGACGCCGCGCCATCAGGTCGGCGCCGCGCCGCAATAGCGCGACACATAGTCGCTGTGCGCCGGAAGGCCGCGCACCGTCGTCGCGATACCCTGGCGCAAGCCGGAGAGGAAACGGTCAAGCTCCTCGTCGGGCAGCTTGGCGGCGATCGGATGACGCGCTGCGGGGGTGATGCCCTGACCGAGCATCACCTGGATCCAGCTGTTCTCCGCGAACAATTCGTCGTTGCGGCGGAAGACGCGCCCGGTCTCGCGGAACAGGCCGATCTTCTGCGCAAGACTGTCGGGGATATCCATTGCTGCGCACTGACGCCAGAACGGCGAATCCCGCCGCTCGGTGACCTTGTAATGGAGGATCAGGAAATCGCGGATCTGATCCATGTCGGTCAGCTGCTGATCGTTGAATTCGGCGATGTCGTGCGGCGAGATCGCGCCGGCCGCCGGCAGCAGCCGGATCAGGCGCAGGATCGCCCGTTGGATCAGGTGGATGCTGGTCGATTCCAGCGGCTCCATGAAACCGCCAGCGAGCCCGATGGCGACGCAGTTGCGATGCCACTGCTTGCGCCGCGCACCGGTGACGAAGCGCAGCATGTTGGGCTCGGTCAGCACCTTGCCCTCGACATTGCCGAGCAGTCGGTCGAGCGCCGCCTCCCGCGTCAGATACCGGCTGCAATAGACGATGCCGTTGCCGACGCGATGCTGCAGCGGGATCCGCCACTGCCAGCCGGCATCGTGCGCCATCGCGCGGGTATAGGGCACCGGTGGCCGTACGCTCTCGGTCTGCACTGCGATCGCGCTGTCACAAGGCAGCCAGTGCGTCCAGTCGTCGTAGCCGACATGGAGCGCCTGTTCGATCAGCAGCGCGCGAAAGCCGGTGCAGTCGACGAACAGGTCGCCCTCGACCCGGCTGCCGTCGTCGAGCACCAGCGCGGCGATGTCGCCGCTTTCGCCGTCGAGGTCGACGCGGGCAATCCTGCCCTCGATCCGGCGGGCGCCGTCGCTTTCCGCCATGCGGCGCAGAAACCGGCCGTAGAGCGTCGAATCGAGCTGATAGGCGTAGCTCAACCGGTCGTCGGGCAGATGGGCGAATTTGCTCTCGCGCGCCGCGATCAGTTCCAGACAGTAATCGTCGTAGGATTGCTGGTGGCCGCGCGCCTGCCCCTCCAACCAGAAATGCTGGAAGCCGGCGGCCCAATGGTCCTTGCCGGTCAGGCCGAAGGCGTGAAAATAGCTGTCGCCGGGACCTTTCCAGCCGTCGAACTGGATGCCCAGCTTGAACGTCGCTTGGGTCGCCGCCATGAATTCGGCCTCGGTGATGCCGAGCAGGCGATTGAAGGTGATCAGCGGCGGAATCGTCGATTCGCCGACGCCGACGGTGCCGATCGTGTCGGATTCCACCAGCGTGACGGCGGCAGTACGGCCGAGCGTGCGGGTCAGCGCGGCGGCGGTCATCCATCCAGCGGTGCCGCCACCTGCGACGACGATACGGCGCGGCATCGGCGCAGTCATCGGCTGAGCGCCCGCAACAGATAGCTGCGCAACCGGCTCGCCAATTCGGGTGTCATCGGGTCAAGCACGCCGCGGCCGCCCTCGGGCACATGCGCGGTGACCTGATCGTCGTTCTGGAAAACGTAGTAATCGAACATGTCCCGCCAATGCGCCTTCTGATCTGGAGGCAGGTCACGGATCGCCATCAGCGCGTGGTTGAGCGCCTCCTGCGGCTGGCCGAGCCAGCGCGGCGTCTCGCGCCACCAGTAATTGACCAGCACATTGAAGTCCTCCAGGCCTTCGACGTGGTGCCACCACAGGGCCGGAATGTAGAGCGCGTCGCCGGGCGCCATCTCGACCGTAAGGCCATGCGCCATCGCCTCGGCGAAGCGCGGATGGCGCGCGAGGTCGGGCGCGTGGAAGTCGACCATGCTGATCGCGCGGCCCGCCGGCGTGTTGTCGACCGGGCCGAGGTAGAGGTTGCGAAACTGTTCGCGCGGAAACAGTGTGAAGCGGCGGCGACCGGCGGCGACGACCGCGAGATTGTTGGGCACGTCGTTGTGCGCGGCGATGCGGGTGCGCGTGCCGATCCAGATGCTGGCGAGCGGTTCGCGGTCGCCGAGGTCGATGTGGTTGGCGGCGTGGAGTCCGTCGAAATACTGGTGGACGTCGATCGAGGCGAGATAGACCGTCGGCGCCTGCGGCTGGCCGGCGAAGGCTGCGATGCGTGCAAAAATGTCAGGCAGCTTCGCGTCGAAGGTGCGGAAGTTCATCGCCATCGCATCGTCGTAGAACAGCCGTCCGCCACTGCCCGGCTGGCCGACCGAGACGGTGAACGGCCGGTCGCGGTGATGGCGCAGCAGATAGTCGCGGGCGGCGTCGGCGGACTCGAGTCCCGCCCTGACCAGTGGCCAGTGAGCGGCGAGGCCGCGGATCACGAACGGCGCGTCCGCGCCGCGCAATCGGGCGTCAAGCGCCGCGGCGTCGGCGACCTGCTCCTCCGGTACGCGGGCGAGGCCCGCCAGAGGGCCGGGATCGGCCTCAGCCACGCGCCAGTTGCCGGTTACGACGCGCGACGAGATCGCCGATATGAGCGAGCGAAGCGATCGCCATGTAGATCGGGAGAAGATGCTGATCGGCATTCAGCTCCGCGAACGCTGCTCCATCAAGCGACGCGAGACGATCTTCGTTGATAATGTGGAACCCGACGAGCCGATTGGTCGAGCCGTCGTCCAAGGTCACTTCCAGCGTGAATGGCTCCAGCAGGTCGTAGCGCTGCAAGGCCTCGAAGAAGTCCGCCGATGCACGATAGCCCTCATCAAGCGCGCCGAGCTGTTCGGCCACGCGCTCCAGATAGGGCGTCGGCTGACCTGTTTCGTCGAAGATGCGGTCGCCGGTGCCATCGGCGGCAATTCGTGGCGAAGCGAGATCGATGTGCACCTGCTTCGCAGCGTCGTCGTCCGGACCGCCGCCGATCAGGAACGGCTGGACGTCCATGGCCAGCGGCCGATAGCCCGCGTCCCACGTGCCGGCGTCGAGAAACAAATTCTCGCCGTTTTCGAAGCCGAACATGGCGAGCGCGGTATAGCGGTCGCGGGCGTCGTTGAGACGGAATAGAATGGGATAGGCGCTCTGCACCGCCCGGAATTCGGTCGGGACGGTGATGCAGCACATCTGCCCGTCGCCGAGCGCGCCGTCGCGCGCGCTATTGATGCGCAGATCGCGATGCGCCTCCACGGTAAGGATCGCGTGCTGGCTGGTCATCGAAGGTCTCGCCGGTAAACGTCCACGAAGAACATGGCCGCAAGGCCTGCCGCGCCCCGGGAAAAAAAGCCAGCCTTCTCTGACGAGGAGGCTGGCAGGGGATGGGCAGGATCAGAAGGTGAAGCGAACGCCAGCCGAATAGCGGGCATCCTGCTTGTTGACGAAATTGACATTACGGTCGGAACGCAAGTGACCGCTGCGGTTCTCGCCCAGGATATTGATGCCCTCGACAAACACCGCGACCATTGGCGTGATCGCATAACTCGCGCTGCCGTCGAGCTGGCCGTACGTATTGACGTAATAGGGATTGGTGCCGGAGCCTGACAGATATCCCTTGCGCCAATTATACGCCGCGCGGGCATTGATGCCATATTTGTCGAAGAACAATACGGCATTGGCGCTGTCCGACAATCCCGTGATCGCAAACTGCGGGATGCTCGACGGCAGCAGGTTGTTGTAGTCGCGATTGCCGTTGACGATCGTGTAATTCAGGATCGTGCCGAAGCCGGTGTTCCAGAAATTGTGCTGGATCGCGAATTCAAACCCGTTGACGGCCGCGGTCTGGCTGCTGTTGAACGGCGTCGTGATGATGAAATTGACCGACGGATCACCGGGGCCGGCGAGCAATGCGCCGTTCTTGCCGACATATTGCGGGAAGTTCGCCGCATAGTAATTCTGGATGAAGGCGAAGGTCCCGTCATAGCCCGGCGCATTGATCGCCGCCTGATAGCGAGGACCATTCGTCGTCACGCCGTTCAGCGTCGTGGTCGGCGCGGTGACTCCCGGAATGATCGTGTTGATCTGCGTAGAGCCGATATAGTTGGCGACGTCCTTATGGAAGTAGCCGACCGAGATATAGTCTTCCTTGCCGTAATACCATTCTGCCGACAGGTCGACGTTCTTGGACTTGTAGGGGATCAGGTTCGGATTGCCGACGCGCCCGGTGCCGCCGCCAACGCGGAACAACTGGTCGATGTTTCGACCGCCCTGCAGGCTGCCGTAATCCGCACGGGTGATCGTGTGGCTGTAAGACGCGCGGAGCTTGACGTTGCGAAGCGGCGCGATGTCGACGTCGATCGATGGCAGCCAGTTGTTGTAGCTGCCCTTAAAGGTGGTGAAGCCACTGCCCGAATAGATGACGTTGAATTCGTTCTGCGAATTCTGCTGGCCGCCGGTCGGAGTCGGCACCAGTGCGCTCGCCGAAACGTCCGTGTTCTCGTACCGGATGCCGGCGATGAAGTGGCCGGTGCCGGCGAGCAGGTCGAACTTGCCGTTGAACTGGAAGTAGGGCGCCACGGTCTTCTCGCGGATCCGCGAGTCGGTCGTGTAGGGCAGCAGGCACTGCAGGTTGCCGCCGCAGGTGCCATAGGCCTTGTCGGTCAGCGCCAGTGCGGTCGGCAGGTCGAACGTAAAGAACGACTGGATGATATTGGGATCGTTGCTGCCGCTGATACCAGAGAATTTATCTGGGATGCTGGTCAGCGTAAAGATGTTGTCGGGGAGCAGGGCCGCCGCGGCAGCGCGCTGCGCCGGCGTGCTGCCACCGGCACCGCCCCAGGTGTCGTTCTGGAGCACGCTGTACGCCGAGCGCACCTTGTTGTCGGTGTATTCGAAACCCCAGTCCAGGCTGTCCATGAAGCCCTGATTGTGGTCGTAATGGCCGCGGATCATGACCTGGTTGATCTCGTCGCGGAAATAGGAATTGCGGAAGGCGTTGCCGGTCGGGACGATGTTTGCCGCGTTAAGCGCGTCGACGCCCGGATACATATTGTACGAGATGACCGGCAGGTCTTTGTCGAAGTTCAGCGTCTGGTTCTGGATGCCGAAGATCGCGGTGCCGAACGAGTTGCTGTTGCCGTAGGGGCTGTCCGGCTTGGACACCGCGGTCGAGTGGTGGGCGTCCAGCGTCATCGTAACGCCGCCCGGAGCCTGCCAGGTCAGATTGCCGCCGAGCGACTTGTTTTCGCTACGCGTCGCAGTCTGCGACACCGAATAGGCGAGATCCTTTGCCTCCGCCGCGGTGAACCGCTCGGTGTAGAAGGACGGGCCGGCGACCGGGCCGTCGGTCCATGCGCTCAGCGTGTCGTTGTGATTGTACCAGATGCCGACGCTATTGTCGCGGACGTCGATCGTGTTGCGCGAATACGTATAGTCGATCGTTGCGGTCAGGCTGTCGATCGGACGGAATTGCAGCACGGCCTGGCCGTTGATGCGTTCGCGACGGCCGTTGACGACATCGTAGCCGCCGTTCTGCGGGACCTGATAGACGTCGGTCGCCGTCGGCCGGTTGGTGATGTTGGCGTAGCGCGGATCGCCAGGCTGGGCGAGTGAGCCCCAATTGTTCTCGTTGCCGAGATAGCCGTCGCGCCATCCGATGTTCGCCGAATTCGCGCTGAAGTTGCGACGCTGATAGGCGCCGGTAACGAGGATGCCGATCCGGTCGTCGGCGAAGGTGTCGGAGAAGATGCCCGACACTTCCGGTGTGATGTCCTTGTGGCCGTTCTGCGACGTATCGACGACGCCGCGGGCGGAAATCGAGCCGCGCAGCCCCGTCTTGTCGAAGGGGCGGGGGGTGCGGATGTTGATCACCGAGCCGATGCCGCCCGACGGCACGGTGGCGCGGCCCGACTTGTACACCTCGAGCGAGGCGACGCCTTCGGAGGCGAGGTTCGCGAAGTCGAACGAACGCGACGCCGGCGCGCTGTTGCCGTCGCCGATCGTCGAGGTCGGCATCTGCCGCCCGTTGAGCGTGACGAGATTGTATTCCGGACCGAAGCCGCGAACGGTGACGAACTGGCCTTCGCCGCTGGCGTTGCGGTCGATCGACACGCCGGTGATGCGCTGCAGCGATTCGGCGAGGTTGGTGTCGGGGAACTTGCCCATGTCTTCGGCGCTGATCGCGTCGACGATACCCTGCGCGTTGCGCTTCAGGTCGATCGACTCGCGCAAGCTGGCGCGGATGCCGGTGACGACGATGTCACCGTCGCCCTGGCCGACGTCGCCGCTCGCCGCAGGTGCCGGATCGGTCTGTGCGGGGCCGGGCTGACCCATCGTGGCGGAAGCATCCTGCGCCGCAGCGGCGGCCGGCAGGATAAAGGCGACGGTGGAAACGCCGATGGCAAATTGCGAAAGCAGGCGAGCACGAACGCTACGCATGATAATCCTCCCCGATAACGACGACGCGGCTGGACCGCTCTTGTTGATAACGTTCACTTGTGCGAAGCGATCAGGGCTGTCAAGTGAGCCAAAGCATTGAAAAAGCGATGACGTGAACGTTCACCGGATTTGCTGTTCAATTCCGCAGAATCGTGGCCTGAAGGACACACCGGGGCCAAGGGGAGGATTTATGACGACGACGCACATCGCCCGCTGGGCATCGCTGGCGACGCTGGCCGTCGCCATCGCCACGACCGCCACCGCGCGACCGCCGCGTGCCGCACCGACGGTTCGCGACGGCGGCGGCAGCGCGGCGCGTGCACGCGCCGACGCGCTGGTCGCGAAGATGACGCTGGATGAGAAGATCGCCTTCCTGCACGGCCTGTTCCCGCCGATGGCAGCGGGCAAGACCGGCAACGAGCTGATTCCGTCTGCCGGCCATATCGACGGCCTCGCGCGGCTCGGCATCCCGCTGGTGCGCGAAAGCGATGCGTCGCTCGGCGTCGCCAACCAGGTCGAACAGCGCAAGGGTGACGTCGCCACCGCGCTGCCCTCGGGTCTGGCCACCGCGGCCAGCTTCGATCCGGCGATCGCCCGCGCCGGCGGCACGATGATCGGCGCCGAGGCGCGAGACAAGCGCTTCAACGTATTGCTTGCTGGCGGCGTCAATCTGACCCGCGATCCCTGGAACGGCCGTAATTTCGAATATCTCGGCGAGGATCCGCTGCTCGCCGGCATGCTGGCCGGCGCCCATATCGCCGGCGTCCAGTCGAACCGCATCGTCTCGACCGTCAAGCATTTCGCGCTCAACAGCCAGGAGACGGGCCGCATGGTCGTCGACGCGCGGATCGGCGAGGCGGCGCTCCGGATGAGCGACCTGCTCGCCTTCGAGATCGCGATCGAACAGGGCAAGCCCGGTTCCGTGATGTGCGCCTATAACAAGGTCAACGGCGACTGGGCGTGCGAGAACAAGCACTTGCTCACGGACGTGCTGAAGCGCGACTGGGGCTATCGCGGCTGGGTGATGAGTGACTGGGGTGCTGTCCATTCAACCGCCAAGGCCGCCAATGCTGGGCTCGACCAGCAATCGGGGCAGGAGCTCGACAAGGCGCTGTATTTCGCCGAGCCGCTGAAGGCTGCGGTGGAAAAGGGCGAGGTGCCGATGGCGCGGATCGACGATATGGTAGCGCGCTACCTGACCGGGCTGATCGAGACCGGCGCGTTCGGCGATACTGTGCCGGCAAAGGCGGTGACGCCCGACTATGCCGCGCATGCCGAGGTGGCGCAGCGCGCTGCGGAGGCGGGCATCGTTCTGCTCAAGAACGACGGCGACCTCCTGCCGATCGCGCGGGTCGCGAAGCGCATCGTCGTGATCGGCGGCAATGCCGACGTCGGCGTATTGTCGGGCGGCGGATCGTCACAGGTCCGATCGGTTGGCGGTGCGCCGGTTGAGATCCCGCTCGCCACCGGCGGGTCGGCGTCGTTCGCGCGCATCACCTATCACGCCTCGTCGCCGCTGCTCGCGCTTCGCAAGGCTCTGCCCGGCGTGCGGGTCGACTGGGTCGACGGCCGCAGCCTCAACGCCACGGTCGAAGCGGCCAGGAATGCCGACCTCGCCATCGTCTTCGCGACGCAATGGACGACCGAGGCGGACGACGTGCCCAACCTGAATTTGCCCAATCAGCAGGATGCGCTGATCGCCGCGATTGCCGCGGCGCAGCCGCATACGGTGGCGGTGATGGAGACGGGTGGCCCGGTGCTGATGCCGTGGCTCGACAAGGTGCCGGCGGTGGTCCAGGCTTGGTATCCCGGCCAGCGCGGCGGCGAGGCGATCGCCGCGATCCTGACCGGTGCGGTCAATCCGTCGGGGCGGCTGCCGATCACCTTCCCCGCCGACGCCTCGCAGCCGCCACGCCCGCATCCCGTTGGGCTCGACCGGCTGAGCGGGCTGGAGGCGGCTGCGGCGGCCAATCCGGCGGCTGCGTCGACCCATGTGCTGCAGAGCTTCCCGGTCGACTATGTCGAGGGTTCTGACGTTGGCTATCGCTGGTACGAAAAGAGAGGGCTGAAGCCGCTGTTCCCTTTCGGCCACGGCCTTTCCTACACCCATTTCTCCTATCGCAACCCGGTGGCGAAAGGCGGCCGCACATTGAGCGTAACGTTCGACGTCACGAATACCGGCGACCGCGACGGTATCGACGTGCCGCAGATGTACGTCGGGCGTGAGGAGGGGGGCGCTCCGCTGCGTCTCGGCGCCTTTACCCGGATCGCACTGAAGCGCGGCGAGACCCGGCGAATTACGCTGACCGCTGAGCCGCGCGTCGTCGCTGATTACGACACCGCGTTGCCCGGCTGGCGGATTGGGGCTGGGCGTTATCGGGTCGCAGTGGGACAGGATGCCGCTGACCGAACGACGATGTTGAGCGCCACGTTGACCGCCCAAACCCTCAAGCCCTGATCCTTTCACAAACGTTTGGCATGCGCTGAGGCTTTTGGAAACATATGGCACGGAACCGGAAGGCACCATGACCTTCATCGCTTCGTATATTGCTCTTCCAGAAGCTAAGGCGCTTGTCCTCCCGCTAGAGCTGAAGCCTGTCTTCGGCGAATGACGGGGGTCCGCTCTATTCTGCATAACGCATAGGGAGGTGAGAAGTGTTCGCTATGCTTCCTGCTATCCGGCATCGACGGATGGCAGGGGCAGGTAAGTGGAAAATGGCTTGGATGTCCTCTTATGAGCTGGCAGCCCGAACCGTCAGTTGTGCTCGGTCAGACGACAGGCACTTGCAGGTGATCCGAAGAGGATAGGTGCGCATGCGCCGCAATCCGCCGAGCCGCGTCCGCATCAGACCGACAGCTCCGCCATCATCTCCTGTCCCCGCTACGATCGTCGCGCCACCGCATTTGTCTCCGCCATCGCTCCCGCTGCCGCCCTAAAGGCAGACGGCGTGCCGACGGCCTTGTGTGTCGGCTTTGTATCAAAAGGCCCGATGCGACCGGCAACGATGCAATAATCTTTACCATTCTTGTTCTAAGCCCCTGGCGACAGGGGGTTCAGACACGATGGCAGGGGCATTCCGGGGGGCGGCGCAGCTTGGCCGCAGGCTTTGGCGCGATCGTCGCGGTTCGGCGATCACGCTGATGGTGGTCGGGCTTATCCCGGGGATCGCGGCATTGGGCTCGGCCATCGATACCGGTCGCGTCTACATCGTGAAGTCCCAGTTGCAGGCCGGTGTCGACGCTGCCGCGCTGGCCGGTGCCCGCGCCTTCGCGGTCGCTGACACATCGCCGGCGGGGCGCGACGCTCAGGCGATGGCCTATTTCCGGGGAAATTTTACCGACGGCTATATGGGCACCACCGGACTGACCGTGACGCCGACGTTCACGGCGATCGACGGTCGCAACAATACGACGGTGCGGGCCAGTGCGATCGTGCCGATGTCGTTCATGCGCGCCTTCGGCTTCGACCGGCAAACCGTCACCGCCGTCGCGCGGGCGGAGATCCAGCCGCATCCGCTCGAGGTGATGATGGTGCTCGACAATACGGGCTCGCTCAAGGACAATCTGCCCCGCGACGCCAATGGCGTGGTCAAGACGCGCATCACCGCGCTCAAGGATGCGGCGAAGAGCTTTCTCGGCGTACTCTATCAGGGCGGCACGGCGCGGCCCGATCTCGCGATGGGAATGGTGATGTATGATATCACCGTCAACGTCGGCAAATTGCTGCCGAACTGGCAGTCGCCGACCGTCATCCGGCAGCAGTTCGCCTTCAATGACCAGTATATGGCGCAATATGGCGGATCCTGGCCGGCCAATCATCTCGCCTGGAAGGGATGCGTCTTCGCCGATGACAGCGTCAAGGATCTCAACAGCACGCTGACCTATCGCGAGCCGGATGCCTGGGATATCGATCGGACCTTACCGGGGGAGGGCGGCCACCCACCGCTCTCACCCTATTTCATTCCGCCGATGTACGTCCCGCAGCTCGCGCAGGATAAGGCCACCGCCGCAGAGCGTGCCCTGAACACCGGCGGTTTCTACAAGGTCGCCGGCGTCGAGCCGAACAACAACCTGTACCGCCTCGACGCCACCTATGCCGACCCCATGCTCAACTACGACGCCTATAGTAACGATTTCCAGAACAACCCGTACCGGCGGTGGCTGTACATGATGTACATCGGACTGAACGACGGTGCCGGCAGTGCGGGCAACGACGTCATCACGCGCACCGATGGCAGTTATTATGATCCCGCGGTGGCTCCGTGGAATTTCTCGACGCGCACGGGCACGCCCTTCAAGATCAATTACGGACGGATTCCGAACTTTTCCACCGACTGGAAGGTCGCAACCGAATATAGCGTCAATCCGCTCGGCGGCAGCGTCAACGACGGCACCAAAAACAGGACCGAATTCCCGTCCCCCAATTGGCAATGCCCCGAAGAGGCGCTGCCGGTCGCGTACGGGCGGGACCGCAGCGCCTATACGACGATGATCGACCAGAAGAATGCGGCCATCTATCCGGCCAACGGCACGCTGCACCATGCCGGCTTGCTGTGGGGCTATCGGCTGCTCGTCCGCGACGACGTCTTCCGGCGGACGAACCCGTCGCGGGAATCGCCGAAGCGGGCGCTGGTCTTCATGACCGATGGCGAGACGGCGCTCGGCACCTCGCAAAACGGCTATACCGACCGGACCTGGACCTTCTACGGCAATTACGCCGACAGTCCGATCTCGTCGACGCCGGGCGGATTGACCGGCCAGTCCGAACGGCGCTTCGCCAAGACCTGCGCATCGCTGCAGGCGGAGGCGAATCCGCCGACGGTCTACATCGTCGCGCTCACGACGACCGATGCGAATACGCTGAGCATGTTCGAGAAATGCGCTCCGGGGCATGTCTATCGCACCTCCGATGCGGCGACGTTGACGGCGGCTTTCAACGACATCGCGGCCGAACTCGTCGATCTCCACCTGGTGCAGTGATGATGCGACCTGTCCTTCGCGATGCCCGCGGCGTCACCGTCGTGGAGTTTGCCATCATCCTGCCGGCGATGCTGACGCTGATCTGCGGCACGATCGAAATGGGTCATATGATCCTGGCGCGGCAGGTGCTCGAGGGTGCCGTCGTCGACGCCGCGCGCAAGGCGACGGCCAGTCTGGAAACCGACGAGACGCGTCGTCGGGATATCATGACCGCCAGTATCACCCGATCCATGGCCGCCTTCGCCACCGCGCCCGGACAGACGATGGAGATCCAGACCAAAGTATATGCCGACTTCAGCTCGGCCTATCCCGAAACCTACACCGATCAGAACGGCAACGGGCGCTATGACGCCGGTGAACCGTATGTCGACCGCAACCGCAACGGCAAATGGGACGATACCACGGCGAAGACGGGGGCGCTCGGTGGCCCCGGCGACGTCGTGAGCTATACCGTGCGCTTTCCCAAGCGGCTTTTGTTCGGCTTCGTCGGTCGGTTCATCGGGCGGAGCGTCACGCTGCCGCTCAGCGTGACGACCGTCGTCCGCAACGAAGCCGTGGTGCGCGGTTGAACCGGATGCCGCTTGCGCAGCCATTGCGACGGCTCGCCGGCGACACGCGCGCCGTGTCGATCCTGGAATTCGCGCTGATGCTGCCGCTGTTCCTCGGTTTTGCGCTCACCGGGATCGAATTTGCCAATTACGTCATGGCGAACAACCGCGTGCAGCGGCTGGCGGCGATGAGCGCCGATCTCGTCGCGCAGAGCGGCACCGGCAAGATCGGCATCGGTGAGGGGCAGGTCTACGATCTGTTCAGCGCGATCGATCTTTCCGCGCAGCCGTTCGATCTGCGCCAGTTCGGCCGCATCGTCATCACCGGGGTCCAGGGGACCGATTCCGATAATGACGGCACGATCGAAAATCGCATCCTCTGGCAAAGGTTCGATGGCAATTTCGTCACACCGCCGATGCTGGGCTGCAATCAGTCGACGTCGATCGCGACCTTGCCGCAAAATCGCCAGCTGATCCGGGACGAGATCCTGTTCCACGTCCAGGTGAGTTACAAATATCAGCCGCTGTTCAGCAGTGTTCCGTTCACATGGTTGACCCTGCCGACCAGCTTCACCCGCAGCGCCATGTTCCGCGCGCGTAACAAGGATTTCACGACGCCGACGCCGGATAGCCGTTTCCCGCCGAAGAAGTATTGTACTTCTGCAACGGGGCTGTGAGCCGACGAGCATAACGTTCCGCGGCTCCTGGCGCGGGTCAGGCGGCCGTTCCTTGAATCCGGAACGGCGCGGTGTGCGGCAGACTCCCTACGCATCCTGACGGAAGCAGGAGTGATAGATGCGGTCGAGCAGGCTGCTGAGGACCTGAAGGTCGTCGGGGCTCAGCGCGTTGAGCACATCACGCTCGACGGTTTCGAGCTTCGCGAACAACCGGTCGAGCGCCGCTTCGCCATCACCGGTGACGTAGAGCGCGTGGCGTCGACGGTCCGCGGTCAACCGGCGGCGTTCGGCGAGGCGCAGGCGTTCGAGGTCGTCGATCACCGCCACCGCGGCGGACTTGTCCAGCCCGACTTCGCGCGCCAGCGTGCCCTGCGATACGCCGGGATTGGCCGCGATCACGGCCAGGGCCGAGAATTCACCGGGGCGCAGCCCGAGCGCGACGCTTTCCGCCGTGAACGCGCTGGACAGGTAGTTCTGGATGCGACGGAGCCGGAAACCTATGAAATTGTCGAGGCGGCCGAGCGACATCGGCTCTGTAGGCGCGGGAGCGGGCATGGCCTTCGGCTGTAGAGGCTGATCCCCCGGAGACAAGGCAGAACCGCGCACCGGTACATCGGCATCCCCCGGCGGCCTTCGGGCCCGGCTGTAAGACGGGCATGCCGCGCAGCGACGCGACCGATGTCAGCGGCGTCCGCCCGCGCACGCCATGCCGGTGCGGCTGTGTCGCGTGCGGCAGGCGGAGGCTCAGCCGCTGCCGTCGTCGGTCAGCACGACCCAGTCGTCCGCCCACGTATAAGCGAGCTCGGGCAGCCCGGCGGCGATGCCGATCGCGTCGATGTAGCGGGCGACGGCCTCCGCCCGCGGCCCGGTCGCCGGCTCCGGGCGGCCGGGCGGGGCGCTCCACATCGGGCGGAAGCCGGCTTCGATACGCCCGTCGTCGCCGATCCGCAGTCGCGCGATCAGGCCGTTGACCGCCTCGGGATGAAAGGGGGCGAGCGGATAGGCGGGGTCAGGCTCGAAGCCGAACATCCGCTGCCGCCGCTCCGCCCATTCGGCGCGCGCGGGATGATCCTGCGCCGGGCTGAGCGCATGCGTGACGACCACGCCATTGCCGAGACCGTGGAAGATCGGCCGGCCGCGATGGAATTCGATGCCGCGCGCGATGTGCGCATGATGGCCGATGACGGCATCCGCGCCGGCGTCGATCGCCGCACGGGCGAGCGGGCGCTCATAGGGAGCGAGCGCGGCGGGGCGGTGGGTGATGCCTTTGTGCAACGCGACGAGGACGATATCGGCGTCCCGTCGGGCCGCGGCGATCGCTGCCTGCATCCGCGCAACCGAGGCGGGATCGGCTTCGGTCAGATCGGCCTGCGGCCGCGTCGGGCTGCCGTCCGCCGTGGCGACGCGAACGAAGGCGCAACCGGCACGATCATCCCCAGCCCAGGCGATCTCCGGACCGACGCAATTGTAGCTGAGCAGCGCGATCCGCCGCCCGTCGCAGATGACGATCGCCGGTGCCTCGGCCGTCGCGCGATTGCGATCCGCACCGGCGTGCGCGATGCCGAGCCGGTCGAGCTCGGCGATCGTATCGGCGATGCCGATCGCGCCGCAATCCGCGATATGGTTGCCCGCCGTCGACAGCAGCCGGACGTTCGCCCGCGCGATCGCGGCGAGGTGCGCCGGGTCGGCTCCCGGTGCGGGAACGTCGCCGGACAGCTCTTCGCCGCGGCGGGTATGCGGCACTTCGAGATGGCCGATGGCGAGATCGGCCTCGCGCGTCACTGCGGCGACGCCGCCGATCCAGTGATCGGGGTCGGGGACGTCGAGGATGATGTCGCCGAGCATCATCACGTCGAGCCGGTTCATGCCACCACTCCCTCACGACGCAGGTCGGCGATCTGCGCCGCGTCGAGGCCGAGTTCGCCCAGCACCGCGTCGCTGTGGCTGCCGAGCACCGGCACGGTCGCCGGCGGATGGTTCGCCGTGGCGAAACCGGCGCCGACCACCGCCAGCGGCCGGTCCCAACCGGGCAGTACGACCGGATGCAACGTGCCGCGCTCGGCAAGATGCGGATGCTGCGCGATCTCACCGACCTCGCGCAGCATCGCCGCGGGTACGCGTGCGGCGGCAAGCCGCGCCTCCAGCTCCTCCGCCCGCCAGTCGGCGAGCGTCACGGTCAGCCAGTCGCGCAACGCGTCATAATGGGCGACGCGCGCGTCATGCGTCGCAAAGCGCGGATCGGTCGCCATGTCCGGATGGCCGAGCACCGCGAACAGCGTTTCGACCTGCTGCTGGGTGTTGGCGCCCAGCGCGATCCAGCCCGCCCCCGTCGGATAGAAATCGGCAGTCGCGACGAGGCGGAAGCCGCGATTGCCCGTGCCGCCCGGCGTCCGACCGGTATAGGAATGGACCGAGACGCTGGTGTTGACCAGCTTGAGCGCCGCGTCGAGCATCGCCACGTCGACATGCTCGCCGATGCCGGTACGGTCGCGCCGACGCAACGCGGCGAGCAGGCCGATCGTGGCGAGATAGCCGGTAAACCCGTCGACGATCGGCAGGCCGATCTTCTTGGGGCCCTCGGCATCGGCGTTGAGCAGCGCGATCCCCGACATCGCCTGCGCAATATGATCATAGGCGCCGCGATCGGCGAGCGGCCCGGTCTGGCCGAAGCCGGTGATCGAAACGAGCAGCAGCCGCGGGCAACGGGCGTGCAGCGCGTCGAAGCCGAAGCCGAGCCGGTTAAGCGCGCCGGGTCGGAAATTCTCGACGAGAATATCGGCGCGCTCGACCAGCCGCCACAGCACCTCGCGCCCCGCCGCGGTCTTGAGGTCGAGCGCGAGCGAGCGCTTGCCGGCGTTCATCGCCGCGAACGGAATGCTCAGCATCGGTTCGCCGCCATGTTCGGTATAGTGGCGGAAGCCGTCGCCGGTTGCCGGCGGCTCGACCTTGACGACGTCCGCGCCCAGCTCGACCAGCATGTTGGTACAGGTCGGCCCGGCGATCGCATGGCTGAGGTCGACGACGCGCAGGCCCTCGAGGGCATCGATCATCGTGTGCTCCTGTCGCCGGTGAAGACGCCCGCGTCGGCAAGCGCCTGTTGCGCGGCGACGTCGAGACCGAGTTCGGTAAGGATGTCACTCCGTTCCGCACCGGGCAGGCCGGCGGCGCGGTGCGCGGGCGGGTCGATGCCGGCGATGTGGAACGGCGTGCCGATCTGCTCGACCGCTCCGTCGCCGACCGGCAGCGTGACGTGCATGCCGCGCGCCCTCGCATGCGGGTGGCGCAACGCCTCGGCGGGGGTGAGCAGCGGCATCGCCTGCGTGTCCGCGGCGGCGAGCAGGTCGAGCCAGGCGTCGCGCGGTCGGGTGCGGAAGAGTGCGGCGAGATCGTCGTGTATCGCCGGATGCGCGTCGCTGTCGAACTGCCGCGCGGCATAGTCGGGGCGGTCGACCGCGGCGCAGAAACGCTGCCAGTAGCGCGGCTCCATGTCGGTGGTGCAGAGCCATCGATCGTCGGCGCAGCGCCAGACCCCGCCCTTGGGATGCCAACGACCGTCGACCGGGGGAATGGCGTCGGGTGCCGAGCGGCCGAGCGCCACCGCGATCAGCGGCAACGCCGCATCGGTCATCGCAATGTCGACCTGCGTGCCCTTGCCGGTCTGCGCGCGCTGCTGCAACGCGACGAGCATCGCAATTGCCGCATGCGATCCGGCGAGCACGTCGGCGACCTGCACACCGGGCAAGGTCGGCGTCGCGGTGCCATTGAGCCGCGACAGCGCCCCGGCGAGCGCGAGCGCGGCGGGATCGTGGCCCGCGCGGCCGTGCAGCGGGCCGGTCTGCCCGGCGAAGGACATCGAGCAATAGATCAGCCGCGGATTCACCTTCGCGAGCGCCTCATAGCCGAGCCCCATTGCCGCCATCACACCGGGCCGATAGTCCTCGACCAGGATATCCGCGCTGCCGACGAGCGCGTGCAGCACCGCCTGTGCGGCGGGATGGCCGGGATCGATCACGATCGATCGCCGGTTGCGCCAATAGGACGGGCGGGCGCGGCGCAGCCGTGCCGTCGCGGGATCGTCGTCCTGCTCGAACATCCGCGCATGTTTGGCAAGTTCGCGCGGATTCTCGACGCGGATCACGTCCGCGCCCATGTCGCCGGCGATCCAGCCGGGATAGGCGCCGGGCAGAAATCGCGAAAACTCGATCAGGCGGAGCCCGGCGAGCGGCGCGGTCATGCCGTTGCCCCGCAGCGACGCAAGTCGGCGCACCGCGTCGCCGGCCCTTCGATGAAGGTGGTGATCCGTCGATCGAGCGCGTCGGCGGTGGCCGCGTCCATCGCGAAATTGTCGATGCCGAGTTCAAGCACCGGAATGCCCGCGGCGGCGAGCGCGCGCAATACGAACGGATCGGCATCGGCGAGCGCCACCGCGCCGTCGACCTGATGCGACTGCGCCTCGTGGACGTGCCACGGTCCGGCCCAGCTCGGCATGCGCAGTTCGTCGCCCATCGTCAGGAAGCGCGCCGCGAGCGCACGCATCGGATCGCGGCCGCGATCGAAGCGGCGGATATAACCGTCCGCGGCGAGCGCGAGGTACATCGACCAGACGAACACCGCGCCATGGCTCTCCTCCCAGCGCTGGTAGAACGCCGTCTCGCTCCACAGGCCGCGACCGACCCACATCAGCCGGACGCGTTCGTTCGGTACGGCGGCCGCCCCGGCAGCGACGCGGGCGGCGACCTCGTCATAGAAGGCGCGGGCGGCGTCGCGCGCCCAGACGGTGCCGCGGTGCCATTGCGGCACCATCGTCGCCGGCATCGAATCGACGATGCTGATCGGTGCGGGGACGCTGCGCGCGACCAGGTCGCGGGTGCGGCGGTAATAATCCTCCTGCTCGTTGACGAGGTCGAGCACGGCGACGAACCGCGCCTCGTCGAAGACGCGGCCGGTCGTCGCCTCCAGCGCCGCGATGACGTCGCGCAATTCGCTGACCAGCAGATCGATCCGTTCGGGTTCGAGCGCTTCGTCCCAATGGTCGGGCAGCACCTCCCACCAGCGCGTCTCGATGTCGAGCCGCGGATCGACGGTGCGTTCGTAGAGGAAGGCCCGGGCGCCGGTCCGAGCGGCCCAGGCGTCGAAGATGCCGATCGTCGCGTCGCTCGATCCGACTGCGTGGAGGGAATCGGGACGGGGCAGACCGCCCCAGACACCCTCTACGTCCATCGCCGCCGCAAGGCCTTGCGCGCTATACGCCTCGACATCGGTCGGATAGCCGGCGTCGCGGAGCAGCATGCGGTAGCGCTGCGTCTGCTGCTTGGCGGCAACGATCGACGCCCACCATTGGTTGACGACGAACGGCACGTCGAGCGCACGCAGGATTTCCTGCGGCGCATTGGCATTGACCATCGCGAAGGGCGCACCGGCGGCGACCTGCGCCCGCAGTTCGGCGAACCAGTCGCGCTGATAGGCACCGAAGCCGGCGAGTGCGGCGAGCGACTTGCGGCTGCGCGGCGGCGGCGCGGCGGCCGGTCGCGCCGGGGCAGGGTCGGCGGCGGCTGGTCCGTCGATCGTCCGCAGCGTCAGCGTCATGCCATCGGGCAGCGCGCGGGCGATCGCCGGCGCGGTCCAGGCGGCCGCCTCATCGGCATCGATCGTCAGGTGAACGATCGCCGCCGCACCGCAGGCTGCGGCACGCGCGACGATCGGCTCGGCGTCGGCAGTCGGGCGGCGTGCGGCGAGCGGCGCGAGGCCGGGCGCGGCAGCGGCGGCGCGGGTGGCGGGTGCGGCGGCGAGCAGGCGGCGATCACCCCATTCGTGGTCGTCGCCGACGATCGTATCACCGTCCGCCTCCAGTGCGCGATAGGACGCATCGCTTTCGGGCGCGCTGCCGGTCACGAAGACGCGCCGGCCGCTGGCGATCTCGGGCAAGGCGTCGAGTGCGGCGAGGAGTCGGGTGAGCTCGGCGGGGGGCAGGATCGTGCTCGCGCCGATGATCCGCAGCCGGTCGCTGCCGCGCAACTGCCTTTCCCCCAGTGCACGTAGGAGCGTACGGGCCGCTTCATCCTCCGCCGCGGCCTGCGCCAGGGCGGCATCGGTGGGTGCCCGTCCGCCCAGCGCGATCAGCCATGCATCAAGCTGCGCCAGCCGTGCCGCATTATAGCGGTGCGAGGCGGGACGATCGTGGTGAAGCAGATCGAGCAGGTGGAAATGCGCCGGCGCTGTTTCGCCGAGTCGGCGGCGCTCGCGCAACGCGGCGAAGATTTGCGCCTGTTCGGCATCGGCGCGGGTGATCAGCACCGCCTCGTCGAGGCGATCGGCGGCGAGCAGCCGCTCGACCAGCCGGTGCGCGCGCCGCCGCCCGGTCGCCGGACCCATGACCGCATCCGCGATCGGGGTGGCCGGTCCCTCCGTCGCGGCAAGGCGGACGGGCGCAAAGCCTGCCGCACGCAACCAGGTGAAGGGCGCGTCGCTGCCGATCGTGCGGATGACGCGCACGCCCTCTGCGGCGAGGCGGTCCGCGACCGCATCGGGGTCCGCATAAGCGGCGGCGATGGCGGCGAGCGCGGCGGCGGCGTCCATCAGATCACACCCGCATCGCCGAGCGCGCGCAACCGCTCCTCGTCATAGCCGAGCAGATCGCGGAAGACGTCGCGATTGTGATCGCCGATGCCGATCGGCAGCGTCGCATCGAATCCGGTGCTCGCTGCCGAGAAGCGGATCGGGATGCCCGCGGTCCGCAGCTCCGACTGATGCGGATAGCGGGGATGCGCGATCGGCATCGTCTCGCCGCGCCCCATGACGCGTGGATCGCTCAGCGCCTCTTCCGGATGACGCACCGGCGCGACCGGCACGCCTTCGGCTTCGAGCCGCGCCACCACCTCGTCCACCGCGAGCGTGCGCGACCAGGCGGTGATCGCCGCCTCCAGCGCCGGCGCGTTGGCGACGCGCGAATCGCGGGTGGCGAAGCGCGGGTCGGCGGCGAGGTCGGGCTGACGCATCGCGCGGAACAGCCCCTGCGCGAGCTTCTCGTGCACCGCGACGATCGCGACATAGCCGTCGGCGCATTCGAAGACGCCGAACGGCGACAGCCGCTGGACGGTGAGGCCGGTCCGCGCCGGCATCCCCGCGGCGGCGAGGGCCGACCAATTCTCGATCGCGACGAACGAGGTCAGTGCGCCGAGCATCGAAACGTCGACGTGCTGGCCGACGCCGCTGCGATGCCGCTGTTCGAGCGCGGCGAGGATGCCGATCACCGCGAACACCGGCGCGAGCATGTCGGCGATCGGGATGCCCATCCGGACCGGCGGCGCGTCGGGAGCGCCACTGGTGTACATCGCCCCCGACAGCGCCTGGATGATGACGTCCATCGCCTTGCCGCCCTCCGGCGCGTCGGCGCCGAAACCCGACAGCGAGCAATAGATGATGCCCGGATTGGCCTCGCGCGCGACGGCATAGCCGATGCCGAGCCGGTCGGCGGTGCCGGCCGTGAAATTCTCGACGACGATGTCGGCGGTGCGGCACAGATCGGCGAACACCGTCTGCGCGCCGGGTGCCTTGAAGTTGAGCGATACCCCCTTCTTGCCGCGGGCTCGCGACAGATGGGAGATCGACACGTCGTCGTCGTGCATCCGTTCGATGCTCACGCCGTCGCGACCGACATAAGGGCTGTTCTCCCGCGCGAGATCACCGCCGCGCGGATCCTCGATCTTGATCACCTCGGCGCCGAGGCCGGCGAGCAGCAACGTCGCATAGGGTCCGGCGAGTGCGCGGGTGAGATCGATGACGCGCAGGCCCTCCAGCGGGCGCGGCGGAGTGGAGGTATCAGTCATGGGCACCTTGCGGATCGGAGGAGGGGCAGGCGGTCGGCATGCTGGCGCGATGCGCCGCGATCAGGCGTTGCGCGGCGGCGAACAGCGGCGTGCCGTCGCGGCCGTAGCGAGCGAGGTCGCGGGCGATGCGCGCGGCATTGGTGTTGTAGAGCGTATCGAACCCGCGCTGGTCGGCGGGGTCTATCGGCAGGAAGGCGACGCCATGGCTTTTGCCGAAGGCGATGCCGGCGCGTTCGGCGGCGTCGATCTCGTCGATCAGGGCTGCTTCCCACACGCCTTCGCTGTCGGCCAGCAGCCGTTGCAAATCGGGCGGCAGCGTCCGCCAGCGACGCAGGCCGATCGCCCGCGCCGGATAGGAGCCGCGGCTGACCTTCAGCGTGGTGAAGAAGCGCGCGACCTCGGCGAAATGAAGGCTCTTGAGGGTATCCGCGGGGGCGACGACACCGTCGATCACCCCCTTGGCGAGCGCCGAATAGACGTCCGCCATCGGCATATCGACCGGATCGGCACCGAGGGCGCGCAGCACCTCGAGATTCTCCGCCGGCGCGCGCAGGCGCAGGCCGCGCAGGTCGGCGAGGCGACGGATCGGGCGGTTGCGGGTCAGGATGCCGGGGAAGTTGCCGGGCTGAACGGCGAGCACGCGAAGGCCGCGCAGTTCGTCGTCCAGAGCGGGGAAATGTGCGGCGAGACACTGATAGACGGCGATCTGTTCGGGCATCGATGCGACGCCGCCGTAGAAGCCGGCCTGCGCGCGCTGGGTATGTGCGCCGCCGCGGGTGTAGATGGGGGTGATCAGGCCGATGTCGGCGACGCCGTGGCGGATCTCCTCCATGCTCTGGTCGCTCGACAGCAGCGCACCGGCCCAGAACGGCTTGATGCGCAACCGCCCCGCCGAGGCCTGTTCGACGTGACGCATCCAACGGATGTCGGCGCGGCTGAACGGATGGCCGGGCGGATAGGGACTGGCATAGGTCAGCGTCGTCACGCCCGCCGGCGGGGCCGGTGCCGCGCCGCAGGCGGCAAGCAGCCACAGCGCGGCGAGGGCGGCGAGATGGCGGATCATGCGAGCGCTCCGGGCAGCCACAGCACCACCGCCGGCACCGCGATGAGCAGCGCGAGATGCAGGAAGTCGGCGAGCAGGAAGGGGACGATGCCGCGGAAGATCGTGCCGAGCGGAATGTCACCGGCGATCCCCTGGATGACATAGACGTTGAGCCCGAGCGGCGGGTGAACGAAGCCGATCTCCATCGTCCGCACCAGGAAGATGCCGAACCAGATCGGACTCAGCCCGAGCTGGTGGACGATCGGCAGGAAGATCGGCGTAGTGAGCAGCATCAGCGCGAGTCCGTCGAGGAACGAGCCGAGCAGCAGCAGCACCAGCGCCATCGCGATGATCGCGATCGTCGGCCCGGCGTCGAGCCCGGCAACGAGGTTGGACAGCATCGCGGCGATGCCGGTGACGCTGATGAAGGTCGCGAACAGCAGCGCGCCGATCACGACGATATAGATCATGCCGGTCGTGCGCAGCGTCGCCTCCAGCGCGCCGCTCACCGCCACGCGGGTCAGCCGGCCGCGCTTCCAGCACAGCGCGAGCGCGGCGACCGAACCGACCGACGCCGCCTCGGTCGGGGTGAACCAGCCGACGAACAGGCCGCCGATGACGAAGACGATCAGCAGCCCGACGTCACCGATCTTGCGCAACGCCGGCCAGCGCTCGCGCCACGGCGCGCGTGCTGCCGGCGGCCCGAGTTCGGGGCGGAGGCGGCAGAGCAGGGCGATCGTCGCGATGTAGAACAGCGCCTGGGTGATGCCCGGCACGATCGCGGCGGCGAACAGCTTGCCGATCGACTGTTCGGCAATGATGCCGAAGACGATCAGCGCCCCCGACGGCGGCACCAGCGACCCCAGCGTTCCGCCGGCGGCCAGCGCGCCGGTGGCGAAGGAGGGGGCGTAATTCGCCTTGCGCATCTCGGGCAGCGCGACCGAGGTGATCGTCGCCACGGTGGCGAGGCTCGACCCGCTGATCGCGCCGAAGCCCGCGCAGCCGCCGATCGAGGCCATCGCCAGTCCGCCGCGGCGATGGCCGATGAACCGTGCCGCCGCGTCGAAGAAGTCGCGGCTGGCGCCGGCGGCGAAACAGAGATGCGCCATCAGCACGAACAGCGGCAGCACACCGAGTTCGTAGCGCGAGATCGTATCGAAGGTGATGACGCCGACCTTGATCAGCGCCGCCTCGGGCGACAGCAGCAGCGTCAGCCCGACCCCGCCGACCAGCGCCAGTCCGACGCCGATCGGGATGCCGAGCGCGAGCAGGGCGAGCAGCACGAGGATGCCGCCGCCGCCGATCCATTCGGACGCGATCACGGCCGCGCTCCGCGCAGCGCCCGGCGGGCGAGGATCAAGGCGGTGGCGATCGCACCGGCGATCCAGGCGGCGCGCAGCCAGCGCAGCGGGATATGGAGGATTTCGGTCAGCTCGAATGCCGACCAGAGATCGGCGAGCAACCACGCCGAACCGATCGCGATCCACAGGAAGATCAGCGCGCTGACCGCATCGGCGCCGCGCAGCAGCCGGGCCGATGCGGCGGCATGCAGCCGTTCGAGCAGGATGTGCACGCGGGCGTGACCATCGACGATCGTGGTGAGCAGGATCGCGCTGGTCGCGACCAGCACGATACAGGCCTGGACGATCTCGATCGCGCCGAACAGGCGGATACCGGCGTGGCGACCGGCAACGGCGAGCGCGTCGGTCGCCATCGCCCCGAGCAGCCCCGCCGACCCGATCGCGAGCATGGCCCGCGCCAGCCGCGACCGGCCCGCCCTCGCCGCCGGCATGGGCTCGAGGTCAGCGGTGACGAGCGGCACGCGTGGCTCGGGCCCGATCGGCGTGCCGTCGGCGGCATTCGGGTGATCGGTCACGTCGGTCTCCGCAAGGATCGGCCAGCCCGGATCATCGTCAGAAGCGCTTGCGCAGCGTCACCGCGATCTCGCGCCCGACGGGATTGGCGGCGGTGGCGTCATAGCCGCCGCTGCCGTTGATCGTCGGCGCGAAATCGAGGAACGGCGGCTTGCGGTCGAACAGGTTGAGCGCATCGAACGACACGCTGAAGCCGCCGGCGAACAGGCTGCGGCTCGCCGGATCGCCGACATCGAAGGTCACGCCGAGGTCGACGGTGGTATAGCTCGCGACCTTCTGCACGCCGTTGTTGGGCAGGGTGTTATTGTCATAGCCGCCGACATGATTGACGGTAAGCCGCGTGTTGGCGCCGTCATAAGCCCAGTAGAGACTGCCGCGACCCTTGAACTTGAGCGGATTGAACACGGTGTTGCGGCGATCGATCAGGTCGCCCGCCGGAGTGATCGCGCTGCGGTAGCGGGTCAGATAGGTGGCGTTGGCATTGAGCGTGAAGCGGCCGGCGCCGTTCGTGTCGAAGGTATAGCTTGCCACCGCATCGATGCCGCTGGTCTTCGAGCGGCCGAGGTTCTGGGTCCGGCCGTCGATGAACAGCGTCGGATTGGCGGGGAGCACGCCGCGCGCGATGGTGATACCCTGCGCGAGCAGCTCCTGCACGCGCGCCGCGGCGGCGGCGCCGCGCAGGATGACGCCGGTGCCGGCGAATTGCGCCTCCCGGCTGAGGATGGCGAGATCGCCGAGGTAGCTGTCGACCTGTCCGGTGTAGTTGACGTCGAAATAGGTCAGGCTGATCCGCCCGCCGGGCAGCGGATCCCAGTCGAGCCCGGCCGACCAGGTGGTCGCCTCCTCCGGGCGCAGCGCGGTATTGCCGCCGGACAGAGCCGCACCCTGGACGATCGCGCCGCCCAGCGCCGGATCGGCATAGGGCTGGACGAAGATGTTCGAGCTGTTGCCGTAGATCTGCGAGAACAGCGGCGCGCGGAACGACGTGCCGTAGCTGCCGCGGATCACCAGCCCGCGCAGCGGCGACCAGTTGGCGCCGAACTTGGGATTGGTGGTGCTGCCGACATCGCTATATTTGTCGTAACGAACCGCAGCGGTGAGCTCGAGCCGGCGCAGCCCGGGCAGGGCATTGGCCGAGCCGAAGATCGGCACGTAGAGTTCTGCATAACCGGAATCGACCTGGCGGTCATAGTCGCGGAAGGTGAGCGGGCTGGTCGGCGCGCCGCGCTGGATGCCGAGCGCGACCTCCAGCTCCTGCCGCTCATAGCCCGCGGCGAGCTTGACGCCGCCGCCGGGCAGGTCGAACAGCGTGCCGTTGACCGTCGCCTCGACGCCGGTGAAGCGGTTGCGCGTCGGCGCGTTGAACACCTGATCGTTGATCGCGGCGAGCACCGCCGCCGAGGTGCGGCCGAGGCCATAGGGATCGAAGGCGGTCGCCGGGTTCGAGCTGGCGAGTGCGGCGTTGAGCGCGGGTGTGTTGATCCCGTTGGGGGTGTTCGACACGTCGTCGTTGCGGCCGTAGATCACCTGCCCCTGCACCTCCCAACCGCCGAACTTGGCGCGCAGGCCGCCGGCGGTCTGCCAGCTTTCGGTCGAGCCGAACGACAGATTGTTGGGCAGATCGTCGAGGCGGATCTGTACCGTTTCCGCGCCGGTCGTGCCGGGCGGGCGGGTGAAGAAGGCATTGGTTCCCGGCACGCTCACCGTCGCGCCGGTATAGCCGCCGAACCGCTTGAACTGGCGTTTCGAATAATAACCGTCGCCGAACGCGTCGAGCCAGTCGGTGAGGTGGACGGTAAAGGTGGCGTTGGCGCTGTCGTAGCGCGTCTCCGGAAACAGGTCCTGGCCGGTGAAGCCTTCGCAGAGGTTGGCGGTGCCGGCCACCAGCTGCCCGGCGCTCGCCGGTGTCACGCCGCCCTGCGGAATGGCGTAATTGCGCCCGCCGACGGTGAGCGTGCCGGGATTACACTGGCTGACGCGGAAATCGCGGCCGCCGTAGCGGCGCTGGTCGCTGGTGAAGAAGTCGCGATTGTCGCCCGACAGATTGCTGCGGAAGACGTGTTCGTAGGCGACCATCACCTGGCCCCAGTCGCCGGTCTTGCCCGCGGCGATGCCGAACTGGCTCTCGTGGAAATTGCGTGCCGCGCCCATCCGCGCGATCGTCTCGACACCGTTGAGGGTGCGGCGCGGGATCAGGTTGACGACGCCGGCGATCGCGTCCGATCCATAGACGGCGGAGGCGCCATCGGCGACCACCTCGACGCGTTCGAGCCCGAGCGAAGGGATGATCGACGGATCGACCGAGCGGCTGTTGTTGACGACGCGGTGGCCGTCGAGGATCGTCAGCGTCGCATAGGGGCCGATGCCGCGGATATTGATTGCGTTGCCGAAGGTGATGTTGCTGTTGCCGCCCGACTGGCCGCGTGAGTTTTCCGACGTGCCGAGATCGAAGACCTGCGGAATCTCCTTGATCAGCCGATCGGTCGTGACCGCCCCCGATGCCTCGATCGCGCGGCGGTCGATCGCGATGACGCTTGATCCGACCGGCGCGGCGCCGCGGATCCGGCTGCCGGTGACGACGATGTCAGCGGCAGGGACGTCCTCCGCGCCGATCGTCACCGGCCCGGCGGCGGCAGCGTCGGACTGTACCGGGGCGGGGGCACCAGTGCGGCCCTGCTGCGAGGCGCTCTGCCCGTCGGCCGGCGTGACGCTGTCGGTGGCCGGTGACGGCGTGTCCTGTGCGGCGGCAAGATTGCTCCAGCCGAGCGCGGCGAGCGCGACACCGGAGACGAGGGCAAGGCGACGACGCGACGTGATGCGATGCATGATCCGTATCCTTGATGAAGTCGGGCGACCAGGCGCGTCAGCGGAAGCGGACCGGCGCGGTGAAGGGGATGTCGATGTGCGAGGCGGCACCGGTGGTCAGCGTCACCGTCCGCGCCAGTGCGTCGCGGATGGCGGGCAGGTTGCGCTGGCGCGGGTCGGCGCCGGTGATCGTCACGCGCAGCCGATGCCCGGCGGGGATCGTATAGGCCCGCGGCGACAGCGCGAAGGTGAGCGTCTCCGCCCGACCCGGCGTCGCCGGTGCGACATCGGCCCTAAGCCCCGAGTGATAGGGCAGGTCGAGGTGGTTGTAGGGCGCGACACCGGTCTTGCGATGGCTCATCGCCAACCGGCCGAAGGCGAGCATCGTCACCTTGCCCGTCGGATCGACCGACTCGAGATACCCAAAGACATTGCCGTCGGGGCGGTCGATCGCGGCCCGTACGGTAAGGATCGGAAAGCCCTCGATCGCCGCATCTGCGGCGAGCGGACGGCTGGTGAAGGTCAGACCCTTGCCGTCGAGCGGGCTCGGCCAGAACTGGAAATAATCCTTGGTGGCGACGTCATAATCGACGCGGAAGGGGCGCGGTGCCGCGGTGCCGGCGCGCAAGGAGAGGCTGCAGGAATCGACCGCGGCAGGCGTATCGTTGGCCGCGGCCGTGAGGTAGATGGCGGTGCGGCCGATCCCGGTGCCGGGCAGACGGGCGCGATGGACGAGTGTGCCGCCGCCCTGCCGTTCCTGCCACCAGCTATAGCGCGGCTCGCGATCGATGCCGTTGTCGACGTCCTTCAGATAGCGATCGAAGAAGCGCTTCTGTTCGCCGACGATGTCGAACACCTTGGGCGGTTCGCAATGGCTGCCCGGCCCGACGATCAGCTTGGCGTCGAGATTGGCCGCGGCCTGGATGATCTGTTCGGTCGGCTCGTCGTTCCAATTGCCCCACAGATACCAGGCGAGCTGCGGGCTTTGCAGCGCCTTGAGGTGGGTATAGGGGCCGACCTCTTCCCAATAGCGGTTGCCGGTGAGCGGCGAGACGCTGTCGCGATACGGCATTCCGGCCCACAGCGGTGCCATCGGCGTATTGCGAACATGGTCGGCGACCGCTTCGCGGAGCAGCGCGCCGTCGCGATCGGCGTCGACCGGTACGCTCGCCAGGTCGACATCGAGCGGTTCGTCGGGGCGGGTATTGAACTGGGCGGTGATGCCGCCGTTGCGGACGAAGGCATATTTGTCGATGTCGGTCGCCGCGGCGAACACCGCCTTCAACGCCGGTGGCAGCGCGCCCGCAACGAGCATCGCGCTGCCGCCGAGATAGGAGCAGCCGGTGAGGCCGACCTTGCCGGTGGTGTAGGGGCGGGCCGCAAGCCACTGGACGATATCATAGCCGTCATGGGCCTCGGTCTGGTCGAGGAAGCCGCGTCGCGCCCCGAACGAGGCGCCCTTGCCGCGCACGTCGGCGGTGGCGACGACATAGCCGGCATGGACGAGATCGCGCAGCCCGAAGGTCGTCGAGTCGATCAGATCGACGAGTTCGCCGTCCTTGCGGTAGCGCGCCCGGTACGGGGTGAAGGCAAAGACGACCGGAAAGCGCCCAGCGCGCGCCTTGCCGCCGTCGGCGGGGCGGTAGACGTTTACCGCGAGGCGGGTGCCGTCGCGTACCGGCAAATAGAAGGACGAACGGACCACCGACGGATCGTCACGCACGGTCGCGATCACATCGGTCTGCGCACCTGCCAGGGTCGTCAGTCCGGCGAGCCCGATCGCAGCGGCGCACGGCAGCGCATAGCGTAAAACCGCCATCATCCTCTCCTATCCCGGCAGCTTCTGCGAGCACCGTGAAATCGTGGAGACCACATTTTGTATGATTATACAACTGTTATATAAGAAAACTTATTATGGACCGGGTGGTCTCGCCCGCATCCGGACACATGAGGGACGACGACGGCATCCGCATCGTGCTGTCGTTGACGGCGGGATCGGCCTTCTGCGGTCCTAGACAGGCGGAAAACACGTTCGGACCGCCGCGGGAACTCTTGGGTTTGAAGCTTGCGCCTCGGTCATGGCCGGATGGCGGACGCAGGGGCATTCCGGACGATCGAGACGCTGCCGAGGTTCGGCTTTGCCTGCCTCTGGCTTTGTCTTGCCCCGGTCGCGATCGCCCGATTCCCTCCTCACCCATTTGCAAACCGAACGGGGTAGATTGCGGAACGAGGTCGCGCGTTCCAGCCGTCGCGCGACCCTGTCGTAACGTCCGATACTTTTCCGTCGCAACCGTGCGACGCTGCCGATACACTCTCACGCCAACGATGAGAGGATGCGCCTGATGAAACTCGCCAGTCTGAAGCACGGCCGTGACGGCAGGCTCGTCGTCGTATCCAGCGATTGCGCCTGGTATGCCGAGGCGACGCAGATCGCGCCGACGTTGCAGGCGGCGCTCGACGATTGGGACCGGCTGCTCCCCGATCTGCGCAACCTCGCCACCGATCTCGATCATGCGGTCATCCCGCGGCTGCGCTTCCACGAACATGACGCCGCCGCGCCGCTGCCGCGCGCCTATCAATGGGCGGACGGCTCGGCCTATGTGAACCATGTCGCGCTCGTCCGGCAGGCGCGCGGCGCGGAGATGCCCGACAGCTTCTGGCACGATCCGCTGATGTACCAGGGCGGATCGGACGGCTTCCTCGGCCCGCGCGACGCAATTCCGCTCGCCGACGAAAGCTGGGGCTGCGATTTCGAGGCGGAGGTGGTGGTCGTCACCGGCGACGTGCCGATGGGGGCGAGCCGCGACGCGGCGCTCGCCGCGGTGCGGCTGGTCGGGCTGACCAACGACGTGTCGCTGCGCAACCTCATTCCCGGCGAGCTCGCCAAGGGCTTCGGCTTCTTCCAGTCGAAGCCGGCGAGCGCCTTCTCGCCGGTCTTCGTCACGCCCGACGCCTTGGGCGACTGGTGGCGCGACGGCAGGCTGCACCGCGCGCTGCACGTCGATCTCAATGGCCAGCCGTTCGGTCGTGCCGATGCGGGCGAGGACATGACCTTCGACTTCGGCACGCTGATCGCGCATGCGGCGAGGACGCGCGCGCTCGGGGCGGGGACGATCGTCGGCTCGGGCACCGTCTCCAACCGCGGTCCCGACGGCGGGCCGGGCCAGACGATCGCGGCGGGCGGCGTCGGCTATTCCTGCCTCGCCGAGCTGCGCACGATCGAGACGATCGCGGGCGGCAAGCCGGTCACGCCGTTCCTCCGATCGGGCGATACGGTGCGTATCTGGGCGGAGGACGATCGCCACCATCCGATCTTCGGGGTGATCGAACAGACCGTCGCCTGACCTCGACAGGCCACTATCCATCGAAAAGACGCTTGAAATTTAATTACAGGCGCGCAACACGATCCAACAACAGCGCCGACCTCCCGGTCGCGCGTCGAGGAGAGAGATGGTGGCCAGCGAGTTGCCTCGCGCCGATGCACCGCCCCGGAATCTGCCCGGGCTGACGCTGCACGTGCCCGAGCCGAAATTCCGCCCGGGCGATGCGGTCGACTTCGTCGGGATCGAGGTGCCGCCCGCCGGCGCCGCCCGCCGCCCCGACACCGCCGCACCGGCGAAGGACTTCCCCGAACTCGCCTATACGCTCGTCCGCGTGCTCGACGAGGAGGGCCGCGCGGTCGGCGCCTGGGACCCGAAGCTGTCGCCGGATACGCTGCGCCGCATGCTGCGCAACATGGCGCTGCTGCGGGCCTTCGACGAGCGGATGTTCCGTGCGCAGCGCCAGGGCAAGACCAGCTTCTACATGAAGGCGACCGGCGAGGAGGCGGTGGCGATCGCCGCGGCGCAGGCGCTCGCCGACGACGACATGTGTTTCCCCTCCTATCGCCAGCAGGGGCTGCTCATCGCGCGCGGCTATCCGCTGGTCGAGATGATGAACCAGATCTATTCGAACCGTGGTGACAAGTTGCAGGGCAAGCAGCTGCCGATCATGTATTCGGCGCGCGATCACGGCTTCTTCTCGATCTCGGGCAATCTGACGACGCAATATCCCCAGGCGGTCGGCTGGGCGATGGCCTCCGCCGCCAAGGGCGACACGCGCATCGCCGCCGCCTGGTGCGGCGAGGGATCGACCGCGGAGGGCGACTTCCACTCCGCCTGCACCTTCGCCGCGGTCTATCGCGCGCCGGTGATCTTCAACGTCGTCAACAACCAATGGGCGATCAGCAGCTTTTCGGGCTTCGCCGGCGCCGAGGCGACGACCTTCGCGGCGCGCGCGATCGGCTATGGCATCGCCGGGCTGCGCGTCGACGGCAATGATGCGCTGGCGGTCTATGCCGCGACCTTATGGGCGGCGGAGCGCGCGCGGACCAATCAGGGCCCGACGCTGATCGAGCATTTCACCTATCGCGCCGAAGGTCATTCGACCTCCGACGATCCGACGCAATATCGCAGCGCCGGCGAGCCCAATGCCTGGCCGCTCGGCGATCCGATCGCGCGGCTGAAACAGCATCTGATCACGCTCGGCGAATGGGACGAGGCGCGTCACGCCGCGCAGGATCGCGAGCTCGCCGAATATGTCCGCGCCGAGCAGAAGGAGGCCGAGAAGAACGGCATCCTCGGCCATGGCCTGCACCAGCCGCTTGATTCGCTGTTCGACGGCGTGTTCGAGGAGATGCCGTGGCACCTGCGCGAACAGCAGCAGCAGATGATCGCCGAGGAAGAGGCGAGCGGCCGGCCATGGGCGCGCAAGTAATGGCCGCGTTTGCATTCCTCCCCGGCACGGGGAGGGGGACCAGCGAAGCTGGTGGAGGGGGGCTGCCCCAGACGCATCGCTGGTGGAGCGCCCCCTCCACCAGCCTGCGGCTGGTCCCCGTGCCGGGGAGGATTTTGGCGTGACGATGAACGAAGACGAACCCACCACCCGCATGAACATGATCCAGGCGATCAATTCGGCGCTCGACATCTGCATGGCGCGCGATCCCGACGTGCTGGTGATGGGCGAGGACGTCGGCTATTTCGGCGGCGTGTTCCGCGCCACCGCCGGGCTGCAGGCGAAATACGGCAAGACCCGGGTCTTCGATACGCCGATCACCGAGACGGGGATCATCGGCGTCGCGATCGGCATGGGCGCCTATGGCCTGCGCCCGGTGCCCGAAATCCAGTTCGCCGATTACATCTACCCGGCGCTCGACCAGTTGGTCAGCGAGGCGGCGCGGCTGCGCTATCGTTCGGCGGGCGAGTTCATCAGCCCGATGACGGTGCGATCGCCGTTCGGCGGCGGCATCTTTGGCGGCCAGACGCACAGCCAGAGCCCGGAAGGCATCTTCACCCACGTCTCCGGCATCAAGACGGTGATCCCGGCGACGCCCTATGACGCCAAGGGCCTGCTGATCGCGGCGATCGAGGACAATGATCCCGTCCTCTTCTTCGAACCCAAGCGCATCTACAACGGCCCGTTCAACGGCTATTGGGATCGCCCGTCGGAGAATTGGTCGAAGCATCCCGCTGGCGAGGTGCCGACCGGTTACTACAAGGTCCCGCTCGGCAAGGCGGCGGTGGTGCGCGAGGGCGAGGCGCTGACCATCCTCTGCTACGGCACGATGGTCCACGTCTGCACCGCGGTGGTCGCCGAACAGGGCGTCGATGCCGAGATCATCGATCTGCGCACGTTGGTGCCGCTCGACATCGAGGCGATCGAGGAATCGGTGAAGAAGACCGGCCGCTGCATGATCGTCCACGAGGCGACGCGGACCAGCGGCTTCGGCGCGGAGCTGTCGGCGCTGGTGCAGGAGCGTTGCTTCTACCATCTCGAAGCGCCGATCGAACGCGTCACCGGCTATGACACGCCCTATCCGCACAGCCTCGAATGGGCGTATTTTCCGGGGCCGGTGCGGATCGGCCAGGCCCTCAAGAAGATCATGAAGGACGCATAGGATGGCCCGCTTCACCTTCAAGCTGCCGGACATCGGCGAAGGCATCGCCGAGGCCGAGATCGTCGCCTGGCATGTCGCGGTCGGCGACCGGGTCGAGGAAGACCAGAATATCGCCGACATGATGACCGACAAGGCGACCGTCGAGATGGAATCGCCGGTTGCGGGCGTCGTCGTCGAACTCGCCGGCGAGGTCGGCGATCAGGTCGCGATCGGCGCCGCGCTGGTGGTGATCGAGACCGAGGCGGCCGCCGGCGATACGGTGGCGGCGGCACCGCCGAGCGCGGAACAGGCCGAGGTGGCGGCGCAATATGAGGCGGAGAATCCGGGGGTGGAGGAGGCGCAGAGCGCTGCTACCGGCCCGGCGCCCGGTGTCTCTGCCAAGCGCGTTACCGCGAATATCGTTGGTGCTGAGCCTGTCGAAGCAGGGGACGCGGGCCGCACGCCCGGGGAAACCCGTCCTGCGACGAGCGCAGGGCTGACGGGGAAGGGGAGCGAGGCGACAGGCCCGACCAGTTCGGGGCCATCACGGGCGGAGGACAGCGCAGCCACCACCGGCCACGCCCCGGTGCTCGCATCCCCCGCGGTGCGTGCCCGCGCCCGCGATCTCGGCATCGACCTCGCGCAGGTGAAGACCGACGCCGATCGCATCCGCCATGCCGATCTCGACGCCTTCCTCCGCTACAATGCCGGCCAGGGCTATCAAGCGCCCGGTGCGAGTCGCGCGCGCGCCGACGAGCAGGTCCGCGTCATCGGCATGCGGCGTCGCATCGCCGAGAATATGGCCGCGGCGAAGCGGCATATCCCGCATTTCACCTATGTCGACGAGATCGACGTCACCGCGCTCGAAGGCATGCGCGCCGACCTCAACGATCATCGCGGCCAGCGGCCCAAGCTCACCCTGCTGCCGCTGCTGATCGTCGCGATCTGCCGCACCTTGCCCGACTTCCCGATGCTCAACGCGCGCTATGACGACGAGGCGGGCGTGGTGACGCGCTCGGGCCGCGTCCATCTCGGCATGGCGACGCAGACCGATGCGGGGCTGACCGTGCCGGTGATCCGCGACGCGCAGGACCGCAACGTCTGGCAGCTCGCGACCGAGATCGCCCGCCTGGCCGAGGCGGCGCGCGCCAACAAGCTGCGCCCCGACGAGCTGGGCAACGGCACGATCACCGTCACCTCGCTGGGGCCGCTCGGCGGCATCGCCACCACGCCGGTGATCAACCGGCCCGAGGTGGCGATCATCGGCCCCAACCGGATCGTCGAACGCCCGGTGTTCACCGGCGCCAAGGTACCGGGAGGGGGCGACGAGATCCGCCGCGCCAAGCTGATGAACGTATCGATCAGCTGCGATCACCGCGTCGTCGACGGCTGGGATGCGGCGAGCTACGTCCAGGCGCTCAAGCGCCAGCTCGAAACACCGGTGCTGCTATTCGCCGACTGACCGCGAGCGGCGCTCCGCCGCGGCGATCCGACGTTCGACCCGGCGCAGCATCAGATCGTAGCTGTCGCGCTCGCCCGGCGTGAGCGCGACGCCGCGCGCGAAGGTACGGCCGACGCCGTCGCGGACGCGGGCGAGATCCTGCCGCATGAAGGTCGCGGGGCCGGATGCGATCAGCCCGGCGCGCTGGCGCTGATCGATCCGCTGCCCGGTCTGGATCAGACGCCGCGCGAAATACGCCTGTTGCGCGACGCCGCTGGCGAGCCGCGGGCGTTGCGGTGCATAGGTCGGGCCGGTGGCCGGCGCTGGCGCCAGGACGGCGGCCGCCGCGACGAGCGCGAGAGGCAGGATCGGATGAGCCATGACGTGTCGATAATCGACAAATGTAAACAAGTCCGTAGCGGCCTTAGTCGCGGCATGCTGACCGGCGCCTGCCTGCTGCTCGCGGCCTGTTCGGCGGACGATCGTGCGGCGCGGCGGGCGGCGGCGGGGCCATCGCCCGACCGTGCCGACTGGGCGCGCGTCGCCGATGCGCGGGCAGGCGAGCGGCTCTTCGCCCGTTGCGCCGCCTGCCATGCGGTGCACCGCGGCGCCCCCGACCGCAACGGCCCGACGCTGTTCGGCGTGGTCGGCGCGCCGGTCGCCGGCGTCAGCCCGCGCTTCGGCTATACCGCCGCGCTGCAACGGATCGGCGGTCGCTGGACGCTCGAGCGGCTCGACGCATGGCTCGCCGATCCGCAGGCGTTCGCGCCGGGCACGTCGATGGGCTTTCCCGGGCTCGCCGACCCGCTCGACCGGGCGGATGTCATCGCTTACCTGAAGGAGCAGCGTTGAGCCGTGCCGGCTATTTCGCCGCCTTCACATAAGGCGTGAAGCGATCGAAGCGGCAATAGGCCGAGGGGATCGACATGCCCGGCGTGATCACCCGGAAACGATCGTTGCGGCACAATTGCCCGCCATAGACTTCGACCACCAGCGTCGTCAGCGGCGCGAGCGAGGGGCAGGCGCCGACCGGCCCCGTCCGCCACACCCGCCCGGCGCCGCGGCGATAGAGGATGGTCTGGCCGTCGATCACGCTCGGCCCGTCGTTGTTCGACAGGCTGATGCAATCGACCGGCGGCTGGGCGACCAGTCCGGCGAACGGGTCGGACTTGGCGGCGAGCAGCGGCAGTGCGAGCGCGACGAGAGCGAGCGGCCGGATCATTTGCCGCTCTTGCTGTAGCGGACGAAGGGGCCGAACGAGCAGCTGCCGCTGAACGTGCGGCTGGCCGAATCGACCGTCGTCGCGATGTCGCCCCGGCACAATTGACCGGTCGGCGTGCGTGTGATCAGGATATCACCGCGGCCGACGCGCTCGCAGCCGCCCGCCGTGTCGCTGCGATATTTGACGCCGTTGCTGACCACGTAGACCAGCGTCGGGCCGAAGGCCTTGACCTGGGTCGTCGGGAAGGGCGGCAGGCAGGTGGTGCTGTTGCTCGGCGTCAGGCCGGCGAGTTCCTTGGCGAGATCGGCGGCGGCGGTGGCGGATGCCTGCTGCGCGCGCGCGAGTTCCCGGGGGGTCTGGGTGCAGCCGGCGATGGCGATGGCCGCCAGAGCGACGAATGGCCTTGGGATCATCATCGAAACCTCCTGCACCGGGTTACAAAACGTCTCAGCCGCGAAAACTGTCCTTGGCGGCGCGCATCGTCGCGAAGGCCTCGGCATCGGCAGCGCGGAGGAAGGGATTGGTCGCGCGCTCCACGCCGATCGTCGTCGGCACCGTCGCCTCGCCGGCCGCGCGCTGCGCGGTCACCGTCGCCATCCGCGCGACGAGCGCGGCATTGTCCGGCTCGACGGTGAGGGCGAAGCGGCCGTTCGATTCGGTATATTCGTGCCCGCAATAGACCTGCGTCGCGCCGGGCAGGGTCGCATAGCGTTGCATGTTGGCGAACATCTCCGCCGGCGTGCCCTCGAACAATCGGCCGCAGCCGAGCGCGAACAGCGTGTCGCCGGTGAAGATCGCATCGGCCGCCTCGATATGGAAGGCGATATGGCCGGCGGTATGCCCCGGGACATGCCACACCGCCGCCTCGACCGCGCCGATCCGTACACGATCGCCTTCGCCGACGGTCGCGTCGAGCGTTCGAATCTTGTCCGCCTCGGCCGCCAGGCCGATGATCCGGGCGCCCTGCGCCTGCAGCGCGGCATTGCCGCCGGTGTGATCGGGATGCCAGTGCGTCGTCCACACCTGCCCGATCGTCCAGCCGCGGGCCGCGGCTTCGGCCTGGACCGGTGCCGCTTCGCCGGGATCGACCGCCACCGTCTCGCCGCTCGCCGGATCGTGGATCAGCCACGCATAATTGTCGGCGAGCACCGGCACGCGGACGATCGCCAGCGTCATCTCACCAGCTCCCGGTGTTCGGCATCGACGCCCAGGGTTCGGCAGGGGCGAGCGCGGCGCCGGCCTGGAGCAGCTCGATCGAGATGCCGTCGGGCGTCTTGACGAAGGCCATGTTGCCGTCGCGCGGCGGGCGGTTGATCGTCACGCCTGCGTCCATCAGCCGTTGGCAGCTGTCGTAGATATTGTCGACGCGATAGGCGAGGTGGCCGAAGTTGCGGCCGCTGCCATAGGTTTCCGGCGGAGTACCGTCCTCGGCAGGCCAATTGTAGGTCAGCTCGACCTCGGCGCGGCGATCGCCGATCTTCTGATCCTCCGCGGTGGCGAGGAAGATCAGCGTGAACCGCCCCGCCTCATTCTCGATCCGCCGCACCTCCTCGAGCCCGAGCAGGCGGAAGAAGGCGATCGTCGCGTCTGGATCGCTGACGCGGATCATCGTGTGGAGATAGTGCATGGCCGGGTCCTGATTTTGACGGAAGCGATGTACCCCTGCAACGCCCGGCAGGCCAGAGGGTGTCCGTAGCGATCAACGTCCCGTCGGTGGCTTCGCCGCGGCCGGGGCGTCCCCGAACTGGGCGAGCGCGGCGCGCGCGTTGCGGCCGGCGGGCGCATCGGGGGCGAGCCGTGCCGCCGCCGACCATGCCGCGCGCGCGCCCGCCTCGTCCTGCGCGAGCGCGGCGATATTGCCCGCCTCGAGCTGCACCGAGGCATCGTCGGGCGAGCGGCGCAGCGCCTCGCCGATATCGGTCCGCGCGCGGGTCAGATTGTTCATTCGCCGCGCCAGCGTCGCCGACAGCAGCCAGGCGAGGGGATCGTCGCTCGCCTGCGCCAGAGCGAGATCGAGATCGCGCCGCGCCGCCGGCAGGTCGTTCGCCGCGACCAGCGCGCGCGCATGATCGAGCCGCGCCTCGCCGAGCGCGAGGCCTTCGAGCGTGCCCGCGACCAGCGCGGTGTCGAGCGAGACCCGCGCCGCCGGCACGTCGCCCGCGGCGAGCTGCGCATTGCCCGCCTGCGCCCAGTAATTGGCGGCACGCTTGTCATGCGCGGCATCGGCGGCCTTGGCGGCGGCGGTGAAGGCGAGCGCGGCGGCGGCGAAATCACCCTGCTGCGCCAGTGCCAGCCCATTGCACTGGCGCGCGAAATAGCTGCCGCCGCGCAGCGACCAGCGCAACGCTTCGGCCTGCGCCGCGGCGGGATCGGTCTGGGCGAGGGCGCGGCAGCGCGCGAACCGCAGCTCGCGTGCGTCGACGTTGGGGACGGTCGCCTTGGCGGGCGCGACCGGTACGGCGGCGTGATTCGCGGTCGCCACCGGTACGGCGGCGGGGGCGGCCTGGATCAGCGCGGCCAGCAGCAGGATCATCGCATTACGTCCTCGGTCGCCCGGATGATCAGCGCGATATCCGATTCGCGCGACAGCCGGTGGTCGCCGTCCTTGATCAGCAGCGTCTGCACGTCGGCTGAACGAATCATCTCGCCGAGCCGCACGGTGCGGTGCCACGGCACGTCGCCATCCGCCTGTCCCTGGATCAGCCGCACCGGGCCGTCGAAGGGAATCGTCCCGAACATCAGCCGATTGGCTTCGCCCGCCTGGAAGAAACCGCGGGTGTAGACGGTCGGCTCCGGGCCATAGGGATTGGCGCGCTCGATCCGGCCGTCGCTGAGGATCGTCATCTTCTCCTCGGTGGTGAAGCCCCAGTCGGTGAAATCGGGCGCGGGCGCTATGCCGACCAGCGCGACGACCTGCTCGGGCCGCGCCTTGGCGGCGAGCAGCATCAGCCAGCCGCCCATCGACGATCCGACCAGCACCACCGGCCCCTGCGCGACGTGATCGAGCATCGCCAGCACGTCGTCGCGCCAGCCGATCAGCGTCTGCTCCTCGAACACGCCCTCGCTCTGCCCGCAGCCGCCGTAGTCGAAGCGCAGGAAGGCCCGGCCGCGCGCCTTCGCCCAGGCTTCGAGCGCAAGCGCCTTGCTGCCCTGCATGTCGGAGGCATAGCCGGGCAGGAAGACGATCGTCGGCGCGGTGCCGGGCGTGTGATGATAGGCGAGGCGGGGGCGCTGGGCAGTCATCCCCGCTCTGTATCGCGCCGGCGCGGGTGCGTCATCCTTGGCTTTTCCATCGCTTGACCGCGGCGGCGGCCGGCTAGAAGCGCCATTCGATCCGGTCGGTCTCGCCGCGGCAGATGCCGCGCAGCGCCTGCCAGTCCGCCGGATCGAGCGCAGGCGTATAGCCCGCATCCGCCTTCGCACTGGTCCGGAAACGCGCGGCGCGGGCGTCGGAAAGGGGGTGGCTGGCCAGATAGGCGAACATCCGCTCGGTGCCGGCCTGCGCCTTCGCCAGCCGGGCGAAGAAGGCGGCGGTGGGGCGCGGCGAGACATGCGCCTCGTCGAGCAGCCGGATCGCATAGCCGTCGGCACGCGCCTCCGCCCCGCGCGAATAGGCAGTGGCGAGCAACGCATTGGTATAGCCGCCGACATGCCCCTCCATCCCGCCGAGCAGCACCGACAGGCCGAGCTGGCGCAGCAGCGATTCCATCACGTCGCGGCCGCGGACATGGCCGATCTCATGTCCGATCACGCCGGCGACCTCGTCGGGCGAGCGCGCTGCCTGGAGCAGGCCGTCGAAGACGACGATCCGCCCGCCGGGCAGCGTCACCGCATTGACCATCGGCAGCTTGACGACGTGGATGTCGCGCGTCGGGTCGTCAGGGTCGATGCGCTGCGCCAGCCGGGCGAGCGCGGCGGTGCCGGCGGGGTCGCCGCAGCCGGTGCGGCCGAAGTCGCCGACCATCACCTCGCCGAGCCGCTGCTCGACCGAGGTCGGGATCAGCCGCGCAAGCAATGCCGGCGTTTGCAGCACGATCGCGACCGCGACCGCGGCGAGCATCGCGGAGATCGCCGCCGCCCGCCACAGCCCGAGCCGGTCGATCCAGCCGCCATAGCGTTGCGCCCCCGGCAGTCGTGCGGCGATCTCCGGCGGCACGGGAGCTGCGAGGCCGATCCGCCAGCCCGGCCGTCCGCGCAGTCCGAAGCTGCGCCGGTCGCCATCGGCATCGGCGGGGGTGAGTGCGGCGAAGGCGTGGCGCTCGTCACTGACGCCGTCGCCGACGAGGCGGAAGCCGTCGTCGCCGTCGACGGTCAGCCGTGCCGACCGGCGCAGCGCGCTGCGGCCGTCGTAATGCCAGACCTCGGCGCTTGGGTCGCTCACCTCAGAAGGCGCCGACATCGAAGGCATCGAGCAGCCCTTCGCCCTGACCTGGCGCGCGCTCGCGCGACTGGAGCAGATCATCCACCGCGATCTCGCCATAGGCGTTGAGGTGGCGGATGAAGAACGCCCAGTTGCGATATTGCAGGAAGATCGCGCCGATCCCGAAGGTGACGACGACGAGCGCGAGATTGCCGAGGTAGAGCAGGATCCAGTCGCGCGTCGTCGCCTCGAAGCCGAAATCGAGCGACCCCAGCGACGTCGCGCCCACCGCCTCGCGGAAGAAGGCGGCGTAGAAGGTCATCGCGATGAGCCCGAGCACGCCGAAGAAGACGATATAGAAGGCGAGACCACCGAGCGCGATCGCCAATACCATGCCGGGGCTGGGGACGGTGCGGCGCGGCCCGTCGAACCCTCCGCTGAAGCCAATCGCCGCGACGAGCAGCGCCACCGCGCCGAACAGGATCACCGGCAGGAGGTAGAAGAGCAGGAAGCGTCCGAACACCGGCTGCCAGCGCGCGTGGCTGCGGAACGGCAGCGAGCCGAAACTCATCGCGTTCCAGCGCTGGTTCCACAGCCGCACCATCGACCAGGGCATCAGCAGATAGACGGTGAACGTCGCGACGATCGTCTGCCAGAAATAGCGCCAGCCATAGCCGAGTCCGGCCTGACTGCTGCCGCCGCGGATGCCGTGCCAATAGGTGCGGCTGAGCCGGTAGCGCAGCGCCCGGAAGCGCGCGACGCCGACCAGATAGAGGATGGCGAGATAGACGATCATGCCGGTCACCGCCGCCGCACCCTGATGCCCGCGCATCAGCGTTCCCTGGATCGCGAGATTGACGATGCCGAACGGCAGCACGATCACGAAGAAGGCGATGACATAGCCGAGGAACAGCTCCAGCCCCGTGCCGGTATATTCGAGCCGGTCGTCGATGAAGCGCGTCCGGCTCCACAGATAACGCCGCGTCCGCGCCCGCCCCCAGAAGGTGTAGATGCCCAGCGTGACGATCGTCAGCAGCAGATTGGTGAAGGCGATCGGCGCATAATCCTGCCACCGCCCGGTGAAGCGGAACGCCCGTGCCGGCGCCGATGGATCGCTCATGATAGTCCCCCCGCGGCGAGTGGAGCGGAGCGGGCGGGGTAGGTCAACGGGGGAATGTGGTTAATCGCAAGGCGGGGCCGGAAGGGAGAGGGGATGGCAATGATCGCTTACCGGCGGCAGCGCGGGTGTGTCATCATGTCACTTCACGCGCCTCTTCGCCTTGGCGGTGTTTGGAGGTGCGGCGGAGGTCGGTCCCCTTGCCGCAAACACCAGTATTCCCGCGAAGGCGGGAATCCAGTGGCCAAGCAGAACATCGGCTGCTCAAAAGAAGAAACTGGGCTCCCGCCTTCGCGCGAGTACTGGGTGCAATAAGGCGGAGTCTTCCGCCAATCCTCGCCTATCGCGCTGCCGCCCCTCTACTCCCGTCGAACCACGAATGCCGGAACGCCCTCGATGCACCGGCCGGTCGTCACCTGTTCAGATCACGAATTCCACCGTGTTGACCTGCGCCGTGTCGGCGCGCTTGGCGACCATCTCGGCGTGGAGCGCGGCGATGGTGCGGCTGCCGGTGGTCTGGAAGGCGAAGGGCAGCACGCCATGGACCAAAGCGGCAAGGCCGCCGCCGATCATCCGCAGGCCGAACCGCGTCGCGACGCCGAAATGCTCGCCATAGCTTTCGCCGACCGAGGCCGGATGCTGGGTGAAGAGCTTCATGACTACCTCCTGCGTATCACTCTAGCCGCGTCGCCGCAGCGACTCCAGCATCTCCGCGGCGAGCAGGCTCAGCGTGTCGTCGCGCGCGCCCATCACGACGATCCGGTCGCTGGGCCGCGCCGCCGCGACGAGCGCCGCCGCCGCCGCGGCGCGATCGGCGATATGCACCGCATCGCGTCCGCCAGCGCGGATGTCGGCGACGAGGTCGGCGCTGGTCACCTCACGCGCGACGGTGCCGCCCTGATAGACCGGATCGGGCAGCACCAGCCGATCGTCGGGCGCGAGCCGCTCGGCGAACATCGCCGCCAGTTCGTGGCGCATCACCTTGAGCGGGCCATAACCGTGCGGCTGGAACAGCAGCAGCAGTCGGCCGGGAAAGGCGTGGAGCGTGTCGAGCGTCGCGGCGATCTTGTCCGGGTTGTGGCCGAAATCGTCGATCACCGCGACTCCCGCCGCCTCGCCGACCAGGTCGAAGCGGCGGCGCAGCCCGGTGAAGCCGCCGATCGCCACGGCGGCGCGATCGAGCGGCACGCCTGCGGCGACCGCGGCGGCGATCGCGGCGAGCGCATTGGCGACATTGTGCCGGCCGGGCACCTGCAACCGCACCTTTATCGGCGCATTCCCGGCCGCGATCAGATCGAAGCCGATGCCGAACGGCGCCTCGACCAGCGCGCGCGCGGCGAAATCGGCGTCGCGATCGATGCCGAAGGTCGCCACCTGCGCCGGCGGCAGCGTCGTGGTGAGCGCCGCCGCCTCGTCATTGTCGAGGTTGACGATCGCCGTCTCCGCCTTGGCGATGAACGCGCCGAACAGGCCGCGCAGCTCGTCGAGCCCCTTATGGTCGAGGCTGACGTTGTTGAGCACGGCGATGCGAGGCGCATAATGCGCGATCGACCCGTCGCTCTCGTCGACCTCGCTGACGAAGGCGTCGCCGTCGCCGATCAGCGCGCTGGCGAAGGGCGCGTCGGGCGCGGCGAAATTCTTCATCACCGCGCCGTTCATCACCGTCGGGTCGCGCCCGGCCTGATGCAGGATCCAGCCGATCATGCCGGTGACGGTCGACTTGCCGCTGGTGCCGGCGACGCCGATCGGCAGCGCGCTCTGGTTGAACAGCGTGCTGAGCAACTCGGCGCGGGTCGCGCGCGCGCAGCCGAGCCGGCTTGCCGCGACCATATCGGCGACCGTCTCCTCGACCGCGGCGGAGGCGACGACGATCTGGTCGGGCGCGACGACGCCGCTGCCGTCCTGCGGGAAGAGCGCGATGCCGCGCGCGCGCAATGCGTCGAACTTGGCGGGCACGCGCCCCTGATCGAGCCCGCGATCGGAGCCGGCGACGATCGCGCCGCGCCCCGCCAGGATCGTCGCCAGCGGCATCATCCCCGATCCGCCGATCCCCACGAGGAAGAAGCGTTTGCCGGTCACCGGGCCGCCGAGCGGGGAGGGGGAAAGATTGCCGTGCGCCATGACGCTGCGCTATCGACCCGGTCTGGCAGGGGCAAGGCTCTGCGATGCGGCGGAGCGACGGACGGCATGCGAATTGGGGTGGTGGCACCGGCGAGCGTCGGCAACAAGGATGCCGAGGCGCCGTTCATCGCCTTCGCCGCGCTCGCCTATCCCGAGGTCGATCTCGTCATCCACCCGCAATGCTGGGAGGTGGCGGGCCATTTCGCCGGCGACGACGCGCGCCGGGCCTCCGCCTTCCTCGAATTCGCCAACGATCCCGGCTTCGACGCGATCTGGTGCCTGCGCGGCGGCTATGGCTCGAACCGCATCCTGCCGCTGGTGCTGCCGCAGCTCGGCCCGGCGGCGCGGCACAAGAGCTATCTCGGCTATTCGGACATCGGCTTCCTGCTCGGCGCGCTCTATGCGCGGCGGATCGGCCGGCCGGTGCACGGCCCGATGGCGAGCGACATCCGCCGCAAGGACGGCGATGCGACGATCGCCCGCTCGCTCGGCTGGCTGGCGCGCGGCGACCGGGCGGGGCTGGAGCCAGGGCTCGACGGCCGGCCGGCGGCGGCGTTCAACCTGTCGATCCTCGGCGCGCTGATCGGCACGCCCTATCTGCCCGACCTCACCGACCACGTCCTGCTGATCGAGGAAGTGTCGGAGCCGATGTACAACATTGACCGGCTGCTGTTCCACATGGGGCATGCGACGCAGCTCAAGGGCATCGCCGGCGTCCGGCTGGGCGCGGTGACCGCGGTGCAGCCCAACGAGCCCGAATGGGGCGATAGCCTCGAATTCATGATCCGCCGCTGGTGCGGCGACCTCGGCGTGCCCTATCTCGGGCGGGCGGAGATCGGCCACACGCAAGCCAATCGGGTCGTGCCGTTCGGCATCGCCTGAATCCTCCCCGGCACGGGGAGGGGGACCAGCGCAGCTGGTGGCGGGGGGCTTCCACAGGCGGGCCGTCTGATGAGGGGCCCTCCGCCACCGATGGGTGGCGGAGGGGATTTGCACCAGAGCTTGCCTATATACCCCGCGGCGCTTTATTCGCGGGCGCCTCACCCCAGTTGAAAGTTCATCATGTCTGCCATGTTCCGTATCACGCTGCCCGACGGTTCCGTCCGCGAGGTTGCGCCCGGGACTACCCCCGCGGACGTCGCCGCCGCGATCGGCCCCGGCCTCGCCAAGGCGGCGATCGCCGCGCGGATCGACGGGCAGGTGCGCGATCTCAACCGGCCGTTCGAGGGCGACACCAACCTCGCGCTGGTCACCGCGAAGGACGAGGCCGATGCGCTCGAAATCGTCCGCCACGATCTCGCGCACGTGATGGCGGAGGCGGTGCAGCACCTCTTCCCCGGCACGCAGATCACCTTCGGTCCGGCGACCGACGACGGTTTCTATTACGACTTCGCGCCGAAGGATCGCCCCTTCACCGACGAGGACCTGCCCGCGATCGAGGCCGAGATGCGCCGCATCATCGCCCGCGACGAGCCGTTCACCCGCGAGGTGTGGACGCGCGAGCAGCTGATCGAGACCTGGACGAAGCAGGGTGAGACCTTCAAGGCCGAATGGGCCGCCGAACTGCCCGACAATGAGGAACTGACGATCTATCGCCAGGGCGAATGGCTCGACATGTGCCGCGGCCCGCACATGGTCTCGACCGGCAAGCTCGATCCCAACGCCTTCAAGCTGACGCGCGTGTCGGGTGCCTATTGGCGCGGCGACCAGAAGAATGCGATGCTCAGCCGCATCTACGGCACCGGCTGGCTCAACAAGAAGCAGCTCGACCAGCATCTCTTCATGCTGGAGGAGGCGGCGAAGCGCGATCACCGCAAGATCGGGCAGGAGATGGACCTGTTCCACCTCCAGCCCGAGGCGCAGGGGTCGGTGTTCTGGCATCCCAAGGGCTTCATCCTGTGGCGCCAGCTCGAAGCCTATATGCGCCGCCGCCTCGACGCCGCCGATTATGCCGAGGTCAAGACGCCGCAGCTGATGGACGCCAAGCAATGGGAACAGTCCGGCCACTGGGGCAAATATCGCGAGAACATGTTCGTCGTCCCCGACGAGGTGCCGAACACCGCCGACGAGGGGGCGGTGCTGTCGGGCGAGGGCGATCTGATGGCGCTCAAGCCGATGAACTGCCCGGCGCACGTGCTGATCTTCAAACAGGGGATCAAGAGCTATCGCGACCTGCCGATCCGCATGGCCGAATTCGGCTGCTGCCACCGGAACGAGGCGCATGGCGCGCTGCACGGCATCATGCGCGTGCGCCAGTTCACCCAGGACGACGCGCATATCTTCGTCCGCGAGGATCAGCTGGTCGATGAGGTGCGCAAATTCTGCGAGCTGCTCGACTCGGTCTACAAGCACCTCGGCTTCGAGCGCTATGCGATCAAGCTCGCGCTGCGCCCGGAGAAGCGGTTCGGCTCGGAAGCGATGTGGGACTGGTCCGAACAGTCGCTGCGCGACGCGGTCGCCGCGACTGGCCGCGACACCGCCGACTATGGCTGGGAAGAGCTGCCGGGCGAGGGCGCCTTCTATGCGCCCAAGCTCGAATTCCACCTGACCGATGCGATCGGCCGGACCTGGCAGGTCGGCACCATCCAGACCGACACGGTGCTGCCCGAGCGACTCGACGCGAGCTACGTCGGCGAGGACGGCAATCGCCATCGCCCGATCATGCTTCACCGCGCGATCCTCGGCACGTTCGAACGCTTCATCGGCATTCTGATCGAACATCATGCCGGCCGCTTCCCGCTGTGGCTGTCGCCGGTGCAGGCGGTGGTCGCGACGATCGTCTCCGAGGCGGATGGCTATGCCGAGGAGGTCGCGGCAACGCTGCGCAAGGCGGGGCTTCGCGTCGAGACCGATCTGCGCAACGAGAAGATCAACTACAAGGTGCGCGAACATTCGGTCGCCAAGGTGCCGGTGCTGCTCGTCGTCGGCAAGCGCGAGGCGGAGGAAGGCAAGCTCGCCGTCCGCCGGCTCGGCAGCCAGGCGCAGCAGATCGTGACCATCGAGGAAGCGGTCGCTATGCTGCGCGAGGAGGCGACCCCGCCCGATCTGCGCTAACGCCGGGTCACCAGCCAGCCGTCGAGTAGTTCGTATCGGCCCGGTAATCGCAGGACATCCTCCGCAGTGCCGGGCCATCGGATCGGGTGGCCACGACAGAGTTGTGCGCATTCGGCATCGGTCAGTGGGAACGGTGTGTCCGGGTCCCAGGTCCACAGGCCAAGGCGTTCGGCCGTTACCGGTACATCATCGTGCATAGACATCTTCCGAAAGCGATCCGGAAAGCCTATATCTAATCCAAACCACCACAGGAGCTATACCCATACGTCCTCCCATGATGCGCCGACCAAATCAGGCGCCGCCGATGAATGGCCCTCGTTTCAACGAGTGGATCGTCAGCCCCAAGGTCCGCGTGATCGACCATGAGGGCGAGAATCTTGGCGTGATGTACACGCGCGAGGCGATGGCGCAGGCGCAGGAACTCGGCCTCGATCTGGTCGAGGTGTCGCCCAACGCCGATCCGCCCGTCGCCAAGTTCCTCGACGTCGGCAAGTTCAAGTACGAGGCGCAGAAAAAGGCGAATCTCGCCCGCAAGTCGCAGAAGACGCAGGAGATCAAGGAGATCAAGATGCGTCCGAACATCGACGACCACGATTACGACACCAAGATGAAGAAGGTCGTCGAATTCATCGAGGAAGGCGACAAGGTCAAGGTGACGATGCGCTTCCGCGGTCGCGAGCTCAGCCACGGTCAGCTCGGCATGGCGGTGCTCCAGCGCGTCGCCGAACAGGTCGCCGAGGTCGCCAAGGTCGAGGCTTATCCGCGCATGGAAGGCCGGCAGATGCTGATGGTGCTCGCGCCCAAGTGAATTCTGGCAGCCATTGCGGCCTGCCGTAGCGTCATGCATTTTCGAACACCGGGTCCGGCGACGGGCCCGGTGTTGCGTATAAGCGACACTCGGTTCGAAAATGCTGGCGACGTCTATAAACTTGTAGACGCTCACGCCTAGGCGATCCTAGCTTCCGAAGAAACCCGATATTCGAAAACGAGATCGGTACAGGGAGAGGATGACCATGCGCCTTACTGCGTATCTGCTGTCGGCCGCCACGATCGCGCTCGCTTCGCCGGCCGCCGCGCAAAACAACTCGCCCGAACCGTCGAGCCCGGCGACGCAGACGACCTCGACGACCGCCGCGGCATCGGTGACGCAGGACGAGGCGCCCGCCGCCGACATCGTCGTCACCGCCCAGGGCCGCGTCCAGGCGCTCGCCGACGTGCCGGTCGCGGTGTCGGCGATCACCGCCGAAACGCTGCAGAACTCCGGCGCGAGCGACATCCGCCAGCTCAACCAGCTCGCGCCGTCGCTGCTCGTCTCGTCGACCGGCTCCGAATCGAACGGCTCGGCGCGCATCCGCGGCATCGGCACGGTCGGCGACAATCCCGGCCTCGAAAGCTCGGTCGCGGTGTTCATCGACGGCGTCTATCGGTCGCGCTCGGGTATCGGCCTCACCGAACTCGGCGAGATCGACCGGGTCGAGGTGCTGCGCGGTCCGCAGGGCACGCTCGGCGGCCGCAACGCCTCGGCGGGCGTGATCAGCATCATCAGCAAGGCGCCGTCGTTTCAGGGGGTCAGCGGCGGCGGTGAGGCGACCTACGGCAATTACAATTTCTACCGCTTCGCCGGCAATCTCAACGTGCCGCTCAGCCAGACGATCGCGGCACGGGTCGACGGCGTCTACGTCAAGCGCGACGGCTTCTACCGCGACTATACGAACAACACCGACGTCAACGATCGCAACCGCTATTTCGTCCGCGGCCAGTTGCTGTTCGAGCCGACCGACGCGATCCGCTTCCGCCTGATCGGCGATTACACGCATCGCGACGAGAAATGCTGCGCGGCGACCTATGTCGACCGGTCGGTCAACGAGGCGGTCGGCAACCTCAACAACCCCGTCGCCTCGGTCAACGCCGGCCTCGCGGCGGGCGGCAACGGCAACAATATTGTCAACGTCATCCGCGATCTCGGCCAGCCGCTCAACCTCGTCACCAACCCGGGCTACAGCCGCGACGTGTCGACCAGCCCGGGTCGCAGCTTCGCCGGCATCACCAGGGACTGGGGCGTGTCGGGCCAGCTCGACTGGACCTTCGGACGCACCAAGCTGACCTCGATCACCGCCTATCGTGACTATGATTCGGACCAGGGATCGGACACCGACTATAGCCGCGTCGACATCCTCTATCGCGCCGCCGACGGCAATTCGGCCCGGCGCTTCCGCACCTTCACGCAGGAGCTGCGCCTCAACGGCTCGCTGTTCGCGGACAAGCTCGACTGGCTGGTCGGCGGCTTCTTCGCCAACGAAGACCTGCGCGTGCTCGATAACCTGCGCTTCGGCACGCAATATGGCCGGTTCGCGACCTGCCGGCTCGTCTCGGGCAGCGCGCTCGCGCCCTTTTACGCGCCGGGCAACACCGGTTGCCTCAGCAACACCGGCCGCGCGGTACTCGCCGGCCGGGTGCCCGGCGTCGCCTCGCCCTTCGGGGCGGCGGGGGCGACGATCGTCGGCGCGATCGATACGCTCGATGCGATCAACGACAAGGGCTCGACCCGCGACGTCTACAATCAGAACAGCCGCAACTGGGCGATCTTCACGCACAATATCTTCCACGTCACCAACACGGTCGATCTGACGCTGGGCGCGCGCTACACCAACGAACGCAAGCGCTTCGACGCGACCTTCACCAACGACAATGTCGGCTGCGTCACCAACCAGCGTGCGCTCGCGCCCTTCCTCGCCAATGCCGGGCTCGCGGCCACCGCGGCGGGGATCATCGGCCTGTCCTGCCAGGGCAACAACACCGCCGAGCTCAACGGCGTGTCGATCAACAGCCGCCGCAAGGAGGATCGCGTCACCGGCACGGCGATCCTGTCGTGGAAGCCGATCGACCATCTGCTGCTCTACGGCAGCTATTCGCGCGGCTATAAGGCGGGCGGCTTCAACCTCGACCGGTCGGCGCTCAAACAGCCGGTCTTCAGCTTCGCGCAGCTCGGCGGCGCGCAGGCGCTCGCCAATTCGCTGCAATTCGCGCCCGAGACGGTCAATGCCTTCGAGGTCGGCGCCAAATACGGCACCGGGCCGTTCACGCTGTCGGCGGCGGCGTTCATCCAGGACTTCAGCAACTTCCAGCTCAACACCTTCAACGGTACCGTCTTCCTGGTGCAGAACATCAACGGCTGTTCGTCGAGCCTCAACGGCGGCGATCGCGATCAGAGCAAGTTCACCGCCGCGAGCAATTACAATGCCGCCGCAACGACCACCGGCGTCTGCCCGTCGGGCGATGTCAGCTATGGCGTCCGCGCCAAGGGCGTTGAGCTGGAGGCGGCGCTGGTGCCGGCACGCGACGTGCGCGTCAGCCTCGGCCTGACCGTCACCGACACCAAATATCGCGACCAGCTCGTCGGCTCCGCGGCGGGGGCGCCGCTCGATCAGGCGCTGCGGCTGCTGCCAGGGCGGACGGTGTCCAACTCGGCGGACATCGTCGCGACCTCGTCGGCGTCGTGGACGCCGCAGCTCGGCGGCGGCTATTCGGCGCTCTTCTACGTCGATACGCGCATGACCGGCGACTATAACACCGGCTCCGACCTGTTTCCGCAAAAGGCGCAGGACGGCTATGCGATCGTCAACGCGCGCATCGGCCTGCGCCTGCCCGACGAGCGGATCAGCCTCGAATTCTGGGGGCAGAATCTGACCAACGTCACCTATGCGCAGGTCGCCTTCAACTCGCCGTTCCAGGAGGGCGCCGCCAACGCGGCATTCCAGGATCCGCAATATCCCGGCGGCCGCCAGCTCTTCTCGCAATATCTCGCCGAGCCGCGCACCTATGGCGCGACGATCCGCGCGCGGTTCTGATCCGCGCGCCGACACACTCTTTCATCAGGCAACGACACTCCGGCCGGCCGCAGCGATGCGCGCCGGCCGCTTTGTGTCAGGCGGCCATCTCGACCATGTCGCCCGCCGCCGCGGTCCGCAGCCGGCGCTCGAGCGTCTTGAGCCGGGCCGAGGCGGTGATGCGGTCACCGGTCAGGTCGGTCACGTAGAAGGTGTCGACCGCGCGCTCGCCATAAGTGGCGACATGCGCCGAGTGCAGCGTCACCTTCGACTGGAACAGCGCCTGGGCGAGCTGGTTGAGCAGGGCCGGCCGGTCGCGCGCATTGACCTCGATCACCGTGAAGCGGTTGGAGGCGTGATTGTCGATCAGGACGTTGGGTTCGATGTCGAAGGCATCGGCGCGGGTGCGCGGCGCGGGCTTGGCGACCAGCCGGTCGGTCAGCTTGCCGCGATTGGCGAGCGCATCCTCGATCGCCATCTTGAGCCGCCGGAGCTGCGCGCTGTCGTCGAACGGCCGGCCGAACGGGTCCTGGACGAGGAAATTGTCGATCGCCATGCCGTCGCGCGTCGTGTGGATGCGCGCGTCGATGATATTGCCGCCGGCGACGTGGATCGCGCCGGCGATGCGGTAGAACAGGCCGGGATGGTCGGCGGCATAGATGGTCACCAGCGTCGCGCCGCGCGTCGCATAGACCTGCGCGTCGATCGAGAGCTGCGCGGCGCCCGCGGCGTCGATGAAGCGTGCGTTATGCGCGAGCACGTCGTCGGGTTCGGCGATCCAATAGGCTTCGGGGAAACGGCGGACGAAGGCGTCGAACCGCGCCGGCTCCCAGCCGAGCGTCGCCTGCAGCGTCTCCTGCCGCGTCGCGATGCGTTCGGCGCGGCCGCGCTGCTTGTGACCGAGGCGCAGCACCTCCTCCGCGCCCTCGTAGAGGTCGGCGAGCAACTGGCGCTTCCAGCCGTTCCAGGTGCCGGGGCCAACCGCGCGGATATCGACGATGGTGAGGACCAGCAGCAGCCGCAGCCGCTCCGGGCTCTGCACGACCGCGCAAAAGTCGAGGATCGTCTTGAAGTCGGACAGGTCGCGCTTGAACGCGGTCGCCGACATCAGCAGGTGCCAGCGGACCAGCCACGCCACCGTCTCCGTTTCGGCGGCGGTGAGGCCGAAGCGCGGGCAGAGCTTCTCCGCCACCTCCGCGCCGAGGATCGAATGATCGCCGTCGCGGCCCTTGGCGATATCGTGGAGCAGCACCGCGACATAGAGCACGCGCCGCGAGACGATATGGCGGATGATCGCCGAGGCGAGGGGGTGTTCGACCTTGCACTCGCCCTTGTCGATCCGCGCGAGCAGACCGATCGCGCGGATGGTGTGCTCGTCGACGGTGTAATGGTGGTACATGTCGAACTGCATCTGCGCGACGACGCGGCCGAAATCGGGCACGAAGCGGCCGAACACGCCCGCCTCGTTCATCCAGCGCAGCACCAGCTCGGGATCGCGCGGCGAGGTCAGCACGTCGAGGAACAGGCTGTTGGCGCGCCGGTCGCGACGATGGCGGGCGATCAGCTTGGCGTCGCGCGCCGCGGCGCGCATCGCCAGCGGGTGGATCTCGACGCCGTGGAGGTCGGCGAGCTGGAAGATCTCGATCAGCCGGACCGGGTCCTCGCTGAAGAAATCGTCGCGGGGCAACGCCAGCCGGCCGCGATCGAGCACGAAGCCGTGCAGGCGGTCGGGCCGCCGCCGGATCGTCGGCAGGCCGAACCGCCGCCCGCGCGCCGCGAACCGCTCGTCGAGATGCGCAAGGAAGACGCCGGTGAGGTTGCCGACCGTCTTCGCCTGGAGGAAGTAATATTGCATGAATCGCTCGACCGCCGATTTGCCGGGGCGGTCGGAGAAGCGCATTCGCGTCGCGATCTCGCGCTGGACGTCGAAGGTCAGCCGGTCCTCGGCGCGGCGGGTGACGCTGTGCAGATGGCAGCGTACCGCCTGGAGGAAATTGTCGGCGCGGTGGAAGAGCCGATATTCCTCCTTGGTCAGCAAGCCGACCTCGACCAGATCGGCGCCGCGCTGCACGTCGTGGATATATTTGCCGATCCAGAACAGGGTGTGGAGGTCGCGCAGGCCGCCCTTGCCCTCCTTGACGTTGGGTTCGACGACATAGCGGGTGTCGCCCATCTTGCGGTGGCGGGCATCGCGCTCGGCGAGCTTGTCGGCGATGAACTCGCGCTCGGTGCCATGCTGCACCTCGGTCTTGAAGCGGCGCGCAGCCTCGTCATACAATGTCACGTCGCCGGTGACGTAGCGCGCCTCGAGCAAGGCGGTCCGGATCGTCACGTCGCCCTTGGCCTGCCGCACCATCTCGTCGAGCGAGCGGCTCGAATGGCCGATCTTGAGCGCAAGGTCCCACAAGGCATAGAGCATCGATTCGATGACCTGCTCCGCCCAGGGCGTCTGCTTGCCGGGGGTGAGGAAGCCGATGTCGACATCCGAATAGGGCGCCATCTCCGCCCGCCCATAGCCGCCGACCGCAATCAGCGTCAGCCGCTCGCCCGCGGTCGGATTGTGGATCGGGTGCAGCCGCTGCGTCGCGAGGTCGAACAACAGGCGCAGCAGCTGGTCGGTGAGATAGGCCTGCGCGTTCGAGGCCTCGAGCCCGCGCGACGGATGCACCGCCAGCCGCCGCTGGATCTCGGCGCGTCCCTCGGCGAGCGCCTCCTTGAGGATCGCGGTCGCCTGCAGGCGCAGCGCGATGCCGTCGGCCGCGATCGCCGCGATCCGCTCTTCCAGCGCCCGGCGGTTGACGATGGCGCGACGGTTGGGGAGGTGGTCGAAACGGAAGTGCATGACGGTCGGCTATAGCGGCGTGCAGGTTAAGGGGACATGCCGTTTCGCGCCCCGGCTATCCCTCGCGCGCCAGCGCCTTCAGCCGGTAGAGCGTGTCGAGCGCCTCGCGCGGGGTCAGCGCGTCGATATCGAGCGCTTCCACCTCGGCGCGGATCGCGTCGCACGTCGCCTCCTCGACCTGGGCGGCGGCGGCGAACAGCGGCAGGTCGTCGAGTCCCGCGGCGAGGCCGCCGGTCTTGGCGCGCCCCGCCTCGAGCTTGGCCAGCACCGCCTTTGCCCGCGCCACCGTTGCCGGCGGCATGCCCGCCAGCCGCGCGACGGCGAGGCCGTAGCTGCGGTCCGCCGGCCCGGTGGCGAGTTCGTGCAGCAGCACCAGCTCCCCCTTCCACTCGCGCGCGCGGACGTGATGCAGCGTCAGCGCGTCGCAGCGTTCGGCCAGCCGCGTCAGCTCGTGATAATGGGTGGCGAACAGGCAGCGGCAGCGATTGTCCTCGTGGATCGCCTCGACCACCGCCCAGGCGATCGCGAGGCCGTCGTAGGTGCTGGTGCCGCGGCCGACCTCATCGAGGATGACGAAGCTGTTGGGCGTCGCCTGCGCGAGGATCGCCGCGGTCTCGACCATCTCGACCATGAAGGTCGAACGGCCGCGGGCGAGATTGTCCGAGGCGCCGACGCGGCTGAACAGCCGATCGACCAGCCCGAGCGTCGCCCGCGTCGCGGGGACGTAGCTGCCCGCCTGCGCAAGCACCGCGATCAGCGCATTCTGGCGCAGGAAGGTCGACTTGCCGCCCATGTTCGGGCCGGTGACCAGCCACAGGCGCGAATCCGGGGTGAGCGTACAGTCGTTGGCGACGAACCGGTCGCCCGACCTGGCCACCGCCGCCTCGACCACCGGATGCCGGCCGCCGACGATATCGAAACAGGCGTGTTCGGCAAGCGCCGGCCGCGCCCACTGCCCCTCGGCGGCGCGTTCGGCGAGCGCCGCGGCGACGTCGATCCGCGCCAGCGCATCGGCGGTGGCGGCGATCGCCTCGCGGCTGGCGAGCGCGGTGCCGATCAATTCCTCGAGATGCGCGGCCTCGGCGGCGAGGGCATGCGCGCCGGCCTGCGAGACGCGCGCGGCGACCTCGTGCAGCGCCGGCGTGTTGAAGCGGACGACGCCCGCCAGCGTCTGGCGGTGGGTGAAGCCGCTGTCCGGCTGCATCAGCGGATCGGCGGCGCGCGCTGGCACCTCGACATGATAGCCGAGCACGTTGTTGTGGCGGACCTTGAGCGTAGCGATCCCGGTCGCGCTTTTCATCTCCGCCTCGAGCGCGGCGATCGCGCGCCGGCCGCCGGCGCCGGTGTCGCGCAATTCGTCGAGCGCATCGTCATAGCCCGCGGCGATATAGCCGCCGTCGCCCGCCTCGATCGGCGGCGCGGGCACCAGCGCCCGGCGCAGCAGGTCGACGAGCGCGCCATGGCCGCGCAGCCGTGGCGCGATCCGGTCGAGCAGCGCGAGCGGCGTATCGATCGCGGCGAGCCGCTCGCCGAGATGCCAGGCGCCGTCGAGCCCGTCGCGGAGCTGGCCGAGATCGCGCGGGCTGCCCCGCCGCGCCGCCAGCCGCCCGAGCGCACGGCCGATATCGGGAAGCGCGCGCAACGCCGCGCGCACCGCCTCGCGCTGGGCCGGCGCATCGTGAAAATATTGGACGAGGTCGAGCCGCGCATCGATCGCCGTCCTGTCCATCAGCGGCGCGCCGAGGTCGCTCGCCAGCAGCCGTGCGCCGGCGCCGGTCACCGTACGGTCGATACAGTCGAGCAGGCTGCCCTTGCGCTGGCCGCCGGTGGTGCAGGTGAGTTCGAGGCTGTCGCGCGTCGCCGCGTCGATCGCCATCGTCTCCGCGGCGGCGGTGAGCCGCGGCGGCCGCAGGAAGGGAAGGGCGCCCTTGGCGGTGTGGTCGAGATAGGCGATCAGTCCGCCCGCCGCGGCGAGGCCGGCGCGGCTGAACTGGCCGAACCCGTCGAGCGTCGCGACGCCGAACAGCGCCTTGAGTCGCGCCTCGCCCTCGCCGCTGTCGAACGTATGGCGCGGGCGCAGCGTCGTCGCGCCGGGCTGCTCGCCGGCGTCGGACGCGATCACCTCCGCCGCGCCGAGCCGCGCAAGCTCTGCCCCGAGCGCGTCGGCGGAACAGTCGATCACCTCGAACCGGCCGGTCGAGACGTCGGCGGCGGCAAGCGCCACCGCGCCGGCCGCCTCGCCGATCGCGACGCACCAATTGTCGCTGCGGGCGTCAAGCAGCGCCTCCTCGGTCAGCGTGCCGGCGGTGACGACGCGGACGATACCGCGCGCGACCAAGGCTTTGTAGCCGCCGCGCGCCTTGGCCTCGGCCGGCGTCTCGGTCTGTTCGGCGATCGCGACGCGGTGACCCGCCTTGATCAGGCGTTGCAGATAGGCGGTGGCGGCATGGACCGGCACGCCGCACATCGGGATCTTCTCGCCGTCATGCTCGCCGCGCGCGGTGAGGGCGATATCGAGCACGCGGCTCGCGATGCGCGCATCGTCGAAGAACAATTCGAAGAAATCGCCCATGCGATAGAAGAGCAGGCAATCCTCCGCCTCGGCCTTGAGGCCGAGATATTGCGCCATCATCGGGGTAGGGGTGGTCATCAGGGTAAGGTCAATCCAGAAGACGGGCGCCGTGGCGGACGGAGAGGATGAACACGGTCTCGTCCGCGACCGAATAGCGGAGAATGTAGGGAGGAACAGACGTCATCTCGCGAATGCCGTCCTTGGGCCGGCCGCGCCGCGGAAAGATGGCGAGGCTGTTGCCTAGATCGAGCAATCTGGCTGCCACGTCCTACGCCGCGACGGGGTCAAATCGATGGACGTAGCGGGCTATTTCCCGGATATCGTCGACGGCTCCGGGACGCCAGACGACATTCGCCATCGCCTCTATTCATTCTGTTCGGCAAGCCAAAGGGGGAAGTCCTTGAACCCCGGCTGCCCCCAGGTCCGCAGCCACTCACTGACGATGACATGATCGACACCATAGCCGGACTCATAGCCCGCCTTCGCCCGGGCGACGTCATCCCGCGTCGCTGGCCGCGGATAGCGGGGGGGTATTTGAGCATCGGGCGTCATGCCGGCAGCATAACCCCTGACGCTGCGGGTTGAAAGCCCGGCCCGAACCCGTCAAGAGCCGTAGCGTCAGCCCGTCAGCGAGGTCCCATGTCCGACGAAGCGTCCGTCCAATACTCCGAGCGCGAGGCGCTGCTGTTCCATTCGGAGGGGCGTCCCGGCAAGATCGAGATCATCGCATCCAAGCCGATGGCGACGCAACGCGACCTCGCGCTCGCTTATTCGCCCGGCGTCGCGGTGCCGGTGCAGGCGATCGCCGACGATCCCGCCGCGGCCTATGATTACACCGCCAAGGGCAATCTCGTCGCGGTAATCTCGAACGGCACCGCGATCCTCGGCATGGGCAATCTCGGCGCGCTCGCCTCCAAACCGGTGATGGAGGGCAAGGCGGTGCTGTTCAAACGCTTCGCCGACGTCGACTCGATCGACATCGAGTTGAAGACCGAGGACGTCAACCGCTTCATCGACGCGGTCGAGCTGATGGAGCCGACCTTCGGCGGCATCAACCTCGAGGATATCAAGGCACCCGAATGTTTCATCATCGAGCAGACGCTGCGCGAGCGGATGAACATCCCGGTCTTCCATGACGACCAGCACGGCACCGCGATCATCGCCTCGGCGGGGCTGATCAATGCGTGCCTGCTCACCGGGCGCAAGCTCCAGGACGTCAAGCTCGTCGTCAACGGCGCCGGTGCGGCGGCGATCGCCTGCACCGAGCTGATGAAGGCGATGGGCGTGCGCCACGACAATGTCATCATGTGCGACAAGACCGGGGTGATCTATCAGGGTCGCGACGGCGTCAATCAATGGCAGTCGGCGCATGCCGCCAACACCGACAAGCGCACGCTGACCGAGGCGCTGGAGGGGGCGGACGTGTTCCTCGGCCTGTCGGCTGCGGGCGCGCTCAAGCCGGAGATGGTCGCGCATATGGCGCCGTCGCCGATCATCTTCGCGATGGCCAATCCCGAGCCGGAAATCCGCCCCGAGATCGCCAAGGCGGCGCGGCCCGACGCGATCGTCGCCACCGGCCGCTCGGACTATCCCAATCAGGTCAACAACGTCATCTGCTTCCCGTTCATCTTCCGCGGCGCGCTCGACGTGCGCGCGACGGGCATCAACGATGCGATGAAGATCGCCGCCGCCAATGCGATCGCCGAACTCGCCCGCCGCCGCGTGCCGGAGGAGGTGGCGGTCGCTTATGGCGTGCAGCATAGCTTCGGCCCCGAATATATCATCCCGTCGCCGTTCGACCCCCGGCTGATGGAGCTGGTGCCGTCGGCGGTCGCCAAGGCGGCGATGGATTCGGGCGTGGCGCTCAAGCCGATCCTCGACATGGAGGCCTATCGCCAGACGCTGCGCGCGCGGCTCAACCCGACCACCTCGGTGCTCAGCCTCGCCTATGAGGGCGCACGGGCGCGGCCGAAGCGCGTGCTGTTCGCCGAGGGCGAGGAAGAGGTGGTGCTGCGCGCCGCCATCTCGTTCAAGGAAGGCGGCTATGGCACGCCGGTGCTGGTCGGCCGCGATGACGTCTATGACCGGTTGAAGGCGCTGGGCGTCGCCAATCCGCAGGAATATGAGGTCCACAACAGCCGCCATTCGCCGCTCGTCCCGAAGATGGTCGACTTCGTCTACGGCCGCCTCCAGCGCCGCGGCTATCTGCGCCGCGATGTCGAGCGGATGATCAACCAGGATCGCAACGTCTTCGGCGCGGCGCTGCTCCAGCTCGGCGAGGCCGACGTGATGATCACCGGCATCACCCGCACCTGGGCGGAATCGATGCGCCAGGTGAAGCGCGTGATCGATCCCGAGGCGGGGCGCACCCCCTTCGGCATCCACGTGCTGGTCGGCCAGAGCCACACCGTGTTCATCGCCGACACCACCGTCAACGAACGGCCGACCGGCGAGCAGCTCGCCGATTTCGCCGAACAGACCGCGCAGGTCGCGCGCCGCATGGGCCACGAACCGCGCGTCGCGATGCTGAGCTATTCGACCTTCGGCAACCCCAAGGGTGCCTGGGTCGACAATATCCGCGAGGCGGTGGCGGTGCTCGACGGGCGCAACGTCGGCTTCGAATATGAAGGCGAGATGCCGCCCGACGTCGCGCTCAACCCGCGCCAGCTCGCCAATTATCCGTTCGCGCGCCTGTCCGGCCCGGCCAACATCCTGATCATGCCGGGCCTGCAATCGGCGCATATCTCCGCCAAGCTGCTCCGCGAGCTGGGTGGCGACAGCGTCATCGGGCCGATGCTGGTCGGCATGGAAAAGCCGGTGCAGATCGCGCCGATGACCTCGACCGCGAGCGAATTGGTGACGCTGGCGGTGCTCGCCGCAGGCGGCATCGCCCGCTGATCGGGGGCGGCGGGCGCGTCCCGTCGAGGGCTTCACACGCGGGCGGCGCGTGTGGAGCCCGTCCTACGATGGGCGCAGGGCTCACGGCCGGGGAAGCGTACGCCTGATCTCCGTCCGTGCTGAGACTGTCGAAGCACGGGCTTCCACACGCGGCGGGCGCATATGGCACCCCCGCCTCGGAGACGCCCAGCGCCCGCTTTGTCGGCGGGCGCCGCCGTCATTACCCCGCGTCGATGCTCGTTCCGAGCGCGGCATGGACCAAGCCACCGTCGACGGCGATCGTCTCGCCGACGACATAGTCGCCCGCGCGGCTGGCGAGATAGATCGCCGTCCCCGCCATATCCTCGTCGACGCCGATCCGGCCTGCGGGAATGCCGCGCGCGATCGCATCGCCATGATCGCGCGCCGCCTTGTTCATGTCGCTCGGGAAGGCGCCGGGCGCGATCGAGGTGACGTGGATACCGTCACGCACCAGCCGCGCCGCAATCCGCTTGGTGAGGAAGATCAGCGCCGCCTTGGAGGCGTGATAGCTGTACGTCTCCCACGGATTGAGCCGCAGGCCGTCGATCGAGGTGATGTTGATCACCTTGGCGGGACGGGCGCGCGATCCCGCCGCCTTGAGCAGGCCGTGCAGCGCCTGGGTCAGGAAGAAGGGCGATTTGACGTTGAGGTCCATCACCTTGTCCCAGCCCGCCTCGGGGAAATCCTCGAACGGCACGCCCCAGGCCGCGCCGGCATTGTTGACGAGGATGTCGAGCCGTTCCTCGCGCTCCGCCAGTTGCGCGGCGAGCGCCTGGCAGCCGGCGACGGTGCTGACGTCCTGCGGCAGCGCGATGCAGTTCGGCCCCAGCTCCGCCGCCACCGCCTCGCAGGCATCCGCCTTGCGCGACGAGATGTAGACGGTCGCCCCCTGCGCGACGAAGCCCGCGGCGATCATCTTGCCGATGCCGCGGCTGCCGCCGGTGACGAGGGCGATCCGGCCGTCGAGCCGGAACAGCGTGCTGATGTCCATGTGTCTCTCTCCTGATACGGGTCCGGCTTGGCCGTGACCGTCGCGATTGCCGGCTGCGCCACCCCCGATATCATCCCCGCGCAGGTGGCGATGACGGGGAAGGGGATGGAGTGAACCTCATCCGCCGCGCTTGATCGTCTCGCGTGCGATGATCACCTGCTGGATCTGGCTGGTGCCTTCGTAGATGCGGAACAGCCGGACATCGCGATACAGCCGCTCGATGCCGTAATCCGCGATATAGCCGGCGCCGCCATAGATCTGCACCGCCTTGTCGGCGACGCGGCCGACCATCTCGCTGGCGAAATATTTCGCCGCCGCCGATTCGAGCACGACATCGTCGCCGCGATCCTTCGCCGCGGCGGTCTCCAGCACCAGAGCGCGCGCTGCCAGCGCCTCGGTCTTCATGTCCGCGATCATCCCCTGGATGAGCTGGTGCTGCGCGATCGGCTGGCCGAACTGGCTGCGGCCGGTGGCATAGCCGACGCTGTCGGCGATCAGCCGCTCGGCGACGCCGACGCAGACCGCGCCGATGTGCAGCCGGCCGCGATCGAGCACGCGCATCGCGATTTTGAAGCCTTCGCCCTCCGCCCCGAGCCGGTTGGCGGCGGGGACTGGCACGTCGTCGAAATGGACGTCGGCGACCTTGGCGCCCTTCTGCCCCATCTTCTTCTCGGGCTCGCCGACCGAGACGCCCGGCAGGTCGCGCGGCACGAGGAAGGCGGAAACGCCGCGCGCGCCCGCCTCGCCGGTGCGCGCCATCACCGTGAACAGGTCGGCGCGATCGGCATTGGTGATATAGCGTTTGGTGCCGGTCAGCCGGTAGACATCGCCGTCGCGCACCGCGCGCGTCTTGACGCTGCCCGAATCGCTGCCGACGTCGGGCTCGGTCAGCGCGAAGCTGGTTATCACCGCGCCGCTCGCGATCCGCGGCAGCCAGTGCGCCTTCTGTTCGGGCGTGCCGGCCATCACCAGCCCCTGGCTGCCGATGCCGACATTGGTGCCGAAGGCGGATCGGAAGGCCGGCGTCGTCCGCCCCATCTCGATCGCGACACGGCATTCCTCGACCATGTCGAGCCCGAGCCCGCCATGATCCTCGGCGATCGACAGGCCGAATAATCCCATCTCGCGCATCTCGGCGACGACCGCGTCGGGGATCGCGTCGGCCGCCTCGACCTCCGCCTCGAGCGGGCGGAGCCGTTCGGCGACGAACCGCCGCACGGTGTCGATCAGCGCATCGAAGGTTTCAGGGTCGAGAGCCATGTCGCTTCCACTGCCATTTAATTGGCAGAGAGGTAATGCGATGCGCCCGCGCCTGCAAACCCGAACTTCGAAAAACAGGCGGATGCTCTTGGGTGGGGCCATACTGGAACGGCTGCGGAAAAAGCCTTCCGCCATCCCGGACGTGTTGGGGCGTCGACCGGCCGCGGCAATAGGGCCCGTACCTGCCGCCATTCGTCCCGCCGCACGGTCCGGTTTCCGCGCGTGGCTGCGATGACGGGGCGGTAGAGGCGATCGGTCGAGCCCGACGGCGAGGGGCGGCGCGCGGACGATCATCGCATCGTCATGGGAATGACAGGAAACCCACCCGATTCCACATTCTTGCGCCGTTCATCGGCCAGAAAGAGACAAGGCTCCGGACGCATCCCGTCGTCTCGTCGGCGCCGCAACACCGTTCGTCTCTTATGGTTCCTCCGACCATTGGAGAAAAGGAATCGGGCGGCTAGCGACATCCTCGACGAACGGGTTTTGACCGGGGGGTCAGCAAGTGACTGTAAAGACGTTGGCGGCGCGTTTTGCGCTGGTGTTTTCCTGTGCCTTGATGACGACGACGCCGGCATTCGCGCAATTCTGGCAGTGCGCGCCTTATGCTCGCGAGATCTCGGGCATCGATCTGCACGGCAACGCCAACACCTGGTGGGGCCAGGCCGCCGGCCGCTACGAGCGTGGCCATGCGCCGAAGGTCGGCGCGGTGCTCGCCTTCCAGGCGACGCGGCGGATGCGCGTCGGCCATGTCGCGATGGTCTCGCAGGTGGTCAGCGATCGGGAAGTGCTGCTCACCCACGCCAATTGGTCGCGCCCCGGCGGCATCGAGCGCAACGTCCGCGCGATCGACGTCTCCGCCGCCGGCGACTGGAGCGAAGTCAAGGTCTGGTACGGCCCCAACGGCGATCTCGGCACGTCGAGCTACCCCACCAGCGGCTTCATCTACTCGGGCCACGCCCCCGCCGCGACCGCGACCGACGCGGATACCGACACCACCATCATCGCCACCGCCGCCACCGTGCCGGTGGTCCCCGTCGCCGGCGAATAAGTCGGGAGCCTCGCGGGCGGCAGCCCGACAAACCGACCGCCAAGACTTTCTTGTTCGTCATCCCGGCGCAGGTCGGGATCCATGGGCACGGGCGGCACGCCATGGCGCGGGACCGTCCCATTCATCCGCCGCCGACGCCAAACCGAAGCGCGCGCGCCCCCCAATCCACTTCTCCGCGCCTCCGCGTGAACCCTCTTCACCTTCGCGGCATCGCGCCTTCGCGTGAATCCCTCGATCGGTGCGCCTAGCGCGAATCTTTGATTCACGCGGAGGCGCGGAGGCGCGGAGGCGCGGAGGCGCGGAGGGGGTGCGATGAAGGGCAGCGATACGCCACGAACGGGCGTGAGTTAGCGAGCGGGCCGCACTCCGCGCCGAGACTGCAGCGCCGGACGAAACAGCGCCCTCCGGAAGCTCCCGGTTACGCCGGGCGGAAGGTCATCGCGACGCCGTTCATGCAATAGCGCTTGCCCGTCGGCTTCGGCCCGTCGTCGAAGACGTGGCCGAGATGGCCGCCGCACTGGCGGCAATGCACCTCGACGCGCTGCATCATCAGCGATGAATCAGTGCGTGTCGCCACCGCCTGCGGCAGCGGCGCGTAGAAGCTCGGCCAGCCCGTGCCGCTGTCGAACTTCGTGCGCGAGGCGAACAGCGGCAAAGCACAGCCCTTGCACAGGAAGGTGCCGGCGCGATGCTCGTCGTTGAGCGGGCTGGTGAACGGTCGTTCGGTGCTCTCGTGACGCAGCACCGCCCAGGCCTGATCGCCGAGCTTCTTGCGCCACGCCGCATCGCTCATCTGCACCGGGAAACGCTCGGCGGCGGCGGCGGGCGCGCTGCGGCAGCCCCAGAGAGCGACGCCGGCGACGCCTGCGGCAGCCAGCGACAATAACGAACGGCGAGAAGGATCGTGAGCCATGTCCGCTATGTAAGGCGCCGCCGCCGTCGCCGCATCCCCCGCGCCGCGTCGGTACGCTGGCGTACCCGTCACAGGTTGAAGGCGAACTGGCGGATCACGCCGATATGGTCGGACAGCCGGTCGCCGTCGGGCAGCGTGCCGAAGCTGCGCGTCGCGCCCGCCGTGGTCAGCGTGCCGCGATAGGCGACCAGGGTCTTGGCATGCGCCAGCGTCGGCGTCGGCGCGATCGCGCGGCAGGTCGCGCCGCACGCCGTCTCCGACGCGGCGATCGTCATGCCGTCGCCGCCGAGCGCCGCGCCGAGATAGGCCTGCCGCTGCGGATCGTTGCCGACGTTGAAGTCGCCGGCGAGCATCACCGACGCGCCGCCCTCGCCGACGCCGGCGATGAAGCTGCGCAGCGCATCGGCCTGCCGCTGATAGGCATAGAAGCTGCGCGCGTCCTTGACCCCGGAGGCGGCACGCGAGTTGAGGTGGGTGTCGACGACGACCAGCGGCGCGCTCTGCCCCGGCACGCGCAACGCGACCGCGAGCATCCCCTTGTTGGCGAGGCAGTCGAAACCGGCACAGGCATAAGCCGGGAAGGCGACGCGCTTGACCCACAGGATCGGATAATCGGAAAAGACGGCGAGGCCGCTATCCTCGCGCGCGCCTTCGGTCTCGCCATGCCACAGGCTCGCGTCGGCGACGAAGGCGCGCTGGTCCGCGGTCGCCGGCGCGGCGCGATCGTCCGCGGCGCTCGGGCCATAAGCGACGTAGCGATAGCCGGCGGCGCTGCCGATCGCCTTTTGCGCCGCGCCGAACGCCTCCTGCACCGCGACCACCTGCGGCCCGTCGCCGCGGTCGTGCATCGCGCGCAATTCGGCGGCGATCGTCGCAGCGGCGGCGGTGCGGCCATGCGTCAGCGGCCAGGGCAGACCTTCGACATTATAGGAGAGCACCGTCACCGGGCCGGCCGTGGGCACGGCGTGGACGACCGACGGCTCCACCGCCATCACCGATTTCGGCTCGGCAAGACCGGTGACGAACAGCACCGACGCCAACAGCAGCACACCCGGCATCCGCATGATACGAACCCCCCATCACGTTGGAACCGTCATTAGGCTCAGGCGTGTGACGCGGTGACGTACGAGCGATGACATAGGTGTCATCTGACATGAGAATCGTGCCGTCGCGGCAGGTTGGCGGCGCTCAGCCGGAGCGGGCGCGCTTCCAGAACGGCCGCGCGCTGCCCGATTGCAGCACGCCGCGACGGAACAGCCGCGCGCCGAGCGTGATGAAGATCGTCACCCACAGCAATTGCCACGCGATCGCCGCGACATGCGGCCACAGCGACGGCGAGGTCGCCGCCTGGCCCGCCATCGCGAACGGCGACGACAGCGGGAAGAGCTGCGCGACCGTCGCGATCCAGCTGTCCGGCCGCGCGGTGCCGGCGAGCGCCAGCGCGAGCATCCCCATCTGCACGATCGAGATCGGCAGCGCGAGCATCTGGATCTCGCGCGGGGTCGACGCCTGCGCGCCGACGACGAGGAAGGCGGAACCGAGCAGCAGATAGGCCATGGTGAAATAGAGCACGAACAGTGCGACGAACGCCGGCATGCCGACCGCCGCCTGGATCGCCAGCGCCGAAGCCACGTCGGGCGGCAGCAGCGCGCCGAGCCGCGCGATGATCGTCCCCCAGAAGCCGACGAACAGGATGGCGACGCCGAACATGCCGAGCAGCTTGCCGAGGAAGACGCTCTCCAGCGGCACCGCGGCGGCGAGCACCTCGATCACCTTGTTGTTGCGCTCCTCCGCCATCGTGCCGACCACCTGGCTGGCGAGGAACAGGTTGAGCAAGAAGACGCCGAACACCGCGAACGACGCGGACTGGCGGCGATTGGCCGCCGAGCTGCGCGGCCGTTCGCTCGCCGTCTTGACCGCGGTGACCGTCGGCGTCGTGCCGCCGCGTTCCGCCGCGACCGTCTCCGCGGCGAGCAGCGCGAGGTAATCGGCGGCGCGGCCGCCGCGCGCGCCATAGGAGATCTGCGGCCGGTCGAGCGGGCCGTAGAGGACGGCGCTCGCCTCGAACTGATCGCTGGCGAAGGCGGCGCGCGCCTGTGCGGCGGGATCGCGGCCGGGCCGTTCGGTGACCAGCACCGGCGGCGCCTCGTCGTCGCGGCGGAAGGCGGTGCGCAGCCGCTTGTCCGCCGCCGCCATCGCGCCCGCGGCCCGATCACCGACGATCGCGATGATCCGCGTCTTGTCGGCACGGCTGTCGGCGACGCTCGCCGCGCCCATCCCGCCGATCGCCGAGAAGGAGCCGAGCAGCACGGGCGCGAACAGGAACAGCAGGAAGACGGGGGTGAACACCGTCGCGACGAAATCGCGCCGCGCGATCGTCAGCGCCTGACGGAAGGTCCGGACCGCGCTCATGCCACCTCTCCCTCGGCCGCGGCGCGGCCGACGATGCGCACGAAGGCATCGTGCAGGCCCGGCCGCTCGATCGACAGGCCGGCGATGCCGTGGCCGCGCTCGATCAGCGTCACCAGCGTCCGCTCGATTCCCTCGGGCGGCAGTTCGAATCGCCAGCCCGGACCGTCGGGCACGGTATCGTGCGGCAGCAGCGCGGCGATCGCGGGATCGGGCCGCGTCGGCAGATAGCGGACACGGCTCGGCAGCGTACCGCGCGCCTCGTCCACCGTGCCCTCGAACCGGCGTTTGCCGCCGGCGATGATCGCCAGCCGGTCGCAGACGCGCTCGGCATGCGCCATGATATGCGTCGAGAACAGCACCGTCGCGCCGCGGTCGCGCTCGGCGAGGATCAGCGCCTCGAGCTTTTCCTGATTGACCGGGTCGAGCCCCGAGAAGGGCTCGTCGAGCACGAGCAGGTCGGGGCGGTGCACGACCGAGCCGAGCAGCTGCACCAGCTGCGCCATGCCCTTGGACAGTTTCTTGATCTTCTCGTCGACGGCATGGCCGAGGCCCGCCGCCTCCATCATCTCGGCGGCGCGGGTGCGGCCGGTGCGGCGGTCGAGGCCGCGCAGCGCGCCCATGAAGGCGATCGCGTCGCGCGCCTTCATCGACGGATAGAGGCCGCGTTCCTCGGGCAGATAGCCGATCCGGTCGCTCGCCTCGCGCGGCGCCTCGTGGCCGAGCACGACGCGCCGGCCGCCATCGGGTTCGACGATGCCGAGCAAGGTGCGCAACGTCGTCGTCTTGCCCGCGCCATTGGGGCCGAGCACGCCGTAGATCGCGCCGCGCGGCACCGCGAGATCGATCCCGTCGACCACCCGCCGGTCACCGAAGCGTTTCACCAGCTGTTCGGCGAGCACCGCCCAATCGTCCGCCAAACCCCGTCCCCCGTTCGCCGCGTCACGAGGCGTGTATCGCGGCGCTGCCTGTGGTAGCGGGCGAACGTGCCGCAAGACAAGCCGCAAGCCGATATCGCCAGCAGGATCAAGGCCAAGGCGGCGGAGCTGGGCTTCGTCGCCTGCGGCATCGCGCGCGCCGACGCCGCGCCGCACACCGCCGCGCGGCTGCGCCAGTGGCTCGACGAGGGGCGGCACGGCGACATGATCTGGATGGAGGAGCGCGCGCATCACCGCGGCTCGCCTGCCGGACTATGGCCGGCGGTGCGCAGCATCGTCGCGCTCGGCATGAGCTACGCGCCCGCCGCCGATCCGCTGCGGCTGGCCGGGGAGGGGGAGCGCGCGCGCATCTCCGTCTATGCGCAGGGCGGCGACTATCACGATGTCGTCAAGAAGGCGCTGAAGGCGCTCGGCCGCTGGCTGGCGCAGGAGGCGGGCTGCGACCTCAAGGTGTTCGTCGACACTGCCCCGGTGATGGAAAAGCCGCTCGCCGAGGCGGCGGGGCTCGGCTGGCAGGGCAAGCACACCAATCTGGTCAGCCGCGCGCATGGCAGCTGGCTGTTCCTCGGCGCGATCTACACGACGCTCGACCTCGCGCCCGATGCCGCGGGCCGCGACAGTTGCGGCTCGTGCGACGCCTGCCAGCGCGCCTGTCCGACCGATGCCTTCCCGGCACCCTATCGGCTCGATGCGCGGCGCTGCATCTCCTATCTGACGATCGAACATGCCGGGCCGATCCCGGACCAGTTCCGTGCCGCGATCGGCAATCGCATCTATGGCTGCGACGATTGCCTTGCGGTCTGCCCGTGGAACAAGTTCGCGGCGGCAGCGGCGGCGAACCTCGCCTTCCAGCCGCGCGCCGAGCTGACCGCGCCCGCGCTCGCCGACCTGCTCGATCTCGACGATGCCGGCTTCCGGCAGGTCTTCGCCGGATCGCCGATCAAGCGGATCGGCCGCAACCGCATGGTGCGCAACGCCGCGATCGCCGCGGGCAACAGCGGCGCGGCAGAGCTGCTCCCGGCGCTCGCCCGGCTGCGCGACGACGCCGACCCGGTCGTCGCGGAGGCCGCCGCCTGGGCGATGGCGCGGCTAGCCGGCTAGCCGGCTGACCGCAGGACGCGGCGCGCCGGCCGCGCCCGCCGCTGCCGCGCCTGCCAGCGCGTCCGCCAGAAGCCGTAGACGGCAAGGCTGCCGAGCATCGCCAGCGCCAGTCCGGATGTGGTCATCGCCAGTTTCCAGACGATCCCGCCGACCTTGGCGGCATGGATCGGATAGAGCTTCTCGCGCCACCAGCCGCTGCCGGCCGCCTGCGCCGGATCGACCACCCCCGCCACCGCCAGCGTCGCGGGATCGAAATAGAGGAAGGTGCGCCCGTTCGGCGTCCATTCGAACGGCTGCCGCAACCGCAGCGCGATCGGCTTGCCGGGCTTGCGCGGCCATTGCAGCCGCCGCGGCTCGGCTTCCGGGAAGCGGGCCGCTGCCTCGGCGAAGACCAGGGCATAGGCCGGCCGCGCGCCCGCCGGCGCCGGCGGCACGTCGGGCAATGCCGGCTTGGCGTCGCGCCCGACCAGCAGGTCGCCGACCGCGGGCAGCGCCATCATCGCGCCGGTGAGCAGCGACACAGCGAGCAGCGGCGCGGTCAGCACGCCGAGATCGCGATGCTGGTGGACGATCGCCCCCGCGGTCATCTTCGCCGGCCACAGCCGCGGCCGGAAGCGCGCGCGCATCCGCCACCACAGGATGACGCCGCTGATGACGAAGCCTAGGCCGATCAGCGCGGCGATGCCGTTGATCGTCTCGCCCGTCTCGCCGAGCAGCAGCCGGTGGTGCAGGTCGAACAGCCACAATTCGGGGCGCTGCCACAGCGACGACCAGCGCACGACGGTCTCACCGCTCTGGCTGAGATAGGCGCCGCCGCCATCGGCAAAGGCGATCTGGTGAACGCCGATCGCGTCGCTCGCGAAGCTGATCCGGTCGATCGCACGGTCGCCCTGTGCCAGCGTGTCGACGATCCGTGCCAGCGCCGCCGGATCGTGGTGCGGCGCATCACCGGCATGCGGCACGAAGGTCAGTCGATCACGCCAGACCAGCAGCGCCCCGCTGAGGCCGAGCAGGGCGAGCAGCAGCCCGGCGATCCCGCCGATCCAGCGATGCAGCAGCGACAGCAGCCGCATTGCGATGTCCCCCGATGGTGAAACGCGGGACTTAAACGGCGTGGGATAGTATCGCAAGTGGTTCGCAATAGCGATGAAGGTTTCACCGTGATGTGAGGTACTTGCCGGGTAGGCCCGTCAGGCGGGACGTGCCCGACAGTCATCGGTCGCCGTCGCGGCCGCTCCTAAACGGGGCCAACATGGGTCCCGGAACGAATCGAAACGTCTGCGGACGTCACGAGCCCACCACTTTCCCCACCCCGGCGAAGGCAAAGGCCGGGGTCCAGTCGGGGAAGGTCTGTAATGACGCACCACGGTCCCCGACTGGACCCCGACCTCCGCCGGGGTGGTGGGTGATTTGGGGCAGGTGTCTCGAACCCATTAACGATGCCAATAGGCTCCCGCCCGCTCGGGCTCGTCACGGTGTTGCGGGAACGGTCATCGCTCAGGCAAGCGACATCACCTCGCTCCCCCGCGCCCCACCAGCGAACCGCCTGCTACTTCCCGCCGTCGCGCCGGGTCAGCGCCGCGACGCAGCTCGCGCGATCGATGCTGCTGCCGTCGGGTTCGCGCGCGTCGAGATAGGTGACGCGCGGCGGCTGCGATCCGTCGGGGTAGAGATAGGCGTCGAGCACGCAGATCGGCCCGGCGAACTGCAGCTTGCGCGCGGCGCCTTCGCGGATGTCGGCGTCGGGCTTGCCGAACAGCGTGACCAGCCCCGCCTCGTTCTGGCCGATCACCCGCTCCAGCCCGGCGCTGGTATAGGGGATGACCGGTTTGCTCGCGGTCGGCGGCGCGACCCCCGGTGCGGCGCACGCTCCTGCCAGCAGGGCCAATCCCAATACCGCAACCGTCTTCACGCCTTCATCCCCTTCGACGCATGGAACAGGTGCGTCGCCATCGCGGCGCCGAGGATCGGCGCGACGAGGTTGACCAGCGGAACCACGAACAGCCCGGTGCCGACAAGCCCGAGGAGGAAGCGCTGCCCCCGCGTCGCCGCGCGCCAGCCCCGCATCGTCGCATCGTCCATATGCCGGCTCGCCACCATCTCGCCGAGGTCGCGGCCGAGCAGCACCGCATTGACCAGGAAGAAGCCGATCGCCGGTCCGATCCCGGTGAACAGCAGCGCGATATAGACGGGCAGCATCAGCAGGTTGACTGCCACCGCCCGCGCCGCCGAGCCGAGCGCCAGCCGCACAGAGCGCGCCGGGCCGACCGTCCGCGCCGCGGCGTGGGCGGCGGGATAGTGGCGCGCCTCGACCGCCGCGACCACCTCGTCACCGAACAGGCCGAGCACCGCGACCGCGATCACCCGGAACAGCAGCCATGCGCCGAGCACCATCAGCACCACCGCCGCCGCGCCGGCAAGGCCATCGCCATAGCCGCTGCCGAGCCCGCCGACGAGCAACGCCCGCAATCCGACATACAGGCCGGCGCCCAGCGCCGCGAAGACCGCGAGCGTCACCAGCAGCGACTTGACCAGCACGCGCAGCACCGCGCCATCGGTCAATTGGGCGACGGACAGGGCGAGCGCGCGCAGCATCGTCCCGGCGTGACGCGCACCGGCGCCCGCGTCAACCGCCGCCACGTTGCGCGCCCGCCGTGCGCCCTCTAGGGACGGCGTTTCGCTTTCGGAGCCTTATCCTTGTCCCAGCCCAAATATGACGTGGTCGCGATCGGCAATGCGATCGTCGATATCCTTTCGCAGGCGGACGACGCCTTCATCGAATCGATCGGCGTCGCCAAGGGATCGATGCAGCTGATGTTCTCGCCCGAGGATGCCGACGCGCTCTATGCCAAAATGGGTCCGGGACGCGAGGTGTCGGGCGGTTCGGCGGCGAACACCGTCGCCGGCATCGCCGCGCTCGGCGGCCGCACCGCCTTCATCGGGCAGGTCGCCGACGATCAGCTCGGCGAGGTGTTCGCGCACGACATCCGCGCCGCCGGCGTCGATTTCGCCACGCCGGTCCGTCCCGGCCAGCCGACCACCGCGCGCTGCCTGATCTTCGTTACGCCCGACGGCCAGCGGACGATGAACACCTATCTCGGTGCGTCGCAATATCTGCCCGAGCAGGCGCTCGATCTGGCGATGATCGAGGATGCGGCGATCCTCTACCTCGAAGGTTATCTGTGGGATCCCGAGGAGCCGCGCGCGGCGATGCGCGCGGCGATCGAGGCGGCGCGCAAGGCCGGCCGCAAGGTCGCCTTCACGCTGTCCGACGTCTTCTGCATCGGCCGCCACGGCGGCGATTTCCGGCAACTGATCGCCGATGGCCTCATCGACATCCTGTTCGCCAATGAGGGCGAGCTGACCGCGCTCGCCGAGGTCGAGGATTTCGATGCGGCGGTCGCCAAGCTCGCCGCGCAGGTGCCGACCCTGGTCGTCACCCGCGGCGCGGCAGGGGCGAGCGCGATGCAGCACGGCCAGCGCGCCGACGTCGCCGCCGAGCCGATCGCGCGCGTCGTCGACACGACGGGGGCCGGCGACCTGTTCGCGGCGGGCTTCCTCCACGGTCAGGCGCAGGGCAAGGGGCTGGAAGCGTCGCTCAAGCTCGGCGCGATCTGCGCGGCGGAGATCATCAGCCACTTCGGCGCCCGCCCCAACGTCGACATGAAGGCGCTCGCCGCGAGCAAGCTCGGCTGATCCTTGTCCTCTGCGCCGCCGCGCACGCTTTTGCGCGCGGAGGCGCAGGGGACGCAGAGACAGCGCTTCGGCGATAGAATGTAGCTGCCGGACGCTACCCCGCGTCCGCCGCGCGGCTGCGCAAATATCACGCGAAGACGCGAAGGCGCGAAGATGGCGCGTCCGTCTCAACGCAGCGATTCCCTCGAACGGTAACGGGGCAGGGGCTTGGCCCCGCTCACATCCTCTTCGCGTCTTCGCGTCTTCGCGCGATCATCTTCACGCGAAGGCGCGGAAAAGAGCAGGGCTCATCGCGTCATCGATCGGCGCCCCTCCCGCCACGAAAAAGGCCGGAGGATCGCTCCCCCGGCCTTTCTCATGTCGATCGTCCGGACGGTCAGTCCAGCGGCTTGGCGACTTCCGGCTGCATCGCCGGATCGTCGACCGTGTCGAAGATGCCGCGCCCGACGTAGGAGCGGCTGCGGCTGTAGCCGAAATAGATCAACAGCCCGAGCAGCCCCCAGATCGGCAGCACCAGCTTGGCGGTCAGCGGCAGCGACAGATAGAGGCCGACGCAGCCGATGATCGCCAGCGGCGCGACGATATAGACCCCCGGCGTGCGGAACGGCCGCTTGCGGCCCGGATCGGTCTTGCGCAGCACCATCACCGACACCGCCACCATCAGGAAGGCGAACAGCGTCCCCGCGTTGGAATAATCGGCGAGCTTGCCGACCGGCAGCACCGCCGCCGCGATCGCCGCGGCGACGCCGGTGACGACGGTGACGACGTGCGGCGTGTGGAACTTCGGATGCACCGCGGCGAGCCGCTCGGGCAGCAGCCCGTCGCGCGCCATGGTAAAGAAGATGCGGGTCTGGCCGAACATCATCATCAGCACCACCGACGGCAGCGCCAGCACCGCGGCGAGGCCGACCAGCCGCCCGATCGCCGGCCAGCCGATCGTGTCGAGCACATGGACCAGCGCCTCCTTCGAACAGACCAGCGGCTCGACGGCGCCGCCCGCGACGATGCTCGCACAGCGGCCGGCGAGTTCGGCCGATCCGGGTGCGAGCACCTGACCGGCGCTCATCACCGGCTGCGCGCCGATCGCGCCGATCGCGCCGCTCGCGACGAGCAGGTAGAAGATGGTGCAGATCACCAGGCTGCCGATCAGGCCGATCGGCACGTTGCGCTGCGGGTTCTTGGTCTCCTCCGCCGCGGTCGACACCGCGTCGAAGCCGACATAGGCGAAGAAGATCGACGCCGCGGCGCCAAGCACCCCGACGCCGCCGGTCGGCAGGAAGGGATCGAAATTGGTCGCATTGGCGACCGGCACGGTCAGGACGACGAAGGCGGTAAGCGCCGCGATCTTGATCAGCACCAGCACCGCATTGACGCGCGCGCTCTCGGTGGTGCCGATGATGAGCAGCCAGGTGACGAAGGCGACGACGATCACCGCCGGCACGTTGATCCAGCCGCCGACCGACATGGCGGTCTGCAGATCGGCATTGGGCGTCGCGCCGAACGCGATCTGCATATGCGCCATCAGCGCATCGGCGTTGCTGATCGCCGCGGGGAAGGCGACGCCCAATCCGCGCAGCAATCCGACCGCATGGTTCGACCAGCCGACCGCGACCGCGCTCGCGCCGACCGCATATTCGAGGATCAAGGCCCAGCCGACCATCCAGGCGAGGATCTCGCCCGTCACCGCATAGGTGTAGGTATAGGCCGATCCCGATACCGGCACCATCGAGGCGAGTTCGGAATAGCAGAGCGCCGCGACCGCGCAGACGAAGCCGGCGACGACGAACGACAGCAGCATGCCCGGCCCCGCCTTTTGCGCGGCTTCGGAGGTGAGGACGAAGATGCCGGTGCCGATGACGGCGCCGATCCCCAGCATGGTCAACTGGAACGCGCCGAGCGAGCGGTGCAGCCCGCGTTTTTCGGCGGTGGCGAGAATGGCGTCGAGAGGTTTGACGCGCCCGAAAATCATGAAGCTCTATCCCCCCAGATGCGGACGGTCGTTGACTGCCGCCGCATGGTGAAGCGAACGATGCTAACCCCTAATGGGGCAGAGGCAATCCCTTATCTGGGTAAGCGGCCCGGCTCACCGCAGCGCGCGGCGCCGGTGCCATCGCCGAGACGGGTGTTTTCAGCCCGCCAGCATCGGCCCCAGCGGACGCCCGCCGAACAGGTGGACGTGGAGGTGCGGCACCTCCTGCCCGGCATCGCCGCCGATATTGGCGAGCAGGCGATAGCCCGGTGCGACCAGCTCGTGCTCGCGTGCGACATGGCCGATCGCGCGGACGAAGCCGGCGATCTCCTCGGCCGAGCCGCGCGCGCTGAAATCGTCCCACGAGACATAGGCGCCGCGCGGGACGACGAGGATATGCACCGGCGCGACCGGCGCGATATCGTGGAAGGCGACGGCATAATCGTCTTCGTAGACGCGTCGCGACGGGATCTCGCCACGCAGGATGCGGGCGAAGACGTTCTGGTCGTCATAGGGCTGCGTGGCGTCGATCGGCATGTCGGTCCTCCTAGCGCGAGGCTTTCTCGTCATGGCCCGATACGCCCTCGCGCCGGGCCAGTTCGGCGCGCACGTCCTCCAGCCCCAGTCCGGCGTCGGCGAGCAGCACGAGCAGGTGGAAGACAAGGTCGGCCGCCTCGGCGGCGAGCGTTTCCGGCGCGGCGAGCGCGGCGATCACCGTCTCGGTCGCTTCCTCGCCGACCTTCTGCGCGATCTTGGGTCGCCCCTTGGCGAACAGGCTGGCGACATAGGAGCGGCCGGGGTCGGCGGCGTCGCGGCGGGCGCGGATCGTGGCGTCCAGGCGGTCGAGCGGGTCCATCGCCCCCGCTTGGCGCGAGAGGCGGGTGCCGGTCAATCCTTACCTGTGAACCGCCGCCGCAACGCGCGCCGCACCAGCCACAGGCCGAGCGCCGCGACGACAAACAGCGCAAGGTCGGACCATTCGGGGCCGGTGCGACGATGGACGACGCCGGAGTGGCCGCCCGCGACGGAGAGAAGCGCGATCATAGGCGGTTCCGTAGCACGTCTTTGCTGTCCTCACCCCTCGCCGGCTATGCCGTCTCGTCCCCTCTCCCGGCGGGAGAGGGTAAGGCGCGCAGCGCCGCGGGGTGAGGGCAGGGGCAATGCACTCAGTGGCGGCGCACCGGTATCCCCGCCGCGGCGAGGGCGGCGTGCGCGTCGGCGATGCTCGCCTCACCGAAATGGAAGATCGAGGCGGCGAGGACGGCGCTCGCATGGCCGTCGCGCACCCCGGCGACGAGATCGTCGAGGCCACCGACGCCGCCGCTCGCCACCACCGGCACGCTCACCCGGTCGGCGATCGCGCGGACGAGAGCGAGGTCGTAGCCGCTGCGCGTGCCGTCGCGGTCCATCGAGGTGACGAGCAACTCGCCCGCGCCGAGCGCGGCGAGCCGTTCGGCATGGGCGATCGCATCGATCCCGGTCGGGCGACGGCCGCCATGGGTGAACACCTCCCAGCGTTCGCCGACGCGGCGCGCGTCGACCGAGGCGACGCAGCATTGGCTGCCGAAACGCTCGGCGATGTCGGCGACCACCTCGGGCCGTGCCACTGCCGCCGAATTGACCGCGACCTTGTCCGCCCCCGCGAGCAGCAGCGCGCGCGCGTCCTCGGCGGAGCGGACGCCGCCGCCGACGGTCAGCGGCATGAAGCAGACCGACGCGGTCCGCCTAACCACGTCGAGGATCGTGCCGCGATCCTCATGGCTGGCGGTGATGTCGAGGAAGCAGAGCTCGTCCGCCCCGGCGGCATCATAGGCGCGCGCCTGTTCGACCGGATCGCCGGCGTCGCGCAGCGCGACGAAATTGACGCCCTTGACGACGCGCCCGTCGGCGACGTCGAGGCATGGGATCACGCGGGCGCGGACGGTCATGACAGCAATGCCCGCACGACGAGGATCGCCGAGACGATCAACAGGATCGCGACACATCCGACCATCGCGACGCTACAGAGCAGGAAGGCGAGCGGATGCTCGTCGCGCCGCACGCCGATCGGGTTGATCCCGCCGAGCGGCATCTCGATCCGGCCGTCGCGGATCTGGTCGCGCAGCGTCGGTACATAGGCGCCGGCCATGCCCCCGGCGAACAGACCGGCGAGACCCGGGTTCATCATTCCGCCGCCTGCGCGACGCTGAGCGCGGCGGCGAGGTCGAGCCGGCCGTCGTACAGCGCGCGACCGGTGATGACGCCCTCCACGCCGTCGCGCGCGTGCAGCGCGAGGACGTGGATGTCGGCGATTCCCGCGACGCCGCCGCTGGCGATCACCGGAATGTCGACCGAGCGGGCGAGGTCGACCGTCGCCTCGATATTCGCGCCCTTGAGCAATCCGTCGCGACCGACGTCGGTGAACAGCAGCGCCGCCACCCCGGCATCCTCGAACCGCCGCGCGAGATCGACGACGCTGGTCGTCGACACGTCCGCCCAGCCCTTGGTCGCGACCATGCCGTCGCGCGCATCGACCGCGACGACGACGCCGCCGGGAAAGTCGCGCGCCGCGCCGCGGACGAATTCGGGATCGTCGAGTGCCGCGGTGCCGATGACGACGCGCGACACGCCGAGGTCGAACCAGCGTTCGACGCTGGCGCGGTTGCGGATGCCGCCGCCGAGCTGCACATGGCCGGGAAAGCGCGCGACGATGCCGCGCACCGCCTCGCCATTGACCGATTCCCCCGCAAAGGCGCCGTCGAGGTCGACGACGTGGAGATGCTGCGCCCCCGCCTCGGCGAACAGCATCGCCTGTGCGGCGGGATCGTCGCCATAGACGGTGGCGCGGTCCATATCGCCCTCGGCGAGGCGGACGACCTGGCCGTTCTTGAGGTCGATGGCGGGAAAGACGATCAGGCTCACGGCCGCCACTCCAGGAATTTGGCGAGCATCGCCAGGCCGTAGCGCTGGCTCTTTTCGGGATGGAACTGGACGCCCAGCATCGTGTCGCGCGCGATCGCGGCGGTGACCGGGCCCGCATGGTCGCTGGTCGCGATCACGTCCTCGCCCTCGAACATATAGCTGTGCAGGAAATAGGCCTCGCCCGCCGGCACCAGCGGATGATCGCCGAGCGGGACGACGTCGTTCCAGCCCATATGCGGCACCTTGGCGTCCATCGTGCCCGGCTCGATCCGCCGCACCCGACCGCGCACCCAGCCGAGCCCTTGATGGACCCCCATCTCCTCGCCCGAGTCCGCCATCAGCTGCATGCCGACGCAGACGCCGAGGAATGGCGCGCCCTCGCGGCGGACGCGCTGTTCCATCGCCTCGATCATCCCCGGCACGTCGCGCAGCGCACGCGCGCAGGCGCCGAACGCGCCGACGCCGGGCAGGACGATGCGGTCGGCTTTCGCCACCACCTCGGCATCGGCGGTGACGGTAAGGTCGGTGGCGCCCGCCGCACGCAGGGCATTCTCCACCGAATGGAGGTTGCCCGCGCCATAGTCGATCAGCGCGATCGTCATGACAGCAGGTCGCCGAGCGGCAGCGCCGCCATGCTCGCGGTGAAGGGGATGATCTCCGCCGTCGCCAGCCCGCGCGCGACGAAGGGATCGGTGGCGATCAGCTCCTCGGTCACGCTCTTGCTGCCGACGACGATGATGATCCCGCCGCTGCGCGGCTGCTTGCGGCCCGAGGCGACGAACCGGCCGTTGGCATAGCCGTCGGCGAGCCAGTCGACATGATCGCTCATCGCCGCGTCGATCGCATCGAGGTCGCCGCCATAGGTCAGCGAGACGATGCACATATGGGCGCCCGGCCGGGCGAAGGGCTCGCTCACAGCACGCCCTTGGTCGAGGGGATCGCATCCGCCTTGCGCGGATCGATCTCGACCGCGGCGCGCAGCGCGCGGGCGAGGCCCTTGAACGCCGCCTCGACGATATGGTGGTTGTTGCTGCCGTACAGCGTCTCGACGTGGAGCGTGATGCCGGCGGTCTGGGCGAAACTGTGGAACCAGTGTTCGATCAGCTCGGTGTCGAGCTCGCCGAGCCGCGACACGGTGAAGGCGGTCTTCCACACCAGCCACGGCCGCCCAGAAATGTCGAGCGCGACGCGGGTCAGCGTCTCGTCCATCGGCGACAGCGCGTCGCCATAACGGCGGATGCCGCGCTTGTCGCCGAGCGCCTGCGCCACCGCCTGGCCGAGCGCCAGCGCCGAATCCTCGACGGTGTGATGCCCGTCGATATGCAGGTCGCCGTCGACCTTGAGGTCGATGTCGATCAGCCCGTGGCGGCTGAGCTGTTCGACCATATGATCGAGGAAGCCGATGCCGGTGTTGATCGAATAGACGCCGGTGCCGTCGAGATTGACGGTGACGTCGATCCGCGTTTCGGCGGTGGAGCGGTTGATCGTGGCGCTGCGCATGTCGGCTCGTCCCATAGGAGCGTGCGGCGTCACACACAATCTTGACCCGTCCGGGCGATACGCTACCCAAGGGGCATGACCGATGGCCTGCCCGATAGCCTTATCCCGTATGACGAGATCGTCCAGGAGGCGCTGCGTGCCGTCGTCGGACGGGTGCTCGGCTCCGTCGCCGAATCGGGCGGCCTGCCCGGCGAGCATCACTTCTACATCACCTTCAAGACGCAGGCGCCGGGCGTCGACATCCCGCAGCGGCTGATCGAACGCTTCCCCGACGAAATGACGATCGTGCTGCAGAACCGCTATTGGGACCTGCTGGTCGACGAGCGCAAATTCTCCGTCGGGCTGAGCTTCAACCAGGTGCCGTCCAAGCTGGTCATCCCCTATTCGGCGATCACCGGCTTCCACGACCCCGCGGTCAATTTCGAACTGCGCTTCCAGGCGACCGAGGACCCGAGCGACGGCCCCGAGCCGCATGACGAGGCGGAGAACGACGGCCCGACCGCGACACCCGCGCCGGACGGATCCAACGTGGTCAGCGTGGACTTCAAGCGGAAGAAATAAGCGTGATCGAGATCGTCGCCGCGCCCGGGGATCGGGAGCGCGAGGCGATCCTCGCGCCACTCGTCGCCTTCAACGATGCGGCGGTCGGGCCGACCGAGCGTCACCCGGTTGCGATCGTGCTGCGCGACGAAGCCGGCGCTATCGTCGGCGGTCTGTGGGGCATGGCGAGCTATCGCTGGCTGTTCGTGCAATATCTCGTCGTTCCGAGCACGATGCGGGGGCAGGGGCTCGGCCGGCAGCTGATGGCCGCGGCGGAGGCGGAGGCGCGGCGTCTCGATTGCGTCGGCCTGTGGCTCGATACCTTCAGCTTCCAGGCGCGCGGCTTCTACGAAAAGCTCGGCTATCGCTGCTTCGGTCAGATCGACGACTATCCACCGGACGAAGCGCGATTCTTCCTGTCGAAGCGGATCGGCTGACCGTGGCTAGGCGGCGATGCTATGCCGGATCGGGTTTCGTCACTCGAAACAACGGCTTCGCGCACGCATAGGCCGCCTTGTACGGCTTGTCCCAACACCGCGCGAGACCCTCGAAGACGTTCATATTCAACGGCCAGGAGACAGGGTGCGGCTTGCCGTCAGGACCGTTGAAGGTAACGCCGGTCGGGCGCGGCAGCGCGGCGAGCTTGGCCTTCGCCATGTCAAACGCCGGGCGGTCGCGGCGCAGGAAGGCGATCGTGCCGTCGACATAGAGATTCCAGCCGAAGCCATGATCCTGCTCGGCAGTCTTATAGGCCCGGCGGAACAACGCGATCGCCGCAGCGGTCTGGCCTAGATCGGCGCGCAACTGCCCCTCGTGCCAGTACAGGATGGTTTCGCGGGCATGATGCGCGACGCGCCAGTCGTGGATGAGGTCGGCCGCGTCCGCCTCGCACCCATCCTCCTCCAACTTGCGCCAACCGCCGGTCATATCCTGATCGAAAGCGTCCAGATCGAGCGCGAGCAGCCGATCGCGATCATAAGCGCAGGGCGCGGCGGCGGTCGGCTGCGCGACCAGCAGGGCGATCCAAATCATCAGCGCCGAGACTGCGCGACCGCTGCCCTTGAATCAACCCACCCCGACGGTGATATTGCGTCGCATGACCATGCGCACCGAAACCGACTCGGTCGGCCCGATCGAGGTTCCCGCCGACGCCTATTGGGGCGCGCAGACCGAACGCAGCCTCGAGAATTTCCCCTTCGGTCCGCGCGAGCGGATGCCGGTCGAGATCGTCCATGCGCTGGCGATCGTCAAACAGGCCGCGGCGCGGGTCAATCGCCGCCATGGCCTCGCCGCCGACAAGGCCGAGGCGATCGAGGCCGCGGCGGCGGAGATCGTCGCCGGGACGCTCGACGATCAATTCCCGCTGGTCATCTGGCAGACCGGCAGCGGCACCCAGTCGAACATGAACGTCAACGAGGTGATCGCCGGCCGCGCCAACGAGCGGCTGACCGGCACGCGCGGTGGCAAGACCCCCATCCACCCCAATGACGACGTCAACCGCGGCCAGTCGTCCAATGACAGTTTCCCGACCGCGCTTCACGTCGCCGCCGCGCTGGCCGTGACGCGACAGCTCTATCCCGCCTTGCAGAGCCTGCACGACGCGCTCGCCGCCAAGGCGGCGGAGTGGGACGATCTCGTCAAGATCGGCCGCACGCATCTGCAGGATGCGACGCCGCTGACGCTCGGCCAGGAATTTTCAGGCTATGTCCAGCAGCTCGCCAATGCTCGGGCGCGGATCGAGAGCACGGTCGAACGCGCCATCCTGCCGCTCGCGCAGGGCGGCACCGCGGTCGGCACCGGGCTGAACGCGCCGCAAGGCTTCGCCGAGGATGTCGCGGCGGAGATCGCCGCGCTGACCGGCCTGCCGTTCGTCACCGCGCCCAACAAGTTCGAGGCGCTGGCGTCGAACGACGGGCTGGTCGACCTCCACGGCACGCTCAACGTCCTCGCCGTCGCGCTGACCAAGATCGCCAACGACATCCGCCTGCTCGGCTCCGGCCCGCGCTCGGGCCTCGGCGAGCTCGACCTGCCCGCCAACGAGCCCGGCAGCTCGATCATGCCCGGCAAGGTCAATCCGACGCAGGCCGAGATGCTGACGATGGTCGCCGCGCAGGTGATGGGCAACAATGCCGCGGTCACCGTCGGCGGATTGCAGGGCCATATGGAGCTCAACGTCTTCAAGCCGCTGATCGGGGCGAACGTGCTCCGGTCGATCGCGCTGCTCAGCACCGGCATGCAGAGCTTCGCCGACCGCACCGTCGCCGGCCTCCGCGCCAATCGCGACCGTATCGCGCAACTGGTCGAGCAATCGCTGATGCTGGTGACGGCGCTGGCGCCCGAGGTCGGCTATGACAATGCCGCCAAGATCGCCAAACACGCGCATCAGACCGGCACGACGCTGCGCCAGGCGGGTCTGGCGCTCGGGCTGGTCGACGAAGCGACCTTCGACCGGCTGGTGCGGCCGGAGACGATGATCGGGCGATAGATGTCGCGATGCGGCAGCCGGTGACGCGCTGATCCGGAGGCTTTTGCCGGCTGAACCACGTTCGCGGCGCGATCCCGTCCGGGTCGGGACGGGATCGGCGACAGCAATTCCGGTCGCCGCGATACGGAGATCGCCTCCGTATCGGCGGTGAAAATAATTCTGCTTCCGCGTTCGGGCGAAGCCATTCGGATTAACCAGATACTGTCGTCGGGCGGCGGCCACTAGCGGCGAAAGCCGCCAATTCCCTATGCGGACGGCCGCGATGCCGCCGAAATTTGCTCTACATTAGTTAATCAGAGCGATGGGGGAGGCGGATAAGCGGTGCGAAACTGGATTGTCGGGCGGAAGCGTCCATCGATGGCCGAATTTTACTTCAATGCCTCGCCGGAGGCGATCTACATGGTGCAGGACGGGCGGTATATCGACTGCAATCCTGCGGCGCTGCGGCTGTTCGGCCGCACCCGCGACGACTTCATCGGCCAGCCGCTGGGACTGACGTCCCCCGAATTGCAGGACAATGGCGTATCCTCGCGCGCCGCGACCGCCGCTCTGTTGCAGGAGGTGGAGCGTACCGGCGTCGCGCGGATGCCGTTCCGCGGGTTGCGCAAGGACGGCAGCCAGTTCCCCGCATTGGTGTCGGTCTTCCTCGCGGAGAATGACGGGCGCCCCGCGATCATCGCGACCTGCATGGACATCAGCGAGATCGACGCGCTCATCACGGCGATCACCGGCGGGCTGAGCCGGCTGGCCGGGGGCGATCTCACCCAGCCGATCGCGACCAGGCTCGATGAGCGGTACGAGCCGGTGCGCGCCGCCTATAACAAGGTGCTCGTCGATCTGCGCGCGATCATCGCCGGGGTCGGCGAGCGTGCCGATGCGATCGATGCCGACACGCATGCGATCCGCCGCGATGCCGAGGCGCTTGCCGAGCGCACCGAACGCCAGGCCGCCGCGCTGGAGGAAAGCGCCGCCGCGCTCGAGGTGCTGACGCGCGATGTCGCGGCGGCGGCGACGGACGGCATCCGCGCCGATCAGCTCGCGGCCGAGGCGAGTGCGGCCGCCGCGGCGAGCGGCGACGTGGCGCAGCGCGCGATCGCGGCGATGCATGGCATCGAGCGGAGCGGCACCGAAATCGGTGACATCATCGCGCTGATCGACGGCATCGCCTTCCAGACCAATTTGCTCGCGCTCAACGCGGGTGTCGAGGCGGCGCGGGCGGGCGATGCCGGCCGCGGCTTCGCGGTGGTGGCGCAGGAGGTGCGCGCGCTCGCGCAGCGGTCCGCCGAAGCCGCGCGCGAGGTCAAGGCGCGGGTCGGCGCGGTCGGCGGCGAGATCGCCACCGGCGTGCGGCTGGTCGGCGAGACCGATGCGGCGCTCCGCCATATCCGCGAGCGCGTGGAGGACGCGCGTGCGCTCGTCGCGCGGGTCGCCGACAGCGGACGCAGTCAGGCGGAGGGGCTCGGCCAGATCAACACGGCGATCAACGAACTGAGCGTGATGACGCAGGAAAATGCCGCAATGGCGCAGGAGACCAAGGCGTCCTCCTCCGGCCTGGCCGGTCGCGCCGCCGAACTGGGGCAGCAGATCGCGCGCTTCCGGCTCGAACCCGCCCCGGCCGGCGGCGGGCGGGTGCTGACGCCGATAGCGCCGCGCCGCGCCGCGCTGACCCGCCGGAGCGGGTAGGGCGGGGCGTATCGGCGGCGTGATGGCCTATTCGTACCGGACCGGACCCGAAACGAGGAACTTCCCTTCGACTCGCGCGCTTGCTTTTCCGCAACGTCAAGAGGGGACGAACGTGAGTACCACCACCACCGGCGCGCTGATCGGCGCGGCGATCGATTCGCTGTCCGGCGATGACGACGGCGTCGCCGATGGCGCGATCATCGGTGCGGTGACCGCCAACGTCCTCAAGGTCGTCGCACCGCTCATCGTCACCTATGCGGTCGGCTGGGCGGTGTTGCGCGGCGCGGCGGAACTCAAAGACCGGATTTTCGGAGAGGTAGAATGATCGGCAGGATTATCGGTGCGCTCGTCGGACGCGAGATGGATCGTCGCGAGGGCGGCGGCGGGCTGAAGGGCGCGGCGATCGGCGCGCTGACCATGGGCGCGATGCGCCGCATGGGTCCGCTCGGCATGCTGATCGGCGGCGGCTACGTCGCCAAGAAGGCCTATGATCGCCGCCGTCAATCGCGCGGCGCCTGACCCCTCCGGCTCCCGCCGCCGCGCGGGAGCCGTGACCTTCCGTGACTTTTCAACGGTCGCGCGCTTGACGCCTGCCCCCGGCAGACGCCACTAGCGCGCATGCCGTCGTCACACCCCGCCGATCCGCACCACTTCCGCCGTCGCGGCGTGTTGTTCGTGCTGTCCTCGCCGTCCGGCGCTGGCAAATCCACCATCGCGCGCAAATTGCTCGCCGACGAACCCGAACTGGCGATGTCGGTCTCGGCGACGACGCGGGCGATGCGGCCCGGTGAGGTCGACGGCAAGGACTATCATTTCGTCGATCTCGAGGAATTCCGCCGCATGGTCGCGGCGGACGAGTTCCTCGAATGGGCGCATGTCTTCGACCATCGCTACGGTACGCCGCGCGCGCAGGTCGAGGCGATGCTCGCCGCCGGCAAGGACGTCTTGTTCGACATCGACTGGCAGGGCGCGCAGCAGCTGTTCCAGATCGCCGGTGGCGACGTCGTCCGCGTCTTCATCTTCCCGCCGTCGATGGAAGAGTTGCGTGCACGGCTGACCAACCGCGCCACCGACAGCAGCGCGGTGATCGAGGCGCGGATGGCGCGCGCGGCGAACGAGGTCAGCCACTGGGACGGCTACGACTATGTGCTGGTCAACGACGACGTCGAGCAATGCTTCCAGGGGGTGAAGACGATCCTCGCCGCCGAGCGGCTCAAGCGCTCGCGTCAGACCGGGCTGATCGGCTTCATCCGCAAGCTCACCCGCACGTCCTGAGCGCGTTCAGGAACGCCACCGCCGCGTCATAATCGCGGCGGGCGTTGGCGAGCGCCTGCGCGGCGAGCGCATCCTCGCCCCATTGTTCGGCCTGGAACGTCTGGTCGACCTGCGCCGCCGCCCACAGGGTGTCGGCATCGCCGGCCCGGTCGAGCAGCGCGAGCGCGAGCACCAGCGATCCGGTGATCGTCACCACCGGCGACAGGCCGGCGAGCGTGAACGGATCGCCCGCCGCGACCGCCTCGCCGAGCCGCGCCAGCGTCGCCGCTGGCTGCGCCCGCGGCATGACGCCGCTCACCGTCTCGAAATGCACGTCATAGCGGGCGCGCGCCCAGTCGAGCCACGGATCCCACGCCGCCCGCTGCCGCGCGACCAGCGCCTCGGGCGATTCGGCGCGATAATAGAGCAGGTCGCTGTCGGCATAAGCGGCGAGGCCCGCGGCGAAGGCGGCGGGGGCGGGGGCGATCCGGTCGATCGCCGCATTGGCGAGCCCGGTCAGCGGCATCGCGCGCGGATCGATCGTCTCGCCGACCGCACGCCATTCGTCGGCGACCAACGCGGCGAGCGCCGGCGCCGGCAGGGCAAGCGGCGTCCGCCCCGGCGTGCGCACCGGCCGCCCGTCGAGCGTGACGACGCGATCGGCATCGACGCCGACCTCCTTCCAGAATCGCTTCACGAGCGCGGCGTCCGCCAGCGCTGCGCCAGGCTCGCCGGCACGATCGCGATCACCGCCAGCGCCGACAGCGTGATCGCGACGCCGAGCAGCTTGCTGGGCCAGTCGTGCGCGCGCACCGCCAGCACCAGCCCGAACACCGCGCCGAGGCTGCCGGCGATCCGGCTGCCGACGATCGCCAGCCAGCGGTTGCGTGCCTGTGTATCGTCGCGGCTCATGCGAGGATCTCCAGCAGCGCCTGCGTCCGCGACGCGACGACCTGCGCACCGCCGCGGACCAGATCGTGGACGTCGTGATAGCCCCAGGCGACGCCGACCGCGCGGGCGCCCGCCGCCTTGGCCATCGCCATGTCGAAGCTGGTGTCGCCGATCATCGCGCAATCGTCGGGTGCCGCCCCCGCCTCGGCGATGGCGGCGAGCAGCATCGCCGGATCGGGTTTGGACGGGTGCCGGTCCGCCGTCTGCAGCGTCACGAAATGGTCGGACAGGCCATGGTGGGCGAGGATATGGGCGAGCCCGCGATCCGATTTGCCGGTGGCGACGCCGAGCCGCCAGCCGCGCGCGCGCAGCGTATCGAGCACCTCGACAATCCCCTCGAACAGCGGCTCTTCGGCCATCCGGCCGCTGGTCCGCAGCTCGAAGAAGGCGTCCTTGTAATCCGCCGCGATCCGGCGGTGGTCGGCGTCGTCCGCCTGCGGCACCAGCGCCCGCACCGCCTCGACCAGGCTCAGCCCGACGATCTGGCGGATTTCGGCGCGCGGCGGCGGCGGCAGTTTGGCGATGGCGAAGGCGGTTTCCATCGCGAGACAGATATTGGCCTGACTGTCGACCAACGTCCCGTCGCAATCGAACACGGCAAGATGTGTCATGGGCTTGCCCTAGCGGTGGCGGCGGGTCGGCGAAAGGGGCGTCAACCCTCGCCAGCCATGCGATCCGCCAGTGCCGTGCTGCCGATCCGGCGCAATCCGGCGACAACGCCGGCACGATCGGCGGCCGGCTTGTTCTGGCTGAGCTTGGTGGTGCCGCGCACCGCGGTGATGGTGACATCGAACCCGCGGATCCCCTTGAGCAGCCGTTCGAAGGCGGCCGGGTCCATCTTGTCGCGGTGCCATGGCTCGTCCTGCGGCTCGTGTATTGTGGCGAGTCGATCGAGATGGGCGATGAGGTCAGGGGCGCCGTTCGTCCGGGCGATACCTTCGATTTCCACGGCGACGAAATTCCACGTCGGCACCTGATCGCCGGGCGGCTGATACCAGTTCGGGCTAATATAGCCGTGCGTCTCGATCAGGCTGAGGACCACGTGCGCCTTATCGAGATGCCGGGTGATCCGGTTGGCGCGGGCGACATGGAAGCGGACCGCGTCGCCATGCCGGGTGATCGGCGCGTGCACCACCATCGGCCCGTCTTCGGTCGCCGCGAAGACGTGCGCAAAGCCGATCTGCTCCGCCGCATTCAGCGCCAGGGCTGCATCGGCGCGGAACACGGGGTTGGGATGCATCAATCCTTGCTGCCGCGGCGCCGGCGTTCGCCGCGATGTTCCTTGCGCATCGTCTTGGCGTGCGCCTTGGCGCGCTGCTTCAGCACGGCCTTGGGCGGCGGGCCCTTCTTCGGCTCCTCGAACGGCATCGCATCGCCCTTCGCCTCGTCGAAGCCGAGCGTCGCCAGGCTCTCCGCGAAATGCGTCGGCAGCGCGGCAGTTTCGTCGATGCTGCCGCCGTCGGGATGGTCGACGCGGATCCGGCGTGAGTGGAGGTGCATCTTGCGGCTGACCCCACCGGTGAGGAAGGCCGCGGCGCCGCCATATTTGCCGTCGCCGACGATCGGATGGCCGATCGCCGCCATATGGACGCGCAACTGGTGCGTGCGCCCGGTGAAGGGTTGCAGCTCGACCCAGGCGCAGCGATTGCCGGCGCGCTCGATGACGCGATAGCGGCTGCGTGCCGCCTGGCCGTTCTCCTCGTCGACGTGCATCTTCTCGCCGCCGGTGCCGGGCTGCTTGCCGATCGGCAGATCGACCATGCCGTCGTCGATCGACGGGACGCCGACCACCAGCGCCCAATAGACCTTGCGCGCGGTGCGGCCCGAGAAGGCCTTGGCGAAGAAGCCGGCGGCGCGCGTCGTCCGCGCGACGAGCAGCGCGCCCGACGTATCCTTGTCGAGCCGGTGGACGAGCTTGGGGCGGCCCTCCGCCTCATATTGCAGCGCGTCGAGCAGGCCGTCGACATGTTCGGAGGTCTTGGTGCCGCCCTGCGTCGCAAGGCCGGGCGGCTTGTTGATCACCAGCGCCTGGAGATCCTTGTGGATCACCATCTCGCGCGCATAGGCGATCTGGTCGTCGCTGAGCGGCGGCCGCTCGCGCTTGGGGCGGGGGGCGTCGGCGGTATCGGCGATCGCCGGTTCGGGCGGCGGCACGCGCAGCGTCTGGCCTGCCTTGATCCGGTCACCGGGCGTCGCGCGCGCGCCATCGACGCGCAGCTGGCCGGTGCGCGCCCATTTGGCGACGGTGGTAAAGCTCGTCTCGGGCAGATGACGCTTGAACCAGCGGTCGAGCCGGATGCCGTCGTCGTCATAGCCGACGTTATACTGGCGGACGCCGTCGCGCCCTTCGGTCTTGCCCTCGCTCATGCCGCCGCTCCGCCGAGCACGGCGCGCGTCAGGGCAAGGCCGGCGAACAGCGCGACGATCGATCCGATCACCGAGACGAGGGCATAGCCGAGCGCCGGGCCGATCGCCCCGCGCTCGATCATCGTCACCACGTCGAGGCTGAAGCTCGAGAAGGTGGTGAAGCCGCCGAGCACGCCGACGCCGATGAACAATCGCCACGATTCGGCGCTGCCGCCGGCGCGGGCGAGGATCGCGGTCAGCACGCCCATCAGCAGCCCGCCGATCAGATTGACCGCGAGCGTGCCGACCGGAAACGCCGGCCCGAAGACGGCGAGCGCGGCGCGGCCGGTGAGATATCGTGCGGCAGACCCGAGGGCACCGCCGATCATAACGAACAGAAGAGGCATGGTGCCAGCCCTAGAGGACTATTCAAGCCAAGGGAATGCGGGGCGTTGGCGCGCCGGTCAGCGCAGCAGCCCGGCGGCGCGCAAGGCGTCGTTGATGACGCCGGCCACACCGCCCGCGCGCTGCGGAGTGGGAGGCGTGACCCGGGTCAGCCTCGGGCGCGCCTCGCCGGTCGAAAGGGCAGGGGCGAGACCCCAGAAGGCGGCGATCCGGCGCGTCGACGAAATGCCGACGTCGAGCATGAACGGCGCGGGCATGCCGCACGCCTCCGGTCCGTGCGCGGCGATCGGCGTGCCATGGCCCATGCCGTGGATGCGATGATCCTCCAGCACCAGCCGCCCGCCGGCGTCGCGCCAGCCGCGATAGGCGCGCTGGCCTTCGCTGGTGCGGATCGCCGGTTCGGCGGACAGGTCGTGCATCGCGCGCCATTGCGTCAGCAGCGCCTCGGCATTGACGGGATCGACGGTGGCGTCGGCATCGCCGTGCCAGACCGACAGCGTCGGCCAGCCGCCGCCGTGCCGCGATGCCTGATGCGCGAGCCGGCCGAGCGCGGCGGCGTCGGGCATGTTCTGCCCGCGCATCCGTTCGAGCGCCTGCATCACCCCCGAAGCGGTGCCATAGGGCAGGCCGCCAAGGATCGCGCCGCCGGCGAACAGCTCGGGATAGGTGGCGAGCATCACCGCCGCCATCGCGCCGCCCGCCGACAGGCCGGTGACGAACACCCGTGCCGGATCGACATCATGATCCGCGCTGACCGCGGCGATCATCTCGCGGATCGAAAACGCCTCGCCGTGATCGTGGCTGACATCCTCGGGCGCGAACCAGTTGAAGCAGAGATTGGGATTGTTGGCGCGCTGCTGTTCCGGGAAGAGCAGCACGAAGCCCTGCGCATCGGCGAGCTGCGACCAGCCCGATCCGGCATCATAGCCGGCGGCGGTCTGCGTGCAGCCGTGCAGGACGACGACGAGCGCCGGGCGGGCGGGCACCGTCGCCGGCACATAGACGCGCGCGCGCAGGTTGCCGGGATTGCGGCCGAAGCCGGTGCGGTCGCCCAGCCGGTCGACCCCGTCGGACGCCGGCATCCGTTGCGCCTGCTCGGCGGCGAGCCGGGCGATCGTGTCTGACAAACGACGCATGCGCGCACTCCGAAAGGGACAGGATCGCCACCCGACGTGTGATGCTGCGATGCACAATATGGCGCGGGCGTCAGCGATAGCAAGGAAGCTGCCGTATCTTCCCGCGGCGACTGCCTTTCCCGCGACGCTCAGCGGACGATCAGGTCGACCTCGCTGCCGCCGCCGGGCGCGGCGCTGGCGTAGACGACATAGGCCGAGTCGCCGCGCGTGCCGCCGAGCACGTGTTGCGCGCCCGAGGCCTGATGGTCGACGCTATAGCCGGCGCGGCTGACGCGCGCATTGTACCAGTCGAGGATGCGCCCGACCGGGGCGCTGCTGGTGAAGCTGACGACGCGCAGGCCGCAGGCATCGTTGCCCGCCGCCTCGCGTACCCGCGCATCGGGGTAGAGCGGCACCGCCGCGGGCAGCCGGTTCGCCCAGCCCGCCGAATAGGTGACACGCTGCGCACAGGCCGCCTGTCCCGCCGACTGGCGCTTGGCGAGTTCGCCGAGCGTCAGGGCGCCGTCGGCGGCCCGGCATCGCGGGCAGTCGCGTCCGGCGGTGGGGGTCGGCTTGAGGTCGGCGGCGGCGACATGGTCGCTGATCGGGACGACCGGCTCGGGCGGCGCCGACAGCGGATCGGGGCGGCTCGGCGGCCGGACGACGTTGGTGTTGGCGCTTTGCGTCAGCGCCGGGTCGACCATGATCTGGTCGCGCAGCGCCGCGGTCAGCGTCGGATCGGCCTGATTGCCCGATCCCGCGGTCAGCTCGCGGTCGAGGCTGTCGAGATCCTGCTGCGAGGCGGGCGGCTTGCTGCACGCCGCCAGCGCGAGCGTCAGCAGGAGGAGGGCGGGGCGGGCGGTCACCCCCTTGTCATGGCGCAGCAGCGGTTAAGGCGCCACCGGCATGTGCGGTTAACAGAACGTCACGCGGCGGTGGCTTGTCCCGTGCGGGGACGGCAGCCATATCGTCGCCATGCTCAACATCGTCTCCATCGCCCTCGGTCTGGTCACGCTGACGCTTGGGTTGGTCGCCTTCATTCCGCTGCTCGGCTGGATGAACTGGATCGTCATCCCGATCGGCATCGTCGGCGCGGCGGTCGGCGCATTGTCCTCGTCCAACGGCGGACGCAACCTCAACCTCGTGCTGATCGTGATCTTCGCGATCCGGCTGAGCCTGGGCGGCGGGATCTTCTGACGCTGGTCTAACCCTCGTCGGGTGGGGCGACGGGCTCGGTCTCGACCGCCGCTGCCGCCTCGTCTTCGGGCGTCACCGTCTGCGGCCGATCGCGGAGAGCGGCGCGTTGGTCGCGGCGCAGATCATCGGCGGTGTCATGGCGGTCGCCGTGACGCGCGCGCAGATCGGCGCGGGGATCGTCGTCGCGGCTGTCGTGATCGAGATAATCGCCGCGATGCGCGTGCAGGTCGCCGCGCGGATCATCGTCGGCCAGCGTGTGCGCCCGCAACGGGTGTAGGATGATGATCGTATCGCCGTCGCGCACCTGTCCGGGCGACAGGGCAAGTGCTTCATCGACTCCGGGCAGGGCCGCGAAACCGACGGCGGCGAGGATCAACGGACGCATCGGACCATCCCTAAGGCGAATGGCCGATCGTATACCGTCGGTCGGATCGGTCGACAATGGTCCCCCGGCCGCGATCGCGGCCGGGAGAGCCCGGCTCAGCCGAAGGTCGTGTCGAGCGTAATGTCGCAGTCGAGCACCTTCGACACCGGGCAGCCCGCCTTCGCCTCATTGGCGATACGCTCGAATTCGACGCGGTCGAGGCCCTCGACATGACCGGTCAGCGTCAGCGCCGATTTGGTGATGGTGAAGCCGTCGCCATCCTTGTCGAGCGTCACCTTGGCGTCGGTCTTGAGATTGCCCTGGCTATGGCCGGCGCCGGCGAGCGCGAAGGCGAGCGCCATCGTGAAGCAACCGGCATGGGCGGCGGCGATCAGCTCCTCGGGGTTGGTGCCGGGGCCATCCTCGAACCGGGTGTTGAAACCATATTGCGCGTCGGACAGGATACCCGATTGCGTCGAGATCTTGCCCTTGCCTTCTTTGCCAAGGCCTTCGTAGCTCGCCGAAGCGCTGCGCGACACCATCTTCTGTCTCCAATTGGGAAAGGTCCGGTTGCGATACGCAGAAGGGGCGCCGCGAGTTGCCCCGCGACGCCCCTGCCGATCGAATTAGCTGCGGCTTAGCGGCAGCGACGCTTGCCGCCGCGGTCGATCTCACGACCGAGCAGACCACCCGCTACCGCGCCGCCGAGCGTGCCGACCGTGCGGTCGCCGCGCGTGTCGATCGTGCGGCCGAGCAGCGCACCGCCGACCGCGCCGACCACCGCGCCGGTGGTGCCGTCGGGCTTCTTGCAGCGCAGACGGCCGCGATCGTCGCGCCATTCGCGATACTTGTGGCGCTGCGCATCCGCCTTGGAGACGGGGATCGCCATCGTCGCCGGGACCACCATTGCCGCACAGCCCATCGCCAGCATCAAACTCCGCATTCTACTACTCCCGTGGTTCGAAAATCATGTTGCAACAACGTCATCCTGTTAGGCGCGGTTGCATGAACCTGAAACAACGTTCCGTTCAGGAAACGATTTCGGTATCGGCCTCCGCCGTGCGCCGCTTACGATAGCGGTCGGCGAGCAGCGCCGCGCCGAGGACGAAGCCGCCCGGTGCGAGCAGGATGACGGCGGCGAGCCCGATCTGGCCTTTGGTAATACGCATCCGTCCGGACGTAGCGGCCGGTGATGAACGACGGATGAGGGCGGCCTAGAACTTCGTCTTGAAGTGCAGCATCGCCCGCGGTGCGCTCTTGCCGTCGGGCATCGTGCCCTGTTCGGCCTGTGCCGCCATGTCGACCGTGCCGATCGTCGTGCGGGCGCGGATCGGCCGTTCGGCGTAGCGCGTCGGATCGAGCCGGGGGAGCCGGTCGGCGGTGCGGTCGCGCCCGCAGACGACGATATCGCCCCGTGCGTCCTCCGTCCCGCACGGCACCGCCGCCGTCGCGGGCGCGACCGGGCGCATGTCGGCGGGCAGGGGCGGACCCGCGACCGGCAGGCTCTGCAACGCCATCATCACCGCCAGCCGCATCCCCATCGCCTCCCGACGACGGCGATGCTGCCGAGGGATTGCGGCAAAGGCGTGACGGCTGCTTCGGTAGACCGCGGCGGCTCGGAATTGAAAAGGGTTCACGCGGAGGCGCGGAGATGTGGCTTGCGGGGAGGTCCTCCCGATTCCTTGGTCGGAGAGGAGATGCCGCTGACGCGGCGGGCGCGACGCCGCGTGGAGTCCTATCCGCTGGCGGACAGTCCCCCGACCCTAGCGATAGTTGAAGCTGATGCTGATCCGTTCGCCCTTGGCGGCATTGGCGACCACCTCGTGCCGCAGCCAGCTTTCCCACAGGAAGACGCTGCCCGGCTGCGGTGCGGCATAGACGAAGGTGGCGTGATCCTCACCCGCGTCGGCGCGGCGGGTCGGTGCCGCCATCATCATCGCCAGCCGCGGGTCCTCGAGCTTGAGCGCGCCGGCGCCCGGCGGCGTCGCGATATAGAGCGTGCCGCTCACCGCGCTGTGCGGATGGATATGGCCCGAATGCGTGCCGCCCGGCTTGAGCACGTTGACCCACAGGCTGTCGAGCTTGAGCCGCCGCCCGCCGAGGTCGAAGGCACAGGCTTCGGCAAAGCGCGCGACATGCTTGTTGAGCAGCCGGACGAGGTCGGCGAAGCGCGGATCGCGCGCCGGCAGATCGTTGAGCGAGGCATAGGAGGTATAGCCGCGATAGCCATGCGCCTTCGACCAGGCGACGCCGGCGCGATCCTCGCGTGCGAGATCGTGGCACGCCTCCTCGAGTTCGGCGAGCAGCGCGGCATCGCCGAGATCGTCCTCGTAGAAGCGCGTGGCGAAAAGCGAGCGGACGGTCATGCCGCGAGCCGCATCGCGACATCGTTCATGAAGCGGACGTCGTCACCCGCGGCGAGCCACGGCGCCTCCGCACCGATCGCGCCGAGCATGTCGGCGAGCGGATCGAGCTCCGCCTTGGCGTAATTGCCGAGGACATAGCCGGTGACGCGATCCTTGTGGCCGGGATGGCCGATGCCGATCCGCACCCGCCGGAACTCGGGGCCGAGATGCTGGTCGGTCGAGCGCAGCCCGTTGTGCCCGGCGGTGCCGCCGCCGCGCTTCACCTTGACCTTGAACGGCGCGAGATCGAGCTCGTCGTGGAAGACGGTGAGCGCGTCGGGTTCGAGCTTGTAGAAGCGCAACGCCTCGCCGATCGCGCGGCCGCTGTCGTTCATGAAGGTGGCGGGCTTGAGCAGCAGCACCTTTTGGTTGCCGACGCGGCCTTCCTGCGTCCAGCCCTGGAACTGCTTCCGGACCGGCGCGAAGCCGTGCATGTCGGCGATCAGGTCGATCGCCATGAAGCCGACATTGTGGCGGTGCATCGCATATTGCGGCCCCGGATTGCCGAGCCCGGCCCAGATCTGCATGGGAAATCCTTCTTCGCTGGCGGCCTCTTAGGCGAGGCCGTCGCCCGCGTCATCCGTGCGTTCGGCAAGGCTGCCGCGTGTCGCGCCGGCGGGGGAGCGGGCCGGCACCGTCATCAGGCACGCAGCAGCCGCTCGGTATCCTCATGTGCCTGTTGCAGCAGCACGATGGTGGCGTCGCGCGCGGCGGCGGGATCGCTGGCGGCGATCGCATCGAACAGCCGGCGGTGCTGCGGCATCGAATCGCGCGGGCGGCGGCGGTCGCGGAACTTGAAGATCGTCGTCCAGCGCACCGCCGAACCGATGCTGCCCGACAGGCTGACCAGCAGTTCGTTGTCGGTCGCTTCGAGGATGACGTTGTGGAAACACTGGTCGGCGGCCTGGCCCTCGGCGGTGTCGAGCCCGAGCGACGCCATCCGCAGCAGCGCCTCGTCCATCCGCGCCAGCTGATCGGCGCTGCGGTAGCGCGCGGCGAGTTCGGCGGCGGCGGGCTCGACGATCATGCGCAGCTGGAACAGGCTGCGCACGAAGGCGGCGGGCGGTTCGCCCTCGAACATCCAGGCGAGGACGTCGGGGTCGAGCAGATTCCACAGGCTGCGCTCGCGCACCCGCGTGCCGGACTTGGGCCGGCTTTCGACCAGCCCCTTGGCGGAGAGCATGCGCAGCGATTCCCGCACCACGCTGCGCGACACGCCGCGCCGGCCGGCGATGTCGATCTCGCCGGGGATGACGCTGCCGGGCGGATACTGTCCGGTGACGATGGCGATGCCGAGGTCGCGGGCGATCAAACTGTGCGCGGGTTCGCGCCGTTCACCCTTGACCATGCGTTCTCCCTTCTATGTCTGACAAGCGTTAAGCGTCCCGTCGCCGCTTGGGAAGCCTTGGCGCGTCCCGGCATCCGGGCTAGCGCATCCGCCATGGCCGTTACCGACATCGCCACGCGCACCTGGGATCATAATTGGCGGCTCGATCCGATCGTGCGCAGCCTGCTCGACACCGATTTCTACAAATTGCTGATGCTGCAGATGATCCGCCATCTGCACAGCGATACGCAGGCGACCTTCCGGCTGATCAACCGCAGCACCGGCGTGCGACTCGCCGAGGTGATCGACGAGGCGGAGCTGCGCGCGCAGCTCGATCATGCCCGCACCGTCCGCTTCGCCAAGAAGGAGCTGATCTGGCTCGCCGGCAACAGCTTCTACGGCAAGCAGCGCATGTTCGCGCCCGACTTCATCCAGTGGCTGGGCGATTTCCAGCTGCCGCCCTACCATCTGCACCGCGTCGACGGACAGTTCGAGCTGACCTTCGACGGGCCGTGGACGCATACGACGATGTGGGAGATCCCCGCGCTGGCGATCGTCAACGAACTGCGCGCACGCGCCGCGCTGCGCGACAAGGGCCGGTTCGCGCTCGACGTCCTCTATGCCCGCGCCAAGGCGAAATTGTGGGAGAAGGTCGAGCGGTTGCGCGCGCTGCCCGATCTGGTGATCTCCGATTTCGGCACGCGCCGCCGCCACGGCTTCCTGTGGCAGCGCTGGTGCGTCGAGGCGTTGAAGGAGGGGTTGGGCAGCCGCTTCATCGGCTCGTCCAACGTGCTGCTCGCGATGGACAATGATCTGGAGGCGATCGGCACCAACGCGCACGAGCTGCCGATGGTGATGGCCGCGCTCGCCGACGACGATGCCGGCGTCGCGGCCGCGCCCTATCGCGTGCTGCAGGAATGGCAGGCGCATTACGACGGCAATCTGCGCGTCGTGCTGCCCGATGCCTTCGGCACCACCGCCTTCCTGCGCGATGCTCCCGACTGGGTGGCGAACTGGACCGGCTTCCGCCCCGACAGCGCGCCGCCGATTCCCGCGGGCGAGCAGATCATCGCCTGGTGGCAGGCGCACGGCCAGGACCCGCGCGACAAGCTGCTGATCTTCTCCGACGGCATGGATGTCGACAGTATCGAGCGCGTCTATCGCCATTTCCACGGCCGGGTGCGGATGAGCTTCGGCTGGGGCACCAATCTGACCAACGACTTCCGCGGCTGCGACCCCGATGGCGCGGCTGGGCTCGAACCGATCTCGCTCGTCGCCAAGGTGACGCGTGCCGACGGCCGCCCGGCGGTCAAACTGTCCGACAATCCCGCCAAGGCGACCGGCGAACCGGACGAGATCGCCCGCTACCTGCGCATCTTCGGCGCGGATGGGCATAAGGAAAGCGCGGTGCACGTATGACGCCTCCGATCGACATCCTCGCGCTGTCGCCGCTGCCCGACACGCTCGCGCCGTCGCTCGCCGGGCGATATGCCACCCATATCGGGCTCGACGACGCGCCGCGCGATCGGGTCCGCGCGCTGGTCGGGGGCGGGGCGATGCAGGTGGATGCGGCGCTGCTCGCGCGGCTGCCCGCGCTGGAGATCGTCGCGATCCACGGTGTCGGCCATGACGGCGTCGATCAGGCGGCGCTGGCGGCGCGCGGCATCCGCCTCGCGATCACCGCGGGAACGCTGACCGAGGATGTCGCCGATCTGGCAATCGGGCTGTGGCTGGCGGTCGAGCGGCGGATCGTCGCCAATGATCGCGCGGTGCGCGGCGGCGGCTGGGACGTGCCGCTCGCCCGGCGCGCGACCGGGCGGCGGATCGGCATCTTCGGGCTCGGCGCGATCGGTCGGGCGATCGCCGCGCGTGCCGCGCCCTTCGCCGCCGACCTGATCTACACCGCGCGCAGCCCCAAGGACGTGCCGTGGCGCTTCGTCGCCGATCTTACGACGCTGGCGGCGGAGAGCGACGTGCTGTTCCTCGCCGCCGCGGCCGGTCGCGAGACGCATCATGCGGTCGATGCCGCGGTGCTCGCCGCGCTCGGGCGGCAGGGCGTTCTGGTCAACGTCGCGCGCGGCGCGCTGGTCGATCAGGATGCGCTGATCGCCGCGCTCGCCGAGGGGAGGATCGCCGGCGCCGGCCTCGATGTCTTCGCCGACGAGCCGACGGTGCCCGCCGCGCTGCACCGGGACGATGTCGTCCTGTCGCCGCATCAGGGCTCGGCGACCGTCGCGGCACGCAGCGCGATGGCGGCGATGGTCGTCGCCAATCTCGACGCGCATTTCGCCGGAGACCGGCCGCCGGGGCTAATCGACTGATTTGGCGGGACGCTTGCAGGCCGCTACAGGTGGTCCGATGCAAGCTGTGATCCTCAGCGCGGGCATCGGTTCGCGGTTGCTGCCGCTGACCCGCGAAATCCCCAAATGCCTGGTCGAGGTCGGCGGGCGCTCGATCCTCGACCATCAGCTCGCCGCGTTGCACGCCGCGGGGGTGGAGCGGGCGGTGATCGTCGGCGGCTATCGCTATCGCCAGATCGGCGCGCATCTCGCGCAGGCACGGCCGCCGCTGCCGGTCCGGCTGGTATTCAACCCCTTCTGGGCGGTGGCGAGCAGCATCGGCAGCGTGTGGATGGCGCGCGACCAGCTCGATGCGCCCTTCTGCCTGCTCAACGGCGATACCGTCTTCGCCGCCGATCTGCTCGCCGCGGCGCTGGCGGCGCCGGGCGAGGGCGTCGGGCTGCTCGTCGAGCGGCTCGGCGAAGCGGAGCCGGACGACATGCTCGTCACCGTCGCCAATGGCGGCATCTGCGCGGTCGCCAAGGATCTGGCGCTCGACGTCGCGACGCATCGCTCGCTGGGCGTGATCGTCTCGCACGGCGGCGACGCCTATGCGCAGGCGCTCGAACGCGTCATCGCCCGGCCCGACGGGATCGACGCCTTCCATCATGCGGTGGTCGCCGAGCTTGCCGGCTATGCGCCGGTCCGCGCGATCGTCGCGGGCGAGGGGGCGTGGCAGGAGATCGACCGCCCCGCCGATATCGCCGCCTGGACCGGGCGCGGCGGATGAGCGCCGATGTCGCCTTCCTGTTCCTCGGCGAGACGCTGCTGATCCCGCACCTCTATCCGGTGGTGGAGGCGTTGCGCGCGGCGGCGCCCGATCTGCGCGTCGATTGCTGGGTGGCGACGTCGATGCACGAGGCGTTGCTCGGCGAGTGGCTTGGTCCGGCGCCGGGGCTGCGCATCCGCCGCGCGCCGGGCTTCCGCGATCTCGGCGACTGGCCGGCCGGGCGCAATCCGCCGCTGCCCGCCAAGCTGCCGCTGCTCGCCCGGCTCGCGCCGCGGCTGTGGCGCACGCGCGTCGTCGTCTCCGCCGAACAGACCAGCCTGTGGATTCCGGCGCTGCTGCCGGTGCCCAGCCGCTACGTTAACATCCTCCACGGCGCCGGATCGATGATGAATCGCGACGACCGCCGGCGCAAGGCGGCGCGGCTGACCATCGTCGCCGCGGAGCGCGAGCGTGCGGCGCTGGCGGCGCATGGCGTCGATCCCGCGGCGATCGCCGTCACCGGCTATATCAAGGCGGGCTTCGACCGGCGGCAGGGCGCGGCGCTGCGCTTCGCGGCAGACCGGCCGAAGCTGCTCTATGCGCCGCACTGGCAGCGGCATCGGTCGTCCTGGTGGGACTGGGGCGCGGCGGCGGTCGAGGCGATCGTCGCGTCGGGCCGCTTCAACCTGATCTTCGCACCGCACCAGCGGCTGGTCGAGACCGCGCCCGACGTGCGCGACGTCGCCGCGGCGCTGGCAGGACGCGGCGACGTCCACGTCGACCTCGACAGTTTCGCGATGGTCGACGGCAGCTATACCGCCGCGGCCGACCTCTATCTCGGCGATACGTCGAGCCAGGTCGTCGAATATCTGATGCGGCCGCGCCCGTGCGTCTTCCTCGACCCGCGCGGCGTCGCCTGGGCGGGCGATCCCAGCTACGACATGTGGCGCGCGGGCGAAGTGGTGACTGAGCGCGCCGCGCTGTTGCCGGCGCTCGACCGCGCCGGTGCGCGGCATGGCGACTATCTGGCTGCGCAACGCGCGTTCGCGGCCGAATCGCTCGGCGATACGAGCGGGGCGGCGCCGGCGCGGGCGGCCGCGGCGGTGCTGGCGGTGCTGCGCGGCTAGCCGGATCGTGACACTGTCGCTATCCGGCGGAAATGGTTCCCGATCCTTCTACCTTGCCGACCGTCGTCCCGGTCGGCGACAATCCGACGCCGATCTGGGGCATGTCGGTCGCCGAACGGCTGCGGCGGATCGTCGCGGCGCGCGGCCTGCGCAACGGCGAGGCCGGCGGGGGGGCGGTGCTGCTCGCCAACCTCACCTTCGTCTTCGATCCGTCGTGGCTGCCGCATCTGCTCGCCCGGCCGGGGACGATCCTGACCCGCGACGGCGTGCCGGTGCTCGCGCATGTCGCGGCGGCGGACGCCGACCGGATCGCCGCGGCGATGCGCGCGGATCAGCCGGTCGCGCCTGGCGGCCTCGCGGTGATCGCGGCCGAGGATGAGGCGGGGATCTTCAACGAGGCGCTGCGCAAGCGCGAACGTCCCTTCGCCGAGCGGCTGACCCCGGCGAGCGTGCCCGCGATCGAGCGCGCCAGCTATGTCGGCGCGTACAAGGGCGTCACCGACCTGCTCACCAAATATCTGTGGCCGGAATGGGCCCTGTGGCTGACGCGGCGCTGCGCCCGTGCCGGCATCTCGCCCAATCAGGTGACCGCGATCGGCTCCCTGCTGTGCATCGTCGCGACCGTCGCCTTCTGGTACGGCTGGTTCTGGAGCGGTCTGGCGATCGGCCTCGTCTTCATGGTGCTCGACACCGTCGACGGCAAATTGGCGCGCTGCACGATCACCTCCTCGGCGCTCGGCAATGCCTGGGACCATGGCGTCGACCTCGTCCATCCGCCCTTCTGGTGGTGGGCCTGGGCGACGGGCTGCGCGGCCTATGGCCGGCCGCTGTCGCACGATGCCTTCGTCGCGGTGATCGCGGCGATGCTGTTCGGCTATGTCGCGCAGCGGCTGATCGAGGGCGCGTTCATCGCCCGGTTCGGCATGCACATCCATGTCTGGGAACGGTTCGACAGCCGCTTCCGCCTCGTCACCGCGCGGCGCAACCCGAATATGGTGATCCTGTTCGCCGGGCTGCTGATCGGCCGGCCCGACTGGGGCATCATCGCGGTCGCGGCGTGGACGATGCTGTCGCTCGTCGTCCATCTCGTCCGCCTCGTCCAGGCGATGGCGGCGAAGGCGCGCGGGCGGAGGATCGTCAGCTGGCTGGCGTGAGTTCCGACGACGCCGGACCGGATGCGCCGCGGCTGTTTCCCGGCGGGCCGATGCGGGCGATCGCGCGCAATCTCGGCTGGATGCTGGCGAGCCGCGGCGTGCTCGCCGTGCTCAGCCTCGTCTATCTGGCGATCGTCACGCGCACGCTCGGCGTCTCGGGCTTCGGCCGCTTCGCGCTGATCACCGGCGCGAGCCAGGCGCTCGCCACCGTGGTCGGCTTCCAGACGTGGCAGATCATCGTCCGCTACGGCACCGGCCACCTCGATCCCGGCGGCGAGACGCGGCTGGCGCGGCTGTTCAGGGCGTGCGGGCTGCTCGATCTCGGCAGCGCGATCCTCGGCGTCATCCTCGCCGCGGTGATCATCCGCATCTGGGGCGAGCCGCTCGGCGTCCGCCCGGTGCATATGCGCGCGACGATGCTGTTCACCATCGCGCAACTGCTGTCGATCCGCTCGACCCCGCTCGGCATCCTGCGGCTGCGCGACCGTTTCTCCTTTGCCGCGGCGGCGGACAGCGTGACGCCGGTGATGCGGCTGATCGGTGCGGTCGCCGCCGCGGTGCTGCTGCCGAGCGTCACCGGCTTCCTGATCGCCTGGGGGCTGGCCGAGGTGCTGACCGCCGCGGCCTATTGGGCGGCCCTGGCGCGGACCGGCGACCTCAAATTGCTGTTCGCGCGCGGCATCGGCGTGCGCGACGTCGTTCGCGATCATCCCGGCATCGTCCGCTTCTCGCTCGCCACCAACGCCAGTTCGTCGCTCGGCCTGTCGAGCAAGCAGATCCCGCTGCTGCTCGTCGGCGGCACCGTCGGCACCGCATCGGCGGGTGCGTTCCGACTCGCGCTGCAACTCGCGCAGGCGCTGACCAAGGTGTCGCAGCTGCTCGCCCGCGCCGCCTTTCCGGAAATCGTCCGCGCGGTCGCGGCGGGCGGGCTCGCGCGGGTGCGGCGGATGATCCTGCGCTCGTTCCTGATGGCGACGGTGGTCGGTGCGGTCGCCTTCCTGCTCGTCGTGCTGCTCGGCCATCCGGTGCTGACGCTGATGGGCGGCAAGGCGTTCGGCCGGGCCTATCCGATCCTGCTGTGGCTCGCCGCGGCGGGGTGCATCGATCTCGTCACCGTCGGCTTCGAGCCGTTGCTGCTCGCCGCCAACCGGATCGGCGCGACCTTCGTCGCGCGCGTCGTCGGCATCGTCGCGCTGTTCGGCATCAGCTTCTGGCTGAGCCCGTCGCTCGAGGTGATCGGCGTGTCGATCGCGGTGCTGGTCAACGCGCTCGTCGTCGCGCTGTTGCTCGGCCTGGCGACGCAAAGCTTGCTCCGGGTGAAACCAAGCGCCGCCGACTGAGTTGGCCCAGTCCCGACTGCGTCAGCGAAAATATCACACCGTTCCAGAGCTTTTTATCGTAACGGCCGTAATCCTGCCCCTTTCGTCTGTGACAGTTTGGTGAAAATTGCATGACAAGGATTGCAGATTGGCGACGCGGATCGAACGACGGTGGACGGGGCAGGCGATAGGATCGGCCGGCGCGGCGCTGTTGCGGCGCTCGGCGCCGGCCTGTCTGCCGCGGCCGGAGCGCGCGCCCGTCGCGCCCGCATCGGCGCCGTTGCTGGTCGGCGTCATCGCCAACGGGCGCAGCCATCGCAACCTCAAGCACGGCATGCGGCTCGATCACTGGCCCGACGTCGCCTATGACGCGCCCGAGACGTTCGAGGCGCTGGAGGCGACGCTGCGCGACTATGCGGCGCGCGACATCGGCCTGCTGGTGGTCAACGGCGGCGACGGCACGTTGCGCGACGTCTTGACCGCCGCGGCGCGGGTGTTCGAGACGCTGCCGGCGATGGCGATCATCCCTTCGGGCAAGACCAACGCGCTGGCGCTCGATCTCGGCATCCCGCAGGACTGGACGGTGCGCGACGCGATCGCCGCGGCGCGGGCCGGACGCTTTGTCTCGCGCGCCCCGATCGAGGTGCTGCGCGGCGACGATCCGTGCCCGGCGGCGCGTGGCTTCCTGTTCGGCATGGGCGGCTTCGTCCGCGCCACCGAACTCGCGCAGAGCACGCATCGCGTCGGCGCGTTCAACGGCATCGCGGTGGCGCTGTCGCTCGGCTGGAGCATGGCGCAGACGCTGTTCGGCGGCGCCGGCAACGTGTGGCGGCGCGGTACGACGATCCGCCTCGGCGAGGACGGCGCGACCCCGGCGACGCGGCAGCTCTACCTGCTGCTCTGCTCGACGCTCGAACGCCTGCCGCTCGGCATCAAGCCGTTCGGCGGCCCGCGCCCCGGCCTCAAGCTGCTCACCGTCGAGGCGCCGCCGCGGCATCTGCTCCGCATCCTCCCCGCGATCCTCAACGGCACGCGGGGCAGCAAGGCGGTGGCGCAGGATTTCACGCGCAGCGACCCGGCCGTCATGCACGTCACCGCCGGCGAGGGCTTCATCCTCGACGGCGAACTTTACGAGGGCGGCGAGCTGACCCTGCGCGCGGGAGAGCCGATCCGGTTCGCCGCCGCGTGACGCAGACGCTGCTGTCGTTCGTCGCCGACGAGCTCGACGCGGCGGTCAGCGCCCCCGTGGCCGCCGCGGCGGAGGCGGTGACGCGGCGGCTCGGCGGCGTCGCGGTGCTGTTCTACGGATCGGTGCTGCGGACTGGCGATCTCGACGGCGTGCTCGATTTCTACGTCCTGACGCCGCGCCTGCGCGGCTGGGGCCTGCGCAAGCTGGCGACGCGCACGTTATGGCCCGACGTCAGCTTCCACGAGGTCGAGGTCGACGGCATCATGATCCGCGCCAAGGTGGCGACGCTGCCGCTCGACATCTTCTGCCGCGCGGTCGAGGGGCGGAGCGTCGACACGACGATCTGGACGCGCTTCGCGCAGCCCGCCGCGCTGATCTGGGCGGCCGATGCGCGGGTGCGCGACCGCGTCGTCCGCGCCGTCGCTTATGCCACGGCGACCGCGGCGCGCTTCGCCGCGGTGCTGGGGCCGCAGCATGGCGCACCGGCGGATTTCTGGCTCGCGCTGTTCCGCCAGACCTATTCCGCCGAGCTGCGCGTCGAGGCGCCGGGGCGCGAGCGGCAGATCCTCGCCTTCGTACCCGAACGCTTCGACCGGCTGCTGCCGCTCGCCTGGCAGGGCGCCGGGATCGGCCATCGCCGACAGGGTGGCGACTATGCGCCGATCGTCGCCGAACGCGACGTGCGCGCGACGCTCGCCGCCTGGTGGCTGCGCCAGCGGCTCGGCAAGTGGCTCAACGTCGCGCGGCTGGTCAAGGCGGCCTTTACCTTCGAAGGCGCGGGGGCCTATGGCCTGTGGAAGCTGCGTCGTCACACCGGCGTCGACCTGCCGCTGACCCGCTGGCGCGAGCGTCATCCGATCCTCGCCGCGCCGGGCGTGATGTGGCGGGTGTGGCAGGCGCGGGCATGAGCTTCAACGCGCTGGTGCTCGCCGGATCGCGCGGCGGCGTCGATCCGCTCGCCGCTTATGCCGGGGTCAGCGACAAGGCGCTGATCGTCATCGACGGCGAAACGATGCTCGCGCGGGTGATCGGGGCCTTGCGCGCGGCGGGAGCGGCGCGGATCGCGGTCTCCGCCAACGCCCCGGCGGTCCGTGCCGAGGCGCTGCGGCTTGATGCCGAACCGATCGACGCCGCCGCCGGGCCGAGCCGCAGCACGTTGCTCGGGCTGGAGGCGCTCGGCGCGCCGCTGCTCGTCACCACCGCGGATCATGCGTTGCTGCGGCCCGAGTGGATCGCCGACTTCCGCGCCGATACGCCCGCCGATGCGAACGTTGCCGCGCTGCTCGCCCGGCGCGCGCTGATCGTCCGCGATGCGCCGCCGACCCGGCGCACCTATCTGCGCTTCGCCGACGGTGGCTGGTCGGGCTGCAACCTCTTCCTGCTCCAGACCCCGGCGGCCGCAGCGGCGCTGCGGCTATGGATGGCGGTGGAGCAGGACCGCAAGCGGCCGTGGCGGATCGTCCGGCGGCTCGGCCCGGCGACGCTGCTGCGCTATGTCACCGGGCGATTGACGCTTGATGCGGCGCTGGCGCGGCTCGGCGCGCAGGTCGGCGTGCGCGCCGCGGCGGTGGCGGCGCGACACGGGCTCGCCGCGGTGGATGTCGACACACCCGCCGATCTCGATCTCGTCCGGACGCTGGTCGCGCGCGGCTGAGCCGTCAGCCCCAGTCGACGACTGCCCAGCCACGTTGCTCGGCGACGCGGCGCAGGGCGGCATGCGGATTGACCGCCACCGCCGCATCCGCCCAGGCGAGGCTCGGCACGTCGGTGACGTGATCCGAATAGCAGCGCACCTCCACTTGCGCGCGGTCGATGCCCTGTTCGGCGAACCAGGCCTCGATCATCGCGAGCTTGGCGGGGCCGTAGCAATTGCCCCCCTCGATCCGCGGCAGCAGGTTGCCGCGCGTATCGGTCGCGGTGCGGGTGGCGATCAGCGCATCGGCATCGACCGCCTGCGCGATCGCCTTGGCATAGAAGCGATAGGCGGCGGTGGCGATGACGATGCGAAAGCCCGCGGCGCGATCCGCGGCGATCTGCGCGCGCGCGCCGGGGCGGATCTGCGCCGGGCCGAAGCGCGCGACCCATGCCGCCGCCAGCGCCTCGGCGCGCGCCGGCGACAATGTACCGAGCGCCGCGCGATGCATCACCTGCTTCAGCCGGTCCCGGTGGAGCAGCCCGGCCGCGCGCAGCCCCGCCGCGCCGAGCACCAGCGGCAGCGCCGTCAGCCGCCACGGCGCATGGCGCAGCACCGCGTGGAGCAGGAACGGCGTCCAGGTCGGCGCGCGGGTGATCGTGCGATCGAGATCGTAGATCGCGATCCGCCGGCGCGGCAATGCGGGGGAATCTGTCGGAGCCATGACGCGGCGATGACAAGCGAAGGTGGCAAGCGCGTGGCAGTGTAGAAGCTGTTGCAGGACATTCACCTGCGCGCTACGCGCGAGCTTCCATGCGGTCCTATCAGCCTTCGTCGGACCGTCGCCGGGCGATCTCGCTGACGCTGACGATCCTCGCGCATCTGCTCATCGCCTTTCTGCTCTGGCGGCTTGCCCCGGTGCTCGACCAGACCAAGGAGCCGGGCCGCTCGCTCACCGTCAACATGCTGCCGGTCGGCGACGCCGAATCGACCGCGACGAAGAGCGAGAAGGCGCCCGCGCGCGCCGCCGCCAAGGCGAGTCGCCGCACCGCGCCCGAGCCGCCCGCCGCGCCCAAGACGCCGGCGCCCGATGCCTCCGTACCGCCGCCGGTCGATACGCCGTTCCCGGGCTATCTGGTGCTCAACAAGAATGATTTCGCCGCCTCCGACGTCGGCAAGATGCCGTCGCGCAAATCGGGCGGCAGCGCCGGCAAGCAACTCGCCGCGGCGGACGGCGCGGGCGACGGCGATGCCGGCGATTCGAGCGCCGCGGCGGGGACGGGCCCGGGCGGCCAGCGGCTGTACAATGCCGAATGGTATGTCGAGCCGGCGCAGTCGCAACTGTCGCCCTATCTGCCGCCCAACGTCCCCAAGGGTGCCTGGGCGGAAATCGCGTGCCGCACCGCTGCCCGATATGCGGTGGAGGATTGCGTCCAGCTCGGCGATTCGCAGCCCGGATCGGGCCTCGCCCGCGCGATCCGCGAGGCGGCGTGGCAATTCAAGGTCCGCCCGCCGCGGATCAACGGCACGCCGCAGGTCGGCGCCTGGGTGCGCATCCGGATCAGCTTCACCAAGTGATCGGAAGTGGCTTGCACGCGGAGTCGCTGCATAAGGGTGCAGCCCTATCTTCCTCTTCGACCGGTTACAGCGCACAATCTGCCCTTCTGCACACCCCCTCCGCGCCTCCGCGCCTCCGCGCCTCCGCGTGAACCGAATTTCTTAGCGTCTTCGCGTGATGTAGGTTCCGCCAGCGGGTGGGCAGCCGGCGGATGGTTCACGCGGAGGCGCGGAGGCGCGGAGGGATTGGATCGTTTCAGATGGTGCTTGGCAGAGCGTCGCTGCAAATCGCTGTCGTCACCCCCGCTCGCGCGCGCGGCGATAGGTGCCGAGCAGGCGCAGCCATTTGGAATGGAAGCCGAGTTCCTCCATCGCGCGGTCGAAGGCGGGATCGCCGGGCTTGCCCTCGACATCGGCGTAGAATTCGGTCGCCGCGAACGAGCCCGACCGCTGGTAGCTTTCCAGCTTGGTCATGTTGACGCCGTTGGTCGCGAAGCCGCCCATCGCCTTGTAGAGTGCGGCTGGGACGTTCTTCACCTCGAAGATCAGCGTCGTCATCCACGGCCCGTCGCCCGCCGGCGGCTTGCCGCCGCGCGCCAGCACGACGAAGCGCGTGGTGTTGTGATCGGCATCGGCGATGTCGACCGCAAGCAGGTTGAGCCCGTACAACGCCGCCGCGCCCGGCGGGGCGAGCGCGGCGATGGCGGGATCGCGCCGCTCCGCGACGAAGGCGGCGGCGCCTGCGGTATCGGGGTAGGAGACCTGGTGGATGCCGTGCGCCTTCAGCCAGTGCCGGCACTGGCCGAGTGCCTGCGGGTGGCTCATCGCCTCCCGCACCGCGTCGCGAGCGCCGCTGCCCATCAGCGCGTGGCGGATCGGCAGGAAATGTTCGCCGGTGATCACCAGCCCCGATTCCGGCAGCAGGAAGTGGATGTCGGCGACGCGGCCGTGCAGCGAATTCTCGATCGGGATCATCGCGCAGTCGGCGCGGCCGTCGCGGACCGCGTCGATCGCATCTTCGAAGGTGAAGCAGGGCAGCGGCAGGCCGTCCGGAAAGGCTTGCATCACCGCGACATGGCTGTTCGCGCCGGGTGCGCCCTGAAAGGCGACGGCGCGGTCGGGTCGGGCGGCGGCCGCGGCGGTCATCGCGGCGACGATCGGGCGGGCGGGGGCGGCGTAGGTTTCCATCGACCGGCGGCGGTAGAGCGGGCGGCGGGCGGCAGCAAGCGCGCGCTTGCGGAGGGGGTCGCCGTTTCCTATGGGTTCATGGCGCAGAGCAGAACATAGGGGCAGCGTTAGGCAGATGGATAACCGCATCAACACGATCGCCGGGTGGACTCTGGCAGCCTGCGGGGTTGCGCTCGGTCTGTCGATCGTCGGCGGCATGGCCTTCCACAGCGAGCGCCCCGAAAAGCTCGGCTATGCGATCGAGGGCGTCGAGGCCGAGGGCGGCGCGGGCGGCGGTGCCGCCGAGGTGCCGATCGCGACCTTGCTGCCGACGGCGGACGTCGCCAAGGGCGCGGAAGTCTTCAAGAAATGCGCCGCCTGCCATACCGCGACGCAGGGCGGCGCGAACGGCATCGGCCCCAATCTCTATGCGACGCTGGGTGAGCCGATCGGCCAGGGCAAGGGCGGCTTCGCCTTCTCCGACGCGCTGAAGGGCGTCGGCGGCAACTGGGACTTCGACAAGATGAACGCGTGGCTGACCAGCCCACGCAAATTCGCGCCCGGGACCAAGATGACCTTCGCCGGCCTCGGCAATCCGCAGGATCGCGCCAACGTCATCGCCTATCTCAACTCGCAGGGTTCGAACCTGCCGCTGCCCGCCGCGCCCGCCGCCGGTGCCGCGCCGGCCAAGCCGGACGCCAAGGCGCCGGAGGGCAAGGATTCGGTGACCAACACCGATGCGGTCAACAATCTCGCCAACACCGGCACGCCGGCATCGGGCGCGCCGTCGATCGACCCCAACGCCGCCAAGGAAGGCGCGAAGGCGGGGAAGTAAGCCTCGGGCGTCTCGCCCCTGGCCTTACCCTGCGGCGCTGCGCGCCTTACCCCTTCTCCCGCTGGGAGAGGGGGGAGACGGCGAAGCCGGCGCGGGGTGAGGGCAGGGCGAGCCGGTCGTGAAAGAGGTGCTCACCCCTCCTTCTTCGCCTGCTCCTCGTAGAATTCCCGCACCACGTCCCACGCCTCTTCGGCGGTCTCGACATAGGTGAAGATGCCGAGGTCGCGCTGGCTGACCACGCCCTCGTCGACCAGCGCCTGGAAGTTGACCACCTTCTCCCAGAATTCGCGGCCGAACAGGAGCACCGGGATCGGCTTGATCTTGCCGGTCTGGATCAGCGTCAGCAGCTCGAACAGTTCGTCGAAGGTGCCGAAACCGCCGGGGAAGGCGGCGAGCGCCCGCGCGCGCAGCAGGAAATGCATCTTGCGCAGCGCGAAATAGTGGAACTGGAAACTGAGCGACGGCGTCACATAGGGATTGGGCGCCTGTTCGTGCGGCAGCACGATGTTGAGGCCGATCGATTCCGCGCCGACATCCGCCGCGCCGCGATTGGCAGCCTCCATGATCGACGGCCCGCCGCCCGAGCAGACGACGAACTGGCGCATCCCGCGCTGGTCACGCGGCACGCGGCTGGCGATCTGCGCCAGTTCGCGCGCGACCTCATAATATTTGCTCTTGGCGACGAGCCGTTCGGCGATGCCGCGCGACACGTCGTCGCTCGCCAGTTCGAGCATCGCCTGCGCCTTGGCGGGCTCGGGGATGCGGGCCGAGCCGTACATGACGAAGGTCGAGGCGATCTGCGCCTCCTCGAGCAGCAATTCGGGCTTGAGCAGCTCGAGCTGGAAGCGCACCGGGCGCAGATCCTCGCGCAGCAGGAAGTCCATGTCCTGGAAGGCGAGCTTATAGGCGGGATGCTCGGTCTGCGGCGTCGAGATGGCTTGCTGGGCGCTCGCGGCATCCTGGCTGGCGCGCGGGAAAACCCGTTCGGGAAGGCGTGTGTCGGTCATCCGCGGGCGTTAGAGCAAAGCCCCCGACGGCTCAACGCCCGATCGTCAGCGGCAGACGCCGGCGCGGTCGTCCTCCAGATGCAAGTGATTGCGATGCGCGGCATTATAGCCGGGCGACAGCACCGTGCCGAAGCGCTTGCAGGCGGAAGCGTGGATCGTCGACAGGAAGCGCTGGACCTGCGGGTCGGGCGAGGTCCAGTCGCGCAGGATCGTCACCCGCCGCCCGTCCTTCAGCGTCACCCCGCCGACGTCGATCGCATTGGCGATGGCATGGCCCGACCGCCGGTCGCCGCCGCGCCGCGTGCCGACGACGTTGCGGCAGGCATAGCTGCCCATGCTCTGCACGCTGGCCAGCTCGCTGCCGAGGATCTGATAGGCGGCGGGGGCGACCGCGTTGCGCACCCAGCCGGAGAAGGCGCGCGCCTCGCCGCAGCGGATCGCGGTGATGCCGGTGACGGGTACGCCGATGTCGATCAGCTGGACCGCGCCCGACAGGCCGCAGCCATTGCCGAAATCCTTGTCGGGCAGCGTCTTGTAGCTGACGTCCATGCCGCGCAGATCGGCGAGGCATTGCGCGGTCTGGCGGGAGGAGACGGTGGCGATCGAATCGCGCGGCGGCGCCGGACGTTCGGCGCGCCCGCAGGCGGCAAGCAGGAGGACGAGGCCGAGCGCCAGCGCCCGCCGGTCAGGGCATGGGATCATCGTCCCCGTCTACAGCGCCGCGCTGCGCCGCCAAGAGCGCGGTTTGGCGTGCCGACAGTCTTGCGATGACGCGGGTAGCGAGCAGGGTGAACAGACAGGACGGTGCCGCCCTGATGGAAAAAGCCCGCAGCGGCCCGCCCCGCGAGGGTCCCTTCGCACGCCGCTGTCGGGATCATGCGGCGGTGTCGGCGGCTCAGCTCCGCCGTCCCCAACGCCGCGACCCGGTGTTGCTGTGATAGATTAGCGCGACGCGCTGCAACGCCGACAGTTGCAGGATGATGACGGAGAAGACCGCGCTCAACGCGATGTCGACGGCGACCTTGACCAGCAGCAGCATGTCGGCGGTGAGCAGGTCATGCTGCAGCGTGGCGCCGATGTACTGGCGCAGGCCGACGAGGCTGAGCACGCCGTTCGCCAGCCACAGGCCCCACCACCAGCGCAGCATGGCGGGCACCTCGACCAGCGCCGCCGCCTTGGGCGCGACGGAGATGCGCCACGTCTCGCTGATCAGGCCGAGCGGCTTGATCAGCCCGGCGACGGGTACGAAGAACCAGCCGACCGCCCAGGCCGGGCTGGTCTGCGGCGCGGTGGAAAACCGGTCGTCGAGGGCATGCGCGTTGCGGTTGGTGACATAGACCCAGCGCAGTACCGCCAGCGCAGCGAGCGCGAAGGCGACGGCGGTCAGCGCCTGCAAGGCGGACGACAGGGCCGCGACCTGCGTAAACGCCCATCGGGGGATTGCCCCCTTGCCAAGACCGCTGACCGCGCAGATTTCGATGATCCGGCCGATCCCGTCGAGCATCACCAGCACGGTCCACAGCCAGATCGCCCCCACGGCGATGCCGCCGGCGGTGGTGGGATCGCGCCGTTTCGGGTTGGTAACGCCCATTCCGCTTCCTCGTCGCATTGCATCAATGGCTCATTGTAGACGGATCGCCTCGTGTTGGAGCGTCGACAGCCGGGCGATGATCCGCCACGCCGTCCCGGCTACCAGCAGGGCGGCGACGGCGGCGAGCCTCGGACAGATGTCGCTCGCGGTGCCCTGCCACCGATTCGTCACGCCTCCGCGACGCCGCAAGCGACCGGTGGCGGAGCCTGCTACGACACCGTGTCTCCGCCGACCCGGTCCGGTCTCGCAACACCTGTCGCCCCCTCGTCGCTTTGCCAAAGTTTCTTGTAGAGGCGTTTTCGCCACCGAAGCTTTTTCGATTGTCACGGTCGCCGCGTGTCTCTAGGGCCGTCGGCGGGCCACGCCGTCCCAACGCGGCGCGTGCTCTCTGTGAGGAGAGACTATTTTGACGGATACCTTCACCGCCCCCGATGCACGGGGTGCGTCCAAGCCCGCCACCAAGCCGGCGCGCCCCTTCTTCAGCTCCGGACCCTGCGCCAAGCCACCCGGCTGGGAGGCGTCGAAGCTCGCCACCGATTCGCTTGGCCGCTCGCATCGTTCGAAGATCGGCAAGCAACGGCTGCAATATGCCATCGACCTGATGCGCGAGCTGCTCGGCCTGCCCGACACGCACCGGATCGGCATCGTCCCCGGCTCCGACACCGGCGCGTTCGAGATGGCGATGTGGACGATGCTCGGCGCGCGGCCGGTGACGACGCTCGCGTGGGAAAGCTTCGGTGAAGGCTGGGTGACCGATGCGGTCAAGCAGCTCAAGATCGATCCCACCGTCATCCGTGCCGATTACGGTCAGTTGCCCGACCTTGCGCAAGTCGACTGGTCGAACGACGTGCTGTTCACCTGGAACGGCACCACCAGCGGCGTGCGCGTGCCGAACGCGGACTGGATTCCGGCGGACCGCGAGGGGCTGAGCTTCGCCGACGCGACCTCGGGCGTGTTCGCCTATGATATCGACTGGGCAAAGATCGATGTCGCGACGTTCAGCTGGCAGAAGGTGCTCGGCGGCGAGGGCGCGCACGGCGTGCTGATCCTCGGCCCGCGCGCGGTCGAGCGGCTGGAAAGCTACACGCCGGCCTGGCCGCTGCCCAAGGTGTTCCGCCTCGTGTCCAAGGGCAAGCTCACCGAGGGCATCTTCAAGGGCGAGACGATCAACACGCCGTCGATGCTCGCGGTCGAGGATGTCATCGTCAGCCTCGAATGGGCGAAGTCGCTGGGGCAGGGCGGGCTGATCGCGCGCTCGGACGCCAATGCCGCCGCGCTCGACCGGATCGTCGAGGCGCGCGACTGGCTCGGCCATCTCGCCGCCGATCCGGCGACGCGGTCGAAGACCAGCGTCTGCCTCACCGTCGAGGGCGCCGACGAGGCGTTCATCAAGGCGATGGCGTCGCTGCTCGACAAGGAAGGCGCCGCCTATGACGTCGCCGGCTATCGCGACGCGCCACCGGGCCTGCGCATCTGGTGCGGCGCGACCGTCGACACCGCCGATATCGAGGCGCTCGGGCCATGGCTCGACTGGGCCTATGCCACCGCCAAGGCGGCGGCTTAACGTCAAGCCGTCATCCCCGCGCAGGCGGGGATCCCTACACGCAGGTCGTCGCAGGAGCCGCACCGTCAGCGGCTATGGATCTCCGCCTACGCGGGGATGACGATCGTTGTTCGAAGGAATTACCCATGCCCAAAGTCCTCATCAGCGACAAAATGGACCCCAAGGCCGCGCAGATCTTCCGCGAGCGCGGCGTCGAGGTCGACGAGATCACCGGCAAGACCCCCGACGAGCTGAAGGCGATCATCGGCCAGTATGACGGCCTCGCCATCCGCAGCTCGACCAAGGTGACCAAGGAGATCCTGGAGCACGCCACCAACCTCAAGGTCGTCGGCCGCGCCGGCATCGGCGTCGACAATGTCGATATCCCCGCGGCGTCCGCCAAGGGCGTCGTCGTGATGAACACGCCGTTCGGCAATTCGATCACCACCGCCGAACATGCCATCGCGCTGATGTTCGCGCTCGCCCGCCAGCTGCCCGAGGCCGACGCCTCCACCCAGGCGGGCAAGTGGGAGAAGAACCGCTTCATGGGCGTCGAGCTGACCGCCAAGACGCTCGGCCTGATCGGCGCGGGCAACATCGGCTCGATCGTCGCCGACCGCGCGCGCGGGCTCAAGATGAAGGTCGTCGCCTTCGATCCCTTCCTCACGCCCGAGCGTGCGATCGAGATGGGCGTCGAGAAGGTGTCGCTCGACGATCTGCTCGCGCGCGCCGACTTCATCACGCTGCACACGCCGCTGACCGACCAGACGCGCAACATCCTCTCGGCCGAGGCGCTCGCCAAGACAAAGAAGGGCGTACGGATCATCAATTGCGCGCGCGGCGGCCTGATCGACGAGGCGGCGCTCAAGGAGGGGCTCGACAGCGGTCATATCGGCGGCGCGGCGCTCGACGTCTTCGTCGAGGAGCCGGCCAAGGCCTCGCCCTTGTTCGGCACGCCCAATTTCGTCAGCACGCCGCACCTCGGCGCGTCGACCACCGAGGCGCAGGTCAATGTCGCGATCCAGGTCGCCGAGCAGATGGCCGACTTCCTCGTCTCGGGCGGCGTCACCAATGCGCTCAACATGCCGAGCCTGTCGGCGGAGGAGGCGCCCAAGCTCAAGCCGTACATGGCGCTCGCCGAAAAGCTCGGCAGCCTCGTCGGCCAGCTCACCACCGGCGCGATCACCCGCATCTCGGTTCATACCGAGGGCGCGGCGGCGGAGCTCAACGCCAAGCCGATCACCAGCGCGGTGCTCGCCGGCTTCCTGCGCAACCAGACCGACACGGTCAACATGGTCAACGCACCGCTGCTCGCCCGCGATCGCGGCGTCGAGGTGCGCGAGGTGCGCACCGAGCGCGAGGGCGATTATCACACGCTGCTGCGCGTCTCGGTGAAGACCGCCGACGGCGAGCGTTCGGTCGCCGGCACGCTGTTCGGCGATCAGGCGCCGCGGCTGGTCGAATTGTTCGGCATCAAGGTCGAGGCCGATCTGGTCGGGCCGATGCTCTATGTCGTCAACGAGGATGCGCCCGGCTTCATCGGCCGGCTCGGCACCGCGCTGGGCGAGGCGGGGGTCAATATCGGCACCTTCCATCTCGGCCGGCGTCAGGCGGGCGGCGAGGCGGTGCTGCTGCTCTCGGTCGACGAGCCGGTCGATGCCGACCTGCTCGCCAAGGTCAAGGCGCTGCCGGGCGTCAAGACCGCGATGGGTCTGACCTTCTAGGTTCGGTCGACGCTCCGTGTCCGGCGCGGCTGTGCCGCGGCGGTCCACCGGTCCGCGCGGAAGCGCGGTGGGCGCGGGGGGCGGCTGTGCCCGGGCGGTACGCGCCGGTTCGTCCGCGGCATGGCGTCGCGGTCGCCGGCGCGTCGCCGGCGAACCCTCCGCGCCTCCGCGCGAACCCCGTCGCCCCACCCGGATTCGCGCAACGGTGATCGTCGATCCGTGCCAACCCGCGGTGGGGGCACGCGATCCGGCGTTGCCCCCGTTCCCGGCCGCGGATAGGGGACGGCTACGATGACACCCCTGCTTCCCGAAGGCTTCCGCGACCGGCTGCCGCCACATGCCGATGCTGCCGCCGCCGTCGAGGCCCGCGCGCTCGAAGCGGCGCGCCTCTATGGCTATGAGCGCGCCGATCCGCCGCTCGTCGAATATGCCGATGCTTTGGGCTCGCGGCTCAAGGACGGCGCGCTGACCGACGCGGTGCGCTACGTCGATCCGGTGTCGCAGCGCACGCTGGCGATCCGCCCCGACGTCACCGCGCAGATCGCGCGGATCGCCGCGACCCGCATGGGCCACCACCCGCGCCCGGTGCGCTTGTCCTATGCCGGGCCGGTGCTCAAGCTGCGCAGCCCCGAACTCGCCCCGGCGCGCGAATGGCGGCAGATCGGCTGCGAGCTGATCGGGCTCGATTCGATCGCTGCGGCGCAGGAGGTGGTGGCGGTCGCCGTCTCGGCGCTGACCGCAGCGGGGGCGAGCGGCCTGTCGATCGACTTCACCTTGCCCGATCTGATCGACACGCTCGCCGCCGGGCCGTTGCCGGTCGCCGCGGAGCGGATCGCGCTGCTCCAGGAGCGGCTCGACGCCAAGGATGCCGGTGCGGTCGCGGCGATCGCGCCCGACTATCTGCCGCTGATCGAGGCGGCGGGTCCGTTCGACGGCGCCATCGCCCGGCTGCGCGCCTTCGACACCGGACAGGTGCTCGCCAGCCGGCTCGACGGCCTCGCCGCGATCGCCGCGGGGCTGGGCGAGGACGTCACGCTGACGCTCGATCCGACCGAGCGGCATGGGTTCGAATATCAGTCGTGGCTCGGCTTCTCGCTGTTCATCGCCGGCGCGGCGCGCGAGGTCGGGCGCGGCGGCACCTATGCGGTGATGCACGAAGGCGGCGCGGAGGAAGCGGCGACCGGCTTCTCGCTGTACGCCGACGCCATCCTCGCCACCGCGGGCACGGCCGATCGCCGCCGCCTGTTCCTGCCGTTCGGCACGCCGGCCGAGGCGGGGACGGCGATGCGCGCCGCCGGCTGGGTCGCAGTCGCGGCGCTGACCGCGGGCGACACGCCGGAAGCACAGCTCTGCACGCACCTCTATGTCGATGGCGAAGCGCGGGCGCTCTGATCGGCTCGCATTGGTGACGTGTCGGTGGCGGGACGCAAGGCGCTCGTCCCGTCACCGACGGCAGAGCCATACCGTTCCCCGCCCTCAATTCCCGCCAAGCGGTTGACCCCGCCGGCGCACGCCGGTAGGCGCGCGGCATCTCAGGACCGTTCGTGTGCCGAGTCCTGTCGAAGGGCGCACGGATCAACGCCGGCAGGCGGAGACCTGTATCCATGGCCAATGTAGCAGTCATCGGCGCGCAATGGGGCGACGAAGGCAAGGGCAAGATCGTCGACTGGCTCGCCGAGCGTGCCGATATGGTGGTGCGCTTCCAGGGCGGCCATAACGCCGGCCATACGCTCGTCGTCGGCGACAATGTCTACAAGCTGTCGCTGCTGCCCTCGGGCATCGTCCGCGGCACGCCGAGCGTGATCGGCAACGGCGTCGTGCTCGACCCCTGGGCGCTCAAGGCGGAGATCGAGCGGCTGGCGGCGCAGGGCGTCACCGCGACGCCCGAGACGCTGCGCATCGCCGACACCTGCGCGCTGATCCTGCCGCTCCACCGCGACCTCGACGCCCTGCGCGAGGATGCGAGCGGCGCGGGCAAGATCGGCACCACCCGTCGCGGCATCGGCCCGGCCTATGAGGACAAGGTCGGCCGGCGCGCGATCCGCGTCTGCGATCTGGCGCATCTCGACGATCTCGGGCCGCAGCTCGACCGGCTGCTCGCGCATCACGACGCGCTGCGCGCGGGGTTCGGCTCGCCCGCGATCGATCGCGCCGCGCTGCTCGCCGAACTGCGCGAGATCGCCGGGTTCGTGCTGCCGTTCGCCAAGCCGGTATGGCGCGACCTCAACGAGGCGAAGGGCCGCGGCAAGCGTATCCTGTTCGAAGGCGCGCAGGGCGTGCTGCTCGATGTCGATCACGGCACCTATCCCTTCGTCACCTCGTCCAACACGATCGCCGGTACGGCGGCGGGCGGATCGGGGCTGGGGCCGGCGGCGGTCGGCTTCGTGCTCGGCATCGCCAAGGCCTATACCACCCGCGTCGGGTCGGGGCCGTTCCCGACCGAGCTGGAGGACGAGACCGGCGAGCGGCTCGGCCAGCGCGGCCATGAATTCGGTACGGTGACGGGGCGCAAGCGGCGTTGCGGCTGGATCGACACGGTCCTGCTGCGCCAGTCGGCGGCGGTCGGCGGCATCACCGGCATCGCGCTGACCAAGATCGACGTGCTCGACGGCTTTGAGACGGTCAAGATCTGCACCGGCTATCGCCTCAACGGCGAGGCGCTCGACTATTTCCCGGCGCATGCCGCAGATCAGGCGGCGGTCGAGCCGGTCTACGAAGAGATGGAAGGCTGGCAGGAGTCGACAGCCGGGGCACGGAGCTGGGCCGATCTGCCGGCGCAGGCGATCAAGTATATCCGCCGCGTCGAGGAGCTGATCCGCTGCCCGGTCGCCCTCGTGTCGACCAGCCCGGAACGCGAGGACACGATCCTCGTCCGCGATCCGTTCGCCGACTGACGGCGGACACGAAAAAGCCGGGCGGTGTGACCCGCCCGGCCTTTTGTTCGCAGCTTCGAAAAGCTTATTGCGGGGTGGCGGTGCCACCCGTGGTGGTGCCGCCCATCGTCCCGGTGGTCGACGTGCCGCCCATCGTGTCGGTGGTGCCGCCCATCGTGCCCGTGGTCGAGCCGGTGCCGGTGCCGGTCGTGCCGCCCATCGTATCGGTGGTGCCCATCGTGCCGGTGGTCGAGCCGCTCATGCTGCCCGAACCGGTCGTGCGACCGCTACGGGTGCTGCGCGACTTGCGCGACGAACGGCTCTGCGTCGTGGTGCCGCTCGACATCGTCGAATCGGTCGGCGCGGTGGTCGTCTGACCGCCCATCGTACCGGTCGTGCTGCCGCCCATCGTGCCCATGCTGCCCGAGGTGCTGCCGCCCATCGTGCCGCCAGCGGTGCCGCCGGTCGTCGTCTGGGCATAGGCTGCGGCGGGGATCAGCATCGCGGCGGCCATCAGCGGAATGATCTTACGCATCGTTCTCTCCTGCTTTGTCGTCCGCCCCCAACGGGCCGATGCAGGGAGGGTTCCGTTTTATTAACCTTCAGCGCCCCGTCTGGCCGCGATGCAGCAACGCCTGGTCGGCAAGTACTAGGGCCATCATCGCCTCGACCACGGGTACGCCGCGGATGCCGACGCAGGGGTCGTGACGGCCCTTGGTGGCGATCTCCGCCGCCGCGCCGCTGCGGTCGATCGTCGGTACCGGGATGAGGATCGAACTGGTCGGCTTGAACGCGACGCGCAGCCGGATCGGCTGGCCGGTGGCGATGCCGCCGGTGATCCCGCCGGCATGGTTGGCGAGGAAATCGGGACCGTCGGCGCCCGGCCGCATCGCATCGGCATTCGCCTCGCCGGTCAGCGCCGCGGCGGCGAAGCCGTCGCCGATCTCGACGCCCTTGACCGCATTGATCCCCATACAGGCATGCGCCAGCTCGGCGTCGAGCTTGGCATAGAGCGGCGCGCCCCAGCCGGCCGGCACCCCGGTCGCCTCGCACGCCACCACCGCGCCGAGCGACGAACCCGCCTTGCGCGCGCCATCGACCAGCGCCTCCCAGCGTGCGGCCGCGGCGGCGTCGGGGCAGAAGAAGGGGTTGGCATCGATCGCCGCGTCGTCAAACGCAGCATAATCGATGGCATCGCCGCCGATCGCCTCGACCCAGCCGCGGATGCGCACCTGCGGGATCACCGCCCGCGCCACCGCGCCGGCGGCGACACGCGACGCCGTCTCGCGCGCCGAGGAACGACCGCCGCCGCGATGATCCCGCAGGCCGTATTTGGCGTCATAGGCATAATCGGCATGGCCGGGGCGATAAGCCTTGGCGACCTCGGAATAATCCTTCGATCGCTGGTCGACGTTCTCGATCATCAGGCTGATCGGCGTACCGGTCGTCCGCCCCTCGAACACGCCGGACAGGATGCGCACCTGATCGGGCTCGCGCCGCTGCGTCGTGAAGCGCGAGGTGCCGGGGCGGCGCTTGTCGAGCCACGGCTGGATGTCCGCCTCGCCGAGCGCGATCCCCGGCGGACAGCCGTCGACCACCGCGCCGATCGCCGGACCATGGCTTTCGCCCCAGGTGGTGAAGCGGAACAGATGCCCGAAGCTGTTGATGCTCATGCGGCGCTACGCTTTGCCTGGGTCATGTCGCCGCGACCGGCGAGCAGGCCCGCGACCGAGATATCCTCGTCGAGCTCGTCCCAGTGCAGACCGCTGGGGCTGATCCACACCTTGTCGCGATCCGCCGCCGATCCGTGCAGCAGCCGGGGATACCAGGCGAGCGGCACGCCCAGGGTGCGGCCATCGTCGAGGCGGACCCACATCTGATCGTCATCGAACTCAACGCTCGTCGCGCGTACCGAAATGCTCATGCCAGGCGCTCGTAATCTCAGGTCGACGAAGGCTGACCTGCTCGATGATCCATCGCAGGGCGCGGGCGTCCAGTCCATGATTATCGGCCAACGTCACCTCGGGATACAGCCAGAGCTTCGCATCACCGATGCCGCGTTTGGCAACATGGACGTGGATCGGCTCGCGCGGGTCACCTTCATTGGAGTAGAAGTGGAACCGCCATCCGCGAGCGACGAAGACGACCGGCACCGTCGTCGTCTTACGCCAGCGCGATATCCGGGGCGTCCTCCGCCTTCATGCCGATGACGTTATAGCCCGCGTCGACATGGTGGATCTCGCCGGTCACGCCCGCCGACAGGTCGGACAGCATGTACAGGCCGGCGCCGCCGACATCCTCGATCGTCACGGTGCGGCGGAGCGGCGCGTTAAGCTCGTTCCACTTGAGGATATAGTTGAAGTCGCCGATGCCGCGCGCCGCCAGCGTCTGGATCGGCCCGGCGGAGATCGCGTTGATGCGGATATTGTCGGGGCCGAGATCGACCGCGAGATATTTGACGCTGGTCTCCAGAGCCGCCTTGGCGACGCCCATCACGTTGTAATGCGGGATGACCTTCTCGGCGCCGTAATAGGTCAGCGTCAGGATCGCGCCGCCGTCCGGCATCATCGCGCGCGCGCGCTGCGCCACCGCGACCAGCGAATAGGCCGAGATGTTCATCGTCATCAGGAAATTGTCGAGCGTCGTGTCGTAATAACGGCCGCGCAGCTGCGACTTGTCGGAGAAGCCGATCGCATGGACGACGAAATCGATCGTCGGCCATTCCGCCTTGAGCGCATCAAAGGTCGCGTCGAGCGCCGCCATGTCGGCGACGTCGCAATCGAACAGTCGCGCGACGCCGAGCTGTTCGGCGAGCGGCCGGACGCGCTTCTCCATCGCCGCGCCCTGATAGGAGAAAGCGAGTTCGGCGCCATGTTCGGACAGGTGTTTGGCAATGCCCCAGGCGAGCGACTTGTCGTTCGCCAGCCCCATGATCAACCCACGCTTGCCCGCCATCAAACCCGTCACGCCGTCTTCGCCTTTTCTGTCACCGATTGCCCCTGTAGCGCCGGTTCGGGGGGTTCCGCCAGTGCCGCGTTGAGATGCGCGCCGAACACCAGTCCCAATCCGATCAGGTAGAAAAACAACAGCATCACGACGACCCCGGCGAGGCTGCCATAGGTCATGTCATAGCCGCCGAGATGCCCCAGCACCCATGGCAGCAGCGTCGTCATCCCGACCCACCAGACCGTGGTGAACGCCGCACCCGGCCATTTGCGGCAGTCGGTATAACGATATTTGGACGGCGTCACCGAATAGAAGAGCAGATAGAGCGCGCCGAACATCACCAGCCCCGGGATGATCCGCGACAGGCCGACCCATCCGGCGAGCCCTTCCGCAAAGGGGAGCAGGCGGTAGATGAACTGTTCCGCCGCGGTCAGGATGCCCTGGACGAGGAAGCTGAGCAGCGCGATGATCACCGACAGGATGATGACGCCCGACGACGACAGGCGCGACCGCCAGAACGGCACGCTTGCCTTGACGCCATAAGCACGATGGAAAATGTCGCGAATCGTCTCGACGAAGCTGCCGACCGTCCACAATCCCACCAGCCCGCCCAGCCACAGCAGCGATCCCGTCCGCGCGAGCAGCACGTCCGCGATCGGCTTGCGCAGGATATCGGCGACATCGGGCGGCAGCACGTGGAGGAACGAGGCCACGGCCCGCTGCGTCTCGGCGCTCTGCCCGAGCAGCGACAGCACCGCCGCGGCGGTGATGAAGAACGGGAACACCGTCATCAGTGCCAGATAGGCGAGGTTGCCGGCGTGGATGAAGCCATCGGTGAACACGCCATAGGCGGCGCGCTTGGTGATCTCCCACGCCGCGGGGCCGGGTTTCAGCTTGGCGAGCTGGTGGCGCGCGCGATGATGCGCGCGCGCCTCGGGGGTAAGGACATTCGTTTCGGTCACGACCGCGTCAGACGCCCATGGCGGCTCGCGGGTTCCGCGGGTCGTTCCACCCGGCGACGAACTGTTGCAGCGCTGCATCATCGGCAGGCAGGTCGATCAGCAGCGTGACGAGCTGATCGCCGCGCGTGCCGTCCTTCTTGTGAAAGCCCTTGCCCTTGAGCCGCAGCGTCTTGCCCGAGCTGGTGCCCTTGGGGATGGTCAGCATCACCGGCTTGTCGACGGTCGGCACGCGCACGGTGCCGCCGGCGACCGCTTCCTTGAGCGTGATCGGCAGGTCGAGCCGCACGTCGTCGCCGTCGCGCTCGAAGAAACGGTGCGGCTGCACCTCGATGGCGACGATCGCATCGCCGGCGCCGCCCGGCCCGGCCTCGCCCTTGCCGGCGAGCTTCATCTGCGTGCCGCTTTCGAGCCCGGCGGGCAGTTTGAGGTCGATCGTCTTGCCGTCGCCGAGCGTCACGCGCTGCGGGCTGAGCGTCGCCGCGTCGATGAAGGGCACCTGCAGCCGATAGGTGACGTTGGCGCCCTTGGGCTGCGCACGCCGGCCGAAGCCGCTCGAAAAGCCGCCGCCCCGCGCCTGTCCGCCGCCGAACAGCCCTTCGAAGATGTCGCTCATGTCCGGATCGCCGCCGGCGCCGAATTCATAGCCGGCGCTGTTGAAGCCTGCCGATCCGGCGCGGCCGCCGCCCGGTCGCGCGCCGCCGAAGCCGAAGGGCGCGGCGGGGTTGCCGTCGCCGTCGATCTCGCCGCGGTCGAACTTCGCGCGCTTGTCCTTGTCGTTGAGCAGGTCGTAGGCGTTGGTGACCTGGCTGAACCGCTCGGACGCTTTGGGGTTGTCCTTGTTGCGGTCGGGATGCAGTTCCTTGGCGAGCTTGCGGTACGCCTTTTTGATGTCCGCCTCGGACGCGCCGCGCGCAACGCCCAAGGTTTGATATGGATCGGCCATTGGGTCCCCGTTGGTGTATTACGGACCCATGTGGGGGAGGGCGCGACGCAACGCAATCGCTCGCTGCATCGTTGGGTCTTTCAAGGAGATACGATGTGACCGACAAACAACCGATGCAGGCGATCGACCCGAATCACGCCGAAAAGGCCAAACAGGACGACGGTGTCGAATGGCCATCGGGCAAGGGCGACAGCGAAAGCAGCGGCGGCGCGTACCCCAATCCGCACACCGGCAAGGGCAAGCAGGACGATGTCGGCGGCGGCTTCCTCGGCCATGGCGGGCAGAGCCATATCGACTATTCGGGCACCGGCGACGACGACACCGACGAAGCGGTCGGCAATGAAAACGCCGTGACCAAGTAAAACGGGTCTCTTCGCGGACGATACGTCGCTCCCGTCGCCGCTGAACGACGACGGGAGCGATTTTTGTGTGCCGCTGGCTCAGCGCGCCGGGGTCGGCGCCGGGGCCGGGGCGACCGGCGCGGCACCGGCGCGGGGCGCAGGCGGGGCGGCGCCGTTCACCGGCGGCGGCGGCGGGGGCGTTCCGGCCGGGCCGACCGCGGGCGGCGGCGGCGTTCCGGCGGGACCTGCGCCGGGCGGCGGCGGCGGCGGGCTGCCGGCCGGACCGACACCCGGGGGCGGGGGCGGGGGCGGCGTTCCGGCGGGACCGGCACCGGGCAGCGGCGGCGGCGGCGGCGGTGCATCCGCACCCGGACCGCCCGGGCGGGGCCGCGGGCCGACCTCATTCACCTCGCCCGATGGGCCGACGAGGAAGTGCGCCCGCAACTGGCCCTCGTCATAGCGGCCCTGGACCAGCACCGCATTGCCGCGCGTCATATGGGCGGTGCCGTCGCGCCCGGCGTCGATCATCGCACGGCCGCTGCCGTCCTGGACGACGAACCGGTCCCCGAACACCTCGGCGACACGGCCCTTGACCGTGACGATGCCGTTGCTGTTGGCGAGGCGGGCGATCGGCGTCGCCACCGTCGGGGCCATCTCGACGCCCGGCCGGGTCAGCGCGACCGCGCCGGCGCCGCCCGCTGCCCCCACCGCGACCAGCGCCGCCGCACCGAGCGCCAGCCGCTGCCGGATCGTCATATGTAGTCTTGCCATCGATCGTCTCCTTCATGTCGATGACCGGCTTCTACGGTGATTCGGCCGACCCCCGCTGAACCAGGCGGTTCATGTTCGGTTTAGCCAGGGAGAATAGGGCCACGGTCATGCGCATCCTGCTAGTCGAAGACGATCCCGACCTTGGCCCGGCCACCGCCCGCGCGCTGCGCGCCGAGCATTTCGCGGTCGATCTCGTCGCCGACGGGATCGACGCCGGCCATCTCGGCGAAACAGAGACCTATGACGCGGCGGTGCTCGACCTCGGGTTGGCGGGCAAGGACGGGATCAGCGTGCTGCGCGACTGGCGCGCCGCGTCGCGCGCGCTGCCGGTGCTGATCCTCACCGCGCGCGACGGCTGGTCCGACAAGGTCGCCGGCTTCAAGGCGGGGGCGGACGACTATCTGGTCAAGCCGTTCCGCGTCGAGGAACTGGTGATGCGGCTGCGCGCGCTTGTCCGCCGCGCCGCCGGCCATGCCCAGCCGGTGCTGACCTGCGGACGGCTGTCGTTCGATACGCAGATCGGCCATTTCGAACTCGACGGCCTGCCGCTCAAGCTCACCGCGTTCGAATGGCGCGTGCTGTCGACGCTGATGCTGCGGCGCGAGGCGGTGATCGAGCGGCTCGACCTGCTCGAACGCGTCTATGAAGGCGATGCCGATGTCGATTCGAACAGTCTCGAGGTGATCGTCGGCCGCCTGCGCCGCAAGATCGGCGCCGAGATGATCGAGACGATCCGCGGCCGCGGCTATCGGCTGACCTGCGGCGAGGGCTGAGCCGGTGCTGCGCTCGATCCAGGGGCGGATGCTGCTGCTCTCCGCGGTGGCGATCCTCGCCGCGCTCGGCATCGCCGGCTGGGCGATCGCCGGCGTGCTCGAACGCGTCGTCACCGAAGGCATCGACCGGCGGCTCGATGCCGAGATCGCCTTGCTCGCCAGCACCGTCGCGCCGGACGGGCAGGTCGACCGCGCCCGGCTCACCGCACGGGCCGGCGCCTTGGAGGCGGGGCGCGGCTGGACGTGGCGGATCGACGGACCCGACGGGGCGATCGGCTCGGCCGACCCGCCGCGGCTCCGGCCCGGCCCGGTCGCCGCACCGCCGCCGCCGCCCGGCGTGCCGGATGCACCGGGAGCGCCGCCTGCACCGATCGCCGAGGATGCCGCCGCACCGCAGGGGCTCGACGGCGTCGATCAGGCGGGCCGCACCATCCACGCCCGCCGCCTGCGCCTCGTTACGTCGCGGGGCACGGTATCGCTGCTTGCCGCCGCGCCGCGCGCGGTGGTGGCACGGCCGCTGCGTGAGGCGTTGACGCCGCTGCTCGTCGCGCTGGCGATCCTCGCCGCGCTGCTCGCCGCCGCGTCGCTGCTGCAACTGCGCCTCGGCCTGCGCCCGCTCGCCCGGATGCGCGAGCAGCTCGCCGCGATCCGCGCCGGCCTGCGCGAGCGGGTCGACGACGATCAGCCGGTCGAGCTGCGCGGCCTCGCCGACGAACTCAACGCGCTTGCCGCGGATCGCGCCGCCGCGCTCGCCACCGCGCGCCAGTCCGCGGCCAATCTGGCGCATGCGCTCAAGACGCCGGTGGCGACGCTCGCGCTGCAGCTGCGCGACGATCCGGCCAAGGCGGCGCAGGTCGCGCGGATCGACGCGACGATCCGCCACCATCTCGCCCGCGCCCGTGCGGGAGCGACCGATACCCGCGCCAGCGTGCGTATCGCCCCGGCGGTAGACGATCTCGCGCTGGCGATCGGCCGCCTCCACGCCGGGCGCGGCATCACCGTCACGCCGCAGGTGGGCGGCGACCCGGTCGCGGCGATGGACGCGCAGGATTTCGACGAACTGCTCGGCAACCTGCTCGACAATGCCGCGCGCCACGCCGCGACGCAGGTGTGGATCGATGTGCGCGTGGCGAGCGGCGACGCGCGCCGCATCGTGCTCACCGTCAGCGACGACGGTCCCGGCATCCCCGCCGCGGACCGCGCGCGCGTCACCGAGCCGGGCGTACGGCTCGACGAGCGCGGCGAAGGCCATGGCTTTGGCCTCGCCATCGTCCGCGAGCTGACCGAGCTGCACGGCGGCAGCCTGACGCTCGGCGAGCGTGACGGCGGTGGCCTTGCCGCGAGCGTCACGTTGCCGGCGCGGCACCAATCGGCCGGTCAAGCGTAGCGCCTATCCGTCTCCCGTCCGCCGAGGTGCCATGCCGACTCCCGCCCTGTTCCAGCCGATCACCGTCGGCGCGCTGACGATGCGCAACCGCATCGTCATTGCCCCGATGTGCCAATATTCCGCCGAACAGGGGCGGATGACCGACTGGCATCTCATCCACCTCGGCCATCTCGCGCTGTCGGGGGCGGGGCTGCTGACGATCGAGGCGAGCGCGGTGACGCCCGAGGGGCGGATCACCTTCGGCGACGTCGGCCTGTACGACGATGCCACCGAGGCGGCGATGGCGCGGGTGCTCGAATCGGTGCGCCGCCATTCCGACATGCCGATTGCGATCCAGCTCGCCCATGCCGGGCGCAAGGCGTCGACCGACCTGCCGTGGCGCGGTGGCAAGCAGATCGCGCCCGACCATGCCGACGGCTGGCAGACGGTCGCGCCGTCGCCTGCGCCCTTCGCCGAGGGCGAGAATCCGCCGCACGCGCTTTCGGTCGCCGAGATCGAGGCGCTCGTCGCCGCCTTCGCCGAATCCGCCCGCCGCGCCGCGCGGCTGGGGATCGACGCGGTGCAGTTGCACGGCGCGCACGGCTATCTGCTCCACCAGTTCCTGTCGCCGCTCAGCAACCGGCGGACGGATGAGTATGGCGGCAGCCTCGACAATCGCATGCGCTTCCCGCTCGCAGTGTTCGACGCGGTGCGCGCCGCCTTCCCGGCGGAGCGGCCGGTGACGATGCGCGTCTCGGGCACCGACTGGGTCGAGGGCGGCTGGGATGCCGAACAGACCGTCGCCTTCGCCCGCGCGCTCGAAGCGCGCGGCTGCGCGGCGATCCACGTATCGAGCGGCGGGCTCGATCCGCGCCAGCAGATCCCGACCGGGCCGAGCTATCAGGTACCGCTCGCCCGTGCGGTCAAGCAGGGCTGCGGCCTGCCGGTCGTCGCGGTCGGGCTGATCACCGACTATGAGCAGGCCGAGGCGATCGTCGGCACCGGCGATGCCGACATGATCGCGCTCGCCCGCACCATCCTCTACGAACCGCGCTGGCCCTGGCATGCCGCGGCGCATCTCGGCGCGCACGTCAAGGCGCCCGACCAATATCTGCGCTCGCAGCCGCATCGCTTCCGCGACCTGTTCGACGCGTGAGGCAGGCTGGTTTTGTCAGACTGGACCTGAACCCCGGATCGGAGGATGTAGCGCCAGCTTCAACCTGGAGGGGATATGCCATGACCGATCATCACGTGCGCACCGTATTGCCGGTACAGGCGGTACTCGGCGAGGGGCCGGTGTGGATCGGGCGCGAGCAGGCCGTGTGGTTCGTCGACATCAAGAGCCGGCATATCCACCGCTTCGATCCCGCGAGCGGCACGGCGCAGCGCTGGGATGCGCCCGATCAGGTCGGCTGGGTGCTGCCGAGCGACGACGGCGGCCTGATCGCCGGCCTGCGCACCGGACTGCACCGCTTCGATCCCGCCGACGGCAGCTTCACCTTCCTGGCGCGGCCCGAGGGCGATGCCGCCGGCAACCGGCTCAACGACGCGGCGACCGACAGCGCCGGGCGGATCTGGTTCGGCACGATGGACGACGCCGAGACGGATCTGACCGGGCGCGTCTATCGCCACGCCGGCGGCACGGTCAGCGACAGCGGCCTCGCCCCGGTATGCATCACCAACGGCCCGGCGATCGCCGGCGACGGCGTCACGCTCTACCATACCGACACGCTTGGCAAGACGATCTGGCGCGCGACGATCGATGGCGACGGCCGGCTCGGCGCGGCGACGCGCTTCGTGACGATCGAGGAGGGCGCCGGCTATCCCGACGGTTCGGTGGTCGATGCCGAAGGGTGTCTGTGGGTCGCGCTGTGGGGCGGCTGGGGCGTGCGCCGCTACGATCCCGCGGGCGCGCTGATCGGCACGGTGCGGCTGCCCGCGTCGAACATCACCAAGATCGCCTTCGGCGGCGCCGATTTGCGCACCGCCTATGCGACGAGCGCGCGCAAGGGACTCGATGCCGAAGCCTTGGCGGATCAGCCGGAAGCGGGCAATCTGTTCGCCTTCGATCCGGGCGTGGCCGGCGTACCGGTGACGCCGGTGGCGGTGTAAGGAGCGCCTTCCGGAGGTGTCGCACCACATTGATGCTTGGCGGGCCTTGAGGATATCGGCACGCCCGAACACGTCTGCGCAAGTGTCGCTGCACCTGCCAGAGCATCACAGTATTCCTGCGCGGGCGGGAATCCGGTGGCCAAGCAGACCATCGGGTTACGACTAAGAAGACGCTGGGCTCCCGCCTGCGCGGGAGTACTGCAATACTTCGCCCGTCATGCCGGACGCGTTCCAGCATCCACCGTTCGGCACGAGCATAACCCGACATATTGCGGCGCGACGGCCGCCGGAGCAATCCGAAGCCGCTCGGAAGGTCGTCCCGTAGCGACACGCACCACCCCCGGCGAAGGCAGGGGTCCAGTCGGGTGAAGCGCGGTGGAGTCTTTCGACGACGCTCTAACTGGACCCCGGCCTTCGCCGGGGTGGTGCGAGGTTCGGGAAGGTTTCGATCATCGTCTGGCGCGACGATCGGTTCGAGGTGATGCCGAGCCTGTTCAACAGGGCTCGTTCCGCTTCAAACAAAAGCGGGCGGGCGACCAGAGGCCGACCCGCCCGCCTCATGAACGACACTCCCGCCCTTGGACGGGAGCATCCACAGCTTACCGCGGGCTGGCTTCGCGCTTGCCGTCGAGCCGGCGGGCGATGCTCCAGCCGTTGTCGTCGCGCAGCGCGGCGGGGAGCAGCGCCGGCGCGAGGTTCTGGAAGCAGACCGGGCGCAGGAAGCGCGCGATCGCCAAGGTGCCGACCGAGGTCGTCCGCCCGTCGCTGGTCGCCGGGAAAGGGCCGCCGTGGACCATCGCCGGCGCCACCTCGACACCGGTCGGCCAGCCGTTCGCCAGCACGCGGCCGACGCGGCGTGCGATCACCGGCATCAGCTTGGCCGCATCCGCCTCGTCGGCGGGATCGAGCTGCAGCGTCGCGGTGAGCTGACCTTCGAGCTTGCCGACCACCGCGATGATCTCGTCGATGCTGGCGCAACGGACGACCACCGACGACGATCCGAACACCTCGTGCGACAGCGCGACGTCGGCGAGGAACTGCTCCGCCGTCGTCTGGAACAGCGCGCCGACCGCCTGGTTGACACCTTCGCCGACCTTGCCGCGCGCGATCGTCGTCACGGCGGAATGGCTGGCGAGCGCCTCGACGCCCTTTTCGAAGCTCGCATGGATGCCGGGGGACAGCATCGTCGCCGGCTGGCTGTCGGTCAGCGCCGCGCCGGCGTCGCGCACGAAGGCGTCGAGCTCAGGACCGTCGATCGCCAGCACCAGGCCGGGGTTGGTGCAGAACTGCCCCGCGCCCATCGTCAGCGATGCGACGTACTCCTTGGCGAGCGCCGCCCCGCGCGCGGCGAGCGCGGCGGGGAAGATCACCACCGGGTTGATGCTCGACATCTCGGCATAGACCGGGATCGGCTCGTCACGCTCGGCGGCGATGCGGGCGAGGGCGAGGCCGCCGGCGCGCGAGCCGGTGAAGCCGACCGCCTGGATGCGCGGATCGGCGACGAGCGCGCCGCCCAGCTCGTTCGTCTCGCCGGGCAGGTAGGAGAAGACGCCGGCGGGCAGCCCGGCGGCCTTCACCGCCTGCTGGATCGCGCGGGCGACCAGCTCGCCGGTACCGGGATGTGCGGGATGGCCCTTGACCACCACCGGGCAACCGGCGGCGAGCGCCGAGGCGGTGTCGCCGCCCGCCACCGAGAAGGCGAGCGGGAAGTTGGACGCGCCGAACACCGCCACCGGACCGATGGCGAGGTTGATGCGGCGCAGGTCGGGGCGCGGCAGCGGCGCGCGCTCGGGCTGCGCCGGATCGATCGTCGCGTCGAGGAAGTCGCCCTGGCGCACGACGCCGGCGAACAGACGCAGCTGACCGACGGTCCGGCCGCGCTCGCCCTCCAACCGGGCGCGCGGCAGGCCGCTCTCGGCCATCGCGCGCTCGATCAGCGCGTCACCGATGTCGAGGATGTTCTGCGCGATGCCTTCGAGGAAGGCGGCGCGCGCCTCGAGGTCGGTGGCGGCGAAGGCGGGGAAGGCCGCTTCGGCGAGCGCGCAGGCCTCGGCCACCGCATCGGCACGCGCCGACGAGAAATCCGGGGTCAGCGTTTCGCCGCTCGCCGGATTGACCGCGGTGAAACGGTCGGAAGCTTGGCGTGATTCGCCGCCGATCAGCAGGGCGCCGTCGATCATCGGAAATACCTCTCAGGAAATTGTCTGAGTTAATCTAGGCCACCGGCCGCCCCGCGACAATGGCGCACGTTGATCCTCGTCGCGCGTCAGGCTCACTCCTCCGCTTCGAACGTCACGGCCTCGCCGCTGTCCTGCGGATCGAGATCCCAGAGCGCAGCGACCTGTTCGACCGCGCGGCGGGCGATCGCGTCGAGCGATTCGGGGCAGGAGGCCTGCACGTCCCAATTATGCCCGGCTCCCGCCCACGGCTCGGCGAGCGTCGGTAGCATGAAGTCGATGGCGGTCCCCTCACTGTCGAGCGACAGACGCAACGCCGCGCGGTTGAGCTCGTCGCGCAGGGCCTCGGCACCCAGCGTCGGGCGGGGGTGGCCGGCGGCGGCAGCATGTCCGGCCGATCCGGACTGGGGTTCGTCGTCTTCCATGACAGGGCAAGCGCAACAGGATGAGGATCGTTCCGCTACGTTACCCATCGACATTTTCGACCCGAAACCTGCCGCGATGCGGTAGATTGCTGTTCTTCATCGGAAAAAGCGTCAATGGGCGGGGATGCGCTATTTGCTCCTGCCCGCCCTGACGCTCGCCACCCCCGCCGTCGCGCAGACTGGCGCGGCGGCCGACGACATCGTCGTCACCGGGCGCGGCCTGCCCGATTCGCCCGGCGAGCGCGCCTTCGACATCGTCACGATCGATCGCGACCGCTTGCAGGCCAATGCCGCCGCGCGGCTCGAAAGCGTGCTCGCCGACGTCGCCGGCCTCCAGCAATTCCGCCGCTCGGACAGCCGCAGCGCCAATCCGACCAGCCAGGGGATCAGCCTGCGCGGCATCGGCGGCAATGCGTCGAGCCGGGCGCTGCTGATCGTCGACGGCGTGCCGCAGGCCGATCCGTTCGGCGGCTGGGTCGCCTTTCCGGCCTATGCCACCGGCCGGTTGGGGCAGGTGCGGGTGACGCGCGGCGGCGGCAGCGGCTATTTCGGCCCGGGGGCGCTCACCGGCACGGTGCAGATCGACAGCGCGACACCCGACCAGCTCGCCCCGCTCGACGCGAGCGTCTTCTACGGCAGCCGCGATTCGGTCGACGCGCAGGGCAATGCCGCCCTGGTCCGCGACGGCGGCTTCGCGACGCTCTCCGCGGCCTATGCGCGCGGCGACGGCTTCGTGCCCACCGTCGCCGGACAGCGTGGCCCGGTCGACCGGCCGGCGCCCTACGAACAGGCCTCCGCCGCGCTGCGCACCGTCGTGACGATCGCGCCGGCGACCGAACTCCAGGCCAATGTCAGCGCCTTCACCGACCGGCGCGAGCGCGGCACCGCTTATACCGCCAACCAGTCCGACGGGGCCGACGCCAGTCTGCGGCTGGTCGGACGCGGCCGCTGGGGCTGGTCGGCGCTCGCCTATCTGCAGACGCGCGCCTTCGCGTCGAGCTTCGCCAGCGTCAACGCGGCGCGCACCACCGCCAGCCAGTCGCTGAATCAATATAACACGCCCGCGACCGGACTCGGCGCGCGGATCGAGGTGCAGCCGCCGGTCGCCGACACCGTCGACCTGCGGCTCGGCGCCGATCTGCGCGACGTGTCGGGCAAGACGCAGGAGCTGTTCACCTTCGTCGCCGCCCGTCCGACGCGGCGCCGTGAGGCGGGGGGCGAGACGCGGACGCAGGGCCTGTTCGCCGACGGCAGCGTCACGCTCGGCGACCTGACGCTGACCGGCGCGGCGCGGATCGACTGGTGGACGATCGACGGCGGCTATCTCAGCGAACGCCCGCTCGCCGGCGGCGCGGCGCTGACCGATACGCGTTTCGCCGACCGGTCGGGGGACGAGGCGACCGGGCGGGTCGGCGCGGCCTGGCGCGCGGCCGACTGGCTGACGCTGCGCGCCGCCGGCTATCGCGGCTGGCGGCTGCCGACGCTCAACGAACTCTACCGGCCGTTCCGCGTCGGCAATGACGTCACCGCCGCTAACGCCGCGCTGTCGCCCGAGCGGCTGACCGGGATCGAGGCGGGCGCGACGCTCACCCCGCTTGCCGGAGCGAGCCTCGCCGCGACGGTGTTCCGCGACCGGCTGACCGATGCGATCGCCAACGTCACTTTGTCGTCGACGCCGACCAGCGCGTCGCGCGTCCGCCGCAATCTCGACGCGATCCGCTCGACCGGGGTGGAGGTGGACGCGCGCTACGCCTTCGGGCCGTTCGACGCGCTCGCCTCGTGGAGCCATGTCGATGCGCGGGTGCGCGCCTCGGGTGCGGCGGCGACGCTCGACGGGCTGCGCCCGGCGCAGACGCCGCGCGATGCGGTGTCGGCGACGCTCGGCTGGCGCCGCGAACGCGCCGCGCTGTCGGCGACGCTGCGCCATGTCGCGCGACAGTTCGATGACGATCAGAACAGCCGCAGCCTCGCGCCCGCGACGACGCTCGACGGCTATGCCGCGCTGCCGCTCACCCGCGCGCTGACGCTGGAGGCACGCGCCGAGAACCTGTTCGATGCCCGCGTCGAGGCGGGGATCAGCGGCGCGAATATCGTCGAGCGCGCCACCCCGCGGACGCTGTGGATCGGGCTGCGCGCACGGCTCGGCTGACGCGGGCATCGACGCGGCGGCCGCGGGGGATTAAGCGGCGCGCGTGACCGCACCGCTTCGCCTCCGCCTCGACGCCGCCGCTCTCGCCGACAATTGGCGCACGCTCGACCGGATGAGCGGCGCGGCAGCCTGCGGCGCGGCGGTCAAGGCGAACGGCTATGGCCTCGGCGCGATCGCGGTCGCGGAGCGGCTCGCCGCCGCCGGTTGCCGCGATTTCTTCGTCGCGACCTGGGCGGAGGCGGAGCGGCTCGCTCCGCTCGGCCTGTCCGTGTCGGTGCTGCACGGCGTGCGCGACGCGGACATGCCGCTGGCGCTGGCGGGGATCGCCCGGCCGGTGCTCAACAGCGAGGCGCAGGTGGCACGCTGGCGCGCGGCGGGCGGCGGCGCCTGCGACGTGATGATCGATACGGGGATCAACCGGCTCGGCGTCGCGCCGAAGGCGGTGCGCGACGGCCTGCTCGACGGTCTGGCGATCGAGACCCTGCTCAGCCATCTTGCCTGCGCCGATGAGGACAGCGAAATGAACGCGCGGCAGCGCTCCGCCTTCGCCGGGCTCGCCGGGGCGACCGCGGCGCGGCGGATGAGCCTTGCCAATTCGGGCGGCATCGCGCTCGGCGGCGATTATGCCTTCGATCTGACCCGGCCGGGCATCGCGCTCTATGGCGGCATCGTCCGGTCCGACTATGCCGGGCGCATCCGCAGCGTCGTCACGCCGCAGGCGCAGGTGCTGCAACGCCGTACCGTCGCGGCGGGCGAGACGGTCGGCTATAACGCGACGTGGAGAGCGCCGCGGGCGAGCGAGGTCGCGATCCTCAACCTCGGCTATGCCGACGGTTACGTCCGCGGCTTCTCCGACACCGGCACCGCGGGGGAGGGGCGCCTGCCGGTGATCGGCCGCGTCTCGATGGACCTGCTCGCGCTCGACGTCAGCGCCAGCCCGGATCTGGGCGAGGGCGATTGGGTGACGCTCGACTTCGCGTTGCCCGACGCGGCGGCGGCGAGCGGGATGTCGCAATATGAGCTGCTGACGCTGATGGGGCAGCGTTATGATCGGGTCTGGGGTTAGGCGGCTTCCGGGCCGGTCCATACGTCGAACGGGCGCGCGCGTATCCATCGCGTCGCCAACCATTTGACGCCGCTGCGCACCGGCTCGCCGGCGTGGCGGGCGGTGGCGAGCGCATGCCCCGCGGCATCGACATTGTCGAAGATGATCGCGTCTCCCACGCGCGGGCGGATGACGAGCCCGTGATCGGGAAAACTCGTCTCGCCGCCGGTGAAATCGTCGTTGAGATAGACGAGCACCGTCGCGACGCGCTGATTGCGCACCTGCGGAAGAATGTCCGAATGGAGGCGGAATTGCTGGCCGGGCCGGTAGCGCAACACGGTCAGCGCTTCGCCTTGGCCGATCCGGGTGGCGCTCAGCGCGGCGATCCGCTGGTTGAGCGCGCGGATCACCGGGTCCTCGCGCACCGGGCCGATCACCGCCGCGTCCGACGTGCGGATCGGGTGCGGCACCGATCGCCCGGTGCGCGGATCGACGACCGCTGCCGGCGCGAGCAGATCGTCCGCGGCGCGCGCGATATGGGCGCATTCCGCCAGGGTGAAGGCCGCGACGGCGCGACGCACGCTGCCGTCGGCGGTGAGCGGCTGAATCACGGGCAGGCTTGCCGGCGTCCCTGCGTCATCGAGCGACATCGCGGCAAGCAGCGTTTTTAGCTGACGCGCCGGCACGTTGCCCGCTGCGACCGCAGTATCGAGCAACCCCATCGCCGTGTGCCAGTCAGCGTCGGCACCGGTGCCGTTGGCGGCGAGCGCGATCTCGATCAGCTGCGCTTCGTCATGGCCGGCGTCGGCCGCCCGTCTGAGTGCGGCACGCGCGCCGGGCAGGTCGCGCGGCAGGGGGCGGCCCTGCAATTGCCACAGGCCGAGCTGGAACAGTGCCTCGCCTTCCCCGGCAGCGGCACGTCGTTGAACCGCTGCGACGGCGGTCATCGGGTCGTTCTGCATCGCCGAATGGTGGACGAAAAAAGGGCCGGTGGAAACCACCGGCCCTCCAGTTTTCGGGTTTGCAGAAGCGCTTAGAAGCGCGCGGTGACGCCCGCGTAGAAGCGACGCCCGATATTGTCGAAGATCGCGCTGCCGGCACCGATGCCGGTCGCGCCGAGCGGCGGCAGGCGATCGGTCAGGTTGTCGACGCCGATGTAGAAGGTCGACCGCTCGCTGAAATCGATGCCGAGCTTGGCGCCGATGTACAGGACATCCGGATAGAAGGGGATGTCGTAATCGTCGAGGTTCTGCGCCGGGCGACCCTGGAAGGCGCTGTGATTCTCGATCGCGCCGACCGACTGCTTCGACAGATAGCGGAATTGCGTGTCGAGGGTGACGAGACCGAAATCGGCGCCGAGGTTCACCGTCACCTGATCCTTCGGATAGCCCAGCTCGCCGACGAAAATATCCGCGAAGCTCGGCTGCAGCGGATTGAGGAAGTTGCTGGCCTCCAGGATATGCGTGTAGATCACCTGACCAGACAGGCGCGTACCGCCGAAGCTGTGCGCGTAGGACAGGTTAGCGTCGATGCCGCGCCGCTTCAGGCTCGCATAGTTGAGCGGATTGTCGAGTAGCGCACCTTCGATGATTCGATAGGACTGTTCGCCATTCGGACCGGTCGCGCCGGCGGCAACGCGGGTGAACTGATTACAGAACTGATTGTCGGTGATCGTCGGCGAGTCATAGCAATTGTTGACGGTGGCCTGCGCGCCCGCCGACTGGATGACGTTGTTGACCTTGATGTTGTAATAATCGACCGACAGGATCAGCCCCGGCACGAAGGTCGGCGAGATCACCGCGCCATAGGTGTACGAGTCAGACTTTTCGGCGCGCAGATTGGCGTTGCCGCCGCTCAGGATTTCGAGCGACTGGACATATTGATAATTGTAGCTGGTCGGAATGCCCGCCGCGGCGCAGTTGGCGGCGCGGAACTGTGTGCCGCGGCCAAGATTGTCCGCCGAGCACGGATCGAGGAAATTGGGCGCGAAATTCTGCCCGGCCGACGCATACAATTCGCTGAGGTTCGGTGCCCGCACCGAGCGGCCGTAATTGGCACGCAGGCGAATGCCCTCGACCGGCGCCCAGACGCCGTTGAGGTTGTAGGTGTAGACGGTGCCTGCCGAGCCCTTGTAGTCCGACACGCGACCGGCGGCGCCGACCGTGACTTCCTTGAGCAGGGTGATGTCCTTCAGCAACGGCACGCGCAATTCGCCGAACGCTTCCTTCACCTCGAACGACGGCGGATCGAACCGGGCCAGCGCGTTGTAGAAGGTGTAGCCGGCCTGGACGTAGGGATCAGCCTGGAAATAGTTCGTCTCACGACGATATTCCGCACCGATCGAGAAGCCGACGGCGCCGCCGGGCAGGTTGAAGAACTTCGACGAATCACCCGACACGTTGGCGAGCAGGTCGAGCTGGGTGATCTTGCCTTCCGAGACGGTGTTGCGCAGCACGTAGTTGCGCGTCGCGTCCGAAATGCTGCCGACGCCGAACGGATTGAGCGGCTGGCAGGCGGCGATATCGCTGGCGAGGTTCGCGGCATTGCCGCCGAGATCCTCACCGAAGGCGAAGCGGCTGGCATCGAGCTGCGCGCCGCAGACGATCTGGCCGGTCGCCGGATTGCGCACCGCGTCGAGCGCGAGGCTCAGCCGCTGCACGTCGACGTTGCCGAGGACGCGGGTACGCTCCTTGAACTCGCCGTAATTGGCCGACACTTCGTAGTTGAACGTATCGAGGAAATCACCGCGCACGCCGCCGACGATGCGATACGTCTCGCGCCGCGCATCCTCGCGCCGCGAGCCGAGATCGGTCAGGTTCTTGCGCAGGATGAAGCGATAGGCGCCGCTGTTGATCTGCGTGCGCAAGGTTGCGGCCTGGTCCGCGGTGATCGCCGCACCGGTGGTGGGATTGATCCCGTTGTTGACCGCCAGCAGCGCCTGTGCGGTCAGTGCCGCACTTGCATCCGCGCTCAGGAACGGGTTGTCGAGGCGCGGACGCTCATATCGCGCGTCGATCGTCGATCCGGTGTAGAAGGCCGGACCCGAGCCGCCGAGGCTGACCGAGTCGACGCGGACATATTTGGCTTCGATGAACGGGACGAAGGCATCCGACACGGCGAAATGGCCGACCAGATTGGCCGAATAGCGATCGAGCTGCGGCAGCAGCTGGATCAGCGTGCCTTCACGGCGCGTATTGCCGTTGCCGCCGATGAACGCGCCCGAAGGAGCCGCCGAGGGCGCCGCCGCCGAGCCGTTGGCGATGCCGACGCGCGTCCCGGTCTCCTGGATCAGCGAACCGCCGGGCTGGAACAGATAGTTGCAGGTATAGGCGCGGCCGAGCGGATCGCGGCCGCAGCGCGCATTCGACGCCGCGCCAAGCCCGGCGCCGGCGAAGGTGACCAGGCCGCCGTCATAGATGGTGGCGCTGCGCACGTTGCGGAAAAACACCGCGTCCGGCACGCCGTCATAATTGAGCTTGCCGTCGACACCGACGCCCGCCGCATCGACGTTGGTCGTGACGAACGTGTCGTTCTGGCGATAGGCCTTGCGGTCCGACGCGAACAGCGCCTCGGTGCGGGCATATTCGAGGTTGACCGCAAGGTTGCCGCGGCCGTCGGCGAAGTTCTTGCCGCCGGTCAGGCTGACGAAATAGCTGCCTGCGTCCTTCTCGTCGCTGACGCCGCCCTGGGCGCGGATCTGCAAGCCTTCGAAATTCTGCTTGAGGCGGAAGTTGACGACGCCGGCGATCGCGTCCGAGCCGTAGACCGCGGAGTTGCCGCCGGTGACGAGGTCGACGCCCTCGATCAGGTCGGTCGGGATCGTGTTGACGTCCACCGACACCGCATTGTTGAGGATGTCAGACCCGACATGGCGGCGGCCGTTGACGACGACGAGCGTGCGCGACGTGCCGAGCCCGCGCAGATCGAGCAGGTTGAGACCGCCGGTGCCGAGGAAGCGCGTCGAGTTCGACTGGCTGTAGGTGCTCTGCAGCTGCGGCAGATCGTTGAGCACGTCACCGATCGAGGTGCGCGCGGTCTGGGTCAGCTCGGCGGCCGACACGGTGGTGATCGGCACGACCGATACCGCGTTGGGCGAACGGATGCGCGATCCGGTGATAACGATTTCCTCGGACGGCCGCGTCGGCTCGTCCTGATCGGGCGCCGCCATCGAGGTCCCGGCCGTGTTGCTGCCGGCCTGCGGCGCATTCGTATCGGGAGCGGTTTGCGCGAAGGCATTGGTGGCGAGCAGCATCCCGCCCGCGAGCGCGCTCGCGGAGAACAACCAGTTCTTCATAATAGTCCCCTGTGTCAGGCGTTTATCGCCTTTGTCAGGGGACCATGTTGGCAAACGCACGGCCGCAGGGACAAGCGGCAATGCCTCCAAAACGTGTCAATCTTGTCATTTAGCTGTAATGTGTCGCCAAAATGACACGATCATGACGGTCATCGTGTCCGAATGTTGCGATTATGTCAGCGGCCGTGTCGTATGGCCTCAGCGCTCCACGCACATCGCGATGCCCATGCCGCCGCCGATGCAGAGCGTCGCCAGCCCCTTCTTCGCATCGCGCTTCTGCATCTCGTAGAGCAGCGTGGTGAGCACGCGCGCGCCGCTCGCGCCGATCGGATGGCCGATCGCGATCGCGCCGCCGTTGACGTTGACCTTGTCGGCATCCCAGCCGAGCGCCTTGCCGACCGACAGCGCCTGCGCCGCGAACGCCTCATTGGCCTCGATCAGGTCGAGATCGGCGAGCGTCCAGCCGGCCTTGTCGAGCGCCTTCTGCGAGGCGGGCACCGGCCCGATCCCCATCACCGACGGGTCGACGCCCGCGCTCGCCCAGCTGCGGATCGTCGCCAGCACCGGCGCGCCGCGCTTTGCGGCCTCCTCGCGGCTCATCAGCACCAGCGCGGCAGCGCCGTCGTTGAGGCCGCTGGCATTGGCGGCGGTGACGGTGCCGTCCTTCTTGAACGCCGGGCGGACACCGCCGACGCTCTCCAGCGTCGCGCCGGCGCGGATATATTCGTCGTCCGCCACCACCGTGTCGCCCTTGCGGCCTTTGATCGTCACCGGCGCGATCTCGTCGGCGAAGCGGCCGCCGGCGCGCGCCGCCTCCGCCTTGTTCTGGCTGGCGACGGCGAAGGCGTCCTGGTCGGCGCGCGTCACCTGATATTCCTCGGCGAGATTCTCGGCGGTGATCCCCATGTGATAGCCGTTGAACACGTCGGTGAGCCCGTCGACCACCATCGTATCGACGAGGCTGATCGCGCCCATCTTGGTGCCGCCGCGCATCGTCTGTGCGTGCGCGCTCAGCGACATGCTCTCCTGGCCGCCGGCGACGACGATCGTCGCGTCGCCGGTCTGGATCGCCTGCGCGGCCAGCGCCACCGCGCGCAGCCCCGATCCGCACACCTGGTTGACGCCCCAGGCCGGCACCTCCTTGGGGATGCCCGCCGCCATCGACGCCTGCCGCGCCGGATTCTGGCCCTGCGCCGCGGTCAGCACCTGGCCGAGGATCACCTCGGACACGTCGGCGCCGTCGACGCCGGCCTGGGCGAGCGCCGCCTCGATCGCGATGCGGCCGAGCTCGTGCGCGGGGGTGGCGGCGAAGGCGCCCAGGAAGCTGCCGACGGGGGTGCGCTTGGCGGCGGCGATAACGATCTCGGTCATGATGATCCTACTCCTTTGCGGCCTGTCTACCGCCCGGCAGCGCGGCGATCCAGTGCGCCAGCGGCTCCCACAGCATCGCCCGCCCGCGTCCGCCGACGATCATCCCGACATGGCCGAGGCCGAGGTCGCGCCGATCTTCAAGCCCGGCGGCGGTCGCCGCGGGGACGATGCGATCGGTGAGCGAGACGAACTCGACCGCGGGGCAGGTGAGGCGCTCCGGCCCGGCGGCGACGCCGCGGATCGGCCAGCCGCCGGTGCCGGGGCGGTCGGCGGCGACGAAGCCCTCGAACAGGTCGCGCGCCGCGGCGAGCGGCAGCGGCTCGCCGGCATTGGCCCAATCCTCGAGCCGGACGAAGGCGCGCGCCGCCGCGCCGTCCGGATCGAGCCGGCCGAACGATTCATATTTGGCGACGGTGCGCGCCGGGTCGAGCCGCCAGAAGCCCGCCTGCAACGCCTCCATCGGCAGCACGCCGAGCGCCTCCGCGGTCGGCGCGGCGGCGTGCCACAGGTCGAGCATCGCCGGCGCGGCATCGCCATAGCCGGCGAAATGCCACGGCGCGGCGATCGTCGCGAGTCCCGCGACCTGCGTCGCCCCCGCCGCGGCGAGCGCCATCGTCCCGCCGAGGCAATAGCCGACCAGCACCGGCGGTTCGTCGAGCTGCTCGATCAGCCGCAGCAGCAGCGATTCGACGTGGCCGGTCATGTCCATGTCGCGGTCTGCGGCCCCCGGCGATCCCCAGTCGACCAGCGCGACGCGGAATCCCTGTTGCGCCATCCAGCGGACCAGCGATGCCTCGCCGAGGTCGAGGATCGCCGGCGGATTGATCAGTGACGGCACGAACACCACCATGCGCCCGCGCCCGCCGTAATAGCGCAGCGACGCGCGCCCCGCGGTGGCGAGCGCCGGCATCGGCGCGGGCGGCGCGGGGCGGGGCGCCTGCTGATAGGCGGCGAGTCCCGCCAGCGCCGCGGCGGTACGCGCCGGCTGCGCCGCGGTTTCGCTGCGCAGCATCTCGAGGAACAGGGGCAACGGCCGCGGACCGTGTTGCGGTGCGAAAAATTGCGGCGTACCATCGGGATCAGTCACGGCAACGCACCGTCGCGCAACAGGGGAGCGGTATGAGGAAACAGGCCAGGGGCGACGGAATCGTCATCATCAAGAAATACGCCAACCGGCGCCTCTACAATACCGAGACCTCGTCCTACATCACGCTCGACCATCTGGCGACGATGACCCGCGACGGCCGCGACTTCAAGGTCGTCGACGCCAAGACCGACGACGACATCACCCATAACGTGCTGACCCAGATCATCATGGAAGAGGAAAGCCGCGGCCAGACGATGCTGCCGGTCAGCTTCCTGCGCCAACTCATCTCGATGTACGGCGATTCGATGCAGGCGATGGTGCCGGGCTATCTGGAGGCGTCGATGGACAGCTTCCGCCGCAACCAGGAACAGTTCAAATCGGCGGTCGAGGGCGCCTTCGCCCACTCGCCCTTCGCCGAGATCGCCAAGCGCAACCTGCAGATGTTCGAGGTCGCGGCGCAGGCGTTCCAGACCCCGGCGGCGGCGGTCGCGCCCGCCCCCGCCGCGCCGCCGGCGAGCAAGGACGACGAGATCGCCGCGCTCAAGGCCGAATTGCTGCGGCTGAAGGATAAGGTCGAAAAGCTCGGCTGAGCCATGCCGCTCCTGTTCTGGGGCGCGGGCGGCACGGTGCTGCTCGCGCTCGTCGCCGCCTTCGCCGACCGCCGCCGCCGGTTGCGCGCCGACCCCGACCGGGTCGGCTTCATCGACTGGCGGACGGTGCAGATGGCGGCGCTGCTCGCGACGATCCTGCTGGTCAGCCTCGGGCTGCACACGCGGTAGTTTTTTCTCTTCGACGCGGAGGCGTTTGGGTTCGCGCATAGGCGCGAAGGGCGCAGAGGGGTCCCGATCGGCGTGTATCGCCTCTGCCGTTCTGGCGACGTTGGATCGCCGGAACGATCAACCCTTCCGCGCCTCCGCGCCTCCGCGTGAACAATTTTTCTTCGCCCGCCGCTCATTCATAAGAAGCGGGGATGAGCCATTGGCGAGAAGAAGATAGGGTTCACGCGGAGGCGCGGAGATGTCTCTTTTGCCGCGCACGATTTGCCCCAATCCTACAAGTGAGGTGGGGCTGCTGGCGCAGCCATTGTCTCTGCGTCCTCTGCGCCTCTGCGCGCATCAAATCTTCAGTAGAATTGCCGCAGCGTCAAAGTCCGCACCGTCCCGTCGCACAGGCCGAGCCGCACCACCGTTCCCGGCGTACCGATCGCCCATTTCGCCAGCGCGCTCGTCGGATAGTCGGCCGTTACCGGCGCGTCGTTGATCCGGCAGATCGTCTCGCCGGCGCGCCAGCCCGCCGCCGCCGCCGGTCCGCCGCGCATGACGTGCAGCACCTTGAGCCGGTCGCGCGTTAGCCCGACGAGCAGCCCGCTGGTCGAGCGCAGCGGCGGCGCATCCGCATCGGGGCCGGGCTTGAGCACCATCCGCCCGGCGCCGGGGTCGAGCAGCACCCGATAGCTCTGCAACAGCCCCGATCCGACCCGACCGGCGACGCCGATCGTCTCCGAAAAGCCCGCGGGCGGCTCGACGCGCGTCTCGACGTTGCGGATCTGCTGCTGGCCGATCGCGACCGCCGGCAGGATGGCGAGCGTGCTCACCGTCTCGCCGGCGAGGCCGAAGGAGATGGTCGTCGTCGTCGGCAGCTTGGCGATGCCCGCACTCGCCGCCGACGCCGCCGACAGCGTCAGCGCCGACCCGTCGCCGGTGTCGACGATCATCGGCGACAGCCGCTTGCCCGCGATCGTCGCGCTGCTCTCATAGACGCGGCGCCCGGCCGAGATGGTCAGCGGCGCGATCGCGCCGACGAACGGCAGCCGCCCCGACGGGAGCAGGCGGAAGCGGTGATTGGCATAATCGATGTCGAGCGCATGGCCGCCGGTGACGTCGCGGCCGATCAGCATGTCGACCGCCTGTGCGCTGCCGGTGGCGAGCGCCGGCAGATCGGCGACGGTGACGCCGCCGCCGCTGCGCGTCAGCCCGCCGATCACCAGCCGCCGGGTCGGCAGCCAGCCGACCGCCACCGCGCCATTGCCGCCGCCGCCGATCGCCGTCGCCTGTCCGTCGGCGGTGATCCGCGCCGGATCGGCGGCGGCGGATTTGCTCGCCAGCACCGAATAACTCACGCCGGTATCCAGGATCGCGGTCACGGGGCGCGCATCGAGCGTCAGCGTGAAGCGGATCTGGTTGCCCGGGGTGAGATCGAACGGCACCCAGCGCGCTTCGCTGTCGGCGGCGAGCGTCGCCACGCCTTCGCGCACCGGAGGCACGGGCGCGGCGGCGATCAGCAGCAGGGGAAGAAACAGACGCATCGCCGGACCCTAACGACGGATCGCCGACGCCGCCACAAAGGCTTGGGGGCAGGGTGGCATCAACCCGGTCGAGGATCGGGCCGAATGTCGCTCGATGCTTGTGCAGGCATGGCCCTGGCGCGATCCACCCACCCATCACCGCCGTCATCGCGGTGAATGACAGCCGCCGCCGCGTCGCCTAAGGGATTGCGCGTGACGTCGCTCCGCCGCCTGTTGCTGGATCATCGCGCGCTGGCGGCGTGGCTGCTGGCGCTGGCGCTCGCCGTGCGGCTGCTCGTGCCGGCGGGCTATATGATCGATCGGGTCGATGGCCGGCCGGTGCTGGCGATCTGTAGCGGTTATGGGCCGGTGCGCGCCGCGCCGATGGCCATGACGATGCCGATGGCGCATGCCGGTGCCGGCCATGACGCGCAGGGCGGACCGCATCCGGTCGCGGACAGCCCTTGCCCGTTCGGCGCGCTCGCGCAGGCCGTCGCGCTGCCGGTCGTGCCGCTGCTGCTCGCGCTCGCGATCGCCTTTGCGATGGCGCTGGCGATGCGGCCGCACCGCCGGCCGGTCCTGCCCGACCGCATCTACCTCCGCCCGCCGCTGCGCGGACCGCCGCGCCCCGCCTGATCCGACCTTTGCCTTCATGACGGCGCGCGCCAGCGGGTGCGCGCCTGGATCAGGACGAATATCAATGCACCTCAGACCAACCGCGGCAGCGGCGGGCCTTGCGCTCGCGCTGGCGAGCCCGGCATGGGCACAACAGGACGACGCCACGCGACCATCGGCGACGCAGGACACCAGTTTCTCGGTCGGCGACATCGTCGTCACCGCCGGCGAGATGATGCGCGCGCCGAGCAACGTCGTCACCTCGATCGACCGGCTCGGCGGCGATGTCGCGCAGCGGCAGAATGTCGACAACAGCTGGGAATTGTTCGCGCGCCTGCCCGGCGTGTCGCTGACCGACTTCAATCAGGGCACCACCTCGGGCCGCTTCTCGATCCGCGGCTTCAACGGCGAGGGCGAGATCAACGCGGTCAAGCTGCTGATCGACGGCGTGCCGAACAATGCCAACGACGGCAGCATGCCGCTGATCGACGCGGTGATGCCGCTCGACATCGCGCAGATCGAACTGGTCCGCGGCACCGCCGACCCGCGCTACGGCCTCCACGCGATCGCCGGCAGCGCCGATATCGCGACGCGGATCGGCGGGAATTACCTCGACATGCGCGCGCTCGGCGGCGCGTTCGGCACCGCCGACGGACAAGTGTCGGCGGGGGTCGAGACCGGCCGGTTCAGCCAGAATTACGCGCTCGGCTACCGGCATAGCGACGGCTATCGCGATCATGCCGGGCTCGATCGGCTGAGCTTCGCGGGCAAATGGTTCTACGACTGGGGCGGGGTGCGGCTCGGCGGCATCGCCCGCTATGCGCAGACGCGCGCCGACGAACCCGGCTATCTCACCGATGCCGATGCCTATCGCGACCGCCGCCTGTCCTATCCCGTCTCGGCGAGCGACGGCGGCCGGCGGCAGACGGGCCAGTACAGCCTTCACCTCGATGCCGATCTCGCCCCGACGCTGGCGCTGACCGCCAAGGGCTATGCCAGCAGCCTCGACGACGATCGCTACGTCCGCTTCTCGGCGACCGTCGCGCAGCAGCGGCGGCTGACGCAGGAGCAGCAATACGGCGGACTCGCCGCGCTCCATTACCATCCGCAGGTCGGCTTTCTGCACCGGCTGATGATCGAGGTCGGCGGCGACGTACAGCGGCAGGACAACCAGAGCCTGCGCTGGCTGACCGCCGACCGCCGCATCACCAGCCAGACGCGCGATCAGGCGTTCGGGCTGACGATCGCGGGCGGCTATGCGCAGGCGGTGATCGAGCCGGTCGGGTGGCTCAGCATCACCCCGGGCTGGCGCATCGACACGGTGTCGGGATCGCTGCGCAACCGCCTCAACGGATTACGCTATCCCATCAACGATTACGGCACGATCAGCCAGCCCAAGCTCAGCGTCGCGATCATGCCGCTCGCCGGCCTTACCGCTTACGGCAATTACGGGCGGACGTTCCAGATCGGCGTCGGCGCGGGCGCCTATCGCGTGCCGCCGCGGATCACCAATCTCGCGCCGTCGATCAACGAAGGCTGGGAGGCAGGCGTCAAATATGCACGTGGCCGCTGGCTCGAGACGCGGGTCGCGCTGTGGCAGCAGACCGCGAGCGGCGAGATCAAGCGCCGGCTCAACGATCCCTCGGGCGACAGCGACAATCTCGGCAGGACACGCCGGCGCGGGGTCGACGTCCAGCTCAACCTGACGCCGGTGCGCGGCGCGACGCTGTGGGGCGCCTATTCCTACCAGCATGCGCGGATCGTCACGCCCGATCCGGCGACGCCGTCGCAGGCGGGCAATTGGATCGACCATGTCCCCCAGAACCTGTTCTCGGGCGGTGTCGACCTCGTCCCCGCCGAACGCTGGCGGCTGTCGCTGTCGGGCAACGGCCAGTCGAGCTATCATCTCACCCCGGCCAACAGCCTGCCGCGCTATGGCGATTATCTGGTGGTCAACGGTGAGGTGGCGTGGCGGCTGCGACCGCAGCTGGAACTCGCCGCGCAGCTCAAGAACATCGGCAACCGGCATTACGAATATGCCTGGTACGACGGCACGCAGGTGCTGCACTCGCCCGCCGATCCGCGCGCGCTCTACGGCAGCCTGCGGCTGACGCTGTGAGCGCGCGCGGTATCGTCCGCCGGGTGCATCTGTGGCTGGGGCTGAGCGTAGGCGCATTGTTCGTGCTGACCGGGCTGACCGGCAGCCTGCTCGTCTTCTACCCGGCGATCGACGGTGCGCTGCATCCCGGCCTCGCGCGGGTGGCGGCGGACGCACGGCCGGCGTCGTGGCAGGCGGTGTATGACGCGCTGCGCCGCGCCGAACCGGGGCGTGACGGGGCATGGCGGATCGAGGTGACGCCCGACGGCGGGCCGATCCCGGTCCGCTATTACGCCGCCCGCGAGACGCGCGCGCGTGCCTTCGCGCCGCTGATGCTGTGGCTCGAACCGGTACGGCTGACGGTGGTGCGGCGCGGTTTCTGGGGCGGCTATGCGACGACCTGGCTCTACGATCTCCATTACCGGCTGCTGCTCGAAAAGCCGGGGGCGCTGGTGATGGGGATCGCCGGGATCGTCATGCTGGCGATGCTGGTCAGCGGATTGTGGGCGTGGTGGCCGCGACCCGGCGGCTGGCGACGCTCGCTTGCGTGGAAGCGGGAGGCGGCGCGCTCGCGGCGCCTGTACGACTGGCACAAATGGGCGGGGATCGGCAGCGCCCTGGTGCTGGTCGTCGTCGCCGCGACCGGCGTGCTGCTCGACCTGCCCGATCAGGTCCATCCGCTCGTCGCGCGCGCCTCGCCGCTGTTCGCGACGCCGCGGCTGCGCAGCGTCCCGAACGGCCCGCCGCTGCCGCTCGATACGCTGGTCGACCGCGCGGAGCGGGCGCTGCCCGGCGGCGCGCTGGCGTGGATCGAGACGCCGGCGGACGCGCATGGCGTGGTGCGCGTCAACCTCGCGCTGCCGGGCGAGCCGAGCCGCCGCTTCCCGCGCAGCAACGTCTGGCTCGATCCCTATACCGGGCGGGTGCTCGCGGTGCGCGATGCGCGGCGCGACGGCGGCGGCGATATGCTGCTCGACTGGCTGCACCCGCTGCACGATGGCGAGGCCTTCGGGCTGGCGGGACGCTGGCTGGCGTTCGTCTCCGGGCTGGTGCCGGCGGTGCTGTTCGTCACCGGTCTGTGGCGATGGCGGGTGCGGGCGAAGGCGAGGGCGAGGGCGCGCTAGGCGCCCCCCTTATTTCATCAGCACCAGTTCCTCCGCCATCGTCGGGTGCAGCGCGACCGTCTCGTCGAACTGCGCCTTGGTCAGCCCCGCCTTGACCGCGATCGCCGCCGCCTGGAGGATTTCCGGCACGTCGGGGCCTATCATGTGCAGGCCGACGATCCGCCCGGTCTCGCCGTCGCACACCATCTTGTAGAGCGCCCGCTCGTTGCGCCCGGCGAGCACGTTCTTCATCGGCCGGAAGTCGGACGAGTAGACGCGGATCGAGCCGAGCTTCTGCTTCGCCTCGCTCTCGGTCAGGCCGACGCCCGCCATCGGCGGATGGCTGAACACTGCCGAGGGGATGTTGGTGTAATCGACGCTGGTCGGCTTGTTGCCGTAGAAGGTGTCAGCGAACGCCTGGCCCTCGCGGATCGCCACCGGGGTCAGCTGGATGCGGTTGGTGACGTCGCCGATTGCGAAGATGCTGTCGACGCTCGACCGGTTCTGCGCATCGACGACGATCGCACCCCTGTCGAGCGCGACGCCTGCTGCCTCGAGCCCGAGGTCGCGGGTATTCGGTACGCGGCCGGTGGCGAACATCACCATGTCGACGGTGACCGGCTCGTGGTTGCTCATATGCACCGTCAGGCAGCCGTCCTCGCCCTTGACCAGTTGCTGGAAGGTCGCGTCGAACTTGAATTCGAGGCCCTTCATCATGCTGATCTGCAACAGCCGGTCGCGGATCGACAGGTCGTAGCCGCGCAGGATGTCCTGCGTCCGGTTCATGATCGTGACGTGCGCGCCGAGCTGGTGGAAGATGCCGGCGAATTCGTTGGCGATATAGCCGGCGCCGGCGATCAGGATGCGCTTGGGGATGGCATCGAGGTGGAACGCCTCGTTGCTGGTGATGCCGTGCTCCGCGCCGGGGCAGTCGGGCACCGCCGGATGCGCGCCGACCGCGACGAGGATGCGCTCGGCCGTCTTCTCGCTGCCGTCGGCGAGGCGGACGCTGTGCGGGCCGGTGACGACGGCGCGCTGGTGGATGATCTCGACGCCGTGATTCTCCAGCGTCTGCGTATAGGCGCCGTTGATCCGGTCGACCTCCTCCAGCACGTTGTCGCGCAGCGTCGGCCAGTCGAAGGCGCATTCGTCGGGCACCTGCCAGCCGAAGCGCTTGGCGTCCTTGAGGTCCTCGGCGAAATGCGCACCGTAGATCAGCAGCTTCTTGGGCACGCAGCCGCGGATGACGCAGGTGCCGCCGACGCGATATTCCTCGGCGACCGCGACCCTGGCGCCGTGCGCCGCGGCGACGCGGCTGGCGCGCGTGCCGCCCGATCCTGCGCCGATGACGAACAGGTCGTAATCATAGTCAGCCATTATACACTCCGGGAGTGTCGAGCGCCGACCGAAGGCCGGGATGCTGGACGAAGGGGTCTAAATCACGATCGCTATACAATAGCGGCAGGCGATCAAGGATGCATCGCGTCGCGATCAGCGTGTCGATCGTCTTGCGGACGGTGATGCCGCGGCTGCGCAGGTGGCGATAGTGGCGTGCCGCTTCGATGGCGACGCGGTGGTCGCTGACGAAAACGAATTCGAACGCCGACAACGCCGCCAGAGCGGACGAGAATTCCCGTTGATCGCGTGTGCCCTGCAACACTTCCGTGAGGATGAGATCGCCGACCAGGAGCTTACCATGCCGGGCCGTGATCGCCCGCAACGCGGTGGTGTGCCGCGTAACACGATGCGCTAGGTGATCGATCCATACCGATGAATCAACAAGTACGATCACTTCGCCGGGATGTACTTGCTGGTCCGCATGTCGTCGAGGTCACCTTCCCAGCCTAACCCCTGAAGGGCGTCCAGGGCCGCCAGTTGACGCTTGACCCGAAGATACTCCCTCAACGCATAGGATACTGCTTGCTCGGCGGTAGTGGCGTTCGCTACCTGCATTGCTTCCGTGACCAATGCATCATCGATTTGGACGTACATGTCTTAGACTCCGCCGATACCTCAATATAGAGGCATCGCGACGCAGCGACAACGTCACCGCTCGCCGGCGCGGCGCATCGGCATGGCGTCGATCGTTTCGGCGAGCATCTCGGCCGCGATCGGCGTGGCCTTGCGCAGCTTGACGCCGCCGTCCTTGCCGATCAGCACCGCGGCGAACCGGTCCGACGGCATCCGGTAGCGCCGGCGCAACGCCGTCGCCGTATCGGCCGCGCCGGTGACGCGGTCGCCGATCACCGTCACCACGGTGAGGTCGCGCTCGCGCGCCGCTGCATCCCAGCCGGCAAGCGCGTGGCGCTGCGCCACGAGCGCGGGATCGTCCGCGCGCGGCGCCGTCATCACCAGCACGCGCCGCTGCCAGCGCATGGCGGCGACCGTCATCGGCGACGGAGCGGCTGGGGCGGGTGCAAGCGCCGCGGCGAGGAGGAGCGGGATCATCCGGCGTCAACGCCCGACGATCCCGCCGGTCGCATCAGTCGAGCCCGGCGCGGCGGATCAGGTCTTCGGTCGAGGCGTCGAACGACTGGCCGCCGTGATCCGCCGCCTTGGCCATCTCCTTGCCGAGCTCGACGCCGAACTGGTCGAACGAATTGATGTCGAGCAGCACGCCGTTCACGAACACGCGATGCTCGTAGAAGGCGATCAGCGCGCCCAAGGTACGCGGGTCGAGCACGTCGAGCAGCAACGTCGAGGACGGCCGGTCGCCGCTGTACGAGCGCGCCGGATCCTCGACCTGCTTGCCCTTCATCAGCGCCGCCCCCTGCGCGAAGGCGTTGAGCAGCAACTGGCGGTGGTGATCCTCGGCCAGCGTGTCGCCCGGCTCGATCACCGCGATGAATTCGACGGGGACGAGGTGCGTGCCCTGGTGGAGCAGCTGGAACACCGCATGCTGCGCGTCGGTGCCGACGCCGCCCCAGGTGATCGCCGCGGTCGGCCGCCCGACCGGCCGACCGTCGACCGTCACCCCCTTGCCGTTCGACTCCATCTCGAGCTGCTGGAGGTAGCTCGGCAGCAGCCGCAGCCGCTCGTCATAGGCGAAGGGCGCGCGCGTCTCGGCATGGCGGACCTGCGTGTAATAGAGGTCGGCGAAGGCGGCGAGCGCCGGCGCATTCTGCGCGAGCGGGGTCAGGCGGAAATGCCGGTCCATCGCCGCCGCGCCTTCGAGCAGCTCCTCGAACGCGCCCCAGCCGAGCGCGATCGCCGCGGGGAAACCGATCGACGACCAGAGCGAATAGCGGCCGCCGACGCCCTCGCCGAACGGCAGGATGCGCGTTTCGTCGACGCCCCATTCCATCGCCTTGTCGGGTGCGGCGGTCAGCGCGATCACCTTGCCATAAGGGTCGCTGACGCCGTGTTCGGTCATCCACTGCAGCGCCGATTCGGCGTTGAGCATCGTTTCCTTGGTGGTGAAGGTCTTCGACGCGACGACGAGCAAGGTCGCGGCCGGATCGAAATCCTTGATCGCATCCTCGAGCGCGACGCCGTCGACGTTGGAGACGATCGCGACGTCATAGCGCTTGTCCTCGCGGCCGAGCGCGTCGACGAGCAGATGCGGGCCGAGCGCCGAACCGCCGATGCCGATGTGCAGCACGTGGCGGATCTCGCCGAGCGCGCCGCCCTCGATCGCGTCGATCAGCGAACGCATCCGCTCGTGGAACTTGCGCGCCAGCGCGACGCTCTCCGGATCGCCCTCGCCGCGCTCGGCGGTGTGACCGACCGGGCGGTCCTCGGTGACATTGACGTGCTCGCCGCCGAACATCGCGTCGCGCTTGCCGGCGAGGTCCTTGGCCTCCGCCAGCGCGGCGAAGGCGTCGATCGCCTCGCGGGTCAGATGCGTCTTCGACCAGTCGAAATGGATACCGGCGACGTCGAGGCTCAATGTGGAGAGCCGCTCGCCGTCCTGTTCGAACAGATCGACCAGCTTGACGGAGGGGAGGGCTTCGATCGCAGACCAGTCGCTCATGATATGTCCTTCGGGGAAGGGATGTCCGGTTGGCTCCGTATCGAACCTGCGCGTCGCGGCAAGCCCCTCGGAACGACTACTCAGGACGCTTAGGGGGCGCTAAGGCTCCCTTCGCTATGGATCAGACTCCCCAAACCGCGCCGGCCGCGGCGACCACGCCGGCCAAGCCCCGGTCCGAACTCGCCGAGACGCTGCGCTTCCTCGTCAAGCTGGCGGTCATCGTGCTGATCCTCAGGAGCTTCCTGTTCGCGCCCTATTCGATCCCCTCGGAATCGATGCTGCCGCGGCTGCTGATCGGCGACTATCTGTTCGTCACCAAATGGAATTACGGCTATTCGCGCTGGTCGCTGCCGGCCGGGGTGCCGCTGATCCCGGGGCGGATCCTCGGCCGCGATCCGGCGCGCGGCGACGTCGTCGTGTTCCGCTCGCCGGGGCCGGACGATCATGACGTCATCAAGCGCGTCATCGGCCTGCCCGGCGACACGATCCAGGTCCGCCACGGCCAGGTCATCCTCAATGGCAAGGCGATTCCCAAGCAGCGGATCGGTGATTTCATCCTGCCGCTCACGGCCAATTTCGATGCGCAGAAATGCGGCGCGAGCTTTCAGGACGTCGATGCCGCCGGCGTGCCGATCTGCCGCTACCCGCGCTTCCGCGAAACGCTGCCCAACGGCAAGAGCTATGAGGTGCTCGATCAGGCCGAGATTCCGCAGGCGGACGATACCGGCCTCTATACGGTGCCGGCGGGCGACGTCTTCCTGATGGGCGACAATCGCGACGACAGCGCCGACAGCCGCTTCCCCGCGCCGATCGGCATGGGCTATATTCCGATGGAGCGGATCGAGGGCAAGGCGGTGGTCACCTTCTTCTCGACCAACGGCAATGCCTCGTGGATCAATCCGGTGAGCTGGTTCACCGCCGCACGCTGGCAGCGGATCGGAGAGGGCTTCTGACCGCCGCGCTACCCGACTGGCTCGGCCGCACCTTCGGCCGCCGCCCCGCCGACCTCGCCCCCTTCGAACGCGCGCTGACCCACGGCAGCCAGGCGGCGGAGAATTACGAGCGGCTCGAATTCCTCGGCGACCGCGTCCTCGGCCTGGTCGTCGCCGAATGGCTGTGGGAGCTGTTCCCGAACGAGCCCGAGGGCCATCTGTCGAAGCGGCTCAACGCGCTCGTCACCGGCGCGACCTGCGCCGAAGTCGCGCGCGAACTCGGCGTGCGCGATCATCTCCGCCTCGGCAAGCAGGCGCGCGATGACGGCGCGTCGAACAGCGACAATATCCTCGGCGACGTGATGGAGGCGCTGATCGGCGCCTGGTATCGCGAGGCGGGGCTCGACGGCGCGCGCGCCTTCATCCGCTCGGCGTGGCGCGAACGCGTCCAGCGCGGCGACAAGGCGCCGCAGCATCCCAAATCGGCGTTGCAGGAATGGGCGGCGGCGGCGGGGCGCCGCGCGCCCGAATATCAGGTCGTCGACCGCTCCGGCCCGCATCACGCGCCGCGCTTCACCATCCAGGTCCGCATCGGCAGCTTCGCCGAAGCGAGCGCCACCGGCACCAACAAACAGGAAGCGGAAACCGCCGCGGCCAAGGCGCTGCTGGACAAGCTGCGCACATGAGGCGCTTTCCGTTCCCCTCGATTGCACCGATCGTGCATCGCCCAACACCGGACCATCCATGACCCAGACCCAACATTGCGGCCTCGTCGCCGTGGTCGGCGCGCCCAATGCGGGCAAGTCGACGCTCGTCAATGCGCTCGTCGGCCAGAAGGTCGCGATCGTCAGTCCCAAGGCGCAGACGACGCGCACCAAATTGCTCGGCGTCGCGATCGAGGGCGAGGCGCAGATCCTGCTGGTCGACACGCCCGGCATCTTCGAGCCGCAGCGCCGGCTTGATCGCGCGATGGTCGCCGCCGCCTGGACCGGAACGGAGGGCGCCGATCTGATCGCGCTCGTCGTCGACGGCAAGGGTGGCGTCGGCGGCAAGGTCGAGCGGATCGCGGAGGCGCTGAAGGATCGGCCCGAGCGCAAAATCCTCATCCTCAACAAGGTCGACATCGCCGACAAGCCGAAGCTGCTGCTCCACGCCGAGAAGCTCAACGCGCTGATCGGCTTTGCCGACACCTGGTTCGTCTCGGCCCAGACCGGCGACGGCGTCGCGGAACTCAAGGCGGCGCTCGCCGCCGCCATGCCGGCGGGGCCGTGGCATTATCCCGAGGATCAGGTGTCCGACGCGAGCGAGCGGGCACTGGCCTCCGAAGTGACGCGCGAGCAGCTCTACCTCCAGCTCCACGCCGAACTGCCCTATGCGAGCACCGTCGAGACCGAGAAATACAGCGAGCGCGAGGACGGGTCGGTCGAGATCCACCAGCAGATCCTCGTCGAACGTCCGACGCAGCGCGCAATCGTGCTCGGCAAGGGCGGCCAGCGGATCAAGGAGATCGGCGCGCGCGCCCGCGCCGAACTGGCGGGCATCATGGACCGGCCGGTCCACCTCTACCTCCACGTCAAGGTCAAGCCGGGCTGGGACGAGGACCGCGAGGTCTATCGCGACATCGGCCTCGACTGGGTGGAATAGCGCGCGAGGCGGCGCCCCCGTCGCGGGAGGGGAGTCGGGAGGATGTTCGCGCGCAGGCGCGGAGGGCGGGTGACCGCCGCGGCAGTGCCATTCTCCCGGTCAGGTTGAACCATGCCGTGCCCTCTCAGGCGCGCGCCTCCGCGCCTCCGCGCCAACCCGCTGCTAGGCCAGCATCTCCGCCACCCAGGCCGGCACCAGCGTCCCCGCCGGCCCGAGCCGCGTTTCGGCGAACAGCGCGCTGCCCGCCGAGCGTTCGAGATTGAGTTCGATCGTGTCCGCGCCATAGGCATCGGCGAGCTGGACGAAGCCGGCGGCAGGATAGACGGCGCCCGATGTGCCGATCGAGACGAACAGGTCGGCGCGCGCCAGCGCCGCCTCGATCCGTGCCATCTGATAGGGCATCTCGCCGAAGAAGACGATGTCCGGGCGCAGCGCCGCCGCACCGCACGTCTCGCAACGGGTGCCCGGCGGCAGCGCCTCGGACCGTGGCCGACGCGCGCCGCACGCGGCGCATAGGGCCGACTGGAGTTCGCCATGCATGTGCAGCAGCCGCCGCGTCCCGGCGCGCTCGTGCAGATCGTCGACGTTCTGCGTCACGATCAGCAACTCGCCGGGCCAGGCCGCGTCGAGCGCGGCGAGCGCGCGATGCGCCGCATTGGGCTCGACCGCGGCGAGCGCCGCCCGCCGCGCGTCGTAGAAGCGGTGCACCAGCAGCGGGTCGGCGGCGAGCGCCTCGGGCGTGCAGACGTCCTCGACGCGGTGCCCCTCCCACAGGCCGCCCGGCCCGCGGAACGTGGCGATACCCGACTCGGCGGAGACGCCGGCGCCGGTGAGGATGACGAGCGATGCGGTCATCCCGCCACGATAGCGTCGCGCCGCCGCCGCGCCAGCATCGGTTCTATGACGAGGGGTCAGCGGACGGCGGGGAGGGGGATATTGATTGCCTAGCTGGCGACGGTGGCATTCGATCAGACGATCCTGCTGATCGCGCTGATCGGCGATCATCAGGGGCTATCCGACGGCTATCGCTTCAGGACACCCGATTGGCCGGTTCTCGATCGGGCAACGCATCCGTACCTGATACTCATCGGATCAGCGCTGTTCTGCCTTGGCGTGGCGATGATCTTGGGGCGGCGTCGGCTCGGCCTCCGCCTCCGCACGATCGTCGGTTGGATCGGCTACCTTGGCCGGTTCGTCACCGATCTGGCATAAGCGGCACGCTCGATCTTTGTCAGCGAGAGGCTGGGCTGTCGCCCGGCGCGGCGCTGTGGCAGAGGGCGCGCATGGACCATTCTCCCCACGTCGGACCCGCAGCATGACCGCGATCGGCATCTATGGCAGCAGCGGCCGGATGGGCCGCGCGATCACCGAGCAGATCGCGATCGAAGGCGCGACGCTCGCCGGCGGCACCGATGCCGGCGGCGATCCGGCGGTGCTGGCGCGCGTCGCCGACGTACTGGTCGATTTCTCGACGCCGTCTGCGCTCGGCGCGCATCTCGCCGCCGCCCGCGCGGCGCGCACGCCGCTGCTGATCGGTACGACCGGGCTGACCCAGTCGCAGCATGCCGCGATCGACGACGCCGCTGCCGAGATCGCGATCCTGCAGACCGGCAATACCTCGCTCGGCGTGACGCTGCTCGCGCAACTGGTGCGCGAGGCGGCGACGCGGCTCGGCACCGACTGGGATATCGAGATCGTCGAGAGCCACCACCGCCACAAGGTCGACGCGCCCTCGGGCACCGCCATCCTGCTCGGCGAGGCGGCGGCGGCGGGGCGGGGGACGATTCTGTCGGAGCTGCGCGTCGACGGCCGCGCCGGGCTGACCGGCGCGCGCACCGAGGGGACGATCGGTCTGTCGTCGCTGCGCGGCGGATCGGTGATCGGCGATCATACGGTCGTCTTCGCGAGCGAGGGCGAGCGGATCGAGCTGTCGCATCTCGCGCAGGACCGGTCGATCTTCGCCAAGGGCGCGGTGCGTGCGGCGCTGTGGCTCGCCGACCGGCCCGCCGGCCGCTATCGCATGGGCGACGTGCTCGGCCTGTGAAGAAGGCCGACGTCTTCGAATTCTACCGGCGGCTGGCGGAGGCCAATCCGCATCCCGAGACCGAACTCGAATCGGGCAACGTCTTCCAGTTGCTCGTCGCGGTGGTGCTGTCGGCGCAGGCGACCGACGCCGGCGTCAACAAGGCGACGCGCGCCTTGTTCGCCGAGGTCGGGACGCCCGAACAGATGGTCGCCCTCGGGCTCGACGCGCTCAAACAGCATATCCGCACGATCGGCCTGTTCAACACCAAGGCCAAGAACGTCATCGCTCTGTCCGAGGCGCTGGTCGCCGACCATGACGGTATGGTGCCCGCCGACCGCGCCGCGCTCGAGGCGCTGCCCGGCGTCGGTCGCAAGACCGCCAATGTCGTGATGAACGTCGCCTTCGGCGCGGAGACCTTCGCGGTCGACACGCATATCTTCCGCGTCGGCAACCGTACCGGCCTCGCCCGCGGCAAGACGCCGCTCGCGGTCGAGCGCAAGCTCGACGCGGCGACGCCGCAGCCGTTCCGCCTGCACGCGCATCACTGGCTGATCCTGCACGGCCGCTACGTCTGCAAGGCGCGCCGGCCCGAATGCTGGCGCTGCATCGTCGCCGACCTCTGCGCCTTCAAACCCAAGACGCCGCCGCCGAAGACCGCCGCATCTCCGCCACCGGCATAAAGCCACTGGCGCCGCGCCTTCGGCTTTGCTAGGCGCAGCCAACCAGGCACCCGTAGCTCAGCTGGATAGAGCGCTGCCCTCCGAAGGCAGAGGCCACAGGTTCGAATCCTGTCGGGTGCGCCACCCATTCGTCCTGTCCCATTTGCCGGTCACCACCGGTCAAGCCGTCCGTCGGATACGGGGCCGCCTGCGATTCAGCGGCGGCGGAGGTGTCCTGCGTCACGACAAAAACGTCACCCTTCAATACCAAAAACTAAACCTTTGTGGTCACTGGCTATTTCGAGGGCCGGCGAGGCCAGGTGACGGGGATGGTGGCGATGACGGCGGGGCCAGGACGCGAGACGCGTATCGATATCTTGCGCGGGCTGGCGATGGTAGTGATCGCGATCAATCACATCACCGTCGCCTTCCAGATCTATCATCTCGACGGTCGCGGCGTACCGACGCCGTCGTCCTTCGGCTATTCGTCGTCTGCGTCGATCTTCGTGATCATGTCGGGCTACATGGTCGGCATGGTCTATCAGCGAAAGGCCAATCCGACCGCGGCGGTGTTGCGGCGGGCGGCACGGCTCTACGTCTACGACGGGCTGCTGCTGCTCGCGGTGACGCCGGTCCTGGCGATGATGCCGGCCTGGGAGGCGACGGCCTGGAGCGCCGACTTCCTCCATCGCAGCCCCACCGAAGGGCTGCTGCTGTTCCTCGCGCTGCTGCGCGCGCCGACATTGCTCGACGTGCTGCAACTCTATGTGATCTTCATGCTGGTCACGCCGGTGGCGCTGTGGCTCCACCGGCGCAGCGCGACGCTGTTGGTGGGCGTGTCGGTCGGCCTGTGGCTGGCATCGCAGTTCGCGACCCTGACCGGGCTGCTCGATCCGGCGGTGGTCGAGTGGAAGTTCAACCCGGCGGCGTGGCAGATCTTCTTCTTCGTGCCGATGCTTCTCGGGACGCGTCGCGCGCATGAGCGGGTCTTCGCCTATCTGGAAGCGCATCGCACGATGACGATCCTGCTGGCGGTGACCGTCGGTGCCTTCGCGGCGGCCAAGCTGCTCCATATCGAGCGCCATGTTCCCAATTCCGGGCTGCTCACGTCGAAGGGCAATCTCGGCCTGCTGCGGCTGATCCATGCGCCGATCATCATCGCTTTCTATTGCGGCCTGCTGTCCTGGCGGCGCGATCTGGTGGCATCGGCGCCGATGCGGGCGCTCGCCTGCATCGGCCGGCAGACGCTCTATTGCTATATGGCGACGGTGTGGATCACCTATGTGCTCGCCGCGCTATGGTATCGTGCGGGCGGGGGTTATGCGACCTATCTCGGCGCGGTGATGCTGGCGGTGCTGCTGACGGCGGCCGTCGCCGTGGTGTTCGATGCGCGTGCGCGCCGGACGACGGCGCACCGGAAGCTGGCGATCACCGCGTAGCGGGCATGTCGCCGGCATTCCGATCGGCGCCGAGCAGCGAAGCGATCGCGGCCTGTTCGACGCGCAGATGGTCGAGCAACTGTTCGGTGATCGTCATCATGTCGCGGCGATAGGCGGGCCACTCGGCGGCGAGATCGGCATGCTGCCAGCGGCTGACATAGGCGGCGAAGCTGTCGCCCATCAGCACGCATTCGCATTTGAGCAGCCGCGCCGTCGCGCCGCGCCTGCCATGCCCTTCGGCGATGACCGGATCGAACACCCGGCCGTGCTTGAACCGCTGATAGTCGCCGAGCAGCGCGAAGATGCCTTCACGGTTGCGGGTCAGCGTCGCCGCCGCGGCGCGCGTGTCGGCGATCACCAGCGCCCGCGCGTCGCGCAGGAAGGTCATGGCCTCCGCGACGAAGCGATCGGCCTCGATCCGGACGGCGGTGATATCAGACGGGTTCATGTCATGGTCCATATCGGACACGTGCACCCTTATCTCTTAACGGAAGCACCTCGATCGGAAACGGTGTGTTCGCCTGCGGATCTAGGTCGCCTTCATGTTGGACGAAACGTTCTGGAACGTCGTCTTGAGCTTGTTGCCGAGGCCCTGCATCGCGGCGATCGCTGCGACCGCGATAAGGGCGGCGATCAGCCCATATTCGATGGCGGTTGCGGCCTTGCGGTCGTGGACGAGCGAATGAAGGATATGACGCATGATCATCCGCTTAACCACGCGAAGGTGAAGAAAGCGTAGCGCCCGCCGCGGCGCCGGCCTAGACCTGCGCGAGCCATGCAGGGGAGAGCGATGACCTACCAGCATATCCTCGCCGAGGCGCGAGGCGACGTCCGCGTGCTGACGCTCAACCGGCCCGAGCGGCTCAATGCCGCGCCGCCCGCGCTGTTCGACGAGCTGCGCGACGCACTCGACCGGCTCGACGGCGCCCGCGCGGTGCTGATCACCGGGGCAGGGCGCGCCTTCTGTTCGGGCGCGGACGTGGCCGGCGGCGCGCTCGACGGCGACGATCCCGGCACGGCGACGCATGCGGCGCTCACCGATCACTACAATCCGACATTGGTCGCGATCGCCGATTGCCCGGTGCCGGTGGTCAGCGCGGTGCGCGGCCCCGCCGCCGGCATCGGCTGCAGCCTCGCGCTCGCCGCCGATCTCTGCATCGCCAGCGACACCGCCTATTTCCTGCAGGCGTTCGTCAATATCGGGCTGGTGCCGGACGGCGGCGCGACCTGGATGCTGCCGCGGCTGATCGGCCGCGCCCGCGCCACCGCGATGATGCTGCTCGGCGAGCGGGTCCCCGCCGCCACCGCGCGCGACTGGGGGATGATCCACGACGTCGTCGCCGACGATGCGCTCGATGCGGCGGCGCTGGCGCTGGCGACGCGGCTCGCCGCCGGGCCGACGGTGGCGCTCGGGCTGATGCGCCGCGCGATCGGCCGGGCGCTCGACGGCGACTATGCCGGCGCGCTCGCCGCCGAGGCGGAGGCGCAGCGGACCGCGCGCGGCACGGCGGATTCGCGCGAGGGCGGAGCGGCCTTCCTCGCCAAGCGCAAACCCGTCTTCACCGGCCGCTGAGCCGCGGCGGCGCGCGGATGCGACACATATTGCGACATAAAAAGGCTGGACGCGCCGGTGTGTCGGCCACACGATACGGCCATGGTCCGCGCCTCCGCTCTGTTGCTCGTCCCCGTCGCGCTCGCCGGATGCACCGTCGGCCCTGACTATCACCCGCAAAGCGCCGCCGCGCTCGGCGTGCCCGACGGCTATTCGGTGCCGGCGCAGCAGACCGCCGAGGACCTGACCCGCTGGTGGGCGAATTTCGACGATCCGGTGCTCGGCCAGCTGGTCGAACAGGCGCGGCTCGCCAACACCGATATCGCGCAGGCGGTGGCGCGGCTGCGGCAGGCGCGCGAATCGCTGGTGCAGAGCCGCGCGTCGCTGCTGCCGACGCTGTCGGGTTCGGCAGGCTATCAGCGCAACGAAAACCTGCGCGGCGGCGGACGCTCGTTCACCTTGCCCGACGGCACCGTCGTCGACACCGGCGGCGGCGGCACCAACAGCTTCTCCGCCGGCCTGTCGGCGAGCTACCAGCTCGGCCTGTTCGGCGAGGTGCGCCGCACGGTCGAGGCGACGCAGGCGCAATATGCCGCGACCGGCTTCGATTATGCGACGACGCTGCTGACCGTCGAGAGCGAGGTGGCGACCAATTACGTGCTCGCCCGCGCCTATCAGGCGCAGCTCGCCAATGCCCGCGCCAGTCTCGCGATTCAGGACGACAATCTCGAGATCGCCGGCTTCCGCGTCCAGGCCGGGCTGGTTTCCTCGGTCGATGCCGAACAGGCGCGGGCGCAGCGCGCGCAGACCGCCGCGACCGTGCCGCAGATCGAACAGCAATATGCCGCCGCGGTCGCGCGGATCGGCGTGCTGACCGGTCAGGCGCCCGGCGCGCTGCGCAGCCGGCTCGCCGCCGCGCGGCCGATCCCGCGCGGCCCGGCGACGGTCGGCGTCGGCATCCCCGCCGACGCATTGCGCCGCCGCCCCGACGTACGCGCCGCCGAACGCGCGCTCGCCGCCGCGACCGCGCAGATCGGCGTCGCCAAGGCGCAGCTCTATCCGGCGCTGGCGATCAGCGGCAACGTCAACTCCAACGCGACCGGGCTCGGCAGCCTTGGCAATGCGATCACCGGCAGCCTGTTCGCCGGGCTGACCCAGGCGATCTTCAACGGCGGCCGATTGCGCAGCCAGGTGCGATCGAACGAGGCGGCGGCGGATGCGGCCTTCGCCGCCTATCGCGGCACGATCCTCACCGCGCTGGAGGATATCGAGAATGCGATCGTCGCGCTCGATTCGGCGCGCCAGCGCGAGATGCAATTCGGCATCGCTTATGATGCGAGCAACGCCGCGGCGATCCTCGCGCGCAGCCAGTATCGCAGCGGCCTCACCGATTTCACCACGCTCAACCAGCAGGAAGCGACGCTGCTGTCGGCGCAGAACGGCCTCACCCAGGCGCGCTCGGACCAGGCGACCGCGCTGGTCGCGCTGTACAATGCGCTCGGCGGCGGCTGGGACCCGAGCGTGACGCCTGAGGCGCCCGCCCGCGCCGCCCGCAACCCGGCGGCGCAACCGCCTGCCCGAACCGCTCCAGAAGAGACCCGCTGATGGCCGAACCGATCGACGATTTTCTGGGCGTGAAGCCGGTGCCGGTGTGGCGGCGCTACCTCAAATGGGTGTTCGTCGCGATCGGCGTCGTGCTGCTCGCGCTGCTGCTCAAGAGCTGTTTCGGCGCCAAGGCGGAGGCGGGCTATGCGACGCAGGCGGCGACGCGCGGCAATCTCACCGTCACCGTCTCGGCGACCGGCAAGCTCGCGCCGACCAATCAGGTGACGGTCGGCTCGCAGCTGTCGGGCCTCGTCACCAAGGTGGTGGTCGACGTCAACGACCGCGTCAGCGCCGGCCAGCCGCTCGCTCTGATCGATCCGCAGCAGATCGACGATCAGATCCGCCAGCAGCAGGCCCAGATCGCCGCCAACCAGGCGCAGGTCAATCAGGCGCAGGCGACCGTCGCCGAAAGCCGCGCGCAGCTCGCCCGCCTGGAGGAGGTGTACAAACTCTCCAACGGCCGCGTCCCCTCGGGAACCGAATTGCAGACCGGCCGCGCCGATTATCAGCGCAGCGTCGCCGCGCTCAAGGTCGCGCAGGCGAACGTCGCCGCGGCGCAGGCGGCACTGGCGCAGAACCAGACGCAGCGCGCCCGCGCGGTGATCCGCTCGCCGGTCAACGGCGTCGTGCTCGCGCGCCAGATCGATCCCGGTGCCACGGTCGCCGCCTCGTTCAACACGCCGACGCTGTTCGTCATCGCCGAGGACCTCAGCAAGATGAAGCTCGAGGTGGCGATCGACGAGGCCGATGTCGGTGAGGTCAAGGTCGGGCAGAAGGCGAACTTCACCGTCGACGCCTTTCCCGGCCGCACCTTCCCGGCGACGATCACCCGTGTCGATCTCGGCTCCAATCTGACCGTCAGTTCGGCGAGCTCGACATCGACGACGACCACCACCAGCTCGACCAGCGGGCAGGTGGTGAGCTATGCCGCCGACCTCACCGTCGCCAATCCCTCGCTGCAATTGCGGCCCGGCATGACCGCGACCGCGGATATCGTCACCTCCGACAAGCAGAACGTGCTGCTCGTCCCCAATGCGGCGCTGCGCTTCAAGCCTGCGGCGGGCGGCACGGCGGGCGGGTCGAGCGGCGGCATTGCCGGCTCGCTCACCTTCCGCCCGCGCCGCGATCGCCCGGAGCGTACCGCGACGCTGGCGCGCGGCGCGTCGCAGACGGTGTACGTCAAGGGCGCGGACGGCAAGCCGCAGGCGGTGCAGGTGACCACCGGCGACACCAACGGCACGATGACCGAGGTGCTGGGCGGCGACCTCAAGCCCGGTCAGCAGGTGATCACCGGCCAGCTGTCGAGCGGCAACGATGCCGGCGGCGGGGCGAAGCGCGGCGGCGGCCAGCGGCGTCAGGGCGGCGGCGGTGGACAGTAAGCGGCCCGCCGTGTCGTCCTCGCGCAGGCGAGGGGCGAGCGACGCAAGTCGTCCGGCTCCTGCGCAGCGCGGGCGCGTCTGGCTCCCCGCCTGCGCGGGGATGACAGGCGAGGGAAAAGCGCATGGCTGACCCGATCATCACGCTGCGCAACGTCACCAAGGTCTACGGCACCGGTGCGACGCAATTCCAGGCGCTGAAGGGCGTCGACCTCGATATCGCGGCGGGGGATTTCGTCGCGGTGATGGGGCCGTCGGGATCGGGCAAGTCGACGACGATGAACATCCTCGGCTGCCTCGACGTGCCGTCGGGCGGCACCTTCCTGTTCCGCGGCCATCATGTCGAGACGCTCGACCGCGACCAGCGCGCGCTGCTGCGCCGCCGCTACCTCGGCTTCGTCTTCCAGGGCTTCAACCTGCTCAGCCGGACGAGCGCACTGGAGAATGTCGAGCTGCCGTTGCTTTATCGCGGCGAGGACAAGAAGGCGCGGCGCGAGCTCGGCATGGCGGCGCTCGCCAAGGTCGGGCTCGATCGCTGGTGGGATCATACCCCCGCCGAACTGTCCGGCGGCCAGCAGCAGCGCGTCGCCATCGCCCGCGCGATCGTGACGCAGCCCGACGTGCTGCTCGCCGACGAGCCGACCGGCAACCTCGACAGTGAACGCTCGGTGGAGATCATGGAATTGCTCACCGACCTCAACCGTACCAGCAACATCACCGTGCTGATGGTGACGCACGAGCCCGATATGGCCGCCTTCGCGCGCACCGTGATCCACTTCAAGGACGGGTTGGTCGAGCGGATCGAGGCGCAGCATCGCCAGGGCGAGGCCGTGGACGCGTCATGATCGGCACCACGCTCATCCTCGCGCTGCGCTCGATCCGGCGGCATCTGCTGCGCTCGTTCCTCACCATCCTCGGCATCGTCATCGGCGTCGGCGCGGTGGTGACGATGGTGACGCTGGGCAAGGCGACCACCGCGGCGGTGCAGCAGCAGATTTCCGCGCTGGGCAGCAACATCCTTCAGGTGCGGCCGGGGCAGGGCTTCGGGCGCGGTGGCGGCGGGCCGCCGCCGCCGCCGTTCAAGATCGCCGATGCCGATGCGATCGCGACGCAGATCGCCGGCATCACCGCGGTCGCGCCGCAGACCAGCTCGAGCGCCACCGCGATCTACGAAGGCGCCAATTGGTCGACGACGATCAACGGCACGACGCTGGCGTTCAACACCGTCCAGCCCTGGCCGCTCGCCTCCGGCCGCTACTGGACGCCGGGCGAGGAGGAGGCGGGCAAGGCGGTATGCCTAATCGGCAATACCGTGCGCCAGAATCTCTACCGCGGCGGCGATCCGATCGGCACGCGCATCCGCCTCGGCAACGTCAGCTGCGACGTGATCGGCGCGCTGACGACGCGCGGCCAGGGTGGCTTCGGCGATCAGGACGATGTCGTCGTCATGCCGATCAAGACCGTGCAGCGCCGTTTCGTCGGCAATGACGACGTGCGCGTGATGCTGGTCGGCGTCGACAGCGATTACCAGACGAGCGCGGTACAGGCCTCGATCACCGCGCTGCTGCGCGAGCGGCGGCACCTGTCCGGCGGGCGTGACGACGATTTCAACATCTTCGACACCAAGCAGATCTCCGACACGCTCACCGGCACGACGACCCTGCTGACGCGGATCGTCGCGGCGGTGGCGGCGATCAGCCTGGTGGTCGGCGGGATCGGCATCATGAACATCATGCTCGTCTCCGTCACCGAACGGACGCGCGAGATCGGCATCCGCCTCGCGATTGGCGCGGTGGCGCGCGAGGTGCTGCTCCAATTCCTCGTCGAGGCGGTGGCCTTGTCCTGCCTCGGCGGGATCATCGGGCTGGTGATCGCGCAGGGCGTGATCCTCGCGCTGGTGCCGCTGATGCAGGTGCCGTGGACGTTCGATCCGCAGATCAACATCATCGCCTTCGCCATTTCGGCGGTGATCGGCGTGGTGTTCGGCTATTTCCCCGCCCGACGCGCGGCCGCGCTCAACCCGATCGACGCACTGCGCCACGAATAGGGGGGGCGCTCTGAGGGGCGAGCCTTACCCTGCACCTTGTCATCCCCGCGCAGGCGGGGATGATGAGTTGGGATAAAGCTCTACCCCTCCGCCGCCACCCGTCGTCCGACCCGCGTATACACCTCCGGCGCATGGACCAGCTCGCGCAACCGGGCGAGCTCCTCCGGCGTATCGACATCGATCAGCTCGGCGGGCGTCGTCACGACATGCTTGCCCGCCCGCACCATCGCGCGCGCACCGGCGTCGCCCTCCAGCGCGAGCAGCGCGTCGAAGCGGCCGGCGCCGAACACCGCGGGCGGCTTGGGCGCGCGGCCGTCGCTCGACGCGACGATCGCATCCGCGTCGTCGGCGGCATCGAGCAGCTGATAGATATGCGTCGCGGTCACCCGCGGCATGTCGGCGAGCGCGACGACGATGCCGCGCGCCTCGAGCGCGCGCGCGCGCTCCACGCCGAGCGCCAGCGACCGGCTCATCCCCATCGCGGGATCGTCGTTGCGGATCAGCGTGAAGCCATGCGCGGCATAATCGCATTGCGCGCGCCCGACGATCGCCACCCGTTCCCGGAACGGCATGTCCTCGAGCGCGATCGCGACGTGCAGGCCTAGCGGCCGACCGAGGAACGGTTCGTCGAGCTTGCTGCCGACATCGCCCATCCGCTGCGACCGCCCGGCGGCGAGCAGCACCAGCACGCAATCCGCCGCCGCGATCATGCGCGCTGGCCGTGGAACGCGCCGACCATCGCCGCGGCGATCGACAGCGCGATCTCCGACGGGCCGATCGCGCCGATGTCGATGCCGACCGGCGCGTCGATCCGGTCGATCTGCGCCGCGCTCAGCCCCGCCGCGGCGAGCCGGTCGCGGCGCGCGGCATGGCTGCGGCGGCTGCCGAGCGCGCCGACATAGGGCGAGTCGCTGGCGAGCGCGGCGATCAGCGCGGGATCGTCGATCTTGATGTCGTGGCTGAGCGTCACCACCGCGGTCGCCGGACCGGGGCGCAGCGCCTCGATCGCCTCGTCGGGCCAGCGGTCGTCGAGCGTCACGCCGGGGAAACGCTCCTCGGTGAGGAAACGCGCGCGGGGATCGATCACCGTCGTGTCGATGCCGAGCGTGCGGGCGAGCGCGGCGAGCGCCTGGGCGATCTGCACCGCGCCGACGATCAGCAGCCGCCGTGCCGGATCGTAGCGGTTGGCGAACACCTCGCCGGTTTCGATGGGGCGCAAGTCGCTGTGCCCGGTGGTGAGATCGGTGGTGACGGTGAGCGCCTCGCCGCGTTCGCGCGCCTCGGCGATCCGGTCGAACAATTCGGGGTCGAAGCCCGCCGCCGAAACCGGCTGCACCATCACCGCGATCTCGCCGCCGCAGGGCAGGCCGACCTCCCATGCCGCATCGTCGGCGACGCCGTAGCGCTTGAGCTGGAAGGGCGCGCCGGCGATCACCTCGGCGGCGGTCTGCAGGATGTCGCTCTCGACGCAGCCGCCCGACACCGATCCTTCGAACCGTCCGTCGGCATGGACGAGCATATGGCTGCCGCGCGGCCGCGGCGCGCTGCCCCAGGTGGAGACCACCGTCGCGAGCGCGAGCGGTTCGCCCTGCCAATGGCGGGCGGCGGCGAGGACGGAATCGTTTTCGGCCATAGTCTATCCTTTGGTTCCTCCCCGGCACGGGGAGGGGGACCGCGACGCGGAGCGGCGTGGTGGAGGGGTGCTTCCACACACGGTACCGCTTGTGGAAGCCCCCCCTCCACCACGCCCTTTCGGGCGCGGTCCCCCTCCCCTTTCAGGGGAGGAATTATACGTCAGGCAATCCTGCCAGCAATTTATCCAGCGTCACCGGAAAGTCGCGCACGCGCACGCCGCAGGCGTCGTGGATCGCATTCGCCACCGCCGCACCCGCGCCCGAGATGCCGAGCTCGCCCACGCCCTTGGCGCCGACCGGATTGGCGCTGTCGTCGATCTCCTCGATGAAGCGGACGTCGATGCGCGGCACGTCGGCGTTCACGGCGACGTGATATTCGGCGAAGTCGGGATTGACGAAATGGCCGTTGCGCAGGTCGACCACCGCCGCCTCGCCGAGCGCATAGGACAGGCCCCAGACCATGCCGCCGATCAGCTGGTTCGCCGCGGTCTTGGCGTTGAGCACGCGTCCGACGTCGAACACGCCGAGCATCCGCCGCACCCGCACCTCGCCGGTGACGGCATGGACCGCGACCTCGACGAAATGCGCGCCGTGGCTCGCCTGGCTGGTGGCCTGCGTCTCGGCGCCGGGGCCGGTCTTGCCGGTCGCGACGATGGCGGCGCCGTCGAGCAGGTCGACGAGCGCGACGTTGCGCCCGCCCGCCGTGACGACCCCGTCGTGCAGCAGCAGATCCTCGGGCGCGGCGTTCATCCGCAGCGCGAGCGTGGCGAGGATGTCCTCGCAGGCGAGCACCGCCGCCGAACAGGCGCTGCCCGCGCCGAACGATCCGCCGGAGCCGGCGCTGGCGGGCAGGTCGCTGTCGCCGATCTGCACCTCGACCGCGGCGATCGGCAGGCCGAGCATCTCGGCGACGGTCTGCGCGAGGATCGTATAGGTGCCGGTGCCGATGTCGGTCATGTCGCAGGCGACGATCGCGCGCCCGTCGCCGGCCAGCGTCACCCGCGCCTCCGCCTTGACGGTGAAATTGCCGCGCAGCGCCGCCGCCATGCCGTGGCCGATCAGCCAGTCGCCCTCGCGCCGCTTGCGCCGCTCCGCCCAGCCGAAGGCGCGCGCGCCCTCGTCGTAGCAATCGAGCATCCGCCGCGTCGAGAAGCGCTTGCCGCTGACCGGATCGACCTCCGGCTCGTTGCGGCGGCGCAGCTCGACCGGGTCGAGGCCGAGCGTCTCGGCCAGCTCGTCCATCGCGCATTCGACCGCGAAGGTGCCGATCGCCTCGCCCGGTGCGCGCACCGCGCCGGTGGCGGGCAGGTCGACGCGGACGAGATCGGTGCGGAAGCGCCGGGCCTCGCCGGCGTAGAGCGGCAGCGAGCCGAACGGGATCGGTTCAAGGAAACTGGCATCGTCGTTCTGCGCGGCGACGCCCTCATGCGCAAAGGCGGTGATCCGGCCGTCGGCGGTGGCACCGATCCGCACCCGCTGCGTCGTCGCCGAGCGATGGTGGACGAGATAGGCGGTCTGCGCGCGCGGCAGGGCGATCTTGACCGGCCGGCCGACCCGCTCGGCGGCGATCGCGGCGAGGATCACCTCGGGGCCGACGCCGGTCTTGCCGCCGAAGCCGCCGCCGACGAAGGGAGCGAGCACGCGAACGTCCTCGGCGGCGAGGCCAAGGGCCCTGGCGATCGTCCGCCGCGCGCCGCCGATCACCTGATTGCTGGTGCGCACCAGCAGCTTGCCGTCCGCCCAGGCGACCGTGCTGGCATGCGGTTCGAGCGCGGCGGGGAAATGGACCGGCGTCGTATAGCTGCGGTCGAGCACCACCGGTGCCGCCGCCAGCGCCGCATCGACATCGCCGATCTCGACCGGCTTGAGGAAGCCGATGTCGGGATCGCGCTGCACCGGCTGCGCCGTGGGATCGAACCGGCCGTCGCCGGTCTCGGTCGAGACGACGACCAGCGTCGCGGCCTCGCGGGCGACCGCCTGATCCACGGCGACGACGATCGCGACCGGCTGGCCGTAGTGGAAGATGCGGTCGGTGTCGCTGTGTGCCTGCGCTTGCGAGTTGCTTCCGCCGGTCACCATCCGCGGATCGCCATGGATCACCGCGAGGACGCCGGGCAGGGCCTCCGCCGCCGCGGCGTCGATCGCGGTGACGCGGCCGCTGCCGACCGGCGCGCCGACGATCGCGGCATAAGCGATGCCGGGCTCGGCGCCTTCATAGGCATAGGTCGCGGTGCCGCTCACCTTCGCGGGTCCGTCGATCCGCGGCACCGGCGCGCCGAGCACCTCGCCCCGCGCCAGCCCTGCCGGCCGGTAGGCACGGTCCATCGTCATATCGTTCATCGGCTTATCCTCGCCCCCGGGCGCAGGCTATGTAGGGCAGGCAGGCGGCGAGGAACAGGGGAGGGGGGCTGATGATCCTCGCCCGCGGTGCGCGTCACGCCTGCGAAGAGGGCTCCCGGTGATGGCGGCACCACGGATCGTCGCGAACACGAGACCTTTGCGATGTCTCGGCCTCGCCCGAAACGCACCGTCACCCCGGACGTGTTCCGGGGTCCACCGTGCCGCGCAGGCAATGGCTGAAACTCCTGCGGGGCCGTGGATGCCGGAACGAGTCCGGCATGACGGAGGGGGTCTCGCAGGATCCCGCGGAAGGGGAAACCAGTGGCCGAGCAGAGCAACAACTTCGCGCTCAGTAACACCGGGTCTCCGCCTGGGCGGGAGCACGGCAGCGAGCGCCCCCGCCCGGTCCCCTTACACCACCGGCAGACCTTCGAGCAGCTTGTCCAGCGTCAGCGGATAGTCGCGCACCCGCACGCCGGTGGCGTTGTAGATCGCATTGCCGACCGCCGCCGCCGCGCCGCAGATGCCGACCTCGCCCAGTCCCTTGGCGTGGAGCGGATTGGCCTGGATGTCGCGCTCGTGCAGGAACTCGACCTCCAGCTGCGGCACGTCGGCGTTGACCGGCACGTGATACTCGCCGAGGTCGCGGTTGACGACCTTGCCGTTGCGGGGATCGTGGACCAGTTCCTCGGTCAGTGCGCTGCCGATGCCGAAGGTCATACCGCCGAGGCATTGCGAGCGCGCCGTCTTCTCGTTGAGGATGCGCCCCGCGGTGAACACGCCGAGCATCCGCTTGACCCGCACCTCGCCGGTGACGACGTTGACCGCGACCTCGGCGAAATGCGCGCCGTAGCTCGCTTGGTTGAACGTCTTTTCCTGTCGGCCGGGGGCGATCTCGCCAGTCGCTTCCATGCCGTCGCCGACCAGCTCCGCGAGCGGCACGCTGCGGTTGTCGGCGATGACGCGCCCGTCCTTGAGCGTCATCGATGGCTCGTCGACGCCCATCGCCTTGGCGATCTGTCCGCGCAGCGCCTCGCAGGCGAGATAGACCGACGACCCCGACGATCCGGCGCCCCACGATCCGCCCGATCCCGCACCCGGAGGCGCATCGGTGTCGCCGAGGTGGACGATGACGTCCTCGATCGGCAGGCCGAGGATCTCGGCGGTGATCTGGCCGAGGATCGTGTAGGTGCCGGTGCCGATATCGGTCATGTCGGTTTCGACATGCGCCTTGCCCTGACCGTCGATCGACACCTTGGCGGCGGACTTCTGCAATTGGTTGGAGCGTGCCGCCGAGGCGACGCCGATTCCGTACAGCCAGTCGCCGCGGCGATCGGTGCCCGCCGGCTTGCGCTTGGCCCAGCCGAACCGCTCCGCGCCGCGTTCGAGACACGGGATCAGCATCCGCGACGAATAGGGGACCTTCTTCTCGGGATCCTGTTCCGGCTCGTTGCGGCGGCGCAGCTCGATCGGATCGATGCCGATCTCCTCGGCCAGTTCGTCGATCGCGCCTTCCAGCGCGATCAGCCCGACCGCCTCGCCGGGCGCGCGCATCGATCCGGACAGCGTCCAGTCGAGCCGGACGATATCGTGCGTGATCAGCCGATTCTCGCCGTCGTACAGGAAGTGCGTCGCCATGCCGGCGGGCTCGAAATAATCCTCGCCGGGCAGGTTGGAGGTGATCGTCTCATGGCCGATCGCGATCAGCTTGCCGTCCGCATCCGCGCCGAGCCGCATCCGCTGTTCGGTGTTCGAGCGACGGACGGTGGCGTCGAACACCTGCTGGCGGGCCATCACCGCCTTGACCGGGCGGCCGAGCCGCTTGGCGGCGATCGCCGCGGCGACGCTCTCCGGCGCGATGCCGAGCTTCGAGCCGAAGCCGCCGCCGACATAGGCCGCGACGATCCGCACCTTGTCCGCCGAGACGCCGAGCGACTTGGCGAGCTGCTGCTTGTCCGATGCCGGCATCTGGTAAGCGCCGTACAGCGTCAGCGCGCCGTCTTCCCATACCGCGAGGCTGGCATGCGGCTCCATCGCCGCCGAATTCTGGCTCGGCGTGGTGTAGGTGACGTCGATCCGGTGCAGCGCCTGCTTCATGCCTTCTTCGATATCGCCCTGCTCGTGATAGGGCGGGATCTGCTGCGGCGACGGCTTTTCCGCCTCGTTGCGATGCGTCTGGAAATCGTAGCGGCCTTCGCTCGGCGCATAGTCGACATGGAGGCGCAGCGCCGCGTCGCGCGCCGCCTCATAGCTTTCGGCGACGACGATCGCGATGATCTCGCCATAATAAGCGACCTGTTCGACGCCCTGCGTCGGTGCCCCGGTCTCGCCGCCCTGCTGCGGGTTGCGCAGGAAGGTGGCGTAATCGGTGATGACGTCGATCACCCCCGGCATCGCCTTGGCGGTCTCGGCGTCGAGCTTGGTGATCTTGCCCGCGCCGACCGTGGCGCGGACGAGATAGCCGTAGGCGACGTTTTCGAGCGCATATTCCGCGGCATAGGTGGCCGTGCCGGAGACCTTCTTCGGTCCGTCGATCCGGTCGATCGGCTTGCCGATCACGTCCTGCGCCGAGCTGTCGAGCAGCGACTCCGGATGCGCCTTGTTCATCGTCAGCGAGTTGGTGTCGCCCTTGCCGAAACCGAACATGCTTATTCTCCCGTCAGGTCGCGCAGCGTCGCGATCAGGACCCGCCGCGCCAGCGGGATCTTGAAGTCGTTCGAACCATAGCCCTTGGCATCGGCGAGCAGCGCATCCGCCGCCGCGGCGAATACCGCGTCCGACGGCGCCTGGCCGACCAGCGCCGCTTCCACCGCCGGATTGCGCCACGGCATAGGACCGAGTCCGCCGAAGGCGAGGGCGGCAGAGGCGATCTTGCCGTCCGCCACCTCGACCACCCCGGCGATCGAGACGAGCGCGAAGGCGTAAGACGCGCGGTCGCGGACCTTGACGTAGACCTGCTTGCCCTTGGGCGGTGCGGGCAGTTCGACATGGGTGATCAGCTCGCCGGCTTCGAGCACCGTCTCGATCTGCGGCGTATCGCCGGGCAGGCGATAGAAATCGCCGATCGGGATGCGGCGCTTGTCGCCGTCGGCCTTGAGCGTGATGATCGTCGCATCGAGCGCACGCATCGCCACCGGCATGTCGCCGGGGTGGGTGGCGATGCAATGCTCCGACGTGCCGAGCACCGCGAGCACGCGGTTGAAGCCGCCGATCGCCGAACAGCCGCTGCCGGGCTCGCGCTTGTTGCACGCCGTCGACGTGTCGTAGAAATAGTAGCAGCGCGTCCGCTGGAGCAGATTGCCGCCGGTCGTCGCCTTGTTGCGCAGCTGACCGCTCGCACCGGCGAGCAGGGCGCGGCTCAACACCTCATATTTGGCGATGACGCGCGGATCGGCGGCGAGGTCGGAATTGGGCACCAGCGCGCCGATCGTCAGCCCGCCATCCTCGCGCTCCTCGATCTCGCCGAGCGGCAGGCGGCTGATGTCGACCAGCTTCTCGGGCGTCTCGACCTGCAGCTTCATCAGGTCGAGCAGATTGGTGCCGCCCGCGATATATTTGGCGCCGGAGACGTGCGCATCGCGCACCGCGGTCTCGGCATCGTCGGCCTTGGCGTAGCTGAACGTCTTCATGCGCCTGCCTCCACCGGCTGACGGGGAGCGATCTTGGTGTCGCCGTTGCTCTCGGCGACCTCGCGGATCGCGTCGACGATATTGGGGTAGGCGGCGCAGCGGCAGATGTTGCCGCTCATCCGCTCGGCGATCTCGCCGTCGTCGAAGGTCGGCGCATCGAGATCGCCGGTGACGTGGCTCGGCCAGCCCTTCTTGACCTCGTCGAGCATGCCGACCGCCGAGCAGATCTGCCCCGGCGTGCAATAGCCGCACTGATAGCCGTCATGACGGACGAAGGCCGCCTGCAACGGATGCAGATCCTCGGGTGCGCCGAGCCCTTCGATCGTGGTGATCTCGTCGTCCTGGTGCATCACCGCGAGACTGAGGCAGGAATTGATGCGGCGGCCGTTGACCAGCATCGTGCACGCACCGCACTGGCCGTGGTCGCAGCCCTTCTTGCTGCCGGTCAGCCCCAGATGTTCGCGGCACAGATCGAGCAGCGAGGTGCGGATATCGGGTTCGGCCTCGAACGATTGGCCGTTGATCGTGAAATGCATGCGCTGCCTCGCGAGGATCGGGAGTCACACCCGTGAAGGAATGTACGTGTAACGCGCGCAATCATGATGGTTTCCGATTTGCGAATCGCTCTCACCGCCACGCTGCTGCTGGCATCTGCGATGGTCTGCGCGCAGGATCGCGCGATGCCCAGACCCGTCACCGAACCGATCGTCATCGCGCACCGCGGCGCCAGCGGATCGCGCCCCGAACATACGCTCGCGGCCTATGATCTCGCGATCGATCAGGGCGCCGATTTCATCGAGCCCGATCTCGTGCCGACCAGGGACGGCGTGCTGGTCGCGCGGCACGAAAATGCGATCGGCGGCACCACCGACGTCGCCGCTCATCCCGAATTCGCCGACCGCCGCACCACCAAGACGATCGATGGCGCGACACTGACCGACTGGTTCGTCGAGGATTTCACGCTCGCCGAGCTGAAGACGCTGCGCGCCCGCGAACGGCTGCCGCAACTGCGCCCCGGCAATGCCGCCTATGACGGCCGGTTCGAGATCCCGACGCTCGCCGAGATCATCGCCCTCGCCAAGCGCCGCACCGCCGAGACCGGGCGGACGATCGGCATCTATCCCGAGACCAAGCATCCGACCTATTTCGCGGGCATCGGCCTCGGTACCGACCTGCCGCTCGTTGCGGCGCTGCGGCAGGCGGGATGGGACAGGGCCGACGCGCCGGTGTTCATCCAGTCGTTCGAGGTCGCCAACCTCCGGCATATCCACCGCCTCACCAGGGTGCGGCTGATCCAGCTGATGGCGGGGGAGGGCGGCCCGGCCGATCATGCGGTGCCGAGCTATGCGGCGATGCTCACCCCCGCCGGCCTGCGCGCGGTGGCGGGCTATGCCTATGGCATCGGCCCCGACAAGGCGCAGCTGTGGCAGGGCGATACGCCGACGACCCTGGTCGCCGACGCGCATGCCGCCGGGATCAAGGTGCATCCCTGGACCTATCGCGCCGAAAACACCTTCCTGCCGCCGCGTTTCCGCCGCGGCGACGATCCGGCCGCGCACGGCGATATCGCCGGCGAGATCCGCCGCGCGCTCCGCCTTGGTGTCGACGGATTCTTCACCGATTACCCGCTAATCGGCGTCGAGACCCGCCGTGCGGCCAAGGATCATCCGTAAATGCGTAGCCTGTTTCTGCTTCTCCCCGTCACGCTCGCCACCGCGGGCTGCGTCAGCACCGCCACCTCGATCGTCAAGGCGCCGTTCCAGGTCGCCGGCAAGGCGGTCGACTGGACGACGACGAGCCAGTCCGAGGCCGACCGCAACTACGGCCGCAAGATGCGCAAGCAGGAGGCGAAGGAAGGCCGCGAACGCAAGAAGGCCGCCGCCCGCTGCCGCTCGCACCCGGACGATCAGGACGCCTGCCACTATGCGGGTTATCGCGCCGGCTATTGAGGGGCATCGGTTGGGGTGATCGGGCCGCGAGCCGGTCGATCGCCTCGGGTATCCGCCGCCTCCGTCGGATTGACCGTCGCTGAGGCTTAAGTGGTTCAGCGCCTCGGAAATCCCAGTCTTGCCGCCGCCCCAAACGCGCCGTCACCCTGGACGTGTTTCGGCGCCCACCGTGCCGCCAGCGCGAGGGCTTATGCTCCTGCGGAACCGTGGTTGCCGGGACGAGTCCGGCATGACGGAAATAGGTCTGCACGAGTCCCAAGGCTTGCGCTGTCGTCTCGCGGATGTGGGGCTCCCTCATCGCGATCGTGGCCACGCCATGCCCCCGAGCAGGACTCCTCCGCGCCTCCGCGCCTCCGCGTGAATCAACGCCGTTCGCCACGGTCGCCTGTCGACGATGGATCACGCTAGGACGCTAAGTCGCTAAGACGCGAAGAGAAGAAGGGGTTCACGCGGAGGCGCGGAGGCGCGGAGAGAAGGTGAACGGAAGACGCAGTTCCTGTTTAATCGCCGTCTGAAGGGAGACGGGCCGCGCTCATAGGCACCCTCTTCGCGGCTTCGCGTCTTCGCGTGAAATCCTCAAACGGCCTCGAAACCCAAACCGCCCGCACCCGCTACCGGTCCTGCACCACCGCATCCTGCGCCAGCGCCGCGGCGATCGCGAGCAGCACCTCCGGGTGGATGTGCACGCCGAGGTGGCCGCTGCTCACCTCGACCGCCTCGGCGCTGGGGTCGTGGCAGATGAAGCCGTTGACGAAGCCGTCGCTGCGGCTCCAGATCGCGGTGCACGGCACCGGCAGCGGCGCGGCGATCGCCTGGCTGCGGGCGATCACCGCCGGGTCGTCGACGCGCTCGCCGGTCGCCCATTCGAACGCCCGCCAGACGTTGGTGGCACGGCCGCCGCCGGCATAAGGCGAACTCACCGTCACCACCTTGCGGACGAGATCGGGCCGGCGATGCGCGACCAGCCGTGCCATGATCCCGCCGAGGCTGACGCCGACCAGCGCCACCGGCCCCGCCTCCGCATGCAGCGCCTCGACGCGGGCAATCAGCCGTTCCGCCTCGATGCCGACGCTCTTGACGCCGAGGTTGCGGCCCAGCCCCCAGCCTTCGGCGCGATAGCCGAGCTTCGCCAGAAAGTCGCGCAGCACGATGCTCGACCCGTCCGAATCGAACAGGCCGGGCAGCGCCATCACCGCACCGCCACGCCCCGGCGGCACCGCCGCGAGCGCCGCGGCGTGGCGCCAGCGGGTCGCCAACATCCAGGCGACGCGCGGCACCTCACTCGCCGCGAGCGCCTTGGGCGGCGGCGGCGGCGCGAGAAAGTCGGGGCCGAAGCGCGCATGCGCGGGCGGCTCGCTGCGCCAGCGCGCGAGGCCGGCCTGCAATTTGTCTAGAACCATTGCAGCACCGTCACCGGAAACGGCGTCCAGCGGCCGACCCGGACGCCGGCAAAGCGCAGCGCGTCGCCGACCCAGGCGTTGCAGGTCCGCATCGCGCTGTAATGGCCGCGCGCGGCATAGAAGGCATCGTTGCGATCATAGCCGCGCCAGCGCTGCCGCTGCGGCGCGGCACTCGCCCGGATGAACGCGGCGAGGCGGCGATATTCCTCCGGCCGCAGCACGATGCGGCGAACGTCGTTACCCGGCTCCGGTGCAGGAACGTGCTCGACGTGCAGCAGCGTCGCGTCGCTGCCGATCGCCGCGGCGAGCACGCGCCCCGGCCGCACGTCGCGCCAGTGCGGCGTGTCGAAATAGAAGGTCCGTTCGCCCCAGCCGATCGCAAGATGGTCATATCCTTCGTAACGCGGCGCGGCGAGGTCGGCTCCCGGTGCCCAGCCGCGCCAGTCGATCCCCGCCGCCACCTTGGGCACCACCAGCCCGACATGGATGCCGTTCGACTCGATATAGACGGTTACGCCGCGTGCGGGCGGTCGCCAATCGCGATGCGACGGAATGGCGCCACCGACCAGCCCCGCCACGCCATAGCCGACGACCAGCAACGCGACGAGCGCGGCGATGCGCGCCAGCCAGCGGCTCAGGCTCGTCAGGGCAGGATGTCGTATCATTCGAAACCTTATGCTAGGCTGCCGTCATGGCCGATGAATCACCCCAACCCCACGCCCCGTCCGCCGACTGGACGATCCCGCAGGACTGGCAGCATTATACGGCGGAGGATCATGCCACCTGGGATACTCTGTTCGCGCGCCAATCCCAATTGCTGCCCGGCCGGGCGTCGGAAGCCTATCTGCGCGGCCTCGACGTGCTCAAGCTGTCCAAGCCCGGCATCCCCGATTTCGCCGAATTGAGCGAGCGGCTGATGAAGCTGACCGGCTGGCAGGTGGTGGCGGTGCCCGGCCTCGTCCCCGATGACGTCTTCTTCGACCATATGGCGAACCGCCGCTTCGTCGCCGGCAATTTCATCCGCCGCCCCGACCAGCTCGACTATCTCCAGGAGCCGGACGTCTTCCACGACGTCTTCGGCCATGTGCCGATGCTCGCCGACCCGGTCTTCGCCGATTATCTGGAGGCCTATGGCCGCGGCGGGCAGCGCGCGCTCGGGCTCGACGCGCTCAAATACCTCGGCCGGCTCTATTGGTACACCGTCGAATTCGGCCTGGTGCAGGAAGGCGACGACCTGCGCATCTATGGGTCGGGCATCGTGTCGAGCTTCGCCGAGAGCCGCTTCGCGCTCGACGATCCCAGTCCCAACCGGATCGCCTTCGATATCGCTCGGGTGATGCGCACCGACTATCGGATCGACGATTTCCAGCAGAATTATTTCGTCATCCCGAGCTTCGACGAATTGCTCCGCGTCACCGTCGAGACCGATTTCGCGCCGCTGTACGAGGAGCTGAAGCGCCAGGACGATATCCCGGTGGCGGCGATCGTCGCGGGCGATCGGGTGCTGACCCAGGGAACGCAGCATTATGCGCGCAGCAAGGCGCGCGGGTAGGGGAGCGATCCGAGCAGGGTGGCGGGGCGGCGATCCGCCCCGCCCGGGGATCAGTAGACCCGCTTCTTCGGCTTGATGTAATCGACGTCGTCGGTGAGCGTGTAATCGTGCACCGGACGATAATCGATCGCGGTCGCGCCGCCGACGCCGCCCCAGCCGGTGAAGCTGGTGATCGTGTGCTTCATCCACTCGCCATCGTCGCGGTCGGGATAATCCTCGTTGACGTGGGCGCCGCGGGATTCCTTGCGGTTGGCGGCGGAGTCGATCGTCACCACCGCCTGCGCGGCGAGATTGTCGAGTTCGAGCGTCTCGATCAGGTCGGTGTTCCAGATCAGGCTGCGGTCGTTGACCGCGACATCGGCGATCTGGCCGTAGATGCCCTTCATCAGCGCCTGGCCCTCGGTCAGCAGCGCATTGTCGCGGAACACCGCGCAATGCTTCTGCATCGTCCGCTGCATCTGGCCGCGGATCTCCGCAGTCGGGATGCTGCCGGTGGCGTTGCGGAACTTGTCGAGGCGGGTCAGCGCCAGCTCCTCCGACCCCTTGGGCAGCGGATTGTGCGTGCCGTTGGGCTTGCAGATATCCGCGATCCGCTTGCCGGTGGCGCGGCCGAAGACGACGAGATCGATCAGCGAGTTCGAGCCGAGGCGGTTGGCGCCATGGACCGAGACGCACGCCGCCTCACCGACCGCGAACAGGCCGGGGACGACCGTGTCGGGATTGCCGTCCTTGAGGTGGACGACCTCGCCGTGGAAGTTGGTCGGGATGCCGCCCATGTTGTAGTGGACCGTCGGCGTGACGGGCAGCGGCTGGCGGGTCAGGTCGACGCCGGCGAAGATCTTGCCGGTCTCGGTGATGCCGGGCAGCCGCTCGTGCAGCACCTTGGGATCGATATGGTCGAGGTGCAGGAAGATATGGTCGCCGTTCTTGCCGACGCCGCGGCCTTCGCGCATCTCCATCGCCATCGAGCGCGACACGACGTCGCGGCTGGCGAGGTCCTTCGCCGACGGGGCATAACGCTCCATGAAGCGCTCGCCTTCGGAGTTGGTCAGGTAGCCGCCTTCGCCACGCGCGCCCTCGGTGATGAGCACGCCCGCGCCGTAGATGCCGGTCGGGTGGAACTGGACGAATTCCATGTCCTGCAGCGGCAGGCCGGCGCGCAGCACCATGCCGCCGCCGTCACCCGTGCAGGTATGCGCCGAGGTCGCCGAGAAATAGCAGCGGCCATAGCCGCCGGTCGCCAGCACGGTATTGTGCGCGCGGAAGCGGTGGATGCTGCCGTCTTCCATGCACAAAGCAACGACGCCGCGGCACTGGCCGTTCTCCATGATCAGGTCGAGCGCGAAATATTCGACGTAGAAGTCGGCATCGTAGCGCAGCGACTGCTGGTAGAGCGTGTGCAGCATCGCATGGCCGGTGCGATCCGCGGCGGCGCAGGTGCGCTGCGCCGGCGGGCCTTCGCCCATGTTCTGCATCATGCCGCCGAACGGCCGCTGGTAGATGCGGCCTTCGTCGGTGCGGCTGAACGGCATGCCGGCATGTTCCAGCTCGTAGACCGCGGCCGGCGCCTCGCGCACCATATATTCGATCGCATCCTGGTCGCCGAGCCAGTCGGAGCCCTTGACGGTGTCGTACATATGCCAGGTCCAGTGATCCGGACCCATGTTGCCGAGGCTGGCGGCGATGCCGCCCTGCGCCGCGACGGTATGGCTGCGGGTCGGGAACACCTTGGTGATGCAGGCGGTCTTGAGGCCGTTCTGCGCGCATTCCATCACCGCGCGCAGGCCCGAACCGCCCGCGCCGACGACGACCGCGTCATAGGTGTGATCGATGATCTTATAGGCGTCCGACATTATGCGGCAGCTCCGAAGGCGACCTTGAGGATCGCGAAGATGGCGATCGCGGCAGTGGCGACCGTGAAGAAGTTGAGCAGCAGGATCGCGGCGACGCGTTTCTGCTCGTGCTGGTAATCCTCGATCACCACCTGCAGGCCGAGGCGGAAGTGGTAGAAGACCGAGACGATCAACAGCAGCATCGGCACCGCCGCCCAGCTGTTCTGCAACCAGCTGTGCACATTGGCATAGTCATAGCCGGGCATGCGCAGGATCGAAAAGACGAACCACAGGGTCAGGAACAGGTTGGACCCGGCGGTGACGCGCTGGCGCCACCAATGGTGCGCGCCTTCCTTGGCGCTGCCGAGGCCGCGGACGCGGCCGATATGCGTACCCGAACCCATCACTTGATCCCCAGGTAGAGCCAGAAGGCCACGGTCAGCACGATGCCGCCGGCGATGACGATCAGGCTGAACATCTTGTTGCGCTTCAGTTCGAACGCCGCGCCTGCGTCCATCACGAGGTGGCGGACGCCGTTCAGCATGTGCGTGAAGAACGCATAGGTCATGCCGACGCCGATCACCCAGCCGACGATGTTGAGATGGCCCATGTCGGTGGTGAAGACGTCGCGGAACCGCGCATAGGCCTCCGCCCCCGAGGCGATCGCGGCGAGCCACCAGACGAGCAGCACCGTGCCGACCGTCGCCATCGCCGAGCCCGTCGCGCGGTGGAGGATCGAGACCAGCATATGCGGGCCCCAGCTGTAGTGGAGCTTCAGAAAGCCCGAGAAAAGATGCGGGCTGCGCGGGCGCGCCGGAGTGCGGGATGCCATGAACGGTCCTCGGCCAAAATCGATTGCCTGCCTATTAGGCCTGAGGACGGGCGATGCAAGCCATAGCGGCGCAAAGTGACGCAGCGCACCATCGTCGCGGCAAGGAGTCCGGCCGGCGATCGGCCGACGCCGCCTCTAACCGACCATTAACCAGTGAACTCTAATCCCTGCAACACTCTTGATACATTGCCGACCGTGGAGACGCTCTTGCCCGACCTCGCCCTGCCACAGCCGGCCAGCATTGCCGCCGCGATCGACCTGCGCAGCCGCATCATCGCCTTCGACGGCGGCGAGAACACGCTGATCCCGCGCGCGGCGGAATTGTGGACGATCATCGAGGCCGACGCGCCGACGATCGTCGAGGCCTATTGGGCGCATTGGCGGCGCGCGCATCCCGGTGCGCCGGAATGGACGCCGCTCGAATCCGAACGCCGCGTCACCGCCGGCATCGCCTATCTGCGCAACCGCTGCTGCCACCTCGACGGGCTCGCCTGGGTCGAGTCGCTCGAACGATCGGTCGCCGCCGCTTATGCGGCGGGCGTGTCGACGATGGAGGTGCTCGCCATGTCGTGCGCCAGTGATCGCGCCGCGCTGCGCGCGCTGATGGCCCGCGTGCCGGCCGACGATCCGCGCCACAGCGGCCTGGTCGACGCGCTGATGCGCTTGTTCGGCATGGAGACCGAGCTGACCGTCGAGCTGTTTGCCGGCTATGCCGATCACGGCGCGCGGCTCGCCCGCGAAGGCCTCGCCGACGATTTCCGCGAGGGCATCACCAGCGCGGTCGAGATCGCCACCGATGAAGGCCGCGCGCTGCGCGACCAGGCGCAGCGCAGCTCGGGCTCGGCGCGCGGCATGCTCGGCAAGGCAAGCGAGGTCGCCGCCGCCGCCGAACAATCCGCGGTCGCGATGCGCGAGGCGGCGCAGACCGCCGCCGGTCTGATCCGTGCGATCGAGGACGCCCGTACCGAAGTGGAGGCCGCCGCCGAGATCGCCAGCCGCGCCAGCGTGCAGGCGACCAATGCGGTGGGCATGTCGGAGACGCTGAGCGATCATGCCAAGTCGATCGAATCGATCCTCAGCCTGATCCGCGACATCGCCGGACAGACCAATCTGCTCGCGCTCAACGCGACGATCGAGGCGGCGCGCGCGGGCGACGCCGGCCGCGGCTTCGCGGTGGTCGCGCAGGAGGTGAAGAGCCTCGCCAACCAGACCGCCCGCGCGACCGACGACATCGCCGCCAAGATCGCCTCGATCCAGTCGGCGACACGCTCGACGGTCGAGACCAACGCCAGCATCAAGAGCACCGTCACCGAGGTGCAGGAGAGCGCCGACCGCATCCGCTATGCGATGGAGGCGCAGGCGCAGACCGTCACCGCGATCACCGCCGCAGTCGACGAGACCGCGCTCGCCGCCGATTCGATGTCGAGCACGATCGCCGCGATCCGCAGCGACACCGAGACGGTCGCCGCCGAGATCGACCATGTCGGTCGCGGCTTCGACCGGCTCGACGGCCAGCTGATCGCGCTCAAGACCAGCGCCGGCGAATTCGTCACCAAGGTCGCGGCCTGAGATGACCAGGGCGCAGCGCGATCTCGCCGAGCACCTTGGCGAATATGACTGGGACGGAGAGATCGCGACCTCCTGCCGCGAGATCGCCGGGCTGCTGACCCCGGCGGACTATGGCGAGATCTCGCGCCGCTTCTGGGACCATTATCTGTCGCTGCCCGCGGTGCAGCCGTTGCGGCGGCTGTTCACCGCCGACCGGCTCGAACGGCGGATCGCCGACAGCGCCCGTTACGCCTTCCTCAAGTACAGCGCGCCGTTCGATGCCGCCTGGGGCGCGATCGCGGTGCGCAATGCCGAACAGTCCGCGCAGTCCGGCGTGCCGATGGCGAGCCTGCAGGCGGCGCTCGCCCAGTCGCACAGTTTCACCGTGAGGACGCTGGAACGCCATTGCGAAGGCGATACCAAGCGATTGCTGCGGCTGTGCGACGCGGTCCAGCGCATCTCTCTGGTCGAATCCGACCTGATGACCGGGCGGCTCGTCGCGCTGCGCGACGAGGCGGCGCGCGAGGAGCGGCAGGCACGATCGGCGGCGTTCCGCGAGAGCATCGCCTGCGCGATCGCCGGCACCGCGACGCTCGGCGCGCGTATCCGCGTCCAGGCCGGCGCGGCCTCCGCCTCGACGCGCGAGATGCTCGGCAAGGCGGGGGAGGTCGCCGCGGCGGCGGAGCAATCGGCGGTGGCGATGCGCGAGGCGGCGCAGACCGCGGCGGGCCTGATCCGCGCGATCGACCATGCCCGCGCCGAGGTCGATTCCGCCGCCGGCATCGCGCGGCGCGCCAGCGACCATGCCGGCGAGGCGGTGCGCGCGAGCGCGCTGCTCAGCGATCACGCCCAGTCGATCGAATCGATCCTCGGCCTGATCCGCGACATCGCCGGGCAGACCAATCTGCTCGCGCTCAACGCGACGATCGAGGCGGCGCGGGCAGGGGACGCGGGCCGCGGCTTCGCGGTGGTCGCGCAGGAGGTGAAGAGCCTCGCCAACCAGACCGCGCGTGCGACGGACGATATCGCCGGCAAGATCGCCGCGATCCAGCATGCGACGCGGACGACGGTGGCGACCAATGCGGCGATCCGCGAGACGGTCGGCGAGGTGCAGGTCTCCGCCGATCGCATCCGCGACGCGATGGCCGCGCAGGCGCATACCGTCACCGCGATCACCGCGGCGGTCGACGAAACCGCGCTCGCCGCCGATTCGATGTCGCACACGATCGGGGCGATCCGCGCCGACACGCAGGCGGTCGCCGGCGAGATCGACAGCCTCGGCGCCGGCTTCGGCGAGGTCGGCGACCGGCTCGGGCAATTGCAGCAATCGGCGGACGGGTTCTCGGCCAGCGTCGGATGATGCCGGAAGTCGGCGGGTCGAGAGGCTTGCCGACGCAATAGGCCCGCGGGGTGGAATTCCTCTCCTCCACCAGTCACCACCCCGGCGAAGGCCGGAGTCCAGTTGGGTGAAGCTCAGTCGAGGCCAACGACCGTTGCCCGACTGGGCCCCGGCCTTCGCCGGGGTGGTCGGCTTATGATGCGCTTTCTGTGCACCTCCGAGACTTTTGGGTTAATCGAACGGCGCCGCGCCGCCGCGCCGCCGCGCCGCCGGGCCTCTGCGTGAACATTCGGCATCAGCGCCGCCATTGCCGCTCCCGGCCGCGCCGCCTAAAGCCACGCCATGGCGATACTTCTTACCGGATCGAGCCGCGGCATCGGCGCGGCGATCGACGTGGCGTTGCGTGAGGGCGGCGCGCAGGTGATCGGACATGGCACGGCGAGCGGCATCGCCGCCGACTTCGCCGATCCCGCCGCGCCGCGGGCCTTGTGGGCGGCGGCGCTGGCGCAGGCCGGGCAGATCGACGTGCTGGTCAACAATGCCGGCGTGTTCGAGGCCAGTCCGTTGACCCGCGACCACGACGACTGGGTCGCCGATTGGGAGCGGACGCAGCGGATCAATCTCACCGCCGCCGCGGAGCTGTGCCGGCTGGCGGTACGCCACTGGCAGCAGCGCGGGTGCGGCGGGCGGATCGTCAACATCGCCAGCCGCGCCGCCTATCGCGGCGATTCGCCGGCGCACTGGCATTATGCCGCCGCCAAGGCGGGGATGGTGGCGATGACCAAGACGATCGCCCGCGGCTATGCGCGCGAGAACATCCTCGCCTTCGCGATCTGCCCCGGCTTCACGATGACCGGCATGGCCGACGACTATCTCGCCAGCCGCGGCGGCGACGCGCTGCTCGCCGACATTCCGCTCGGCAAGGTCGCTGATCCGGCCGAAGTGGCGGCGGTGGCGCGCTTCTGCGCGCTCGAGGCGCCGGCATCGATGACCGGGGCGGTGATCGACGTCAACGGGGCGAGCTATGTCCGCTGATACGCCGGGGTCGAGCTGGAAGGTCAGCCTGCCGTGCACCCGCGCCGAGGCGGAGGCGATCGACAGCGCGAGCGATCTCGTCATCGACGCGGTGCTGATGACCACCGAAGAGGTGGAGGACGATGTCGAACGCTGGCGGCTCGACGCCTATCTCGATCATGCACCCGATGCGGCGATGCTGGCGACGATCCACGCCCTGGTGCCGAGCGCCAGCGCCCATGATCCGTCGGTCGAGCGGCTCGACGCGCAGGATTGGGTGACGCTGAGCCAGGCGGGGCTGGAGCCGATCCGCGAGGGCCGCTTCGTCGTCCATACCGCCGCGCATGCCGTGTCGCCGCCGCCGGGCGGGCGCGCCTTCCTGATCGAGGCGGGGCAGGCGTTCGGCACCGGCCATCACGGAACGACCAGCGGCTGCCTCGCGATGCTCGACGCGCTCGCGGTGGCGGGGCGGCGGTTCGAGGCGGTGATCGACGTCGGCACCGGCACCGGCCTCCTCGCCTTCGCCGCGACCGCCTTGTGGCCGGCGGCGCGGGTGGTGGCGACCGACATCGATCCGGTGGCGATCGCGGTGACGCACGACAATGCCGCGCGCAACGGCGTGGAGGGGGTCGCGCTCTACGTCGCCGATGGCGCGCGCGATGCGGCGATCGACGCGGCCGCGCCGTTCGATCTGGTGATCGCCAACATCCTCGCCGGGCCGTTGGTGTCGATGGCGCCCGAACTCGCCGCGATCGCCGCGCCCGATGCGGTGATCGTGCTTGCCGGGCTGCTCGAGACGCAGCGCGAGGATGTCGTCGCGGCCTATGCGGCGTGCGGCTGCACGCTGGTCGGGATCGACCGGCGGGGCGACTGGACGGTGCTGCAATTGCGCGGCGGCGCGACGCGCTACGTGCCGGAGGGGCCGTTCGACCCCAAGGGGCGCGACGGGTGGGCGCTCGACCTGTAGGGGCGTGGCCCGCGGTAGTGCGAAGCGGGAGGGCTGCGGGGCCATGGGGCGGGCCGCCGTCACGACCGCCGGGCGCTACGGTTTGACAGGCGGCCCGGCCGACTCGGACATGACGATCGCCGGTTGGCGCCGACGCCGTGTTGGAACGGCGGCCTTGCGCATGCCGGCCAAGCCACGCACGCGCCACGGCTTTTACGCCCCCGAAAAAAGCCGCTGTCCTATTTGGAACGGCCATGATCCCGATCGCCGCCTGACCAGCAGGAGGCACGGCATGACGATACAGACCCTCATCGACGACGTGATCGACCGCGAAGGCGGCTATGTCGACCACCCCGCCGACCGCGGCGGCCCGACCTGCTGGGGGATCAGCGTCGCGGTGGCGCGGGCGAACGGCTACCATGGCGCGATGCGCGATCTGCCGCGCGCCATCGCCGCGGCGATCTACGAGCGCGTCTACTGGCGTGGCGCGGGGTTCGACAAGATCGCCGAACGCGCGCCTGCGCTCGCCGCCGAACTGTTCGACACCGGCGTCAACATGGGCACCGCCACCGCGGCCCGCTTCCTCCAGCGCGCGCTCAACGCGCTCAACCGCAACGGCCGCGATTATGCCGACATCGCCGCGGACCAGCGGATCGGCACCGCGACGCTCGCCGCGCTCGACGCCTTCCTCGCCACCCGCGGGCCGGCGGGGGAGCGGGTGCTGATCAAGGCGGTCGATGCCTTGCAGGGCGAACGCTATCTCGCGCTCGCCGAGCGCCGCCCCGCCGACGAGGCGTTCCTCTACGGCTGGCTCGCGGCGCGCGTCGCATGAGCGAGCCGCTCCCCGACCGCTGGGTGACGCGCGCGCGGCCTGCCTTCCTCTACGTCATGTACGTGCTGCTGCTTGGCGCGATCCCGGTCGGCCTCGTCGCGGCGATCCGCCCGGCCTGCGCCGCGGCGATCGCGCACGGCATGGCGGCGTACCTCGCCGCGATCCCGGAGCCGCTCTACGCGCTCTTCGGCACCGGCTATCTCGGCTACACCGCGGCGCGCACCGTCGGGAAGATCAAGGGCGTCGATCGGTGACGGTGTAGTGGAGGGTTCACGCGGAGGCGCGGAGAAGAAGAATCGGTTCGCGCAGAGGCGCAGAGGACGCAGAGTTGACGTGCTCTGCCGCGGAGCGGCCTTTTCGCTACGCGACCTAGTCAGGAAGGGTGCTTCGCGCCGACGCGATGCCTCTGCGCCTCTGCGCGAAACGCCTTTTCGCGTCTTAGCGTCTTCGCGTGGATCCAACCCCGCCTCTCCCCGCCTCCGCGAGACCCCGATCGTCCTCACTCGCCAAGACGGACCCGATCGAACTTGCCCCGCACCGCAGGCACCCTACATCGCCCCCATGAGCGATTCCCATTCCATGCCGGTCTGGCATGGCACCACCATCCTGTCGGTCCGGCGCAACGGCAAGGTCGTCGTCATCGGCGACGGTCAGGTCTCGATGGGCCAGACCGTGATGAAGCCCAATGCCAAGAAGGTCCGCCGCCTCGGTGCGGACGGACAGGTGATCGGCGGCTTCGCCGGCGCCACCGCCGACGCCTTCACCTTGTTCGAGCGGCTGGAGGCGAAGCTGGAGCGGCATCAGGGCAAGCTGATGCGCGCCGCGGTCGAACTCGCCAAGGACTGGCGCACCGACAAATATCTCCGCAATCTCGAGGCGATGATGATCGTCGCCGACAAGGACGTGACGCTGATCCTCACCGGCAACGGCGACGTGCTCGAACCGGAGGCCGGCGTCGCCGCGATCGGCTCCGGCGGCAATTACGCGCTCGCCGCGGCGCGCGCGCTGGTCGATTACGAGGCCGATGCCGAGACCGTCTGTCGCAAGGCGATGGCGATCGCCGCCGAGGTCTGCGTCTACACCAACGATCGCACCACGATCGAGGTGATGGACAGCACGACCTAAGGACAGACAGCGCCGCCCCGGCGAAGGCCGCGGTGTCGTGACCTTACTGCGCCCTGGCGGCGCGCGATCCCAGCACAGCTGTGACCCAGGATTTCCGATGAATCAGAATCTCACTCCCAAGGCGATCGTCGCCGCCCTCGACGCCCATATCATCGGCCAGCGCGACGCCAAGCGCGCGGTGGCGGTGGCGATGCGCAACCGGTGGCGGCGCCAGCAACTCTCGGCCGATCTGCGCGACGAGGTGACGCCCAAGAACATCCTGATGATCGGGCCCACCGGTTGCGGCAAGACCGAGATCAGCCGCCGCCTCGCCAAGCTTGCCGACGCGCCGTTCGTCAAGGTCGAGGCGACCAAGTTCACCGAGGTCGGCTATGTCGGCCGCGACGTCGAACAGATCGCGCGCGACCTCGTCGAGGAGGCGATCCGGCTGGAGAAGGAGCGCCGCCGCGTCGCGGTCAAGGACAAGGCGGAGGAAGCGGCGATGAAGCGCCTGCTCGACGCCCTCGTCGGCAAGGATTCGAGCCAGGCGACGCGCGAGAGCTTCAAGCAGCGCTTCGCCGACGGTCATCTCGACGCGACCGAGATCGAGATCGAGCTGGAACAGGCCGCGGCGACACCGTTCGACGTGCCCGGCAGCGGCCCGCAGATGATCAACCTCGGCGAGATGATGAAGTCGCTGAGTGGCAATCAGCCGCTCAAGCGCCGCAAGCTGGCGGTGCGTGCCGCCTGGGACAAACTGGTCGAGGAGGAGGCCGACAAGCGGCTCGATCAGGACGAGGTCAGCCGCACCGCGCTGGCGGACGCCGAGGCGAACGGCATCGTCTTCCTCGACGAGATCGACAAGATCGCGGTCAGCGACGTGCGCGGCGGCTCGGTCAGCCGCGAAGGCGTGCAGCGCGACCTGCTGCCGCTGATCGAAGGCACGACGGTGGCGACCAAATACGGGCCGATGAAGACCGACCATATCCTGTTCATCGCCAGCGGTGCCTTCCATGTCGCCAAGCCGTCCGACCTGCTGCCCGAGCTGCAGGGCCGCCTGCCGATCCGCGTCGAGCTGAAGGGCCTGACCGAGGAGGATTTCATCGCCATCCTCTCCGACACCAAGGCGTCGCTGCCGGCGCAATACCAGGCGTTGCTGGCGACCGAGGGGGCCGAGGTCCGCTTCACCGACGACGGCATCGCCGCGATCGCACGCATCGCCGCCGAGGTGAACGGCCAGGTCGAGAATATCGGCGCGCGCCGCCTCCAGACGGTGATGGAGAAATTGCTCGAGGAGGTGAGCTTCGATGCCGAGGATCGCGAAGCGCCGGTGACGGTCGACGCCGCCTATGTCGAGGCGCAGCTGGCCGGGATCGCCCGCAACACCGATCTCAGCCGCTTCGTGCTGTAAGGCGGCGGCGAAGACGTTTCGCAGGTGCAGCATGAAAGCGGGTCGGCAAGGGAGCCTTAACCCGCGTCATGCGTGATAGCGGGATGCGCATTCCGTATCTCGACGTGACCCTGCCCGAATGGACCGCGCGCCTCGGCGGCGTGCTGCTGGTGGTGCTGGTGCTCGCGCTGGTTCACCGCAGCCTGTTCGCCGTGTTGCGGCGGATCGCCAGCCGCACCGCGACCAAGACCGACGATATCCTGATCGCGCGGCTCGGGCGGCCGACCTTCTGGCTGATGATCGGCGTCGCGTTGGCGGCATCTGGGCCGGGGCTCGACCTGCCGCGCTATTGGGAGACGATCTGGCAGCGCGCGATCGGGCTGCTCACCCCGGCGATCTTCGGCTGGATGCTGCTCGCCGCGCTCACCGCCTATCGCGACGTCAGCGAGGTGCGGTTCGACATATCGGCGACCGACAATCTGCGCGCGCGGCGGCGGCGGACGCGGATCAGCATCCTCCACCGCATCGGCGTGTTCGTGCTGGTGATGCTGACGGTGATGATGATGCTGATGAGCATCCCCAGCGTCCGCACGATCGGCGTGACGCTCGCCGCCTCCGCCGGTGTCGCCGGCCTCGCCATCGGCGCCGCCGCGCAGCCGGCGCTCAAGAACGTCATCGCCGGTATCCAGATGGCCTTCACCGAACCGATCCGCATCGACGACGTCGTCATCATCGACAATGAATGGGGGCGGATCGAGGACATCCGCCTGACCTATGTCGTGGTGCGCATCTGGGACGACCGCCGGCTGGTGGTGCCCGTTTCCAAATTCCTCGAGAACAGCTTCCAGAACTGGACGCGCGAGACGAGCGCGCTGCTCGGCTCGGTCTTCTGGTATCTCGATCCCGCCGCCGACGTGCCGCGCATCCGCGCCAAGCTGGAGGAGATCGTCCGCGCCAATCCGCGCTGGGACCAGCGTTTCTGCAACCTTCAGGTCACCGATGCGAAACCCGACGGGACGATGGAGCTGCGCGGGCTGATGACCGCGAAAGACGCCTCGACCGCCTTCGACCTGCGTTGCGACGTGCGCGAGGCGATCTACGCCTTCATCCGCGACGAGATGCCCGAGGCGCTGCCGCGCGAACGCTTCATGCGGGCTCCGTCTGCGCCTCCGTCTCCACCGCCGGACCCATCAGCGCATCGGTGAAGGTCTTGCGCCACCAGCCGATATCCTGCCGGGTGATGACGTCCATCATCTTGGTCCAGCGTTCGATCCGCTCCTCGCGCGGCATGCGCAGCGCGAGCATGATCGCGTCGGACATTTCCTCCGCCGAATAGGGGTTGATCAGCACCGCATCGGTGAGTTGGCAGGCCGCGCCGGCGAAGCGCGACAGGATCAGCACGCCCGGGTCCTCCGGATTCTGCGCGGCGACATATTCCTTGGCGACGAGGTTCATGCCGTCGCGCAACGGGGTGACGAGGCCGATCTTGGCGGCACGATAGATGCCGGCGAGCACGTCGCGCGGATAGCCCTGGTTGACGTAGCGGATCGGCACCCAGTCGATATCGGCATAGGCGCCGTTGATCCGCCCGGCGAGCCCTTCGAGGTTGCTGCGGATCTTCTGGTAGCTGCCGACCGTCGCGCGGCTCGGCGGCGCGATCTGGAGCAAGGTGACTTCCTTGCGCTCCTCGGGATGTTCGGTGAGGAAGCGTTCGTAGCCGAGGAACCGCTCCTCCAGCCCCTTGGAATAATCGAGCCGGTCGACGCCGACGATCATGTCGCGCCCCACCGCGGCATCGCGCATCTGGCGGAAGGCGAGGCGACCGCGCGTGCTGGTGGCGAGTCCGGCGAATTCCTTGGCGTCGATCCCGATCGGGCAGGCCATGACGCGGACGCGGCGATCGTCGAGGACGAGGTCGTCGCCCTCCATATGCGCACCGAGTTCGGCGGTGGCATAGTCGCAGAAGCTCTGCAGCCATTCCTCGGTATGGAAGCCGATCACGTCATAGGCGAACAGGCTGCGCACCAGCGCCTGCGCTTCGGGCAGGATCGACAGCAGCCGCCGCGGCGGCCACGGAATGTGCAGGAAGAAGCCGAGGCGGTTGGTCGCGCCGCGCTTGCGCAATTCCTCGCCGAGCGGAAAGAGATGATAGTCCTGGATCCAGACCGCATCATCCTCCTCGATCAGCGGCTGGACGGTATCGGCGAAGCGTTCGTTGACGCGCTGATAGCCGCCGGCAAATTCGCGCTCATATTCGGCGAGGTCGACGCGGTAGTGGAACAGCGGCCACAGCGTTCGATTGGCATAGCCGTTGTAATATTCGTCGATGTCCTGCTCTTCCAGGTCGACGGTGGCGGTGGTAACGCCGTCGTTGCGCTGGAAGGTGATCTGGCCGGTATATTCGTCGGTCTGGTCCCCCGACCAGCCGAACCACATGCCCTTATATTCGCGCAACGCCGAGGCGAGCGCGACGGCAAGGCCGCCCTGCGCGCCGGAGTCGGACCCCTTGGGCGCGGACACACGATTGGATATGATGATCAGGCGGCTCAGCGGATCGAACTCCATGGTTTGGACAACAGCGCAGCGCAATTGATCATGCCGACCAGCGAATAGGTCTGCGGATAATTGCCCCACAATTCCCCCGATGTCGGGTCGATGTCTTCGGAAAGAAGACCGGCTGCGGTGCGTCGTGCCAGCATCTCGTCGAACAGCGCACGGGCATCGGCGTGGCGGCCGGTGAAGTGCAGCGCCTCGATCAGCCAGAAGGTGCAGACGTTGAAGGCGGTTTCGGGCAGGCCAAAATCATCCTCGGTGTCGTAGCGCAGCATGTGGCTGCCGCGTCGCAGACCCTTCTCCACCGCCTCCAGCGTGCCGACGAAGCGGGGATCGTCGGGCTCGAAGAAGCGCAGGTCGAGCAGCTGGATCAGGCTCGCGTCAAGGTCGTCCCCCGCGAAGGTCGCCGACATCCGGTTGGTCTCGGGCCGCCACGCGCGCGTCTCGATCTCGGTGCGGATCGTGTCGGCGCGGCCCTGCCAGAAGTCGCGACGGTCGGACAGGCCGAGGACGTGCGCGGCATTGGCGAGCCGGTCGCACGCCGCCCAGCACATGGCGGAGGAATAGGTATGGACGCTCTGCCGGGTGCGCAGCTCCCACAGACCGGCGTCGGGCTGGTCGTGGAACTGCCAGGCGCGTTCGCCGACATGTTCGAGGCTCTCGAAATCCTCGCGACCCGACTGGCGGAAAAGCCGCTGGTCGAAGAAGGCATGGACGCTGCACAGCACGATCTGGCCGTAGGCGTCGTGCTGGATCTGCTCATAGGCCTGGTTGCCGACCCGCACCGGCCCCATGCCGCGATAGCCGGCGAGCGCCGGCGCGAACCGCTCCTCCAGCGTCGGCTCGCCGAGCACGCCGTACAGCGGCTGGATATGCCCGCCCGCGGCGCTGTCGACGATATTGCGGAGATAGCCGAGATAGCCCTCCAGCACGTCGAGCGCGCCGAGCCGGTTGAGCGCCTGCACCGTGTAATAGGCATCGCGCACCCAGCAATAGCGATAGTCCCAGTTGCGCTCCGACCCGGCATGTTCAGGGATCGAGGTGGTGAGCGCGGCGACGATCGCGCCGGTCTCCTCGTGCTGGCACAGTTTGAGCGTAATCGCCGAGCGGATCACCACATCCTGCCATTCGAGCGGGATGGCGAGGCCGCGCACCCATTCCTGCCATTCGGCGATCGTCTGCGCGAGCATCGCCTCCAGCGTCTCGGCGAGGTCGCCGCTGAAGCTCTCGTCCGGCCCGAGGAAGAAGTGCAGCGGCCGTTCGAGGCGGAAGGCGCGCTCCTCCTGCACCATGCCGATCGGCGCGGTGGTGGTGAGCCGCAGCTGCATCGCATCGAGCAGGATGCGCAGATGGTTGGAGCCGCCGATCTGTTCTCGGCAGGTGCCGCCCCAGCCGCAGGTGGTGCGGAGCTTTACCGTGACGCGCGGGCTGCCGGCGATCGGACGGACGATGCGCGCGAAGGCGACCGGGCGATAGGTCCGCCCGGTGCGCACGAAGCGCGGGCAGAAATCGGTGACCTCCAGCACGTTGCCGGCATCATCGGTATGCGTGCTGACCAGGATCGGGGTGTTGCGGATATAATGCTGCTCGACCTTGACCGAATTTTCGATGCCGATCGACCAATAGCCGCCGTCGGGATCCGCCCCGCCGACGAGAGCGGAGAAGAGCGGATCGCCGTCGACGCGCGGCACGCACGCCCAGACGAAGCGCCCGGCGCGATCGACCAGCGCGCTGACCTGGCAATTGCCGATCGGCCAGAGGTCGACGCTCATCGCATTGGCGTCGGGCGTGGAGGTCATGCGGCAAGGCTTTCGGTTGCGGCTTCGAGCCAGTGGAGCGTGCTGGCGACGCTGTCGAGACGATAGGCGGCGGCGGTCTCGCGCGCCGCGCCGATCAGCACGCCCGCGCCGCCCAGCGCGCGCGCGGCGACCATCGCCGGCTCGTCGGTGTCGTCGTCGCCGAGGAAGACCGGACGCGCACCGGCCATCGCCGGGCTCTGCATCAGCGTGCGCAGCGCGGTGCCCTTGTCGGCGCCGGGAACACGCACCTCGACCATCATCTTGCCGGTCTGGAGATGCAGTCCGGCGTCGGCGGCGAGCTGGCGGGCGAGGTCGTGCGCCTGCGCCTCCGCCTCCGGCACCGCGCGGTAATGGAGCGCGGCGCCCAGCGGCTTTTCCTCGACCAGCACGCCGCGTGTTGCAGTTGCGAAGGCTTTCATTGCCACGACTATACGGTCGAGGGCGGCGGGGCGTTCCGCGCGCGTGTGCGTGCCGTCGGGCCACAGCACTTCGAGGCCATGGCTGCCCGACACGGCGAAATGCGGATCGCCGAACAGCGCGCGGATGCCGCTGACCGGCCGGCCGGAGATGATCGCCACCCGGCCGTCGAGCCGATCCGACAGCCGATCGATCAGGGCCGCGAGCCGCGCATCGACCGCCACCGCCTCGGGATGCTCCGCCAGTTCGACCAACGTGCCGTCGAAATCGAGGAACAGCGCGGCATCGCGCAACAGGTCGGCGGGGGGCGGGGGCAGGTGCGTCACGCGGCGCGGTGTCGGGGATCGGACGGCAGGGGTCAAGCCGCGAGCGTCGTCGCACCCCGTCGCACCGCCGAACCCACCCGATCGGAGCAACTGGTTCGCAACTTCAGGAGAAGGCGGCCTATTATGGAATTAACCCATTATAAAGTTCTTTAATGGAAAGTTCGCTGACGTAACGGGGGGCGGACGGATGTGGGGTAAGGTCATATGGGGTATCGCCTCCTGGGGCTTGGCCGTCGGATGCGGCGTCGGTCCCGCCGCTGCCCAGGATCTTGCCGCGGGTCCGGCGACGGTTCCCCCACCGCAGCAGCAGGAGGAGTCGCGCGGCGATTCCGGTATCCGCCTCGCGCTCGGCTATACGGGGGAGGCGGCGACCAATGTCCGTGGCGGCCTGCACCGCGACGCCGCTTATGCCGGCCAGGTCTATCTCGGCGTCGACGCTGATCTCGGACGATTGGCGGGAGTCGATGGCGGGACGCTGCATCTCGCCGTCACCGATCGCCACGGCAGCAACCTCAGCGCCATCGCGATCGGCAACAACACGTCGGTGCAGGAGATCTGGGGGACGCAGAACGTCCATCTCGCGATCCTGACGTATGAGCAGCGGCTGCTCCACGATCGCCTCACCGTCGAGGCGGGGCGGAGCCAGGCGAACCTCTATTTCCTCAATGCGCCCGTCTATTGCCAGTTTCAGACGAACTCGGCCTGCGGCAACCCGACCTTTATTTTCAAGGTCAGCAACTTCACCTACTTTCCGGCATCGAGCTGGATGGCGCGGGCGCGGCTATCGCTCGGCGGCACCGTCTATGCACATGCCGGGGTGTTCGAGGTCAATCCCGACCGCCGTCGACCGGGCGATCACGGCATTGCCTTCGGCACCGGCGGCGCGACCGGCGTCATCATCCCCTATGAACTCGGCATCGCCGCCGATGGCGCGAGCGTCCGCCGGCCGCATCATTATGCGATCGGCGGCTGGTTGGACCATGCCGATTACGACGACCCGCTCCGCGACGATCAGGGCGGCATCGCGATCACGAGCGGCCGGCCCGCGGCGATCCGCCACGGGCGATCGGGATGGTTCGCCCGCTTCGATCAGATGCTGACTCGGCCCGACCCGACGTCGCTGCGGGGGCTCACGCTGTTCGGCGTCGCGATGACCAATATCGAAGGGCGGACGAGCGAGACGCACTTCCTCGAACTCGGGCTGTCCTACGCCGGCCTGCTGCCGGGGCGCGAGCGCGATACGCTCGGCTTCGTCATCAACGACCAACGGTTCAGCGATCTCGCGCTTGGCGCCATGCGCGCCGCCCGTCGCACGACCGGCGGGTCCGCCGAGGTGCCGCGGCATCAATATATGATGGAGCTGGCCTATGGCGCGCAACTCGGCCCCGCCGTGCGCCTGTCGCCGAACCTGCAATATATCGTCCACCCCGATCAGAGCGGCGCGCCGTTCCGGCCGCGCGATATCCCCGATGCCTTGGTGCTGGGGCTGAAGTTCACCGTCGACGCGCCGGCATGGCTCGTCCGTCCGGCGCGGTGATCCGTCGCCCCCTTCCCACATCCCCCCAGCGGAGCGTGACCCCGTGCGCCTCATGATCAAGATCAAGCTTTTGCTGACGTTCGGCATCGTCATCGCGCTGCTGATCGGGACCAACGCCTATAGCTACGTCAACCTGACGCTGTTCAACGACACGGTCACCGCGCTGCTCGAAGGACCGGCGGCGCGCAAGGAGCGGATCCAGTGGATCACCGAATATGAACTGCGCGCGACCCGCGGCCTCTACGACCTGATCGAGGCGCCGACCGACACGGAGCGCCACAAGGTGGAGGCGTTGAACGACAGCCACCGCCAGAGGCTCAAAACCGATACGGCTTGGCTGATCGATCATGCCGAAGACGAGACGGACCGGCAGGCGTGGCGCGCCGTCGCCGACGATATCGTGCGCTACGGGCGCGTCGAGCAGAGCGTGCGGGCGCTGCGCGATGCGGGCCGGTCGGCCGAGGCGCGCGCCGTGGCCTATCAGGTTGCCCGGCCGATCACCGACGATATCGAGCGGCTGGAAACGCCGGTGTTCTACAAGCAGCGTGACGAGATGGCGGCGAGCGAGAAGGCGACCACATCGACCTACCGGACCGCGGTGCGGCTGATCGCGGTCTTCGCGGCCGTTGCGGTGGCGCTATCGACGGCGGCGGCGCTGTGGATCGCCTTGGGGATCACCAGGGGCCTCGCGGCGCTGACGCAGGCGGCAAATGCGGTGGCGGTGGGCGACCTCGACCAGCAGGTGAGCGTCACCGGCAACGATGAGATCCGCGATCTCGTCGATACAGTGAACGTGATGACCGGCAACCTGCGCCTCTCGGCGGTCCTAGCGGATACGATCGTGCGGGGGGATCTGACCGTCGACCATCAGCCGCTGTCGAACAAGGATCGGCTGGGTCATTCGCTCGTCGCGATGGTGGCGCGGCTGCGCGCCGTGGTTGCCGAAACCACGGGGGCGGCACAGGTCGTCGCGGCCGGCACGCAGCGCCTTTCCGTCATCGCCGAGCAGGTCAGCGAAGGCGCCGTCCAGCAGGCCGCCGCCGCCGAACAGGCTTCGGCGTCGATGGAAGAGATGACCGCCAACATCAAACAGAATGCCGACAATGCGATCCAGACCGAGGCGATCGCGCGCCAGGCGTCGATGCGGACCGAGCAGAGTGGCGTGGCGGTGCAGGAGGCGACGCGCGCGATGCAGATGATCGTCGAGAAGATCAGCATCGTCCAGGAGATCGCGCGGCAGACCGATCTGCTCGCGCTCAACGCCGCGGTCGAGGCGGCGCGCGCCGGCGATCACGGCAAGGGCTTCGCCGTCGTCGCCGCGGAGGTGCGCAAGCTCGCCGAGCGCAGTCAGGCCGCCGCCGGGGAGATTTGCGGCATTTCCGCCGAAACCATCGCCGCGGCGGCGCATGCCGGCGACATGCTGACCCAGCTCGTCCCCGATATCCGGCGTACCGCCGACCTCGTCGCCGAGATCAGCGCCGCCTGCCGCGAACAGGATATCGGCTCATCGCAGATCAACGCGGCGATCCAGCAGCTCGATCTGGTGACGCAAGACAATGTCCAGGCCTCTGCCCGGATTTCGACGACCGCGACCGAGATCGCCGGAGAGGCGGCCGAGCTGGAGAAGGGCATCGCCGTCTTCAAGGTCGGCAGCTTGACGGCGCCGCCGACCGCGGACGCGACGGCCCGGACGCGGGCACAATCGCTCGTCCCCCAGCCAGCCGCGCGTACCCGCACGGACAAGGCCTTGCTGACCGCGCCGTCGGTCAGGGGGTTCAACCTGCACCTCCTCAACGACGAGGATCGGCCGCCTGCGCGCTGATCACCGGCGCCGTTCAGGCGGCGAGGCGCGTCATCCAGCCCTCGGCATGGGCGAAGGCGGGGGCGTCGTCGACGTCGAGCCAGTCGAGATCGCTGCAATCGACGATCGTCGCCGCGCCGTCTGCCGCGAGCAGGCGAACGCCCTCGGTCAGCGACGGGCTGTCGAGCGTCGCCAGCGCCGCGAAGAAGCGCTGCGACACCGCGAAGATGCCGGTGTCGTAGCAGTCGTGCGGGTGCAGTTCCTTGCCGATCGCGACGATCGCATCGCCGCGCGTCGCGACGCAGGTGACGTCGAGCGGATCGACCCAGGGATGGCCGAGCCGGCGGTCGATGCCGAGCCGCAGCCCGTCGCCCGCGCCCGCCTTGGCGAGGCGGCGATAGTGGCGCGGCTGAACGAGGTGATCGCACATCGCGAGCACCGCGCCCTCGGCGCCGATCAGCGCACGCGCCGCCAGCGCCGAAACACCGTTCGGCTGATGATAGTCGGTCATCACCGTCACCACCTCAAGCGGCCAGCTGCGGGCGGCGAGGTGCGCGGCGATCGCCTCGGCGCCATAGCCGAGCGAGACGATCGCGCGCGTCAGGCCTGCCGCCGCCATGCCGTCGAGCGCATGATCGATCAGCGCCCGCCCGGCGACCTGGCAGAGCGGCTTGAACGGCGTCACCGAACGGAGCCGGCTGCCCTGACCGGCGGCGAGCAACAGGCCCGTGGTGATCATCAGGCGGCCTTGATGAACGCCTCGACCGCGGTCTGGGCGAGATCGTCGGTCATCTGCGTGCGCGGGTGCTTGCAGAAATAGGCACTGGCGGGGTCGATCACGCCGGCGATGCCGCGATCCTTGGCGATCGCCGCGCAACGGATCATGTCGATCGCGACGCCGGCGCTGTTGGGCGAATCCTCGACCGACAGGCGCAGTTCGAGGTTCATCGGCACGCCGCCGAACAACTGGCCCTCCATGCGCAGGAAGCAGACCTTGTTGTCGTTCTGCCAGGGCACGTAGTCCGACGGCCCGATATGGACGTTGTCGTCGTCGAGCCGCTCGGCCGCGACCGACTGGACCGCCTCGGTCTTCGAGATCTTCTTGGATTCGAGGCGGCGGTGGTTCGACATGTTGAGGAAGTCGGTGTTGCCGCCGGTGTTGAGCTGATACGTCCGGTCGAGCTTGACGCCGCGCTTGGCGAACAGGTCGGTGAGCACGCGGTGGACGATCGTCGCGCCGAGCTGCGCCTTGATGTCGTCGCCGATGATCGCGACGCCGGCATCCTCGAACTTCTTCGCCCATTCCGGGTTCGAGGCGATGAAGACGGGGATGTTGTTGACGAAGGCAACGCCGGCCTCGAGCGCGCATTCGGCGTAGAATTCGGTCGCCTGCTGGCTGCCGACCGGCAGATAGTTCATCAGCACGTCGGTACCGCTCGCCTTCAGCTCGGCGACGATCTCGGCCTTGCTCGGCTGCGTGTCGTTGGCGACGATGAAGGTGCGGTCGTCCTTGTAATCCGCCATATGGTCGGCGACGCCGTCGAGCACCGCGCCCATCTTGACGAGCGTGCCGGTGGCAGGAACGTTGGCGGCGAACACCGCGGTGCAATTGGGCTTGGCGAAGATCGCCTCGGCGACGTCCTTGCCGACCTTGCGCGCATCGACGTCCCAGGCGGCGACGACCTTGATGTCGGAGGGCTTATAGCCGCCGAGCTCCCAGTGCATCAGCCCGACGAGATCGTTGGCGCCTTCGCGATAATGCTCCAGCCCCTGGACGAGCGAACTCGCGCAGTTGCCGATGCCGACGATGGCGATGTTGATGCTCTTCATGAATGACCCTGTTCGCTTGGAAAAAGAAGGGAATGCGGCGTAGCGCCGAAGACGAAGCGGCGCTCGACGCGCCGGTGGCGGTAGAGGCCGACCGCGCAGACCAGGGTCAGCGGGACGATCTCGAACCAGAAAAACAATCGCGGGTTGCCGATCAGGCAGGCGAGGCACACCGCCCAGACGCGGACGTTGGCGGTGAGCAGCGACTGGAGGCGCATCGCCGGCACTGCCGCGGCGGCATAAGCGGCACCGAAGGCGGCCCGATCCTCGGCCGCGCCGAAGCGCCGCTCGAACGGCATCGACACGCGGTCGACCGAGCCGGCGACGCTGTCATAGAGGCGGACGAGCGGCATGCCGGTCGGCACCGGCACCGCGGCGAGCGGCTCGCCGCGCGCACGGCGGTGGAAGCGCGCGCGCTCGCCTTCGTACAGGCTCGACTGGACGGCGTGGCAGCCGCCGGCGAGGATCGCCAGCACCCAGCCGCCGGTGGTGCCGATCGCACAGGCGAGCGCGATATAGATCAACGCGAAGACACCATGGTCGCACAGCCCGTCGAGCGTGCGGCCAAGGGCGCTCGCCGTCTTGGTCGCGCGCGCGATCATCCCGTCGAGCCCATCGGCGATCAGCCAGGCGACCGAGAAGATCAGGCCGATCACCGCCGCGGCGGGCGCCGACGCCTGCGCATAGGCCAGCGCCGCGATCGTGCCGCAGCCGAGCCCGATCACCGACACCGCATTGGCGGACAGACCGTGCCGCAAGGCAAGGGGGAGCAAGGCGTGTGACGCAAGATGAATCAGATAGAGATTCGATGGGTCCTCGATCCGGCGATCGCGCGAGCCATCCCGGGGAGGCGGTGTCATCAGATCTTCATAATGCGCCCCCGGGCAAATAAAGGCAATAATTTACGGAACGTTTCGCCGCAACTCTTCGAGCCAGACCGCCGCGCTGCCGTCCGCCGGCGCGCGCCAGTCGCCGCGCGGGCTGAGCGCGCCGCCGCCGGACACCTTCGGTCCGTTGGGGATGGCGGAGCGTTTGAACTGGCTGAGCTGGAAGAAGCGGACGATGAACCGCTCCAGCCAGTGTTTGATCGTCGGCAGATCGTAGGCGACGCGCTCCGCCGCCGGAAAGTCCGCCGGCCATGCCCCCGCCGCGGCATCGCGCCACGCATGCCAGGCCAGAAAGGCGATCTTCGACGGCGCGAGCCCGTGGCGGACGATGTAATGCGCGAAAAAGTCGTTGAGGGCATAGGGGCCGATCATCGACTCGGTGCTTTGCATCGCGCCCGTCTCGGCATCGGCGGGGACGAGTTCGGGCGAGATCTCCTGGTCGAGGATCGTCGTCAGCACCGCATTGGTGGCCGCGTCATACTGACCGGTGCGGATGCACCAGCGGATCAGGAACTGGATCAGCGTCTTGGGCACGCCGCTGTTGACCGCGTAATGGCTCATCTGATCGCCGACGCCATAGGTGCACCAGCCGAGTGCCAATTCGCTGAGATCGCCGGTGCCGAGCACGATGCCGCCGCGCTGATTGGCGAGGCGGAACAGGTAATCGGTGCGCAGCCCCGCCTGCACATTTTCGAAGGTGACGTCATAGACCGGCTCGCCGCTCGCGAACGGGTGGCCCATGTCGGCGAGCATCTGGCGCGCGGCGGGGCGGATGTCGATCTCGGCGCCGGTGCAGCCGAGCGCGCGCATCAGCGCCCAGGCATTGCTCTTGGTCGTGTCCCCGGTCGCGAAGCCGGGCAGGGTGAAGCCGAGGATGTCGCTGCGCGGCCGACCGAGCCGATCCATCGCCTTGGCGGCAACGATCAGCGCATGCGTCGAATCGAGACCGCCCGAGACGCCGATCACCAGCGTCTGCGATCGCGTCGCGGCGAGCCGCTTCGACAGCGCCTCGACCTGGATGTTGAAGGCCTCGTAGCAATCCTCGTCGCGCCGGCCGGGATCGTTGGGGACGAAGGGGAAGCGGCGGATCGGCCGCTCCAGCCCGCTGTCGTCGAGGCTGGGCCGGTGGCTGAAGCCGATGCGGCGGACGCGCGTCTCCGGATGGCCGGAGGCGATCGCGGCATCGTTGAACGTGCCGGTGCGCAGCCGCTCCTGGACAATCCGTTCGCCATCGACGTCTGCGACGGTGAGCTCGGCCGTCTGGACGAAGCGCTGCGATTCGGCCAGCAGGTCGCCGCATTCGTAGATGAAGCCCTGACCGTCCCAGGCGAGATCGGTGGTGCTCTCGCCCGGCCCCGCGGCGGAATAGACATAGGCGCAGGCGGTGCGCGCCGATTGTGCCGCGGCGAGCAGCATCCGCTCGCGCCCCTTGCCGATGACGATGTTGGAGGCGCTGAGATTGCAGCAGATCGTCGCCCCGGCGAGGGCGCCAATGGTGGAAGGCGGCGTCGGCGCCCAATAATCCTCGCAGATCTCGGCATGGACGACGAAGCCGGGCAGATCGTCGGCGGCGAACAGCAGGTCGGTGCCGAACGGCACGGCTTCCTCGCCGAGCCGGATGGTCAGGCCGGTGAGGCCGAGGCCGGAGGCGAACCAGCGCTTCTCGTAATATTCGCGATAATTGGGCAGGAAGGTCTTGGGCACGACGCCGAGGATGCGGCCGCGATGCACCGCCACCGCGCAATTGTAGAGCCGCCCGTTGCGGACCAACGCCGCGCCGACGAGCAGCAGCGGCGCGAGGCTCGCGGTCTGCTCGGCGAGCGCCAGCACCGCCTGTTCGCTGGCGCGCTGCTGCGCCGCCTGCAGGTGAAGATCGTCGATCGCATAGGAGGTCAGGTTGAGTTCGGGAAAGACGACGAGGTCGACGCCGCGCGCATCGGCATCGGTCGCCGCCGCCACGGTCGCGGCGAGATTGACGGCGACCTCGCCGACGCTGGCGATCGGTGTCGCGGCGGCGACGCGGACGAGCTGGTGACGATGGATCGAGAAGAAGGCGTCGGTCATGCTGCACTGCTAGCCCTGAAGGGAGAAGGGTGCCAGCCGCGCGAACGCGCCGGGTCGGGAGGCGATCCGGGCCGATCAGCCTCGCCCTCGGCCGACCGGCCGGCTAAAGGCGACCGATGACGACGCTCTACGGCATCCGCAATTGCGACACGGTGAAGAAGGCGCGGGCCTGGCTCGACGGCGCGGGCATCGCTTACGCCTTCCACGATTACAAGACCGCCGGCATCGACGCCGCGCTGCTCGAATCCTGGGTCGCGCGGCTCGGGTGGGAGGCGTTGCTCAATCGCGCGGGGACGACCTTCCGCGCTCTGCCCGATACCGACAAGGCCGGCATCGACTCGGCGCGCGCGGTCGCGCTGATGCTGGCGCAGCCGTCGATGATCAAGCGTCCGGTGTTCGTCCACGACGCGATTCTGCTCGTCGGCTTCAAACCGGCGGCGTGGCAGGCGGCGCTGACGCCGGAATGCTGAGCCGGCGCCGCGGCATTGCGGCGAAGCGTGCCGGCACGACTGCGAATGATTAGCATTACACTTGCGACCGTCTCGCATTAGCTCCATAAGCACGGCTGAGCGAGGAGCATCCATGGTCGTCTGTGTTTGCAATGCGATACGAGAGTCCCAGGTTCGGGAGGCGGCCCGCAACGGCTGTCGCACCGCCTGCCAGGCCTATCAGTCGCTCGGCTGCCGCGCGAAATGCGGCCAATGCGTGCTGGTAGCGCGAGCGATTATCGACACCGAACGCGCTGCTGCCTGACGTTTGCAACGCAAAAAACGGCGGATTTCTGCGGTTTTTTGGCTTGTCGTCCGCCTCGGTCGCCGCCTAGATCGCCGCCATCGGCAACCATGGTGGAGTTTGGACGATGAAGGGTGAACCGCGCGTCATCGAATTGCTCAACGAGGCGCTCAAGAACGAGCTGACCGCGATCAATCAATATTGGCTACACTATCGCCTGCTCGATCACTGGGGCGTCTACAAGCTCGCCCAGTATGAGCGGATGGAATCGATCGACGAGATGAAGCATGCCGACTGGCTGTCGGAGCGCATCCTGTTCCTCGACGGTCTGCCCAATTTTCAGCTGCTCGGCCGGCTGCGCATCGGCGAGACGGTGGAGGAGATCCTCCGCTCCGATCTGGCGATGGAGCAGGAGGCGGTCGTCCAGCTCAAGGGCGCGATCGCCTATTGCGAGGAGGTCAAGGATTTCGTCAGCCGCGATCTGTTCGCGCGCATCCTCGCCAGCGAGGAGGAGCATGTCGATACGCTCGAACGCCAGTTCGAGATGATCGAGCGGATGGGGGTGCAGAATTACGTCCAGCTCAATTCGATCAGCGAGCACGATTCGCCCAAGGCGGGCGCCGCACCGCACCTCAACGGCTGATCCGGAATGAAGACGACCCCGCGGCATGCCGCGGGGTCGTTCTGGATTCTGCGATCCTTAGCGGCAGCGCACCTTGCCGCGATCGACCGAGCGGCCGAGCAAGGCGCCGCCGCCTGCGCCGAGCAACGTGCCGAGCGTGCCGCCACCGACGAGATTGCCGAGCACGCCACCGCCGACCGCGCCGACCACCAGACCGGTGGTGCCGTCATTGCGGCGGCAATAGGCGCGACCGTCCTGGCCGCGATAGATACGGTCGTTGCGGCCGAGGCGACGCTCGCGATAGCGGCCCTCACGATACGAATCGGAGGGGTTCCAATTGCCGTCGCGATCGCCCTGCCAGCGGTAATCGTTCCGCGCATTGTCGTAACGGTCGCGCTGCGCCGCGGCGGGGGTCGCGGCGATCGGCGACACCATCGCCACGGTGGCCAGTACGGCCAGGAACCCGGTCTTCATCGTTACTCTCCTAAAAGACTAGGCGGGATAACCGGGGGCGAGGCATATGGTTGCAACCGGGGCTGATCTGCCTCAGTGCGCCGGTCGATCGCGCGTCTTGACGAGCCACGGCTTGACCAGCCCGGTCGGGTGCGGCGTGCCGTTGAGGCGGCGCGCGGCGATCAGCCGCACCGGCTTGAGCAGCAACTGCCCGCCCATGCCGCCGCCGGTCGGCAGCGCCAGGATGCGCTTGATGACCGGCATGCCCGAGACGACGTGGCCGAAGGCGGCATAACCCGGATAGTCGCCTTTGGCGTCCATGCTCGGCATCGCGCCGACGGTGATGAAGAAATTGCCGCCCGCCGATCCCGCCTCGGCGCGCCGCGCCATCGAGATCGTGCCATCGACATGGCGCAGCCCGGTCATCGCCGTGGTTTCGAGCGGGAAGGGCGGCAGGATGCGCCGCGCGTCGGTGCGGATGCCGCCCTGGATGAAGCCATAGCTCGGCGCGCTGCGGTTGCGAGCGGACCGATAGAAGCTCATCCCGTCGAACCGCCCGTCGTCGACATAGCCGAGGAAGTTGGCGACCGTGCGCGGCGCGTGCCGCGCGTCGAGCGCGAGCACGATCGGCCCATAAGGCGTGTCGAGCCGGACGCGCACCATCGCGGGTTCGCGTGGTGCGGCGGCGGGGGTTGCGGTGGCAATGCCGAGGGTTGCGAGCAGGGCGAGGGGCAGGCGCATGCCCGCTTCGCTAGGCGGCGCGCGGCGCGGACACAACCGGGGAGAGGCAGGCCAAGGCTAACGATTGCGATAAACGAAACCTCAATTGCGTCTTTTGCAATTGCGAAGCATCGTGCTGCGATGCACAAAGACGGTGCCTTTCAGGCATCCTCTCCTAAAAACTTTCCGGCCGGTCGCAAGACCGGCCTTTTTTTTGGCCGCGACTTGGCGTATTCGTTTTTTGCCTAAAACGCGCCGTCAACGAAATATACGGAGCGGAGCCAGCCGGTCAGACCGGCACCGGCGCGGTTATGGGCACGGGGGATCGAGTCGCGCGGCGGTGACTCTCCCCCGTATCGAGTTCGAGAATTTTCCAGCAGGGTGAACTCCGTCTCTGAGACGACCCTTGCCGCCCCTCACACCTTCCGCCCGAATCCCCCCGGTGCCGGCCGTCGCGGTGCCACCGGGGCGGCTTCCCGCTCCAGCAACGCGAGCGTCTCGAAGAAGAGCGGTCGCAGCTGCACCACCAGTTCCAGCGCTTCCTCGCACGTGTCCTGCCGCTCGACGCAGTCGCGCGCCATCTCCTCGATCTGCTCGGCGAGGGTGGCAAGCGGTTCGGCGCCGAACTGCCGGGCCTCGCCTTTCAGTGTATGCGCCGGGATGACCATCGCCGCGGCGGTGGTGGTGCGCATCGCCTGTTCGATCGCGATCACCGACTTGACGCCGTCCTCCCGGAAATAGCCGAGAATGCGCACGAAACCGGTTCCGAGTTCGGCGCGTGCCTGCGCGTACACGGCCCAGTCGATCAACGTGCTGCCAACGAACGACACTGATTTCTCCCCGCAACCCGTGGGCACACCCCTGCCGGTCTCGCATCGGAGTAAGGCAAAGCCGTAAACATCACGTTGCCGCGCGGGGCGGCCGGTCTAATCCTTGGTGTCGAACGGGTTCTTCGGCGCGCGGAACGTCATCCGCACCGGTACCGCGCCAAAGCCCAGTTCCTTGCGCATCGAATTGACCAGATAACGTTCGTAGCTCGCCGGCAATTGGTCGACGCGCGTGCCGAAGACGACGAAGCTCGGCGGCCGCGTCTTGACCTGGGTGACGTAGCGCATCTTGATCCGCTTGCCGCCGGGGGCAGGGGGCGGATTGGCCTCGATCGCCTTTTCGAACCAGCGGTTCATCTCGCCGGTGCCGACCCGCTTCGACCAGGCGTCGCGGACCTCGAACGCCGCCTGCATCAACTGGTCGATGCCCTTGCCGGTCGCGGCGGAGACGGTCATCACCGTCACGCCCTTGACCTGCGACAGCCCGTCCTCGAGCGCGCGCTTGACGCCGTTGAACAGCGACGAGGCATTCTCCGCGACGTCCCATTTGTTGAGCGCGATGACCAAAGCGCGCCCCTCTTCGAGCACCTTGTCGGCGATGCGCAGATCCTGCGCCTCGAGGCCAAGCGTGGCGTCGAGCAACAGCACCACCACCTCGGCGAAGTCGACCGCGTGCAGCGCATCGGCGACCGACATCTTCTCGAGCTTGTCCTGCACCTTGGCGCGCTTGCGCATGCCGGCGGTGTCGATCAGCCGGACCGGGCGCGGCTCGCCATGCGCACCGCGGCGCGGGTCGCGCCACAGCCAGTCGACCGCGATCGAATCACGCGTGATCCCCGCCTCGGGGCCGGTGATCATCCGGTCCTCGCCGAGCATGCGATTGATCAGCGTCGACTTGCCGGCATTGGGGCGGCCGACGATCGCGAGCTTGAGCGGCGCGTCGGCGCGGTCGTCGTCCTCCTCGTCGAGCGCGATCTCGGCGAGCGCCTTTTCGATATGCGGCAGCAGCGCCTCGAACAGCTCGGCCATGCCCTCGCCATGTTCGGCGGACAATTGCACCGGATCGCCGAAGCCGAGGCTGAGCGATTCGAGAATGCCCTGTTCGCCGGCCCTGCCCTCGGCCTTGTTGGCGGCGAGGATCACCGGTGTCTTCGACGAGCGCAGCCAGCGGCCGATCTCCTCGTCGAGCGGGACGATGCCGGCGCGCGCGTCGAACAGGAACAGCGCCACATCGGCCTGCCCGATCGCCGCCTCGGTCTGCAGCCGCATGCGGCCGGGCAGCGTCTGCGCGTCATGATCCTCATAGCCGGCGGTGTCGATGACGCGGAAGTCGAGGCCGATCAGATGCGCATCGCCCTCGCGCCGATCGCGGGTGACGCCGGGCCGATCGTCAACCAGGGCGAGTTTCTTGCCGACGAGGCGGTTGAACAGCGTCGACTTGCCGACATTGGGACGGCCGACGATCGCGACGGTGGGAATACGGGACATGGTTGCGCCTTAGAAGACCGGCGCGGAAATTACCAATGTTCGCCGGGCGGGTGGCGTCACCGGCGCGGCGAGGGTGTGTGCGCCGACCGCCTCGTTCGCCGAGAGGATCAGTATTCCCGCGCAGGCGGGAATCCAGTGGCCAAACAGACCATCGGCTGGCGGCAAGAAGAACACCGGGCTCCCGGCTGGGCGGGAGCACAGACATGACCGTCGCAATTCTCCCCACCCGTTCGGGATGAGGGCATCGCAAGCAACCCCAATTCCGCCCCGGCCGCGGAAAGGATCACCGATAGGCGGTGATCTTCCCCGACTGGCCGAGCGTGTAGAGCGTCGACTTCACGACGATCGGCGGCAGCGCATAGCTGTCCTTGGTCTCGATCGTCTTGACGATGCTGCCGTCGGTCGGCGAGGCGAAGGCGATGTCGCCCAGCGAGTTGGTCAGCACCAGCCGGTTGCCGGCGAGCACCGGCCCGAACCAGGTGACCTGCGGCCCCTTGTTCTTCTTGGCATTCTTGAAGCGCTGCAATTGCGCGATCCAGCGTGCCTTGCCGTTCGACCGGGCGAGGCAGACGAGCCGCGCGTCGTCGGTGACGACGAACAGCCATTCGCCCGCGATCCACGGGGTCGAGATGCCGGCGAAATTCTGCTCCCACAGCCGCTGGCCGGTGGCGAGATCGAGGCTGACCATGCGGCCGCCCTGGCCGACCGCGAAGACGCGGCCGTTGTCGATCACCGGCGCGGCATCGATATCCGACAGGCTCGACACCGAGGTGGTGATCGAGGTGCGCGACAGAGCGTCACCCCACAGCACGCGGCCGTTCTCGTAGCGATAGGCGTTGAGCTCGCCGCTCGAGAAGCCGGCGACGATCGTGCCCTGGCTCGCGGCGGGGGCGGCGACGCCGAACACGCCCTGCGTCTCCAGCGTGCCCGACTGCGTCCATTGCACCTTGCCGTCGCTCTGGTTGAGCGCGAAGATCTGATTGTCCTGGCTCAGCACATAGACCGAGCCGTTGGCGACGGTCGGGGCGCCGCGCAGCGGGCCGCCCGGCTTGGCGCGCCAGATTTCCTTGCCGTCCGCGGCATTGACCGCGACGACGTCGCCGACGCCGTCGGTCGCATAGACGTGGCCGTCGTCATAGCTCGCGCCGCCGCCGAACCGCGCCGGACGATTCTGGTCGCCGGTGCTGACCGAGGCGTCCCAGAGCTTCGCGCCGCTGTCGGCGGCGAAGGCGTGGATCTGCGCATTGACGTCGACGACGAACAATTTGTTGTCGGCGACCACCGGCGGCGCGCCGAGGCGCTCGCGGTTGGAGGCGCGGCCGATCGACTCCTGCCAGGCGCGCGCCGGCGATTCGGCCAGCGCCAATTGTCCCATCGACTTGGCGGCATTGCCGCCGGGCTGCGTCCAGGCGTCGTTCGGCTCCGCGGCGGGCAGCGTCACCTGGATGTCGGCGATCGTGCTGTCCGCCTCGATCGCATTTTCCGATGCGAGGATCGGCACCCGCTCGCCGACCGTCGGGGTCTTCTTGGTATGGCCCTTGAAGATGCCGCAGGCGGACAGCGCCATCAACGCCGCCACCGCCACCGAGGCCCGATATCTCGTCGTCATTGCGCAGGTGCTTCCTTCGATTGTGCGCCGGCCGCGCTGGCGGGAGAGACGATCCGCACCTTGGCGGCATCGTTCGGCGTGGCATCGATACCCATTGTGCCCGCCATCTGAACCGCGCGTTGACGGATCGTGTCGGGCACCGCGTCATTCTGCGCGAGCTGGCTGAACAGCTGGCCGGCGAGGTCCTTGCGGCCGCTGTCGAGATAGGCGATCGCGAGCATCTCGCCGGCGCTGCCGAAATAGGCGTTGGTCGGCACCGCGATCGGGCGCAGCCGCTCGATCACCACCTGCGGCTTCAGCGTGTCGAATTCGGCGCTGGTCTGCCGGATCAGCGCGAGGTCGCGGAACGGCTGGGCGAGGCTGGTGTCGGCGGCGATCCTGGCGAACATCGCCGCGGCGGGCTTGATCTGCTGCTTGCCGAGCAGGATGTCGGCCTGCGTCATCTGCGCGAGCGCGCGATAGCCGGGGCGCGGCGAGGCGGCGATCGGCTTGAGCATCGTGTCGGCCTTGTCCGCCTGTCCGGCGCCGAGCGTGTCATAGGCGGCCTGCAACTGCTCGCCCTCGACGCCCGCCGCCTCGGTCTGGCGATGCTGCCAGTAGAGGACGCCGGCGAAGGCGGCGAGCGCCACGACGATCGCGGCGATCGTCCAGCGGCCGTAGCGCTCCCAATAGCTGGTCAACTGGTCGCGGCGCAGCTCGTCATCGACTTCGCGCAGGAACGCTTCGTTGTTTTGCGGCGTAAGGGCCAAGGAGGGCTCCGGAACAGACGGTGGAATTGGCGCGCACTCTTAGCGGCGACGCCGACGAAACGAAAGCACGCGAAATGTGGCGGGTTGAGGGCGCTGCACCGCGGGCGGGGACTTACACCTTGGCGGCGTAGATCTGCTCGGGGCCGGGGAAGGTCCGCGCGCGCACTTCCGCGGCATAGCGTTCGGCGGCGTCGGAGATGCGCGCCGCCATATCGTCATAGCGTTTGACGAAGCGCGCGGTGCGCTCGAACAGGCCGAGCATATCCTCCGCCACCAGCACCTGGCCGTCGCAGCGGGCCGAGGCGCCGATGCCGATCGTCGGGCAGGCGACGCTTTCGGTGATGCGGATCGCGATCGGCTCGACCACGCCTTCGATCACCAGGGCGAAGGCGCCAGCCTCGGCGATAGCGGTGGCGTCGGCGGCGATCGCCTCCGCCTCCGCGTCGCTGCGGCCGCGTGCACCATAGCCGCCGAGCACGTTGACCGCCTGCGGCGTCAGGCCGACATGGCCCATCACCGGAATGCCGCGCTCGCTGAGGAAGCGTACCGTCGGCGCCATCGCCGCGCCGCCTTCCAGCTTCACCGCCGCGGCACCGGTCTGCTTGAGCAGCAAGGCGGCGCTGTCGAACGCCTGCTGCGGCGAGCCTTCGTAGCTGCCGAACGGCATGTCGATGACGACCAGCGCGTGATAGCTGCCGCGCACCACCGCCGCGCCATGCGCCGCCATCATCTCCAGCGTCACCGGCACGGTGGAAGGCAGGCCGTAGATCACCTGGCCGAGGCTGTCGCCGACGAGCAGCATGTCGCAATGCGGGTCGAGCAGCTGCGCGGTGCGCACCGTATAGGCGGTAAGCATCACCAGCGGTTCGCCGCCGCCCTTGCGCTGGCGAATCGCGGGCACGGTCAGGCGCTTGCGCGGCGCCGGCGTCGGGTTGGCGCGGCTGGTCGCGGTGTCGATGGTGAAGGTGGTGGACATGGCCATGCCTTACCGCGCGGGGCGGGCGGGCGCTACCCGGCCCGCCGCCGCCGGTCAGGCGAGCGCGCCGTCCACCCCCATCAGCGCCGGGAAGAAGCCCTCGTGCGCGCTGCGCAGCGCCTCCAGCGTCACCACGTCGTCACGATCGGGCCGTTCGAAGATCAGCCGCTTGCCGCCGGTGCGCCCGAGCGGCTCGGCCTCGACCCCGGCGGCATGCGCCGCGCCGAGGAAGTCGAGCAGCGCCGCATCGTGGACGGTGACGACATAGACGCCCTGGTCCTCCGCGAAGAAGGCGCGCGCACAGTCGAACGGCTGCTTGCGGTCGATCATCGCGCCGACATTGCCGGCAAGCGCCATTTCGGCGAGCGTCACCGCGATGCCGCCGTCCGACACGTCGTGCACTGCGGAGAGCTGCCCGGCGGTGATCGCGGCGCGGATCAGGTCGCCGGTCTTGCGCTCGGCGGCGAGATCGACCGGCGGCGGCGGGCCGTCCTCGCGGCCATGGCATTCGCGCAGGAAGAGCGACTGGCCGAGATGGCCGCGCCGCGTGCCGACCGCGAGGATGATGTCGCCGGTGCCCTTGAAGGCGATCGTCGCATTCCGGGTCCAGTCCTTGAGCAGCCCGACGCCGCCGATCGCCGGGGTCGGCAGGATCGCGCTGCCGCCGCCGGTCGCCTTCGATTCGTTGTAGAGCGAGACGTTGCCGCTGACGATCGGGAAGTCGAGCGCGCGGCACGCCTGCGCCATGCCGTCGAGGCAGCCGACGATCTGGCCCATGATCTCGGGCCGCTGCGGATTGGCGAAGTTGAGGCAGTTGGTGATGGCGAGCGGCGTGCCGCCGACCGCGGTGATATTGCGCCACGCCTCGGCGACCGCCTGCTTGCCGCCCTCGACCGGATCGGCGAAACAATAGCGCGGGGTGCAATCGGTGGTGATCGCCAGCGCCTTGTCGGTGCCGTGGACGCGGACCACCGCGGCGTCGCCGCCGGGCGCCTGCACCGTATCGGCACCGACCATGTGGTCATATTGCTCCCAGATCCAGCGACGGCTGGCGATGTCGGGCGAGCCCATCAGCGTCAGCAGGTCGGCGGCGATGTCGCGGCTCTCGGGCACGTTGGCGAGCGGCGCCGGCGGCGGCGTCGGCACGTGCGGCCGGTCGTACAGCGGTGCCTCGTCGGCGAGCGGGCCGAGCGGGATGTCGCAGACGGTCTCGCCCTTGAAGGTCAGCACCATGCGGCCGGTGTCGGTGACACGGCCGATCACCGCGAAATCGAGCTCCCATTTGCGGAAGATCGCCTCGGCCTCGGCCTCGCGGCCGGGCTTGAGCACCATCAGCATGCGCTCCTGCGATTCGGAGAGCATCATTTCATAGGGCGTCATGCCGGTTTCGCGCTGCGGCACGTCGTCCATCACCAGCTCGATGCCGACGCCGCCCTTCGACGCCATCTCGACGCTCGACGAGGTGAGGCCGGCGGCGCCCATGTCCTGGATCGCGACGATCACGTCGGTCGCCATCAGTTCGAGGCAGGCCTCGATCAGCAGCTTCTCGGTGAATGGATCGCCAACCTGCACGGTCGGACGCTTGGCATCGGCATCCTCGCCGAAATCGGCCGACGCCATCGTCGCGCCGTGGATGCCGTCGCGCCCGGTCTTGGACCCGACGTAGACGATCGGATTGCCGATGCCGCTCGCCGCTGAATAGAAGATCTTGTCCTGATCGGCGATCCCGACCGTCATCGCGTTGACCAGGATGTTGCCGTCATAGGCGGGGTGGAAATTGACCTCGCCGCCCACCGTCGGCACGCCGACGCAATTGCCGTAGCCGCCGATGCCATGGACGACGCCGCTGATCAGGTGGCGCATCTTGGGATGGGTCGGCGATCCGAAGCGCAGCGCGTTCATGTTGGCGACCGGCCGTGCGCCCATCGTGAACACGTCGCGCAGGATGCCGCCGACCCCGGTTGCCGCACCCTGATAGGGTTCGATGTACGACGGGTGGTTGTGGCTCTCCATCTTGAAGATCGCAGCCTGATTGTCGCCGATGTCGATCACGCCGGCATTCTCGCCCGGACCGCAGATCACCTGCGGCCCTTCGGTCGGCAGCTTCTTGAGGTGGATGCGGCTCGACTTGTAGCTGCAATGCTCGGACCACATCACCGAAAAGATGCCGAGCTCGACCAGATTGGGCTCGCGGCCCAGCGCGTGGAGGACGCGCTCATATTCTTCCGGGGACAGGCCGTGGTCGGCGACGATCTGGGGCGTGATCTCGGTCATGCGGCGCGCCTTAGCGGGGCGCGGGGGTTTCGTCACCATCGCTGATGGTTGACGGCGCACGCCGGGCGCGGGCAGGGGCGCCGCCTGTTCCTTTCCGGAGACGATGATGGCCGCGATCCCCTTCGACATAGCGCACGACCTCGGCCGCGACGAGGCGCGGCGGCGGATCGCGGCGGGGCTGCCCAAGCTCGCCCGGCATATCCCCGGCGGCGGCACGGTGGATGCCGACTGGACGGGGCCGGACACGCTGGCGCTGGCGATCGTCGCGATGGGGCAGAAGGTCGCGGTCGACATGACGGTCGGCGACGCCGACGTCCGCGGCACGGTCAGGGTGCCGATGATGCTGGCGATGATGTCCGGCCCGATCGCCGACTTCGTGAAGACCAGCGCGGAGAAGATGCTGGCCAAGTGAAGAGGTGATCACGTGCGTTCATCCGCTGAGCGTCGCGTGATCCTGTCAGACTAGAGTGCTCCCGCGCAGGCGGGAGCCCAGTGTTTCTGTGCCGCAAGCCGTCGTTCTGCTGGGCCACTGGATTCCCGCCTGCGCGGGAATACGGGCGGGCAGGCGGAAGCCTCCCGATCAGCAGCGGCGTTCTACAAGCGGAGGTGATGGGGTGACCATCGCTCGTGTACCCGTAACCCGCTACCCCAGCCGCGCCGCATGCCAGGCGAGATGGTCCGCCATGAACGTCGCGATGAAATAGTAACTGTGGTCATAGCCCGGCTGCATCCGCAGCGTCAGCTCGATCCCCGCGGCGTCACACGCCTCGGCGAGCAACTGCGGGCGTAGCTGCTCGGCGAGGAACTGGTCGGCCTCGCCCTGGTCGACGAGCAGCGCGGGCACGCGCGCGCCGTCCTCGATCAGCGCCACCGCATCGTGCCGGCGCCACGCCGCGCGGTCCGCGCCGAGATAGCCGCCGAGCGCCTTCTCGCCCCACGGCACCCGGCTCGGCGCGACGATCGGTGCGAAGGCGGAGACGGCGCGGAACCGCTCCGCCAGCGTCAGCCCGATGGTCAGCGCGCCATGACCGCCCATCGAATGGCCCATGATCGACTGGCGCGCCATGTCGGCCGGGAAATGCGCGGCGATCAGCGCCGGCAATTCCTCGGTGACGTAGGACCACATGCGGAAATGCGCCGCCCAGGGCGCCTCGGTCGCATCGACGTAGAAGCCGGCGCCCTGGCCGAAGTCATAGGCAGGATCGTCGGCGACGCCGTCACCGCGCGGCGAGGTGTCGGGCGCGACGAAGATCAGCCCGAGCTCGGCGCAGGCGCGGCGATATTCGCCCTTGTCGGTGACATTGGCGTGCGTGCAGGTCAGCCCCGACAGATACCAGACCACCGGCAGCGTCTGTCCCGGCGCATGCGGCGGGACATAGACCGAGAAGGTCATCGGCGTGCCGGTCGCGTCGGAGGCATGGCGATAGACGCCCTGCGTGCCGCCGAACGCCCGCGCGGTGGCGACGGTCTCGATCGCCATCCCTCAGGCCGCCATACGGTGCGCGGCGCACAGCTTGTTGCCGGCGGGATCGCGCAGATAGGCGAGGTAGAGCTGGCCGAACGGCGACTGGCGCGGGCCGGGCGGGTCCTCGATCGCGGTGCCGCCATGCGCGAGTCCGGCGGCATGCCATGCATCGACCGCCGCGGGCGAGGCGGCGGCGAAGCCGATCGTGCCGCCATTGGCGTGGCTGGCGGGCTCGCCGTTGATCGGCACGCTCAGCAGCAGCCGGCCGCCAGCGTGCATATAGGCCGTGCGGCCCTTGGCATCGCTGACCCCCGGTCCGATGCCGAGCGCGCCCAGCGTCGCATCGTAGAAGGCGCGCGAGGCGGCCATGTCATCGGTGCCGAGCATGACGTGGGAAAACATGGGAGGCTCCTTCATGTGTGTTCGATGCTACGCTTGGTCGAAGGTAAAGCGGGTCGCTGTTTCAGCGATCCAGCCGTCATCGGGATGGTTGAGAATACCATCCCGTATCTCCCTAGCTACCACCCCGGCGCAGGCCGGGGTCCAGTCGGGTGGACCCTGGTAGTCACTCACTCCGCGTCCCCCATCTGGGCCCCGGCCTCCGCCGGGGCGGTCGGAGGATTGTTGCAGAAATCCAGGGGGAATCGTGCGCCGTCAGTAGATCACCACGCTGCGGATGCTCTCGCCGGCGTGCATCAGGTCGAACCCCTTGTTGATCTCGTCGAGCGTCAGCCGGTGGGTGATCATCGGGTCGATCTGGATCATCCCGTCCATATACCAGTCGACGATCTTGGGCGTGTCGGTGCGGCCGCGCGCACCGCCGAACGCGGTGCCGCGCCAGTTGCGCCCGGTGACGAGCTGGAACGGGCGGGTGCTGATCTCCTTGCCCGCCTCGGCGACGCCGATGATGATCGACGTGCCCCAGCCGCGGTGGCAGCATTCGAGCGCCTGGCGCATCACGTCGGTGTTGCCGGTGGCATCGAAGCTATAGTCGGCGCCGCCGTCGGTCAGCTGGACGATATGCGCGACGATGTCGCCCCCCGGTACCGAAGAGGCATCGCGCGGATTGGCGAAATGGGTCATGCCGAAGCGGCGGCCCCAATCCTCGCGATCCGGATTGATGTCGACGCCGACGATCATCTTCGCGCCGGCGAGCTTCGCCCCCTGGATGACGTTGAGGCCGATGCCGCCGAGGCCGAAGACGACGACGGTGTCGCCCGGCTGCACCTTGGCGGTGTTGACCACCGCGCCGACACCGGTGGTGACGCCGCAGCCGACGTAGCAGCTGGTGTCGAACGGCGCGTCGGGGCGGATCTTGGCGACCGCGATCTCGGGCAGCACGGTGAAGTTGGAGAAGGTCGAGCAGCCCATGTAGTGGAAGATCGGCTGGCCCTTGTAGCTGAACCGGGTGGTGCCGTCGGGCATCAGCCCCTTGCCCTGCGTCGCGCGGATGGCGGTGCACAGATTGGTCTTCTGGCTGAGGCACGACTTACACTGGCGGCATTCGGGCGTGTAGAGCGGGATGACGTGATCGCCGACCGCGACGCTGGTCACCCCCGCGCCGACCTCGCGGACGATGCCCGCGCCCTCATGGCCGAGCACGCTCGGGAACAGGCCCTCGCTGTCGAGGCCGTCGAGCGTATAGGCGTCGGTATGGCAGATGCCGGTCGCCATGATCTCGACCAGCACCTCGCCGGCCTTCGGTCCTTCGAGGTCGAGCTCGACGATCTCGAGCGGCTGTTTGGCGGCGAAGGCGACGGCGGCGCGGGTCTTCATGGATCGGAGCTCCGGAAAGTGCAGGCCGCCCGGTTAGTCCCCTCCACCCGGACAGGGCAAGTCGCGGCGGGATCAGCCGCGAAATACCGCGCCGAAGATCATTATCGTCTCGGTCGGCTCGCTGATCTGCAACGTGCCGCCCGCCTGCGCGACCAGGCTGTGCACCATATAGGCGGCGGCGGTGCGCGGTGTGACGCCCTCCGGCCCTTCGCCGTGATCGAGCGCGAGCCGCAGGTCGGGCGCGAGGATGATGCGCGGCCCCTCGATCTTGACGACGATCTCGAGCTGGCCGTTATTCTCCTCGCCGCCGACGTCGAGCGTGCCGCCGCGCACCAGCGCCTCGCTGGCGAGCAGCGCGAGGTTGAGCATCACCTTGAGCGCCGTCTTGGGCAATTGGTCCGACTCGACCCACCAGTTGAAGGTGGTGCGCTTGTTGTCGATCAGTAGGCCTTCGATCGCCGTCTTCGCCTCGCGCGAATCGACGCGGTCGCCGAAGCCGCCCGCCCCGCCGAACGCGAGGCGGAAGAACTTGAGCTTGTTCGCCGAGGCGCGGGCGGATTCGGCGAGCAACTGGAAGACGCGCGCGCGCATCTCCTCGTCGGTTTCGTCGGTGAGCAATTCCAGTCCGTTGTTGAGCGCGCCGACCGGCGAGAGCAGGTCGTGGCACAGCCGCGAACAGAGCAGACTGGCGAAATCGACCGGACTGACGGACATGAGCTTCCCCTGGATGAACGCTGCGTGTGTGGCCGAGCCGAGTCGCGCGCGCAAGGGCGGCCGTCAGGCGATGCGCAGCGGCACCGGCGCGAACCGCCCCTCGACCGGTCCGTCGGCGACCGCGCGCCAGCCGCGCACCGTCCCGCCGGCGACGATCAGCCACAGCGCACCGTCGGGCGGCGCGCTCGCGGCATCGCGCGGCGAGGGACGCGCGATGCCGCTCGGGTGCGAATGATAATGGCCGATCAGGCGCGGTCCGCCGCCGCGCGCGGCGCGATGCGCGGCGAGCAAGGCGGCCGGATCGATCTCGAACCAGCGCGCCGGATCGGCGGCGACGTTGCGGCACGGCCGGATCGCGGTGATCGCCGCATCGTCGCCGAACAGCAGGCCGCAGACCTCCGCGTCGGGACAGGCGGCGGCTTCGCAGCGGATGCGGTCGATCAGGTCGCTTGCAATTGCGGTCATGCTACCCACATCCCTAGGTAATGGACCGGGGGGTTTCCATCATTGAAGCAGTGATCGCGCCGGCGGCGGACGGCTGGCGGCTCGATCGGGCGCTGGCCGATGCGGTGCCGACGTTGTCGCGCGAACGGCTGAAAGTGCTGATCGCCAGCGGCGCGGTGACGCGCGCGGGCCTGATGGTGCGCGATCCCGCCAAGCGCGCCGCGGCGGGCGACCGGCTTGCGGTCGCGGTGCCCGTGCCGAGCCTGCCGCATAACGAGGCGCAGGATATCCCGCTCGTCGTCGCCTATGAGGACGAGCATCTCATCGTCATCGACAAGCCCGCCGGGCTGGTGGTGCATCCCGCCGCGGGCAATCTCGACGGCACCCTGGTCAACGCGCTGCTCTACCATTGCCAGGGATCGCTGTCGGGAATCGGTGGCGTCGCGCGGCCGGGGATCGTCCACCGCATCGACAAGGACACCTCCGGCCTGATGGTCGCCGCCAAGACCGATCGTGCGCATGAGGGGCTGGCGCGGCAGTTCCACGATCACAGCATCGATCGCCGCTATCGCGCGATCGTCGGCGGCGTGCCGCGCCCGGCGGAGGGCAAGGTCGACGCGCCGCTCGCGCGCTCCGCGGCCAATCGCAAGAAGATCGCGATCGTCCCCGGCGGCAAGCGCGCGGTGACGCATTACCGCACGATGCAGGTGCTGCGCGACGCGGCGCTGGTCGAATGCCGGCTGGAGACGGGACGGACGCACCAGGTGCGCGTCCATATGGCCTCGCTCGGCCACGCCTTGCTCGGCGACCCGGTCTATGGTAGAACAAAGGGTGTTCAAAAGGCGCTGCTCGAAACCCTTGGTTTCCGGCGCCAGGCCTTGCACGCCGCCCACCTCGGGTTCATCCATCCGGTGAAAAGCACCGCTTTGGCGTTCGATAGCCAGATGCCTGCAGACATGCAGGAACTGTTCACCGAGCTTCACGTATAGGTTCGAGCCGGTTCGCCGCCGCCCCAAAGGAGACAGGGCGGGGCGAATCGCCTCCGAAAGAAAGGGAGATCAGATCATGGCAGCCCGCAGCAACGTCCCCGCGACGATTCCTGCCCTTGGCGGGGAGCAGAGCCTCAACCGCTACCTGGCCGAGATCAAGAAATTCCCGATCCTCGCGCCCGAGCAGGAGTTCATGCTCGCCAAACGGTTCCAGGAGCATGGCGATACCGATGCGGCGGCGCAGCTCGTCACCAGCCATCTGCGCCTCGTCGCGAAGATCGCGATGGGCTATCGCGGCTATGGTCTGCCGACCTCGGAGCTGATCTCGGAAGGCAACATCGGCCTGATGCAGGGCGTCAAGAAGTTCGAGCCCGATCGCGGCTTCCGCCTCGCCACTTATGCGATGTGGTGGATCCGCGCCTCGATCCAGGAATATATCCTGCGCTCGTGGAGCCTGGTGAAGATGGGCACCACCGCCGCGCAGAAGAAGCTGTTCTTTAATCTGCGGCGGATGAAGTCGAAGCTCGACGCGTTCGAGGACGGCGACCTCAAACCCGAGCATATCACCAAGATCGCCACCGACCTCGGCGTCGCGGAAGCCGATGTCGTGTCGATGAACCGGCGCATGGCGATGGGCGGCGACACCTCGCTCAACGTCTCGATGCGCGAGGATGGCGAGGGCCAGTGGCAGGATTGGCTGCAGGACGACGCGCCGTTGCAGGATACGGTGGTCGCCGAGGCGCAGGAGGCGGACGTCCGCCACGGCATGCTCGTGTCGGCGATGGACGATCTCAACGATCGCGAGAAGCATATCCTCACCGAGCGGCGGCTGACCGACGATCCCAAGACGCTGGAAGAGCTGTCGCAGGTCTATGGCGTATCGCGCGAACGCGTGCGGCAGATCGAGGTGCGCGCGTTCGAGAAGCTCCAGAAGGCGATGATGCGCATCGCCGGCGAAAAGCGTCTGCTCGCCGCGGCCTGACCCGATGCGCACCGTCGTCATCGGCGGCGGTGCGGCCGGGATCGCCGCGGCCCGGCGGCTGCACGATGCAGGCGCCGAGGTGCTGCTGGTCGAAGCAGGCAGCCGACTCGGCGGCCGCGCGCGCAGCGTCGCGGTGGAGACGCTAACCGGTGGTGAGAGACTGTCTTCGCGCGCGCCGGATCGGGCCGAAGGTCAACCCGCCATCGATCTCGGCTGTGGCTGGCTCCATTCCGCCGGCCGCAATCCGTGGACCGCGATCGCCGAGCGCAGCGGCGCCGCGATCGATCGCAGCTCCCCCCATTGGGGTGAGCAATGGCGCGACCTCGGCTATCCGCCCGACGAGCAACGCGCCTTCCGCGCCGCCTATCAGCGCTGGGACGAGGCTGCGCATGCCGCGCTCGCCGGCCCCGACCGGCCCTTGTCCGATTTCGTCGCGCCGGACGATCCGTGGCGGCCGATGATCGATGCGATCTCGGGCTATGCCAATGGCGCGCCGCTCGACCGTGTCTCGCTGCACGATTGGGCGGCTTACGAGGATGCCGCCACCGACGACAATTGGGCGCTTCCCGCCGGCTATGGCACGCTGATCGTCGGACACGCCGGCGCGGTGCCGGTGCGGCTCGATACGCCGGTGACGCGGATCGACCACCGCGGCCGGACGATCCGGCTCGACACGCCCGCGGGGACGATCGAGGCCGACCGTGTCATCCTCGCCATCCCGACGAGCGCTTATGCCGCGATCCGCTTCGACCCGCCCTTGCCCGACAAGCAGGCGGCGGCGGCGGCGCTGCCGCTCGGTCTCGCCGACAAGGTGTTTCTCGCGGTCGACCGACCCGAATGGCCGGCACAGGCGCATCTGATCGGCGATCCGCATCGCAGCTGCACCGCCAGTCACCGGCTGTCGCCCTTCGGCCTGCCGATCATCGAAAGCTTCTTCGGCGGCGCCTGCGCCGAGGCGATGGCCGACACCCGCGCCGCGACCGACTTCGCGATTCGCGAGCTGGTCGCGCTGCTTGGCTCCGACTGGCGGCGCCGGCTGACCCCGCTCACCGCGACGCACTGGCGCGGCGAGTCGTATATCCACGGCAGCTACAGCCACGCGCGGGTCGGGCAGGCGGGGGCGCGCGCGATCCTCGCCGCGCCGGTCGACGATCGCCTGTTCTTCGCGGGCGAGGCCTGTTCCGCCACCGACTTCTCGACCGCGCACGGCGCCTATCAGACCGGCATCGCCGCCGCCGACGCGATCCTCCCCTTGCTGGAGCCCGCGCCGCGCCGGTAAGGAGCGGCGATGCTCTTCGTCCTCCGCCTCCTGTTCAAGGCCGGTCTGGTCTTCGTCGCGATCAGCCTGCTGTGGGTCGGCATCTATCGTTTCGTGCCGGTGCCCTTCACCTGGACGATGGCGGGCGATCTGCTCGGCGGGCGCAGCGTCACCAAGGACTGGATGCCGCTGTCCGAGATGGACCCCGACATGGCCCGCGCCGCGATCGCCGGCGAGGATGCGCGTTTCTGCTCGCATTACGGCTTCGACTGGCAGGGGATCGCGCACGCCGCCTATAGCAATGCGCAGGGCAACCGGCTGCGCGGCGGCTCCACGATCAGCCAGCAGACCGCCAAGAACGTCTTCCTGTTCCAGGGCGGCGGCTATGTCCGCAAGGCGTTCGAGGCCTATTTCACCGTGCTGATCGAGACCCTGTGGGGCAAACGCCGGATCATGGAGGTCTATCTCAACGTCGCCGAGACGGGGATCGGCACCTATGGCGTCAATGCCGGGGCGATGCGCTATTTCCACCACGACGCCTCGCACCTGACCCCGACCGAGGCGGGGCGGATCGCCGCGGTGCTGCCGCTGCCCAAGAAGCGCGCGGCGATCGACCCGCACGGCTTCGTCCGCCGCCACGGCAACGCCCTGTCGCGCTATGTCGGCGTGGTGCGGCGGAGCGGGCTGGACAGCTGTCTGCGGTAGGGGAGGTCGGTTCGGGACAGCGTCTTACCCCTGTATCGCGCCTGTCTTGTCGTCCTGCCCCGGTTGTCATCCAGCCCCGGTGGTCATCCCCGCCTGCGCGGGGATGACAAATTCCGGTGGAGCTAAGAACCTCAGAACGGCAGCTTGAACCCCGGCGGCAACGGCAGGCCGCTCGTCATCTTGGACATTTCCTGGCCCGACACCGCATCCGCCTTGGCGCGCGCATCGTTGAACGCCGCGGCGAGCAGGTCCTCGAGCATCTGCTTTTCCGACACCTCGATCAGCGAATCGTCGATCGCGATGCTGATGATCCGGCCCTTGGCGCTCGCCTTGACCTTGACCAGGCCGCCGCCCGAGACACCCTCGACCTCGATCGTGTCGAGCTGGTCCTGCGCCTTCTGCAGCTCGTTCTGGACGTTCTGCGCCATGGCGAGGATTTCGTCGATATTCTTCATGCCATACTCCGTTTGCCGGGCCAGGATTCGAGTTCCGCCTCGGGGAAGGCGGCGAAGGCCGCCCTGACCAGCGGCGTGTCGAGGATCGCCAGCCGCTTCGCTTCGTCGTCCGCCTTGGCCTGCTCGCGCAAGGTAGGCGCGCCGGGCGCATCCTCCAAGGCGATCTTCCAGACCTGTCCTGTCACGGACTTGAGCGCATCGGCGACGTCGCGCAGCGTATCGGCGGACATCGGCCGCGACCCGCTGAGGATCAGCTCGGGCGCCGCATAGCGCACGACGCGCGCGCCGTGGCTGAGTTGCGCCGCGACCGCGAAATGGCCCTTGTCCTCGAGCAGGGTGACGAGGCCGGGGAAGTCCGCGGGCACCGCCGGACGTTCGGCCACGGGGGCGGCGGCGGCGGCGGGCGCCGGCGCGCCGGACGCGGCAGCGGGTGCGCCGATCGCGCCGAGCTTGCCGCTGGCGATCTGCTTCGCCAGTTCGCCGGGATCGGGCAGGCTCGCGGCATGGATCGTGCGCAGCAGCGCCATCTCCGCCGCCTCGATCGGCAGCGCCGCCTTGGCGACCTCGTCATGCCCCTTCAGGAACAATTGCCACAATCGGTGCAGCGCCGGGAAGGACAGGGCCGCCGCCCATTCGTGCCGCGCCGCGCGCTCCTCGGCGGGCTGGGCGGGATCGTCGGCGGTGCCGACCTTGGTCAGCGTGATGCCGTGCACCGATTCGAGCAGTGCGCGCAGCACCGCCTGCGGATCGACGCCATAATCATATTGCCGGCGCAGGCTGGCGAGCGCCCCCGCCGCATCGCCGGCGAGCACCAGCGCGAGCAGGTCGCGCACCGCGCCGCGATCGGACAGGCCGAGCATCTGGCGCACCGCATCGGCGGTGACGCCGCCGCCCTCCAGCCCGGCATGCGCGATTCCCTGGTCGAGGATCGACAGGCCGTCGCGCGCCGAACCTTCCGCGGCGCGTGCGATCAGCATCAGCGCCTCGGGCTCGGCCTCGACGCCTTCCTCGCGGCAGACGAAGGCGAAATGCTGGGCTAGCTGCTCGGCCGAGATGCGCCGCAAGTCGAACCGCTGGCAGCGCGACAGCACGGTGATCGGCACCTTGTTCACCTCGGTGGTGGCGAACAGGAATTTGACGTGCGCCGGCGGCTCCTCCAGCGTCTTCAGCAACGCGTTGAACGCATTCTTCGACAGCATGTGGACTTCGTCGACGATATAGATCTTGTAGCGTGCCGACACCGCAGCATAGCGCGCCGCATCGATGATCTCGCGCACGTCGTCGACGCCGGTATGGCTGGCGGCGTCCATCTCGATCACGTCGATGTGACGCCCCTCGGCGATCGCGCGGCACGGCTCGCAGACGCCGCACGGATCGATCGTTGGACCGCCCTGGCCGTCCGGGCCGATGCAGTTGAGCGCCTTGGCAATCAGCCGCGCGGTCGACGTCTTGCCGACGCCGCGCACCCCGGTCATCAGGAACGCATGCGCCAGCCGGTCGCGCTTGATCGCATTGCCGAGCGTGGTAACCATCGCGTCCTGGCCAATCAGCTCGCGGAAGGTCTGCGGACGGTATTTGCGCGCCAGCACGCGATAGGGCGTCGCCGCCGCCGGTGGTTCGCCCAGGTCAAAGGAATCGGCCATTGGCGCTGATATAGGCAGGGAGCGGGCCGGTGTCGAAGGGTGAGACGGGAACGGCGGTTCCGGCGCCGGGACGATAGATGGAGGGGACGACCTTGCTCGCCGATCTGCTCACCGCATTCGCATCGACGGCCTGCGTCGGTTTGATCGGCTACGCCGCGACCCGGTGGCTGGCCCCCTTGCGTCCGGCCCGTTTCGGCGGCTTCATGCTGGCGATCGGCTATGCCTCGGCACGGTTCAGCGGCGCGGGGGCGGGGGAGGCGCCGCTGATGCGCGCGATCGGTGCCGCCGCGGCGCTCGGGTTGCTGTGGTTCCTGTGGTTTTCTGAACGCGACGCGGATCGGCCGTGACACCGCGATGAGCCGCTGACCGGCAAAGCGTTTCCTCCTCGGCGCATCTTGCTTTAAGGACGGCAGACCGTCGCGCCGTGCCGCGCCCTACCGGAACCTTTGCCCCATCCATGACCCCCGTTCTCGGCGTATCCCATTCGATTCTCGGCCAGCCCTGGCATTGGCGCAGCCTCGCCGCCGATGCGCGCGATGGCTTTGGTGCGGACGATCTCGTCACCCAGCTGCTGCTCGCCCGCGGCGCCGAGCGCGAGACGCTCGACGATCACCGCAGCCCCTCGATCCGCGCCTTCATGCCCGATCCGTCGGTGTTCCGCGACATGGACCGCGCCGCGGCGCGGCTCGCCGATGCGGTGCAGGCGGGGGAGAGCGTCGCGGTGTTCGGCGATTATGACGTCGACGGCGCCACCTCGGCGGCGCTGATGATCCTCGTGCTGCGCGAACTTGGGCTCGAGGCGCGGCCCTATATCCCCGACCGGCTGCTCGAAGGCTATGGCCCATCGGGCGATGCCCTGGTGCGGCTGGCGGGTGAGGGGGCGTCGCTGATCGTCACCGTCGATTGCGGCGCGCAGGCGTTCGACGCGCTGGCGATGGCGCATGCGCATCCGGTCGACGTCGTCGTCGTCGATCACCACAAATGCGCCGCCGCGCTGCCGCTCGCGCATGCGCTGGTCAATCCCAACCGCCTCGACGAGGCGGAGGGCGCGGCGCACGGCCATCTCGCCGCGGTCGGCGTCTGCTTCCTACTCGCCGCCGCGCTGCTGCGCGTGCTCGATGCGCGCGGGTTCTTCGCCAGCCGGGCCAAGCCCAACCTGCTCCACCATCTCGATCTCGTCGCGCTCGGCACCGTCGCCGACGTCGCGCAGCTGCGCGGGCTCAACCGCGCCTTCGTCGCGCAGGGGCTCAAGGTGCTGGCGCAGCGCCGCAACCCCGGCCTCGCCGCGCTGATCGAGGCGGCGCGGCTGACCCGTGCGCCGACGTGCAGTGACCTGGGCTTCGCGCTCGGCCCGCGGATCAACGCCGGCGGCCGCGTCGGCCGTGCCGACCTCGGCGTCCGGCTGCTCACCACGCGCGATCCCGACGAGGCGCGGCAGATCGCCGTCGAGCTCGACCGGCTCAACGAGGAGCGCCGGCTGATCGAGGCGGGCGTGCAGCAGGCCGCCGAGCTCGGCGCGACCGGCGACCGCCGCGTCGTCGTCGTCGCGGGCGAGGGCTGGCACCCCGGCGTGATCGGCATCGTCGCCGGTCGCCTCAAGGAGAAGCTCGGCCGCCCGGCGATCGTCATCGCGATCGGCGAGGACGGGCTCGGCAAGGGATCGGGCCGGTCGATCGCCGGGGTCGATCTCGGCGCGGCGGTGCTCGCGGCGAAGGAGCACGGGCTGCTCGTTGCCGGCGGCGGCCACGCGATGGCGGCGGGGCTGACGATCCCCGCCGACGGCATCGCCGCCTTCGCCGACTTCCTCGAAGCGCGGCTCGCCGCCACCGTCGACAGCGCGATGGAGAGCCGTGCGCTGCTCGTCGACGCGGTACTCGCGCCGGGCGGGATCAACCCGCTGCTGGTCGAATCGCTCGACGTCGGCGGGCCGTACGGCATGGGCTGGCCGGCGCCGCGCATCGCCGCCGGGCCGGTGCGGATCATCAAGGCCGATGTCGTCGGCAACGGCCATGTCCGCGCGGTGGTGGCGGGCGACGACGGCCGCAGCTTCAAGGCAGTGGCGTTCCGCGCCGCCGACACCGCCCTGGGGCAGGCGCTGCTCGCCGCCGCGCCGCACCGCCGCCTGTGGCTCGCCGGCCGCGCCAAGATCGACGATTGGGGCAGTCGCCCGGCGGCGGAAATGCACCTTGAAGACGCCGCCTGGGCGAATTGATCGCTGCAACCCCTTGACCGATCGCCGACCCTCTTCTAGCAGCACCCCCGCTGGCCCCTTCGTCTAGCGGTTAGGACGCGGCCCTTTCACGGCTGAAGCACGGGTTCGATTCCCGTAGGGGTCACCAGCACTTCCCCTTACACCGCCACCCCCGTGGCCGCGACATGCGCGGCGATGTCGCCCGCGGTCGTCCACCAGATGCGCGGATCGTCCGCGGCGCGCAATTCGGTCAGCACCTTCGCCAGCGGCGGGACGCGGTGCGCCTGTCCCATGATATAGGGATGCAGCGCGATGCCGAGGACGAGCGGCCGGCGGTCGCATTCGGAAAGCAGTTGCTCGACCGCGGCGCGAATCATCGCGGCGAAGGTATCGGCTTCCTGATGGCGCTGGATGATCGAGGGGATGTCGTTGATCTCCTGCGAATAGGGGATCGACAGCAGCGGCCCGTCGCTGGTCGCCAGCTGCGTCGGCTGATCGTCATGCGCCCAGTCGAGCACGTAGCGATAGCCCTCCGCGGCAAGCAGGTCGGGGGTATGCTCGCTTTCCGAGATCCACGGGCCGAGCCAGCCGGTCGGCGCGGTGCCGAGCGCGGTGAGGCGCGCGGTGACGTCCGCGATCAGCATGCGCTCGGCATGGCGCGACAGCTTGCCCTGCGCCTGCGCGTTGCTGCCGCCGTGCGCGGCGATCTCGTCGCCGCGGTCGCGGCAGGCCTCGGCGAGGCCGGGGCAGCGGTCGAGCACCGCGCTGTTGAGCAATGCGGTGGTGCGCAGCTGCAAACGGTCGAACAGGTCGAACAACCGCCATGCGCCGACGCGATTGCCGTAATCGCGCCACGCGTAGTTCATCACGTCGGGCTGGGTCTGCGACGGCGCGAGTTCGGCGCCGAGGCCGCCGCCGAAGTCGAACACCTCGTAATTGACGCCGAGGTAGATCGCGAGGCGGCGGCCGTCGGGCCAATCGTAATCGGGCCGGTCGATGATCGGGCGGTAGGCGTAGCGGTCGTGATGCTGGGACATGGACGCGCAACGCACGACCGGCCGGACCGGCCCCTACCAGTCGCCGCGATCGTCGTAATCGTTGTCGCCGTCGTCGCCGTAATTGTTGATGACGACATTCTCCTCGGGCGCGAGGAAGCCCTGGCCGCCGCCGTGGTGGCCGCCGAACAGGTCGGACAGGCCGCTGAACAGCATCTCGCCGCCGGCGACGCCCGCCGCGGTGGTGCCGGCGGCGCGCAGGAAGCTGCCGAGCCCGCCGCCGCCAGACAGGATGCCGGGCCGCGCCTCGGGCGCGGGCGGGGCATAGTTGGTCTGGGCGAAGGCGGGCGACGCGCCCCACGGCCCCTGCTCGGGCAGGAACCGGTTCGCGGCGGGCTGCGGCGCGAGCTGCCGCTCCAGCTCGGCGATCCGCGCCTGCGCCGCGTGCAGCGACTGGTCGGCGACGATCGCATGCTGGACGAGCACATAGGCAGCGTCCGGATTGGCGGCGAGCGCCTGGCGGATCATCGCGTCCGCCTCGGCATCCTTGGCGATGCCGCGCGCCGCGCCGAGGTCGGTGAGGAATTGGGAGAGGAGGGTGCGTTCGTCCGGTGTCATCTCTGATCCCCTGGATAGGTCGCCGCGGAAGATCGGTGCGGATCGGTCCCAGTCAACCGGCGGGGGCGATCATGACGCCGAATTCACCTCGGCCGCCGGCGTGTCGACCGCCTGGAGGATCGCGGCGTGGTCGTCGCACAGATAGAGCGCGGTGAGCACGCCGGTCTTGTACGCGCCGGTATCGATGCCGATGCGGTGCGGCAGCAGCACCGGCTGGTCGCCGGTCCAGGTATGGCCGTGGACGATCACCGCCGTGGCAGGGCGCGGGTGGTCGAGGAACTCGTCGCGGATCCACAAAAGGTCGTCGCGGCGCTGCGCATGCAACGCCACGCCGGGAACGACGCCGGCATGGACGAAGGCGTAATCGCCAACCTCGACGAGCAGGTCGAGACGGTCGAGCAACTGATAATGCGAGGTCGGCATCGCATCGAGCAGGCTGTCGCGCAGCGCGACGAGCGTCGCGGGGGTGTCGAGCGCCGCCTCGTCGGGAATCGCCACGCCGTACGAGGCGATCGTCGCCGCGCCGCCGACCGCGAGCCAGCGGCGATGTTCGGCCGGGCGATCGAGGAAGCCGCGCAGCATCGCCTCGTGATTGCCTTCGAGCAGCCGCGCATCCACCGCCTTGGACCGCAGCAGCCAGACCAGCGCCGCGAGCACCGCCGCCGAGGCGGGGCCGCGATCGACATAGTCGCCGCACAGCAGCAGCCGCGGCGTCACGCCGGGATGCCGCTCCGCCGCGTCGCGGCTGATCTCGGCGAGCAGCGCATGGAGCAGGTCGTAGCGGCCGTGGACGTCGCCGATCGCATAGAGCGGCTGCGGTCCGGCGCGCAGGCCCGGCGCGGGGTTATGCGCGACGCGACGGATGGCGATCATCGCCACGCCATCCGGTCGTCCCCCGGCGCATTGTCGGCGTAGAGCTGAAGGTCGGCGGCGATCATGCCGTATATGCGCAACGCCTCGCGCGGGCGGCGCTGCGAGACGCGGCGGGCGCGCAGCCATTCGTCGCGATAGTCGCGCAAGGTGCCGTTGCGCACCTGTGCGGCGGTGGCGCGATCATAAGCGACCGCGACGGTGCGCTCCGCCGCCTGCAATTGCGGGGCGAGGCACGAGGCCTCGTCATAGCAGTTGCGCGCGGCATAGAGGACGGGGGATGCCCGGTCGATCGCCACGGGGCGCTCGGCGCGGCGCGGGCGCGGCACGACGATCGGCCGCTCGTCGGCGCGTGCGGTCTGACGGGCCGCGGCGGCTGGCGGCGCGGGCGTCGCCCCGTCCGCCGGGGCCGAATCGACACGATAGTCGGCGCCGGCGCGATCATCGGCATCACCGCGATAGCCGGTGTCGCCGCGATCCTCGGTGTCGCCGCGATAGTCCTGCGCCTCCGCAGTGTCGCCGGGCGTCGGCGTCGGCACGGTGGCGGCGGCGACCATCACCGGCGCCACGGTCGGCGCGGCAGCGGGGCGGGTGGCGATCCGCTTGGGGGCGGCGCGCTGGGCCGGCGCGGCGCCCGAATCGAGTACGGCGCTGCCGCCGATCAGCCCGGCGGTGATCATCGTCGCGACCCCGCCGACCGCGACCAGCGCGCGCCAGGCGCGGTGGCGTCGCTGCGGCACCAGCGCCGGCGCGCGGTCGTTCGGCAGGTCGCCGCGATGCGTCGCGCCGAAGATCGCCGTCATATCGTCGGCGACGGCGCGGATCGCCGGGGCGGGAGCGGGGGCGGGCGTCTCGGAATCCATGGCGGTCCTGTTAAGCATAGCCGCTGAACCTCGGCTGTATTGCACGCAAGCGCAACGCCACGCGGGACTCGCCCACCTGCCGTCGCTGGCGTAGATCGCGTGGATGATGATTTTGCTCCCGCTTGCCGCGATCGCCGCCGCGACGCCACCCGCCGATCCGACGATCACGCTGCGCAACGCGCACGGCATGGTGGTGCGGCTGATCCCGCAGGGCGCGATCGTCACCGCGGTCGAGGTGCCCGATCGCGACGGCCATCGCGCCAATGTCGTGCTCGGCTATCCGACCCCGGCGGACTATCGCGCCAAGATCCGCAAGAACGGCTTCGGCGCGACGATCGGCCGCTATGCCGGGCGGATCGGCGGTGCGCGCTTCGCCATCGACGGCCGGCCGGTGACGCTGGTCGCCAATGACGGCGCCAATGCGCTGCACGGCGGCGGTCCGCAGGGGTTCGACACCGTCGACTGGACGCCCGCCGCGATCCGCCGCGACAGCGTCCGCTTCACGCTCGTCAGCCCCGACGGATTCCAGAACTTCCCCGGCCGGCTGACGGTGAGCGTCACCTATCGGCTCGCCGACGACGATGCGCTGCATATCGACTATCGGGCGCAGACCACCCGGCCGACCGTGCTCAACCTCACCAACCACAGTTATTTCAACCTGGCGGGGGAGAGCAGCGGCAGCGTCGACGGCCAATATCTGCAACTGCGCGCGGCGCGGCTGGTCGACACCGACGCCGGCGGCATTCCGAGCGGCCGCTTCACCCCGGTCGCAGGGACGCCGTTCGACTTCCGCTGTCCGCACACGATCGGCGAACGGATCGCGCAGCCGCCGCTGACGCCACGCGGCTACAATCACGCCTGGCTGTTCGACAAGCCCGCCGGCACGCTGGCGCCGGTCGCACGGCTGGTCGATCCCGGCTCGGGCCGGACGTTGACGATCGAGACGACCGAACCGTCGATCCAGGCCTATACCGGCGGCTATATCGACGGCAGCGATGCCGGTCCCGGCGGCCATGTCTACCGGCCGGGCGACGGCATCGCGCTCGAGATGCAGCATCTCGCCGACAGTCCCAACCAGCCCTCCTTCCCGTCGACGCGGCTGCGTCCGGGCGAAACCTATCGCCAGACGACGATCTGGCGGTTCGGGGTGGCGGCGAAGGGGGCGCCCGCCTGCTAGTTGGGCGGGCGCCGTCGCTGCGGCTCAGCCCGAGCCGGCGTGGATCGGGATGCGCCGCACCGCATCCCCGGCGGCGGCGGTGCGCGGTATCGTCACGGTGAGCACGCCATGGGCGAAGGCGGCGGTCGCCTTGTCGGCGTCGATGCCGCGCGGCAGGCCGATGCGGCGTTCGAAGCGGCCGTAGCGGCGTTCGGAATAGCCGCGCGCCTCGTCCGCCACCTCGGCCTTCTTCTCGCCGCGCAGCGTCAGCACCTGGTCCTCGATCGACAGCTCGACGTCCTTCTGTTCGAGCCCGGGCAGTTCCGCCGTGACGCGGATCGCCTGATCGGTCTCGCTCAGCTCGACGCTCGGCACGGCGAGGCGTTCGGTGGCGAAGGACGGCGCGCCGAAGCCGTGCAGCACGTCGTCGAACAGGCGGTTCATCTCGCGGTGAAGCGACAGCAAGGGAGGCGTGTCGCAGGCGCCCTCGGCATCGCGCAGGCCGACCGCCGGTACGGCGCGATGGTCCTGGCGGCTCCAGGGGATCAGATCACGGATAGCCATCATCATTCTCCTGTCTGGCTGGGCTGTGGGGATCAGGCGGCCGCGGGCAGAGCGGCGCCGTCGTTGATCGCGATGCGGCGCGGCTTCATCGCGTCCGGCACGATGCGTTGCAGCGCGATGCTGAGCAGGCCGTCGCGGAAGTCGGCGGACTGTACCTCGACGTAATCGGCGAGCTGGAAGCGCCGCTCGAACGAGCGCGTCGCGATGCCGCGATGCAGGAAGCGGCTGCCGCTGTCGTCCGATCCATCCCGATCGGGTTCGGCGTGGCGACCGGTGACGGTCAGCTGATTGTCGCGCGCGACGATCTCGATCTGATCGGGCCGGAAACCGGCGAGCGCGATCGTGATGCGGTAGCGGTCGTCGCCTTCGCGGACGATGTCATAAAGTGGATAGCCGTCGCTGCCGTCGCCGCGGGTCCCCGTTTCGAGCAGGTCGAACAACCGGTCATAGCCGACCGTGGCGCGCCGATACGGCGTGAAATCGAAATTGGTCCTCATCTCCAAATCCTCCTGACGAGCAATCTGGACCTGAGCTGCGCCGGAGCGAGAGCCGGCGCCCCCTACGTCCAACCGGACCCGAACACGGCGCCCGGCGACGGTGAATTAGAAACCGCCGGCCGCGGTTCAAGCCGCCCGGCGCGGATTTTTTACGGCAGCATCTGCACCACCGCGCGGCTGCCGGCCGCGGCGGTGACGCGCGGCGCCTCGCCCGAGATCGACTCCTTGCCGAGCATGTATTTGACCAGCACGCGCTGGTCCGCGAACAGCGTGCCGAAGCTCACCGCGACGAAGGCGAGCGCGGCGGTGATCGCCACCGGCGCGCGGCGATAGGCGAGGGCGACGATCCGGTTGGCGCGATGGCCGATATCGGGGAAGCGCCACAGGCCGGTGAAGGTCGCGACGCCGAGCCCGGCGCCGATCAGGATGTCGGTGGGATAATGGTAGCCGGCGAACATCTTGGCGATCGCGACCAGCACGCACATGGCGATGCCGACGATCCCCCAGCGCCGCTCCGCCGTCCACATCGCGGCGGTGAAGGCCGAGAGGATGGCGAGCGTGTCGCTCGGCAGCGACGACCAGTCGAAGGGGAAATCCTGCCTGGTGAAGGGATACAGGCCGAGCGCGGCGGGACGGGGCCGCGCCGGCAGGAACAGCTTCGACGCCATCGCCAGCGCGACGACGACGATCGCGGCGATGAAGCCGGTCATGATGATGTCGCTGCGGCGGCCGTCGCGCGGCGCGGTCAGCCACATGGCGAAGGCGATCATCGCGATCGGCAGCGTCTGCACCGTATTGTAATGCAGACCATAGACGAAGACGTCGTCGAGCCCGCGATGGCCGTTCAGCCCGGCGAAGAAGCGCACGGCCGCCATGTCGAAGCCGTTCTGCATTGCTCTGCCCCCCTTACCCTCGTCGCGCCAAAACGTAGATCGGCCAGCGGGAATTGTCACTAATCTGTCATCTAAATGAAATGCGCCTGTCATGTGTCAGATCGGGCCGCGCCGCCCCCTCGCGAGTAAACGCAGCTTTAACGCATGTTCCGCCATGACCCGGGGATAACCCACGGGGACCCATGGACGACCTTCTGCAGGAATTCATCGCCGAGACCCGCGAGACGCTCGAGGCACTGTCGGGGGAGATCGTCGCATGGGAGGCGGCGCCGACCGATCGGACGCGGCTGGATGCGATCTTCCGCTTCGTTCACACGGTGAAGGGCAGCTGCGGCTTCCTCGATCTGCCGCGGCTCGCCCGGCTCAGCCATGCCGCCGAGGATGTGCTCGCCGCGGTGCGCGACGGACAGCGCCTCCCTGACACCGCGCTGGTCGATGCGGTGCTCGCCATCGTCGACCGGATCGGCGAACTGGTCGAGGCGATTGACGCCGGCGCGCCGCTCGACGATTCGTGCGAGGACCTGCTGATCGCCGCGCTTGCCGAGGATGCCCGCCCCGCGGTCGTCGCGCAGCCGGCGGCGGCGATGCGTAGCAACGGCCGCTCGGTCCGCCTCAACGTCGACCTGCTCGACCGGATGATGAGCGGCATGTCGGAGATGGTGCTGGCGCGCAACGAGCTCGCCCGGCGACTGCGCGACGAACAGGTCGATCCACTGGTCGAGGCGGCGCTGGAGCGGCTGTCGCTCACCGTCTCCGACATGCGCGACACCGTCACCCGCACCCGGATGCAGCGGATCGACGCGCTCTTCTCGGCTTTGCCGCGGATGGTGCGCGATACCGCGGGCGAGCTCGGCAAGTCGGTCGCGCTCAGCATTGACGGCGCCGATGTCGAGCTTGACCGCGAGATGATCGAGCTGATGCGCGATCCGCTCGTCCACATCATCCGCAACGCGGTCGATCACGGCATCGAGACGCCGGCCGAGCGCCGCGCCGCGGGCAAGCCGGAAACGGGCCGGCTCCTCGTCTCGGCGCGCCAGTCGGGCAACCAGATCCTCGTCGAGATCGCCGACGACGGCCGCGGCATCGACAGCGACCGGCTCGCCGCCAAGGCGCGCGCGCAGGGGCTGGTCAGCGACGCGGCGCTCGCGTCGATGGACGCGGCGGCACGGCTCGACCTGATTTTCCACGCCGGCCTGTCGAGTCGCGACACCGTCACCGCGATCTCGGGCCGCGGCGTCGGCATGGACGTGGTGCGGTCGAACATCGAACATATCGGCGGCCGGATCCAGCTCGCCAACCGGCCGGGGCAGGGGCTGACGATCGTCATCTCGGTGCCGCTGACCCTGTCGATCATGTCGACGATCGTCGTCGGCGTCGGCGACCAGCGCTTCGCGATCGCGCGCCAGTCGGTCGACGAGATCCTGCGCATCGGCTGCGAGACGGTGCGGATCGACACGGTCGGCGATGCCCAGGTGGCGACGGTGCGCGGACGGCGGCTGCCGCTCGTCTCGCTCGGCCGGCTGCTCGGCATCGGTACGGGCGGCGAGACCAATCTGGCGATCGTCGCCACCCGCGACGGCGATTATGCGCTGGCGATCGATGCGGTGATCGATGCCGAGGAACTGGTGGTCAAGCCCGCCGCGCCCGCGGTGATGGCGACCGGCGTCTATGCCGGCCATACCTTGCCCGATTCGGGACTGCCGATGCTGCTGCTCGACGCCTCGGGGATCGCCACCGTCGCCGGGCTGCGCTTCCTCCACGGCATCCTCGCCGAGGAGGAGGCCGCTGCCGCGGCACCGGCGCGCGGCGTGCTCGCGCTGATGTTCGAGGATCTCGACGACCAGCGCCGCGTGCTGCCGCTCGCCGCGATCGACCGCGTCGAGACGGTGTCGACCGCCGCGATCCGCCGCACCGGCGGCCAGTTGCGACTCGCGATCGGCGGCCACCTCGTGCCGCTCCACGCCGCCGCCGCGATCGGCGAGCGCGCCGACCTGCCCGTGCTGCGGCTGACCGACGGATCGACCGAGATCGCTTATGCGATCCACGAACCCGTCGAGATCGTGCAGCTGCCCGGCGAGGTCGCGCCGGCGCGCGGGGTCGGGCCGGTCGCCGGCGTCGTCATCATCGACGGCGAGCAGGTCGAATTGCTCGACGCGCACGCGCTGTTCGCCGGGGCGCTGCAACCCGCCGGCGATCGCCTGTGCTGGCTGCAACGCGATGCCGGCGGCTGGATGGAGACCTTCCTGCGGCCGATGCTCGAATCGATGGGCTATCGCTGCGTGATGCAGCCGCCGCCAGACGGACCGGCCGACGTGGCGCTGGTGATGGATGGAGCGACGATCGCCCCCGCCGCCGCGCGCAACGTCGTCCGGCTGCGCCAGGAGCGGCCGAGCGACGGCGATCCCGCCAGCATCTATCGCTATGACCGGCCGGCGCTGCTCGACGCGCTGGCGCATGCCGTGGGAGATCGCTGATGGGCCTGTTCCTGATCGCGCATATCGCCGGGCGCGGCGTCGCCATCGAGACCAGCCAGGTCGATTCGGTGGTCGATATCGCGCAGGTGATCGCGGTGCCGCGCACCGAGGCGGCGGTCCGCGGCCTCGTCGCGCTGCGCAGCCGCGTCGTGACCGTCATCGACACCGGCACCGCGCTCGGCCTCGATCCGACGCCGGCCAGCGCGCGCCGCGCCGTCATCACCCGTGTCGACGGCCATCTCTACGCGATCCTCGTCGACGAACTGGAGGACGTCTCGGTCTTCGAGGCGCAGCCGCTGTCGCCGGGCCTCGCGCTCGACCATGGCTGGGCGCGCGCCGGCATCGGCCTCGTCGAGCGCGACGGCGAACCGTTGCTGATCGTCGATCTTGCCGCGCTCGTCCCGCAACAAACGCTCGCCGCTTAACGCGACGCTTACGCTTCGCTGCCACTGTCCCGAATGGCGAACACACGCCCGTATAAAGGCTTATCCATGAAGACCTGCCTCGTTGTCGACGATTCGAAGGTGATCCGGAAGGTCGCGCGCCATATCCTCGAAACGCTCGACTTCACCGTGTCGGAAGCCTGCGACGGGCGCGAGGCGCTCGACGCCTGTCTCGCCTCGCCGCCCGACGTGATCCTGCTCGACTGGAACATGCCGGTGATGAGCGGCATGGATTTCCTGCGCGCGCTGCGCGAGGCGCCGATCCCGACGCGGCCCAAGGTGGTGTTCTGCACCACGGAAAACGGCATGGCCTATATCCGCGCGGCGATCGAGGCGGGGGCGGACGAATATGTCATGAAGCCGTTCGACCGCGATACGCTCGAATCCAAACTCCAGATCGTCGGCATGGCCTGAGGCGGAGGCCGGCGTGATGGCCACCGCGATATCCCTCGACCGGCAGGAGGCCGCGACCGCCGGTGCGACTCTGGCACGGGTGCTGATCGTCGATGATTCGGCGGTCGCGCGCGCGGTGGTCGAACGCATCCTGACCGCGACCGATCGCTATGCCGTCGTCGCCAGCGTCAGCACCGCCGCCGCGGCGCTCGACGTGCTGGCGCGGGCGAAGGTCGACGTGATCCTGCTCGACGTGCAGATGCCGGGCACCGACGGGCTGACCGCGCTGCCCGACCTGATCGTCGCCGGGGCGGGGGCGACGGTGCTCGTCGTCTCCGGCCAGGCGGGAGAGGGCGCCGCGACGACGGTGCAGGCGCTCGCGCTCGGCGCCGCCGACACGGTGTTCAAGCCGGCGAGCGGCGCGCGCCTCGGTCAATTCGCCGCGATCCTGATCGACAAGCTCGACCGGCTCGCCGGCGCCACCCCGTCACGCATGCCGTCGCCGCCCGCGCCGGCGCGCCCCGCACCGCCGCCGCGCATCGCGACCGGTGCCGGCAGCGACGAATTCGACATTGTCGCGATCGGCGCCTCGACCGGCGGCATCCATGCGCTGAGCGCCTTCCTCGCCGAGATCCCGGCGAGCTTCCGCCTGCCGATCCTCATCACCCAGCATCTGCCGACCGCCTTCATGCCCTATTTCGCCGCGCAGCTCGCGGTGATCGGCAAGCGCCCGTGCGAGGTCGCGACCGACCGGCTGCGGCTGCGTCCCGGCCGGATCGTCGTCGCGCCGGGGGATGCGCACATGCGCATCGTCGCGCTCGCCGACGGCTCCGCCGCGATCCGCCTCACCGCCGAGCCGGTGGCGAGCGGCTGCACGCCCTCGGTCGACCCGATGTTCGCCTCGCTCGCGGCGGTGTTCGGGCCGCGGCTGCTCGCCGTGGTGCTGAGCGGCATGGGCCGCGACGGATCGGACGGCGCGCGACGGGTGCATGAGGCGGGCGGCTGCGTGGTCGTCCAGGATCAGGCGAGTTCGGTGATCTGGGGCATGCCCGGCGCGGTGGTCGACGGCGGCAGCGCGGACGCCGTGCTGCCCCCCGCCGCGATCGGCCGCATCGCCGCCGCCCGGCGCCGGCCATGACCATGCCCGCGTCCGGGACGGTATCGCCCGTCGCCCTCAACGTCTTCAGCGCCTTGCTCGAGGCGCGCACCGGGCAGCAGATCGCCAGCTATCGTTCGTGGCGGATCGACGTCGCGCTCAAGCCGCTGCTGCGCGAACGCGGGCTCGACACGCTCGACCAATTGGTGACGCTGCTGCTCGACGGGCAGGACGTGCGGGTCGGCGATCAGATCGTCAACGCGCTGGTCAACCAGGAAACCTCCTTCTTCCGCGACGCGCCGGTCTTCGATCTGGTGCTCGAGGCGGTCGCCGGCGCCGAAGCCGCCGGGCGGCGGCCGCGCATCTGGTGCGCGGGCTGTTCGACCGGGCAGGAGCCGCTGTCGCTGGCGATGCTGTTCGCCGAACGCGCCGAAGGCGGGCGACCGATGCCGGAGATCATCGCCACCGACGTGTCCGAGGCGGCGGTCGCCCGCGCGCGCGCCGGCCGCTACAATCAGTTCGAGATTCAGCGCGGCCTGCCGATCCGCCGCATGATGCGCTGGTTCGACAGCGAGGGCGGCGACTGGGTCGCCCGGCCCGAGCTGACCCGGCTGGTGACGGTGCGCCGCCACAATCTGGTCGCCGATCATCCGCCGGGCGGCGCGTTCGACGTCATCCTCTGCCGCAACGTGCTGCTCTATCTCTCCCCGACGACCAAGGCGGCGGTCTTCGCGCGCTTCGCCGCGGCGATGCGGCCGGGCGGAACGCTCGTGCTCGGCGCCGGCGAGACGGTGATCGGCCAGACCGACGCCTTCGCCCCCAGCCGCCGGTTGCGCGGCCTCTACGAGCGGACCGGCGATAGGCCGGCACCGTCGCACGCCGCCGCGGCCTGATCCCCCTTACGCACCCGGCCCGGCTCGGCTAGGCTGACGCCATGACCATCCTCGACACGCCCTCGCCGAACTTCGACGAGCGGTCGCTGCCGATCTCCATGATCGTGCTGCATTATACCGGCATGCAGGACGGCCCGTCGGCGCTCGCGCGGCTGCGCGATCCGGAGGCCAAGGTGTCCGCGCATTATCTGGTCGAGGAGGACGGCACGGTCTGTCGGCTCGTCGCCGAACAGGACCGCGCCTGGCATGCCGGCCGCTCGTCGTGGCGCGGCATCACCGACGTCAATTCGGCGAGCGTCGGCATCGAGATCGTCAATCCCGGCCACGACTGGGGCTATCGCCCGTTCACCGAGGAGCAGATCGCGGCGCTGATCCCGCTGGTCGCGGCGATCAAGGAACGCCACGGCATCACCCGCGGCAATATCGTCGGCCATTCCGATATCGCCCCGGCACGCAAGCGCGATCCCGGCGAGCTCTTCCCCTGGGGCAAGCTCGCCCGGCTGCGGCTCGCGCTGCCGCGCCCGACGCGCAACCTGCTCGACCCGATGTGGACGCAGGGCGGCTTCCTACTCGCGCTCGAACGCTTCGGCTATGACGTCAGCGACGCGATGGCGGCGATCATGGCCTTCCAGCGCCGCTATCGCCCCGAGCTGATCGACGGCGAGATCGACGCCGAATGCCGGATGATCCTGCTCGCGCTGCTGCTGCCCAAGCCGCAGGGCGACGACTGAAGCGTCGTGCCGGACGCGGCGGCAGCGCGGCGTTCGGCATGGAAGCGCGCCGGCACCGCTTCCCTAGCGCGATTTCCCGCGCTAGGGCGCACCCGGTCAGAGGGTCGGGCGGCCGCGGGTATCCCAACGGATACGCGAGGAAAGTCCGGGCTCCGCGAAACAACGGTGCCGGGTAACGCCCGGCGGGGGTGACCCCAGGGACAGTGCCACAGAGAGCAGACGGCGACGGCTTCGGCCACGTCAGGGTGAAAGGGTGCGGTAAGAGCGCACCGCGCGCCTGGTAACAGGAGCGGCATGGTAAACCCCACCGGGAGCAAGACCGAATAGGGGCGACAGGGGGCTTCGTGCTCCGGGGCTTTGTTTCAGCTCGTCGCCCGGGTTGGTTGCTGGAGGCGGCGCGCAAGCGTCGTCGTAGAGGAATGGTCGCCCATCTTCCGCAAGGAAGAGGACAGAACCCGGCTTACAGACCCTCTGGCGTTTCATTGCCCCGTGGTGCAGGCTGCCCCCAAGGGACGGGGGACGGACGATGCGGATCGAAATGGGCGTGCTGGCGACGATGCTGGCCATCGGCAGTGCGGCCGTCGCGCAGCCCCAGCGGAGCGTCCAGCAGGATTTCGAGGCCGCCACGGCGCTGAGCGCGGGCGACGATCATGCCGCGGCGCTCGCGGCATGGCAGGCGCTGGAGCCCCGTGTCGCGGCCAAACCGCGCAGCCGCGGCATCGTGCTGGTGCGCAAGAGCCGGGATTTGGTCGCGCTCAAACGCTATGACGAGGCGGTCGCCGCGACCCGCGAGGGGCTGGCGCTGCTGCCGACCGGCGACAAGACGTTGAGCGCCGATCGCTTCGATGCCTATCTCAACCTCGCCGGGCTTGACCAGCAGACGCTCGATTATGCCAGCGCCGCCGACGCCTACCGCCATGCCGAGCAGGAGGCCGCGACCGCCGGCGAACGGCTTGCCGCCTTGCGCGGGCTGATCCGCACCGCGACCTTCACCGATCCCGCCACCGCAACCGCCGCAGCCGCACGCGCCGATGCGGTGATCGCCGCGACGCCGATCGACAATCCGCTCGCCGCCGATTTCGCCTCCGCCAAGGCGGTGCTCGCGCTCAACACCGGCAATCTGCCCGTCGCCACGGCCGAGGCGATGCGCGCCGTCAAGCTGCTCGGCGGACTCACCGAGAAGACCGACCTGCGCGATGTCGCGGCGCGATCGAACGTCGCCCTGGCGATGCTGCTCGCGGGGCGGAAGGACGAGGCGCGCCACTATATGGCGATGACCGGCGCGGGTCGGATGCCGGACGGCCAGTTCGACCTCGGCGCGGCGATGACCCCGCCCGATTGCGGCGGTGAGGCGGGGCTCAAGCCCGAGCAGCTCGCCGTCGTGCAATTCTCCATCGCCGACGATGGCAGCGTCCTTCTTGCCGAGCCGATCTATGCCGAAGGCGGGCGCACGGTCGCGCTCGCCTTTGCCCGCGCGGCCCGGCAGTGGGCGTGGAGTGCCGAGCAGGTCAAGGCGATACCCAGTTTCCTGCGCTACAATGCGCGGGTCGAATTACGCTGCAACATGGCCTTTCCGCGGCCGTCGATCACGGACGGGTTGCTCGCGGACCTGACGCGCTGGTCTGCCGAGCGCGGTGCTCCGATGGCCGACGCGCCCGAAAACCCGGCGCAGGCGCTGGCCGGCCAGCGTGCTGCACTGGCCGCCGCGCCGCCCGCGGGCAAGCTGCCGGCGCTGATCGCGTTGCTCAATTCGCCGGTGGTGCCGCGCGAGGAACGCGCCCAGTTCGCGGCCGAGGCCTTGCAGGCGGCGAGGGCGGCACAGGCGCCGGTGACGGGGCAGCTCGCGCTCGACCTCGACGCACGGCTCAACGGTGTCGCGGACCAGTGGCGCCCCGGCACCTTCCGCCGGGTGGTTGCGCCGCTGCTCGATCAGCAGCCCTATGCCGGCGATCCGCGTGCCCGCGCCGCATTGCGGTTATTGCTCGCGGACGAGGAGCGGAACGCGAGCGACCGGATGGCGGCGTTGCTCGGCCAGGTCGTCGACGATCCGGCGCTGCCCGCGGACGATGCGCTGCGCACCGGCGCGCAGATCCGCCTCGCGTCGCTGGCGCAGCGGCGCGGCGACGACGCCGCGGCGAAGGCGGCCTTCGACAAGACCGGCCTTACCGCGAGCCAGTGCGCGCTGGTCGGCGATGCGCCGCGGATGCTCCACTCGGGCGGCAGCTTCCCGGAAGAGGCGCTGTCGTGGGGCTTCGAAGGGTGGACGCGGACGCAATATGACATCGCCGCCAACGGCCATGTCCTCAATGCGCGCGCGATCGTCTCCTATCCGCCGTTCATCTTCACCAAGGCGGGCGCGGCGACGGCGAGCGGGCTTGTCTATGCCAAGACCTATCGGCCCGAAGGCGCGCTGGCCTGCGGGGCGAACACCTCCAACGTCAAATTCCGGATACCCCACTGACCCCGTTCCGGTTGCGCCTTGGCGCCCAGGGCCTATGTGGTCCTGATGGCGCGCAGCACTTCACGCTCGAACGATTGGGGCTTTCCCCGCTGGCGTGGCTATGGCTCGGGTCGCGAGACGACGACGGTGCGGATCTGCGACCGGCACGGCTGTACCGAGCCGGGTGATTGCCCCGCGCCGAAATCGCCCAACAGCCCCGACCGCTGGTATTTCTGCACGACGCACGCCGCCGAATATAATCGCGGCTGGAACTATTTCGAAGGCCTGTCCGCGGAGGAAGCGGCGCAGCGCGAGGCGGCGGAGTCGCAGGATGCGTCGGGCTATGCCAATGCCAGCCATTATGCCTGGGGCGGCAGCGGCGACGGCAGCCGCTCGCGCGACGAGATGCGCGCGCTCGACGTGCTCGGGCTCGATACCGATGCGGATTTCGACACGGTGAAGGCCGCGTGGCGCAAGCTCGCCAAGGAAAACCATCCCGACATCCGCCCCGGCGATGCCGATGCCGCGGTGCGTTTCCAGACGGTGCAGGCCGCCTATGAGGTGCTGCGCAGCGCGGAGGAACGGCGCGAATGGCGCCCCCGCTGAAGCAGGTGCCGAGCGCCTGGCGCGGCGCGATCCTGGTCTGCGGCAAATGTTCGAAGAAGCTCGACGGCGGCTTCGGCAAGAAGGCGCAGACGCCGCTCGCCAAGCTGCTGCGCAAGCTGCTCGGCCTCGGCAAGGGGCGCAAGGCGACGCTCGGCGTGGTCGAGACGCGCTGCCTCGGCCTGTGTCCGCGCGGCGGCGTTGCGCTGATCGACGGCCGCGCGCCGGGGACGTGGCTGGTCGTGCCGCAGGGCGCCGACGTCGCCGAACTTGCCGCGCGGCTGGCGACAGTGCGGACCGTGCCCGCCGATCAGGCGTAGCGGCGCGCGGTTTCGCGGATCAGTGCGATCATGTTGGGGATGCCCTGCGTCCGGTTCGAGCTCAGCTGATTGGCGAGATCGAACGGCGCGAGTGCGCCCTTGATATCGGTCGCGACGATTGTCGCCGGCGTCTCGTCCTGCACGGTACGCAGCACGAGCGCGATGATCCCCTTGGTGATCGCGGCATTGCTGTCGGCGAGGAAATGGAGCGTGCCGTCCTCCGCCCGCATCGGATAGACCCAGACCGATGCGGAACAGCCGCGCACCAGCGTCGCCTCCGTCTTGAGCGCTTCCGGCATCGGCTCGAGCGACCGGCCGAGGTCGATCAGCAGCCGATAGCGATCGTCGGCATCGAGGAAGTCATATTCGTCGCGGATCTCGGCGATGCTGGTCATCACGGCGCGGTAGACCGGCGGCGGGGAGGAGGCAATCGGCCATCACCTTGGTGATGGCGCGCCGGTCCTGGGCGAATCCTCTGCAACACCGTGTGTCATGCCGGACTGGTTCCGGCATCCACTGTTCCGCAAGAGCAGCCTCTGGGTTTGCGGGGCGGCAGACCCCGGAACACGTCCGGGGCGACGTTACGGTTCAGGAGAGGTCAGGACGTTCGCAGAGGTCTTGCCTGCGCGGAAACCAGGTGTCCGGTCAGGCAAGCGCCCCATCCGGGCTCCGCGTTGACGCGGGGTGGCGAACCGCAATCGCCACCTGCGTCCTCACAGATCCACACCGGCGGCGATCGCCTCCAGCTTGCGGATACGCTCCTTGAGATCGGCGATCTCGATCCGCGATCCGGCGGAGGGGCCGGCGGGGACGGGCTCGCGGGCGGCGAGCTGTTCGTGCTGGAGCGCGAGCCAGCCGCGCCAGCCCGACAGGCAGGCGCCGACCAGCATCGCCAGACCGGCGAGCGCCACCAGCGCGAGCGTAAGATAGACGTTGGGATCGTTCATGATCGGCCTCCGGTCAGCGGGCGTGCAGGCGGCGGATCTCCGGACGGGACCGACGCTGCCGCGGGTTTCGGTACCGGCGCCACCCGGGGGAGGGCGCGCCGCGGATTGGTCCCACCCACAACAGCGGGTGGAAAGGGGGGGGCAGGCAGCTCCGGCCGCCTTGGCCCCCGTGGTCAGTTGATCGGCAGACGGCCGGGCGCGGTGCCGCGCAGCGCGTCGATCTCCTGCGCCAGGTCGGCGCCGCGATCGGTGACGATGCGTTCGAGCACGCGCACCCGTTCCTCCAGCCGCTCGGTCTGCGCGGCATATTGCGCGGCCTTTTCGGCGACCTTGTCGGCCTCGATCTCCATCCGGCGGTGCTGGAGCGCGAACCACGGCTTGACGAAGATGCCGCCGAAGATCGCGAGCAGACCGCAACAGATGCCGAGGATGGGGATCATCAGAGGGCTCATCATCCTACTCCTGTCAGCAGCTGCGCAGCTGGTCGATTTCGTGGCCGAGCCGGTGGGCGCGGTCGGTGACGATGCTCTCCACCGTCGCCAGCCGCTCCTGCAGCCGGTCGATCTGGCCGATGCGGCGGGCGTTTTCGGCATCGAGCAGGTCGATGTTGCGGCGCGCCTCGACATCGGGGGCAATGATCGCCTGCCGCACCTTGCGGCGGCCGTAATATTGCACCGCCAGCGTCACCATCGCGCCGAAGATCATGCAGATGATATGATCGGGTCCCATCATCCGTCTCCCTTAGCGGTCGCGAAGCGCTTCGATCTCGCGGGCGGTGCGCTCGGCGGGATCGGTGGCGATGCGTTCGAGGACGGCGATCCGTTCCTCCAGCCGGCTGACCTGCCCGGTCAGCTTCTCGTTCTCGTTGGAGAGCAGCATGATCTTGCGCTCCGCCTCGATGTCGTCGCCGCCGTCGGGGCCGTAGCCCATCCACATCATCCGCTGCATGCGCCGCATCTTGCGGGCCTGGCGGTTTTGCGCCTCTTCCAGCGGATAGCCGTGCTTGGCCTTGACCCAGGTGGTGAAGGCGTGACGCGCGCTCACCGCTCCGACGATACCGACCGGCACCATCCAACCCATGTCCATCGTGATTCTCCCTGAACCCGTGATGCCTGATCCTGCCCCCGACGTTGCTCAGCGCAGGCTGTCGATTTCCTCGGCTAGTCGGCTGTTGCGGCTGGTGTAATGCAGCTCGATGTCGGCGAGCCGGCGATCGATGTCGCGGAACTTGCTGCGCACCTCGCTGGTCGAGCGCTTCGGATTGGTCCGCACGCCCTGCCAGAATTTGGCGTCTTCCTGCGTCTCGTAGAGGCCATAGGGCTTCTTCGGCGCGAGCAGCCCGGCGGCGACATAGGCGATGAACACCCAGCCCGAGGTGGCGATGGTCAGCACGATCATCGCGACGCGGACCAGCGTCAGGTCGAAGCCGGTATAGTCGGTGATCCCGGCACAGACGCCGAGCCACTTGGCTTCCTGCTTGTCGACGTAGAATTTGGTGCGGGTAGACATCTCAATTCCTCCGGTCGAGCGAATAGGGAGTTGCTTGCGGGCTGTTCAGACTGGCCCGAAAGTCAGGATTGTCGGCGGCGACGATCCGCTCGACGGTATTGAGCCGATCTTCGAGGCGACGGGCGAGATTGAACATCTCGTCCAGCAGACGTTCGTCTTCTTCCGTGATCTTGGGTGCCTGTTTCCACTTGGTGATGTAGTGGAAGATCAACCAGGGCAGGCCGATCAGGGCAAGCGAAATGGCAAGTACGCCTTCGATGTCCATTTCACCCCTCCTTCTTCAGGCGCGCCTTGAGCGCGGCGAGTTCGGCATCGACCTTGTCGCTCTGGCGCAACTCGGCGATCTCTTCCTCAAGGCTCTTCGGTGCGCCGAGACCCAGCGCCTCGGCGCGGCCTTCGGCATCGTCGACCCGGCGTTCGAGCACGTCGAAGCGGCTGAACGCCTCGTGCGTCTTGGGGCCGGCATACATCTCGCGCAGGCGGTAGCGGTTGTTGGCGCTTTCCAGCCGCGTCTGGACGTTCGACTGTTTGGTGCGCGCTTCGGTCAGCTTCTTCTGGAGCTTGGCGATATCCTCTTCCGAGGCGCGCAGCGCGTCGTCGAGCACCTTGATCTCGATCTTGAGCTGCTCGGCCATGTCGGCGGCCTTCTGCTTCTCGACCAGAGCCGCCTTGGCGAGGTCTTCGCGATCCTTGCTCAGCGCCAGCTCGGCCTTCTCGGTCCAGCTGTCCTGCAACTGCTCCAGCTTGCTGATATGGCGACGCATCTCTTTCTGGTCGGCGATGGTGCGGGCAGCGGAGGCGCGCACCTCGACCAGCGTCTCCTCCATTTCGAGGATGATCATGCGGATCATCTTCGCCGGATCTTCCGCCTTTTCGAGCAGGTCGGCGAAATTGGCGGCGACGATGTCGCGGGTGCGGGAAAAAATGCCCATCGATTCTTTGCTCCTAAGACTGTCCGGCGCGACGGGGCGCCGGCTTTGCGACCATGTTACGCGCTCTGCTGCGTGGTCGCTACACTGTGGCTGGCCGCGGCGGGACCGACCGCGCCAGCGACACAGGTGGCGCTGAACAGGACGGTGCAGACGATCGCGGCGAGCTTGCGGCCGGTGTCGGAATTGAACATGGAAACCTCCTGATATCTGAACCTTGTTCCCGCCGTGTGGCGGTATGTCCGATGCTTTGCAGGAGGCGTGCCAAATCCGAAAAGCACGCAAAAGCGTCACTTTTCGGTGTCATCTATATGTAAGACACCGGCGGATGCTTGCATAGTCTTGGCGTTTTGCGCCAGATGTTGGCGATGGAACGGACCTCGCAGGTGATCGGCCAATCGGGGGCCTTTCTCGACGCGCTGGAGCGTGCCAGCCGCGCCGCCGCGCTCGATCGCCCGGTGCTGGTGATCGGCGAACGCGGTACCGGCAAGGAGCTGGTCGCCGAGCGTCTCCACCGCCTGTCGCCGCGCTGGGACCAGCCGCTGGTGGTGATGAATTGCGCCGCGCTGCCCGAGTCGCTGATCGAGGCGGAACTGTTCGGCCATGAGGCGGGTGCCTTCACCGGCGCCACCAAGGCGCGCGCCGGCCGGTTCGAGGAGGCGCATCGCGGTACCTTGTTCCTCGACGAACTCGGCACGCTGTCGATGGCGGCACAGGAGCGGCTGCTGCGGGCGGTCGAATATGGCGAGATCACCCGGATCGGCGCGTCGCGGCCGGCGCGCGTCGACGTGCGGATCGTCGCGGCGACCAACGAACATCTTCCCGGTAAGGTCGATGCGCACGAATTCCGCGCCGATCTGCTCGACCGGCTGAGCTTCGAGGTGGTGACGCTGCCGCCGCTGCGCGCGCGTACCGGCGATATCGCGGTGCTCGCCGACCATTTCGGCCGGCGGATGGCGTCGGAGATCGGCTGGGATCGCTGGCCCGGCTTCGGCCCGCGCGCGCTCGACCAGCTGCACACCTATCGCTGGCCGGGCAACGTCCGCGAGCTGCGCAACGTCGTCGAGCGCGCGGTCTATCGCTGGGACGGCGACGGCCCGGTCGACGCAATCGAGATCGATCCCTTCGCCTCGCCGTTCCGGCCGCAGGGCGGGGCGGGCGGCGGGCCGCGCCGGGCAACGCCCGCGCCTGCATCCGCGTCTTCGGCCGCCGATGCGCCGCCCGAGGACAGCCCGGTTGCCGCCTGCGAGGCCGGACCGTCCGACTTCAAGTCGCGCGTCGCGCAATTCGAACGCGAGCTGCTCGCCCGTGCGCTCGCCGACCATCGCTTCAACCAGCGCGCCACCGCCGAGGCGCTCGGGCTCAGCTACGATCAGTTGCGCCACGCGCTGCGCCGACACGAGCTGATCAACGCGACGGGCTCGTAACGCTTGCGTAACGGCGGGGGAGCATTAGGCAAAGACCTGCGTTAACGCCGGGACGACACTGTCCCTACCGAAAGGAGCCTTAGCCATGGCATTCGAACTGCCGCCGCTGCCGTATGACTATGACGCGCTGGAGCCGGTCATCTCCAAGGAGACGATGACCTTCCACCACGACAAGCATCATGCCGCCTATACCGCCAAGCTCAACGAAGGCGTCGCCGCCGACGCGAGCCTCGAAGGCCTGTCGATCGAGGACATCCTCGGCCGCATCTCGTCGCTGCCGCCGCTCGTCCGCAACAATGGCGGCGGCTATTGGAACCACGACTTCTTTTGGAAGATCATGGCGCCCAAGGGTTCGACGCAGCCGTCCGGCGCGCTCAAGGACGCGATCGACGCTTATGGCGGGCTCGACAAGCTCAAGGAGGATTTCAACACCAAGGGTGCGGGCCAGTTCGGTTCGGGCTGGGCCTGGGTGATCAAGGATTCGGGCGGCGCGCTCAAGGTGACGTCGACGCCGAACCAGGACAATCCGCTGATGGACGATGCCAAGGACAAGGGCACGCCGATCCTCGGCAATGACGTGTGGGAACACGCCTATTACCTGACCTACAAGAACGATCGCCCCGGCTACCTCAAGGCGTGGTGGGACATCGTCAACTGGGACGAAGCCGGCAAGCGTTTCGACGCGGCGTAATTCCCAAATTCCTCCCCGCTAGCGGGGAGGGGGACCAGCCGCAGGCTGGTGGAGGGCGGCTTCCGCAAGCGATGCGCTGCGTGAAGAGCCCCCTCCACCACCGGCTTCGCCGGCGGTCCCCCTCCCCGTGCCGGGGAGGATTATTCCGGCGGGATTCCCGCCTGCGGGTCCTCGGTATTCAGCCCGTGCCTGAGCAGCATCGGCACGTTGGCGAAGGCGAACAGCAGGGTGAGCGGGATCGCCCCCCATAGTTTGAACCCGACCCAGAAATCCCAGCTCGTCGTCCGCCACACCGCCTCGTTGAGCGCGGCCATCGCGACGAAGAATAGCGCCCAGTTGCGCGTCAGCTTGCGCCAGCCGACCGCGTCCAGCCCCGGATAGGCGGTGCCGAGCAGGCCCTGCAGCAACGGCCGGCCAGTGATCAGCCCGAAAGCGAGCACGGCGGCGAACATGCCGTAGACGAAGCTCGGCTTCATCTGGATGAACTTGGGGTCGTGGAACCAGACGGTCAGCCCGCCGAACACGACGACGAAGCCGCCCGAGATCCACAGCATCGGCGACACCGCACCGAGCTTCGCCTTCGACACCGCCATCGCGATCACCGTCGCGACGACGAAGGCGGTGGTGGCGACGATCACCTTGGCGATCACCAGCGCGCCGGCCCGGTCGAGATCGGAGAGGAAGCCGGTGCCCGCCGCGACCAGCTTCATCGCCAGCGCCGCGGGGAAGAGGAAATTGACCGCGAAGAAGACGAGCAGCGGACCATATTCGATGCCCATCCGCAGGCCGGGGGAGGATGGCCGTGCCGCGGTCACTTGCGCGCCCCCTGATCGACGCCGGCGATGATCCGTGCCACCTCATTGGCGTCGAACGGCCGAAGGTCGGTCATCCCCTCGCCGACGCCGATCGCATGGATCGGCAGGCCGTATTTCTCCGCCGCGGCGACCAGCACGCCGCCGCGCGCGGTGCCGTCGAGCTTGGTCATGACGAGGCCGGTGACCCCCGCCACCTCCTTGAACACCGCGATCTGGCTCAGCGCATTCTGGCCGGTGGTCGCGTCGAGCACCAGCACGACGTCATGCGGGCTCGCCGGGTTGATCCGGCCGAGCACGCGGCGGATCTTGGCGAGTTCGTCCATCAGCTCGCGCTTGTTCTGCAACCGGCCGGCGGTGTCGACGATCAGCACGTCGATGCCGGTCTCGGTCGCCTTCTTCACCGCGTCCCAGACGACGCCCGCGGCATCGCCGCCCTCCGGCCCGGTGACGATCGGCACGCCCACCCGGTCGGCCCAGGTGCGCAGCTGGCCGATCGCCGCGGCGCGGAACGTGTCGCCTGCCGCCAGCATCACGCCGTAATCCTGTTCCATCAGCAGATGCGCGAGCTTGGCGATCGTCGTCGTCTTGCCCGATCCGTTGACGCCGATGACGAGGATCACCTGCGGCCGCGGAAACGCCTCGATCTCGATCGGGCGGGCGACGCGGGCGAGCGTCTTCTCGACCTCCTCGGCGACGACGAGGCGAATGCCGAGCTCCTCCATGTTGCGCTCGAACGTCCCCTCGGCGAGGCGGGTGCGGATCTTGCCGGCGGTGTCGGGGCCGAGGTCGGAGGCGATCAGCGCCTCCTCGACCTCGTCGAGCGTCGCCTCGTCGAGCCGCGCGCCGCCGAGGCCGGCGAGATTGCCGACCAGCCGGTCCGACGTCTTCTTGAATCCGCCGAGCAGCCGCTCGTGCCAGGTGGGGGTGGTGCTCATATCATCGTCCCTAGCAGCTGGGTGTCGGTGGCGGCAGTGATGCGGACCGCGACGATATCGCCGGGGTTGCGGGTGACTGGACGCGAAAGCGCGGCGCTTGCGGAGGCCTGCCCTTCGACCGGTTCAGGGCGGCCGGGGGAGGGGGGCGCGGTGTCTTCACGACTGCCACCGCCAAAGTCCCCATGATCCGTCAGGGCTGAGCCTGTCGAAGCCCGGCCGTCCCCGTGCGCGACGCCGATCGGCGCAAGCGACACCTCCGCGAAATTTCCCGCATGGCCGCGGGTCCCCGGCCGTTCGAGCAGCACCTGCTGCACCGTGCCGACCTGCCCGTCGAGCCATGCCGTCCGCCGCCGCGCCGCCGCGGCGCGCAACCGTTCCGCCCGCGCCTTGATCGTCGCCCGGGCGACCTGCGGCATCCGCGCCGCCGGCGTGCCGGCGCGCGGCGAATAGGGGAAGATATGGCCGTGGACGATATCGGCATCGTCGATCAGCGCGAGCGTGTCGGCGAACATCGCGTCATCCTCGGTCGGGAAGCCGGCGATCAGGTCGGCGCCGATCGCGAGATCGGGCCGCGCCGCCTTGAGCCGCGCCACCGTCGCCACCGCCTGCGCGCGGCTGTGGCGGCGCTTCATCCGCTTGAGGATCAGGTCGTTGCCCGCCTGGAAGGAGAGGTGGAGATGCGGCATGATCCGCGCCTCGCCGGTGATCAGCGCCTCGAGCCGCGCGTCGATCTCGATCGAATCGAGCGACGACAGCCGCAGCCGCGCCAGCGCCGGGACATGGCGCAGGATGCGCGCGACCAGATGCCCCAGCGTCGGCGCGCCGGGCAGGTCATGGCCATAGCTGGTCAGATCGACCCCGGTCAGCACGATCTCGCCATGGCCCGCGTCGACCAGCGCGGCGATCCGGTCGATCACCGCGCCCGCCGGCACCGACCGGCTCGGCCCGCGGCCGAACGGGATCGCGCAGAAGGTGCAGCGATGGTCGCAGCCGTTCTGCACCTCGACGAAGGCGCGGGCGTGGCCGGTGAAGCTCGCGGCGAGATGCGGCGCGGTATCGCGCAACTGCATGATGTCGCCAGCCACGACGGGGGCGAGGCTGTCCCACGCCGCGCGCGACAGTTTCTCGCCATTGCCGATCACCCGGTCGACCTCGGGCATCGCCGCAAAGCCCTGCGGGTCGATCTGCGCCGCGCAGCCGGTGACGACCAGCTCGGCGTACGGCCGGTCGCGTCGCGCCCGGCGGATCGCGCTGCGCGTCGCCTTGACCGCGGCGTTGGTCACCGCGCAGGAGTTGACGACCACGGTATCGCGCCCGGCGACGAGCGTCCGGATCGTTTCGCTCTCGGCGATGTTCAGGCGGCAGCCGAGGGAGATCACCTCTGGCGCGGGAGCAGGCATGGCGGGCGATTTAGTCAGTGATGGGGCCCAAGTCCATGACATGGCGACGGCGGTCCTCGACTTCTGGTTCGGGCTGACCAGCGAACAGCAATTCGCCAGGGACGACGCCCTCGACCGGACGATCGCCGCACGCTTCGCGGCGATGCGCGATGGCGTGCTGCGCGCGCGGGCGGAAGGCTGGCGCGACGATCCCGATACGCTGCTGGCGGCGATCATTCTGCTCGACCAATTCTCGCGCAATCTGCATCGCGGCGCGGCGGAGGCCTATGCGGCGGACGGCCTTGCGCGCGAATTGACGCGCACCGCGATCGGACGGGGCTGGGAGGGGCGCTATCCGCCCGAACGGCGCGTCTTCCTCTACATGCCGTTGATGCACGCGGAGGATCTGGCGGAGCAGGACTTGTCGGTGACGAAGTTCGAGGCGCTGGGGCTTGCGGATAACATTGCCTTCGCACACGATCATCGTGACGTGATCGTAGCCTATGGACGCTTTCCGAGCCGTAATGCCGCGCTGGGACGCGAATCGACCGATGCGGAACGCGCCTATCTCGCCCGGCCGGATGCCGGCTGGTAGGACCAAGCGGCCACTCTTGCCTCCATCGTCACTTTCGACTAACAGCGATGCACGTTCCTCCACGGAATGCGATCGATGAAGCGCCCATGGGTGCACGCTGGCCGGCGAGGTTTCGCCCGCCGGCGTCTTTTGCGTTGCGTGGCATGATAAGGGTTTCGAGGCGATGTTCGACAGTCTGAGCGACCGGCTTGGCGGCGTATTCGACCGCCTGCGTGGCCGTGGCGCGCTGACCGAGGCCGATGTGCGGACGGCGATGCGCGAAGTGCGCGTCGCGCTGCTCGAAGCCGACGTCGCGCTGCCGGTGGCGCGCCAGTTCGTCGACAAGGTGACCGAGGAAGCGGTCGGCCAGAACGTGCTGCGCTCGGTTACGCCGGGGCAGCAGGTCGTCAAGATCGTCAACGACGCGCTGGTCGAGATGCTCGGCGCCGACGCGTCGGAGCTGGACCTCTCCGTTACCCCGCCCGCGGTGGTGATGATGGTCGGCCTGCAGGGCTCGGGCAAGACGACGACCACCGCCAAGATCGCCAAGCGCCTCGCCGCCGGCGTCGGCGGGCGTGACCGCAAGAAGGTGCTGATGGCGTCGCTCGACGTCAATCGCCCCAATGCGCAGGAACAGCTCGCGACCTTGGGCACGCAGGTCGAGGTGGCGACGCTGCCGATCGTCCCTGGCCAGCAGCCGGTCGACATCGCCCGCCGCGCGCTGCAGGCCGCCAAGCTCCAGGGCTATGACGTGCTGATGCTCGACACCGCCGGCCGGCTCCACGTCGACCAGGCGCTGATGGACGAGATGAAGGCGGTGGCGGAGATCGCCACGCCGCAGGAGATCCTGCTCGTCGTCGACTCGCTGACCGGGCAGGACGCGGTCAACGTCGCCCAGAACTTCTCCGAACAGGTGCCGCTGACCGGCGTCGTGCTCACCCGGATGGACGGCGACGCGCGCGGCGGTGCCGCGCTGTCGATGCGCGCCGTCACCGGCAAGCCGATCAAGTTCGCCGGTACCGGCGAAAAGATGGACGCGCTCGAAGCCTTCCATCCCAGCCGCGTCGCCGGCCGCATCCTCGGCATGGGCGACGTCGTCAGCCTGGTCGAACGCGCCGCCGAATCGATCCAGCAGGAAGACGCCGAGCGGATGACCGCGCGGCTCGCCAAGGGTCAGTTCGACATGAACGACCTGCGCGGCCAGCTCCAGCAGATGCGCCGGATGGGCGGTCTCGGCGCGCTCGCCGGGATGATGCCGGGGATGAAGAAGGCGCAGGGCGCGCTCGCCACCGCCGGCGGCGACAAGATGCTGATCCATATGGACGCGATGATCGGCTCGATGACCGTCAAGGAACGGACCAAGCCTGAGCTGATCAACGCCAAGCGCAAGATCCGCATCGCCAAGGGATCGGGCACGACGGTGCAGGAGGTCAACAAACTCCTCAAGATGCACCAGGAAATGTCGACCGCCATGAAGAAGATCAAGAAGATGGGCGGTCTCAAGGGCATGATGGCGATGCTCGGCAAGGGCGGCATGGGCGGCCTCGGCAATGCGATCGGCGGCGCCGGGCTCGGTGACATGATGGACAAGGCCGGCGGCGGCCTGCCCAAGGGGCTGCCCGGCCTCGGCGGCGGCCAGGACGGCATGCCCAAGCTTCCGCCCGGTTTCGAAAATCTTCTCAAGAAGAAATAAGACTTCAACGCAAACGACTTAGAACGAAGGATTATCTACAATGGCACTCAGCATTCGCCTGTCGCGTGGCGGCTCCAAGAAGCGTCCCTATTACCGGATCGTCGTCGCCGACGCGCGCAGCCCGCGTGACGGCAAGTTCATCGAGAAGATCGGCAACTACAACCCGCTGCTCGCCAAGGACGCCGAGAACCGCATCGTCCTCGACGCCGAGCGCGCCAAATACTGGCTGTCGAACGGCGCGCAGCCGACCGACCGCGTCGCGCGCTTCCTCGACGTCGCCGGTATCCGTGAGCGCGCCGCGCGCTCCAACCCCAACAAGGGCAAGCCGGGCGAGAAGGCGACCGAGCGCGCCGAAGAGCGGGCCGAGAAGCTGAAGGCGCAGGAAGAGGCCGCCGCCGCCGCTGCCGCCGCCCCGGCCGAAGAGGCGCCTGCCGCCGACGCCGAGACCGCCGAGGCCTAAGCATCGAAGCCGGCCATGGTGCGTTGATAGCCTCTCATTCTGAGGAGTTGACGCATCATGGCCGCCGAACCCGATCCCCGTACCGCCGCCGACGAACCGACCGACGCGGCTGCGACCGACGATGCCACCAATCAGGGCGTCTCGGCCACCGAACCCGCAGAGGGAGACGATGATGCCCCAGCAGGAGACGGCGGATCGCCGGGCTGAGCCCAGCGTCACGCTCGCGGTGGTGATCGGCGCGCACGGCGTCAACGGCCAGGTGCGCCTCAAGGTCTTCGCCGAGGATTTCGGCAGCTACAAGAGCTTCAACCAGGGCGCGCTGACGCTCAAATCGGCGCAGGCCGGTAACAACGGCCTGATCGTCCGATTCGCCGAAGTCGCCGACCGCAACGCCGCCGAGGCGCTGCGTGGTACCGAATTGACCGTGCCGCGCTCGGCGCTGCCGCCGCTCGGCGACGGCGAATATTATCATGCCGATCTGATGGGCCTGCCGGCGGTGTCGACCGACGGCAGCGCGCTGGGCCGTGTGGTGCTGATCGAGAATTTCGGCGCCGGCGACGTGCTCGAGATCGAGCGGCCCGACGGCAAACGCTTCATGGTGCCGATGAACGCCGACGCGGTGCCCGAATGGAACGCAGACCGGCTGGTGGTGACCGCCGACTTCGTCGAATGACGCGGTGGCGGTGACGGGCGCAATCGGCCGGAGCGATCTGTCCTATAGTCCCCTGACGGGCTATCCTCGCGCACGCTCTTTCTAATGTGAGTCGCTCGTAGCGCAGGAATCGAAACGATCGCAGCGGATCGTTTCCGTTAAGGTGTCCAAGTTGTCCACGTCAGCGGGCTGACACGATCGCCGCGACACCCGCGCCGCGTGCCAAGCCGTCCCGTATTCCCGCGCAGGCGGGAATCCAGTGGCCAAGCAGAACAACGGCTTACCGGGTGAAGACCACAAGGATGCCGCCTCGCGGGAGCGCTGCGAAGAGGCTCGGCGGCACCCAAAGCGGGCCGCGGCCTAGGGCGTTCGGTCACTCAAACGTGGCGTTACCCGAAGCGCACCGTCGCCCAAAGCGCTCCGTCAATCCAGACGTGTTCCGGGGTCCACCGTTCCGCAAGGTTAACGGCTTACGCTCCCGCGGAACCGTGGATGCCGGAACAAGTCCGGCATGACCAAGGGTGCAAGGGTCTCGCCTTCGCGCGGGCAAGGCCAAGGCCACCACCTTTCCCAACCGCCCACCCCGGCGGAGGCCGGGTCCCAGTCGGGCGAACCTCTAGACGGACTCACGCCACTCGCCTGACTTCGCCACGGACAGCGGATATGCAAAAGACCCGCCCCAGCCGCCGCGCTACCCGCGCAGGAACGCCGCCGGCGGCGGACCCGGCCATCACCGCCGGATCGGCTGTCGCTCGGCGAGCGTGTTGCGGATCGTCGTCGCCGCGACCCCGGCCTCGCCCATCGCATGGCTGATCTGGTCGAGCCCCTTGACCACGTCCCCCGCCGCGAACAACCCCGGCACGCTGGTGCGTTGGTGATCGTCGACCTCCAGGCAGCCGTCGCCATTCGCCCGCGCCCCCGCCGCCACCGCGAGATGCGAGCGGATACGCGATCCCAGCGCCGGATAGACGCTGTCGAACGCCATCCGCCCGTCCGCCGTATCGAGCGCGAGACGATTGCCCTCGATCTGCCAATTGCCGCACGGACCGGCGACGCGCGCGATCCCCGCCGCATCGAGCCGGGCGACGCATGCGGGGTCGAGCCGATGCTCGGCGTCCGGCGCGATCAGGGTGATGTCGCGGCTATAGCCGCGCAGGAAGATCGCCTCGCGCATGCCATGGTCGCCGGTGCCGATCACGCCGACACGCTTGTCGGTCACCTCATAGCCGTCGCAGATCGGGCAATAGCGGAACAGGCCGCGTTCGAGCGCCGGGTCGTGCACCTCCGGCAGGATGTTGGGCCGGTGATTGACCACCCCCGTCGCCAGCAGCACGGTGCGCGCGCGATACCGGCCGTGATCGGTGACGATGGTGAAATCCTCGCCGTCTGGCTCGATCGCGGTGACCTTCTTCTCCTCGCGGTGCGCGCCGTAACGCTCCGCCTGGGCGAGCATCAGCCCCAGCAGGTCCTTGCCGGCGATGCCGTCCGGATAGCCGGCATGATTGTGCGTGCACGGGATCATCGCCGCGCGGCTCGACCCGCTGTCGAACAGCCGGATCGAAAGGTGAAAGCGCGCCAGATAGATGGCGGCCGTCAGCCCGGCGGGGCCGGCGCCGATGATGATGCAATCGTCGGTCACGCTTGAAGGCTCAGCTGCATGTATATACGTCCCGTAGATACGGAGATTGGCATGGCTAACGAATATCGCGCCAAGGTGTTCAAATCAGGAAATTCGGTTGCGTTGCGCTTACCCAAGGCGCTGGGTCTGAAGGAAGGGGACGAGATGATCCTGCGGGAGGAGCGCGGGGCCTTCGTGATCGAGGCTGCGCCGCCTGTGCGGAAGAAGATCGACCTGACCGGCATCTACGGTTCCTGTCCGGGATTGAAGCCCTTGGCACCGGAAGACCGGATGATGGAGCCGCGTGACCTCGATTGGGCCGGGGCGCTGTTGCAGCGTGACTGATCTCCGGGTCGCACCCCGTTTCCTGCTCGACTCGAACATCTGCATCTACCTGCTGGAGGCGCTGTCGGACCGTGCGCGTCACCGGGCGGAATCATGTGCCTTGGGTGAGGTCGTCACCTCCGCCGTCGTCTATGCCGAGGTGCTGCGGGGCGTCGATCCGGCGGACGGCCATGCGATGCGCGCCATGCGTGCGTTCTTCGATCTCATCACGCCGCTGCCGTTCGATACCACGGCCGCCGAGGCCTATCAGCGACTACCCTTCCGCCGCGGCCGGTTCGATCGGCTCATCGGCGCGCATGCGCTGGCGTTGCGGCTGACCGTCGTCACCGCCAACGTGTCGGATTATGCCGATATCCCCGGCCTCTCCGTGGAAAACTGGACCCAATGACCTTCGCTGCGACGATCCTCACCCTCTACCCCGAGATGTTCCCCGGGCCGCTCGGCGTCTCGCTCGCCGGGCGGGCGTTGCGCGAAGGGGGGTGGCGGTGCGATCCGGTCCAGATCCGCGACTTCGCCACCGATCGGCATCGCTCGGTCGACGATACGCCGGCGGGCGGCGGTGCCGGGATGGTGCTGCGCGCCGACGTGCTCGCCGCCGCGGTCGACAGCGTCGCGGACGACCGCCCGATCCTCGCGATGACGCCGCGGGGGCGGCCGCTCTCCCAGGCCAAGGTCCGCGCCATCGCCGGCGGTCCCGGCGTCATCATCCTGTGCGGTCGGTTCGAGGGCTTCGACGAGCGCATCTTCGCCGGCCGTGCTATCGAGGAGGTGTCGATCGGCGACTATATCCTGTCGGGTGGCGAGATGGGGGCGCTGGTGCTGCTCGACTCTTGCATTCGGCTGCTCCCCGGCGTAATGGGCGCGGCTTCAAGCGGTGTGGACGAGAGCTTCGAAACGGGGCTGCTCGAATATCCGCAATATACCCGACCATTCGATTGGGAAGGGCGCACGATCCCCGAAGTGCTGCGATCGGGGGATCATGCGAGGATCGCGGCCTGGCGCAAGTCGATGGCCGAGACCGATACACGGCTAAGGAGGCCGGATCTGTGGGAGCGCCACGAGGGCGCTCGGGTCCGACCTCCCTCTGGCGCGCGGCACGAGAAGGACTGATGCGATGAACCTGATCCAGCAGCTCGAAGCCGAGCAGATCGAAAAGCTGACCGCCAAGCGCGCGATCCCCGAATTCCGTCCCGGCGACACGCTGAAGGTCGGCGTCAAGGTGGTCGAAGGCGAGCGGACCCGCGTCCAGAATTACGAAGGCGTGTGCATCGCCCGGTCGAATAAGGGCATGGGCTCGTCGTTCACCGTGCGCAAGATCAGCTTCGGCGAGGGCGTCGAGCGCGTCTTCCCGCTCTATTCGCCCAACATTGATTCGATCGACGTCGTCCGCAAGGGTGCGGTGCGTCGCGCGAAGCTCTATTATCTGCGTGGCCGTACCGGCAAGTCGGCGCGTATCGCCGAGCGTCGCGACACGCGTCCCGCCAAGGGCACCGTCGCCGCGGAATAATCCGTCGGTTCGGTGGAAAAATAAGGGCGTGGGAGGCTTCCTCCCGCGCCCTTTTCGCGTCAGCGGTCGGCGGCGGTGGCCGGGCTGCGCAGCAGCGCGGCGAGCGATGCGGCGGCGCGGCGCTTGGCCGCGAGCAGCCAGCGCGCCGGAGCGAGCGCGGCGATCGGCTGCGCCGACAGCGCCAGCACGACGATCACCGCGCCGATCGACGCGCCGGTCAGCGCGCGCACCCAGCGTTCGCCGCTCAGCGGGGCGCCGCAATGGAGCAGCGCGACGGCGAGCAGCGCCGCCGCGCCGCCGCGCAGCAACCATAGCTCACCACGGCTCGCCGTACCCGCCTCGCGGCGGAAGCGGAACGAGGCGCCGGCGAAGAGCAGCCAGGCGGTGGCGGAGAGCAGGATGGTCTCAGGCATGGATCGTCTCGGTCTGGCGGATACGGCGCGCGGCGGGCCGCGGCGGTCGGCCGGCGCACCAGCTGGCGACGCCGAAGAGGATGGCGATGGCGAGCATCGCCAGGTCGAAGGCAGCGAACAACGTGTCGTCGCGCAGCAGCGAGCCCGGTAGCCCGCGCCCGGTCGTCACGGCATTGGCCAGCGGGATCGCGGCGAAGGCGAGCGCGCCGATGGCGAAGCCCTCGCGCCAGGCGCGACGCGTCGGCCGCGCGAACTGGAGCAATGCCACCACGCCCCAGGTCCAGAACATCGCCGCGACCTCCCGGTCGGCGCGGCCGGGCAGATCGGCGGGGATCAGCCGGTTGGCGAGCAGGAAGGCGGCCATGCCGATCGGCAGCCCGACGATCGTCGCGATGTTGAGCCGCTCGACCAGCCGCAACCCGAAGAAGGGGGCGGCATTGGGGCGTCGCCGTGCCGCGGTCCACAGCAGCAGCCCGGTGCCGACCATCGCCGCGCCGGTCAGCCCGAGTCCGAACAGGGTCCAGCGCAACGCCGGCCGCGCGAATTGCGCGACGTGGAGGCCCAGCATCACCCCGGCGGTGGTCAGCGCCGGCCCGGCGTCACCGCTCGCCGCGATCAGCCGCCCGGTCGCGCCGCTGTAGGTCAGCGTCGGTCCGCGCGCATTGAGCGAGGCGCGGGGCGAGCGGTAGATGGTCACCGCCGCGGCGGCGTCATTGGGGTTGCGGATCGTCACGATCGCCGCCGGGGCGTGCCACCGGGCTTGCGCATCGGCGATCAGCGGCGCGACCGGCACGAGCGGCGCGGCGCGGCCCGCCGCCGCCGTCTCGGCCGGATAGCGATAGGCCGCCTGCGCGAAATCGGCCGGCTTGGCGTAGTTGCTGAGGATCGGATAGGGCATGTACATCACGACCAGCGTGATCAGCCCGGTATAGGTGATCACCGCGTGATAGGGCAGCGCCAGCACCGCCGAGACGTTGTGCGCGTCGAGCCAGCTGCGCTGCCCCTTGTTCCAGCGCAGCGTGAAGAAGTCGGCGAAGATGCGCTTGTGCGTCACCACGCCCGAGATGATCGCACCCAGCATGAACAGCGCGCACAGGCTGGCGAGCCAACGTCCCCAGGGATAGGGCAATTGCAGCTGGAAGTGGAAGCGATAGAAATGCTCGCCGCCGCGGGTTTCGCGGCCGTGCACCGGCTGGCCCGTCACGCCGTCGAGCGACAGTTCGTCGGGGCGATTGTGGCCCGTGTCGGCGGCCTTGGCATTGGGCGTGATGAAGACGCGGGTGACCGGCTCGCGGTCGGTCGGCAGCGAGAGGTACCAGGCTTCGTCGTCGGGACCGACCGATTGCAGATAGCGGACCGCGCTGGTCGCCGCGACCCCGGCCGGGACGGCATGCGCATCGACCTCGGGCTGCATCCAGCGGGTGATTTCGGGGCGGAAATAGCTCGCCGTGCCGGTCAGGAACATCGCGAACAGCAGCCAGCCGGCGACGAGGCCGAGCCAGCCGTGGATCCACGCCATGTTGCGCCGGAGGGAGCCGTTCACGCGCGCACTCCGAGCCACCAGAGCAGCGCGGCGCAGAGCAGGGCGCTGCCCCACACGCCGGCGAGAATGCGGCCGAGCCGCGGCTCGTGGAAGCACCACAGGGCGATCACCGGATAGAGTAGGATCGACAGGATCAGCGCCCAGCCGGTCGCCTCCGCCCGGTCGATCGGCAGCAGCCGCGCCGACAGCGCCGAAAGCCCCGCCGTCGCCGCATAGCCGCCGATCAGCGCGGTGAGGCAGCGCAGCACCATCGGCCAGCGCGCCTTTGACGCCGCGGGCGTGGGGCAGGGCGGGGTCGCCTTCATCAGCATAGGGAGCGGGTCGTGCCGGCCATGCCGGTCCTATAGCCCGTCTTGCGAACGCCTATCAATAGCGTATTTCACGCGGCGGTGATTTGCCCGCGCGAGCCGATAGCGAAGGGGCCGCCGGATCGTCTCCGGCGGCCCCTTTCGGCTTACTGGTCGAGGAAGGAGCGCATCTTGCGGCTGCGACTCGGATGCTTGAGCTTGCGCAGCGCCTTCGCCTCGATCTGGCGGATGCGCTCGCGCGTCACGCTGAACTGCTGGCCGACCTCTTCGAGCGTATGATCGGTGTTCATGCCGATGCCGAAGCGCATGCGCAGCACGCGCTCCTCGCGCGGGGTCAGCGAGGCGAGCACCCGCGTCACCGTCTCCTTGAGGTTGGCTTGGATCGCGGCGTCGACCGGGATCACCGCATTCTTGTCCTCGATGAAGTCGCCGAGATGCGAATCCTCCTCGTCGCCGATCGGCGTCTCGAGGCTGATCGGCTCCTTGGCGATCTTCATCACCTTGCGCACCTTCTCGAGCGGCATGCTCAGGCGCTCCGCCATTTCCTCCGGCGTGGGCTCGCGACCCTGTTCGTGGAGGAACTGGCGGCTGGTGCGGACCAGCTTGTTGATCGTCTCGATCATATGCACCGGGATACGGATGGTGCGCGCCTGATCGGCGATCGAGCGGGTGATCGCCTGCCGGATCCACCAGGTCGCATAGGTCGAGAATTTGTAGCCGCGGCGATATTCGAACTTATCCACCGCCTTCATCAGGCCGATATTGCCCTCCTGGATCAGATCCAGGAATTGCAGGCCGCGGTTGGTGTATTTCTTGGCGATCGAGATGACGAGGCGCAGGTTCGCCTCGACCATTTCCTTCTTGGCGATGCGCGCTTCGCGCTCCGCCTTCTGCACCATGTTGACGATGCGGCGGAATTCGGTGAGCGCCATGCCGGTCTGCTGCGAGATCTCGCTGATCTCGCCGCGGATGCGGTCAACCGCGTCGACTTCGTTATTGGCGAAGTTCGCCCATTTCTTGTCGAGCTTGCCGACCGTCTGCAGCCAGGTGTCGTCCATCTCGTGGCCGACGTAGCGGTCGAGGAAGTCCTTGCGGCTGACCTTGTGCCGTTCGGCGAGGCGCAGCATCTGCCCGCCCAGTGCGGTCAACCGGCGGTTGAACGCGTAGAGCTGGTCGACGAGATATTCGATCTTGGCGTTGTGGAACTGGACGCTCTCCACCTCGGCGGTGAGTTCCTCGCGCAGCTTCTGGTATTTGCGCTCGTCCGCCGCGGACAGCTCGCCGCCCGCCTGCATCGCGTCGAGCCGCGCCTGCTGGATCTTGCTGAACTTCTTGTAGAGCGCGGTGATGTTGGCGAACCGCTCGAGCGCCTGCGGCTTGAGCGTCTCCTCCATCTGCGCGAGGCTGAGCGTGTTGTCCTCATCCTCGTCGTCCGAGGGACGCGGCGCGCGCGGCTCACCCGATTCGTCATCGTCGTCCGCGGACGGCTCCTCGGGCTCTTCCTCGTCCTTGAAGCTGGCGCCGGCGGTCTTCTCGCTGATCTCGCCGGATTCGTCGTCCTCGGCCCCCTCGACCTGCTCGGCCGACGGACCCTTGGACAGCATCGCATCGAGATCGAGGATCTCGCGCAGCTGCATCGTGCCTTCGTTGAGCTGCGTCGACCAGTCGATGATCGCGTTGAAGGTGATCGGCGATTCGCACAGGCCGAGGATCATCGTGTCGCGACCCGCCTCGATCCGCTTGGCGATGGCGATCTCGCCCTCGCGGCTGAGCAGCTCGACCGCGCCCATCTCGCGCAGGTACATGCGGACCGGGTCGTCGGTACGATCGACGGTCTCTTTCTTCTTGGTCTCGAGCGCGGGCGCGGCGGAGCCGTCGCTATCGGCCTCGACGGGCTCGGCCTCGTCGTCCTCGGCCGGCTCCTTGTCCTCGCCGTCCTCGCCGGCTTCCTCGTTCTCGACGATGTTGACGCCCATCTCGTTCAGCGCGGACATGATGTCCTCGAGCTGATCGGACGACATCTGATCCTGGGGCAGCGCCTCGTTGAGCTGGTCGTAAGTGATGTAGCCGCGCTTCTTGGCGCGGGCGACCAGCTTCTTGATATCGGCGTCATTGAGGTCGATCAGCGGCGCGTCGGTCACGTCCGCACCCTCATCGCCACCGCTACCGTTAACCTTCGCCATCAATTACCCTCGGATCCAAACGATCGGGCGTCTTCGTTCGACTGCACTAGATTTGCAAGTCGAAGCTCCAAGCCCTGTTTCTCTTTCACCAACGCCACTTGCCGTTCGAACGCCTCGGCGGTGAAGTGCGCCTGCATCGAGGCGGTCGCTTCACCGAGCGCCATGTCCACTTCGGGGCGCGCCACCATGATGGCGATCGCTTCGTCGAGGTCGGCACGGGCGCGGGCGGGGTCGCCGCCGCTCTGCGTGAACGAATAGGGCATCGTATCGGCCCTCAGCAGATCGCTCGCGATCGCATCGAAACCGGACTTCGCCAATATGGTGCGCAGGCGCGCGCTATCAAGCGCCTGATCCTCCAGCGCGACGTCGACCACCGCCTCGAACAGCCGGCCGAGCGCGCCGTCGATCAGCTTGAGGCTGCCGAGCACCTCCATATGCCGCGCGATCTCGACCGGGTGGCGGATCAGCCCGGCGAGGATCGCCTTGGCGAGCACGCGGTCGATTCCGGCGGCGTGGAAGGCCTTGGCATCCTCGGTCGGCGGGGCGATCGGCGGCTTCCACTGGCCGTCGGCACCGCGCTTGCCCTGCGCGCGCGGCGCGGCGGGGGTGAAGGCGCGGCGTTTCGGGGCGAAATGTTCGTAGAAGCGGTTCTTGAAGTCGCTTTCATATTCCTTGCGCACCGATCCGTCGGCGATCGTCGCGGCGAGCTCGTGCAGCCGCTGCTTGAGCCCGGCGCGCTGCTCGGGCGTGTCGAGCGCGCCCGCGGCGACCTCGCTCTGCCAGAGGCGATCGACCAGCGGCTGCGGCTGCTGGAGCAGCGCCTCCATCGCCGCCCGGCCACCGCCGCGGACGAGGTCGTCGGGGTCCTGCCCCTCGGGCAGGGTGACGAAGGCGAGGCTGCGACCGTTGCCGAGCATCGGCATCGCGCGATGCGCCGCGCGCAGCGCCGCTTTCTGTCCGGCGCTGTCGCCGTCGAGGCAGAGGATCGGCACGTCGCTGATCCGCCACAGACGTTCGAGCTGCGCCTCGGTCAAGGCGGTGCCGAGCGGCGCCACCGCATCGCCGATCCCCGCCTGCGCCAGCGCGATCACGTCCATATAGCCTTCGACGACGAGGATGCGTGCCGACTTGCGCGCGGCGGGCGCGGCGCGGTCGAGATTGTAGAGCGTGCGCCCCTTGTCGAAGAGCGGCGTGTCGGGCGAGTTGAGATATTTGGGCTCGCCCTCGCCGATGACGCGGCCGCCGAAGGCGATCACCCGGCCGCGCGCGTCGCGGATCGGGATCATCAGTCGGCCGCGGAACCGGTCATAGGGCTCCTTGCCGTCGACCTGGATCAGCAGGCCGCATTCGATCAGCGCGGCGTCGCCATAGTCCTTGAGCGCGGCGCGCAGCTTGCCGCGGCTGTCGGGCGAGAAGCCCATGCCGAAGGCCCGCGCGGTTTCCGCCGAGATGCCGCGCCTGGCGAGCACCGCGCGCGCCTCGGCGCCGGCGATGCCATGGAGCTGCTCGCTGAACCAGGCGGCGGCATCCTCCATCGCCTCGTGCAGGCCCTTCGCCCGTTCCGCCTTGGCGGCAGAGGCGCGATCCTGTGCCGGCATCTCCATGCCGGCGGCCTGCGCCAGTTCCTTGACCGCGTCGATGAAGGGGAGGCCGCGCTGATCGGTCATCCAGCGGATCGCATCGCCATGCGCCGAACAGCCGAAGCAATGATAGAAGCCCTTGTCGTCGTTGACGTAGAAGCTGGGCGTCTTCTCGTTATGGAACGGGCAGCAGCCGCGCATCTCGCGCCCGGCCTTCTGCAGCTTGGTCGTCTTGCCGATCAGCGCGGACAGCGACGTGCGGGCACGCAGTTCGTCCAGAAAGGCCGGCGAAAGACTCATGCCGTGATTTTACCATGCGCGCTGGGGCGCCATTCGGCAAGGGCGCGTTTGATCGGAAAAGGAGGCTTTGATGGGCGGACGGGCCGGCGCCCGTGGCATCCGCCTGCATATGCCGATCGGGGACTCTTCATCCTTCGCCCTTCGTCATCGCGGCCTGCGCCAGGATGACGAAAGGCGGGGAGGGATAGAAGCTAAGCCCCCTTACGACAGCGCCGCCTTCACCAGCCCGCTCGCCTTGCTCATGTCGAGGCTCGCGGCGTGGCGCGCCTTCAGCTCCGCCATCACCTTGCCCATGTCCTTCATGCCGCTCGCGCCGAGCTCGGCCTTGATCGCCTCGATCGCGGCGACGGTGTCCGCCTCGCTCATCTGCGCCGGCAGGAAGCGTTCGATCACCGCGACCTCGGCCTTCTCCGCCTCGGCCAGCTCCTGACGGCCGCCGCTTTCGTACATGGCGATCGATTCGCGGCGCTGCTTGACCATCTTCTGCAGCACCTCGACCACCACGGCATCGTCGTCGGGCGTGGTGCCGCTGGTGCGCAGCTCGATGTCGCGGTTCTTGATCGCGGCCTGGATCAGGCTGATCGCGCTGCGGGTTTCCTTGTCGCCCGCCTTCATGGCGGTGACCTGGGCGGCCTTGATGTCGTCGCGAATCATGGGGAAGCTCTCGAAGATGGCGGTGAAGCGGACGAACCTAGCGGAGGAACGCTCCTTCGTGAACCGGTTGACCTGACGGGGGCGGGGGGCTAGCGGGCGCCTCTTAGCGACATAGACGAAATCTGTAGGAGTGCCCGCCAAGCCATGGCCGACGCCAAGCCCATTGCCATGCCTGCGAAGCCTGACGGCGCGACGGGTGTTCTGGTCCTCGCCACCGGTGAGGTGGCCTGGGGCCGCGGCTTCGGTGCGGAGGGGGCCGCGGTCGGCGAGGTGTGTTTCCACACCGCGATGACGGGCTATCAGGAGATCATGACCGATCCGTCCTTCGCCGGGCAGATCATCACCTTCACCTTCCCGCACATCGGCAACGTCGGCGCCAACCCCGACGATATCGAGGCGGATGCGCCGCATGCGCTCGGCATGATCGTGCGCGAGGACGTGACCGCGCCGTCGAACTTTCGCGCGGTCGAGCGGCTCGACGGCTGGATGAAGCGGCATACGCGCATCGGCCTCGCCGGGATCGACACGCGCGCGCTGACCCGCCGCATCCGCGCCGGCGGCGCCCCCAACGGCGTCGTCGCCCATTCGGCGAGCGGCGACTTTGACCTGCCCGCGCTGCTCGAGATGGCGCGCGGCTGGCCGGGGCTCGAGGGGATGGATCTCGCCAAGACGGTGTCGACCGAGGCGCATTACGCCTGGGGCGAGAGCCGCGAAGGCGGCGTCTGGCGGTTGGGCTTCGGCTATGGCGGCAGCGATGCGGGGGCGCGTCCGCACGTCGTCGCGATCGACTATGGCAGCAAGCACAACATCTTCCGCAATCTCGTCCGCGCCGGTGCCAAGGTCAGCGTGCTGCCGGCCGAGGCGACGTTCGAGCAGGTGATGGCGCTCGACCCCGACGGCATCTTCCTGTCGAACGGCCCCGGCGATCCCGCCGCGACCGGGACCTATGCGGTGCCGGTGATCCGCCAGTTGCTCGACACCGGCAAGCCGCTGTTCGGCATCTGCCTCGGCCACCAGTTGCTCGGCCTGGCGGTCGGCGCGACGACGACCAAGATGTTCCAGGGCCACCGCGGCGCCAACCATCCGGTCAAGCGGCTCGCCGACGGCGTCGTCGAGATCACCAGCATGAACCACGGCTTCGCGGTCGAGCGGGACTCGCTGCCCGCCAACGTCCGCGAGACGCACGTCTCGCTGTTCGACGGATCGAATGCGGGACTGGAGCTGACCGACCGGCCGGCGTTCAGCGTGCAATATCACCCCGAGGCGTCGCCGGGGCCGCAGGACAGCCTGTATCTCTTCGAGCGGTTCGTAGGATCGCTGTCGCCGCGGTGACGCTCTCTCCGACCGCCCCAGTCATGCCCGTTCCGGAATTCTGACCCATGCCCAAACGCACCGACATTTCCTCCATCCTCGTGATCGGCGCCGGACCGATCGTCATCGGGCAGGCGTGCGAATTCGATTATTCGGGCACGCAGGCGATCAAGGCCCTGAAGGAAGAGGGCTATCGCATCGTCCTGGTCAATTCGAACCCGGCGACGATCATGACCGATCCCGAGCTGGCCGACGCGACCTATGTCGAGCCGATCACGCCGGCCGTCGTCGCCAAGATCATCGAGAAGGAGCGGCCCGACGCCGTTCTGCCGACGATGGGCGGGCAGACCGCGCTCAACACCGCGCTGGCGCTGTTCCACGACGGCACGCTCGACAAGTTCGGCGTCCAGATGATCGGTGCCGATGCCGAGGCGATCGACAAGGCGGAAGACCGCCTCAAGTTCAAGCAGGCGATGACCAAGATCGGGCTGGAAAGCGCGCGTTCGGCGATCGCGCATACCGTCGAGGAGGCGCTCGCCGGGCTCGAGGTCACCGGCCTGCCGGCGATCATCCGGCCGAGCTTCACGATGGGCGGGTCGGGCGGCGGCGTCGTCTACAACCGGTCCGAATTCGTCGACATGGTCCGCAAGGGGCTCGACGCATCGCCGACCACCGAGGTGCTGATCGAAGAATCGCTCCTCGGCTGGAAAGAATATGAGATGGAGGTGGTGCGCGACCGCAAGGACAATTGCATCATCATCTGCTCGATCGAGAACGTCGATCCGATGGGCGTCCACACCGGCGATTCGATCACCGTCGCGCCCGCGCTGACGCTGACCGACAAGGAATATCAGATCATGCGCAATGCATCGATCGCGGTACTCCGGGAGATCGGCGTCGAGACCGGCGGATCGAACGTTCAATTCGCGGTCAATCCGAAGGACGGCCGCCTCGTCGTCATCGAGATGAATCCGCGCGTGTCGCGTTCCTCGGCGCTGGCGTCGAAGGCGACGGGCTTCCCGATCGCCAAGGTCGCCGCCAAGCTCGCGGTCGGCTATACGCTCGACGAGATCGACAATGACATCACCGGCGCGACGCCGGCGTCGTTCGAGCCGACGATCGACTATGTCGTCACCAAGATCCCGCGCTTCGCCTTCGAGAAGTTCAAGGGCGCCGAGGCGGTGCTGTCGACCGCGATGAAGTCGGTCGGCGAGGTGATGGCGATCGGCCGCAACATCCATGAATCGATGCAGAAGGCGCTGCGCGGCCTGGAGACCGGCCTGTCCGGTTTCAACGAGGTCGACCGGCTGGTCGGCGCGCCGCGCGCCGAGATCGAGGCGGCGCTGGCGGTGGCCACCCCCGACCGGTTGCTGGTCGCGGCGCAGGCGTTGCGCGAGGGCTTCACCGTCACCGAGATCCACGCCATCGCCAAGTTCGATCCGTGGTTCCTCGAACGGCTCGCCGAGATCGTCGCCGCCGAGGTGGAGGTGACGACCGACGGCCTGCCGATCGACGCCGCCGGGATGCGCCGGCTCAAGGCGATGGGGTTCAGCGACAAGCGGCTCGCCTATCTCGCACTCAAATCGGCGAACCTGCGCGGCAACGAGCGGGGGATTGCGCGCGGTTCGGGCCTGATCCACGAAGCGGTCAAGGCGATGACCGGCGGCGTCACCGAGGAGGAGGTGCGCGAGCGGCGCCACAAGCTCGGCGTCCGCCCGGTGTTCAAGCGGATCGATACCTGCGCCGCCGAATTCGATGCGCGCACGCCCTATATGTATTCGACCTATGAGGCGCCCTCGTTCGGCGAGCCCGAGGACGAGAGCATGCCGTCGGATCGCCGCAAGGTGGTGATCCTGGGTGGCGGCCCCAACCGGATCGGGCAGGGCATCGAGTTCGATTATTGCTGCTGCCACGCCTGTTTCGCGCTCGCCGACGCGGGCTACGAGACGATCATGATCAATTGCAATCCGGAGACGGTGAGCACCGATTACGACACGTCCGACCGGCTCTATTTCGAGCCGCTGACCGCCGAGGACGTGCTGGAGATCCTCCACGTCGAGCAGAGCCGCGGTGAACTGGTCGGCGTCATCGTCCAGTTCGGCGGCCAGACGCCGCTCAATCTCGCGCGGGCGCTGGAGAAGGCGGGTATCCCGATCCTCGGCACCAGCCCCGATGCGATCGACCTGGCGGAGGATCGCGAGCGGTTCGCCGCCTTGGTCAACAAGCTGCGCCTCAAGCAGCCGGCCAACGGCCTCGCGCGCAGCCGCGACGAGGCGGTCGCGGCGGCCGAGCGGATCGGCTATCCGGTGTTGATGCGCCCGAGCTACGTGCTCGGCGGGCGGGCGATGGAGATCGTCGATTCGCTCCAGCAGCTCGACGATTATATCCAGACCGCGGTGCAGGTGTCGGGCGACTCGCCGGTGCTGATCGACCAGTATCTGCGCGACGCGATCGAGGTCGACGTCGATGCGATCTCCGACGGCGACGAGGTGGTCGTCGCCGGTCTGCTCCAGCATATCGAGGAGGCGGGAGTTCATTCGGGCGACAGCGCCTGTTCGATCCCGCCCTATTCGCTCAACCCCGAGACGATCGCCGAGATCGAGCGGCAGACGGTGGCGCTGGCGCAGGCCCTGTCGGTCAAGGGGCTGATGAACATCCAGTTCGCGGTCAAGGACGGCGAGGTCTATCTCATCGAGGTCAACCCGCGCGCGTCGCGGACGGTGCCGTTCGTCGCCAAGGCGATCGGCGTTCCGATCGCCAAGATCGCGAGCCGGGTGATGGCCGGCGAAATGCTGCGCGAGCTGCCGCCGATCGATCGCCACATCGATTATTATGCGGTCAAGGAAGCCGTCTTCCCGTTCAACCGCTTCCCCGGCATCGATCCGGTGCTGTCGCCCGAGATGAAGAGCACCGGTGAGGTGATGGGGATCGACCCCGATTTCACCACCGCCTTCGCCAAGTCGCAGCTCGGCGCCGGCACCGTGCTGCCGACCGGCGGCACCGCCTTCGTCAGCGTCAAGAGCGGCGACAAGCCGCATATCGTCCCGGCGGTGAAGTCGCTGCTCTCGCACGGCTTCAAGGTGCTGGCGACCGGCGGCACCGCCGACTATCTCGCCAGCGTCGGCCTGCCGGTCGAGACGGTCAACAAGGTCGCACAGGGGCGGCCGCATATCCTCGACCGGATCATGGACGGCGAGGTGACGCTGATCTTCAACACCACCGAAGGGTGGCAGAGCCTCAAGGACTCCAAACCGATCCGTCAGGCGGCCTTGGCGCAGAAGATCCCCTATTTCACCACCGCCCCGGCGAGCGTGCAAGCGGCGGCGGCAATCGGGGTCACCTCTCTTGAAGTACGGCCTCTGCAATCCTACTATTCGCAGTCGCACAACTGATCCCGACATAATGACGTGATGTGCGGGGCGGGCCGGTGGTCCGCCGCGGGGTATGAGTGAATTGGGGACGTAGATATGGCGACCGTCGAAAAGATGCCGATGCTCCAGGAGGGCTATGACACGCTCACCGCGGACCTGAAGCGTCTGAAAACGGAACGTCCCCAGATCGTCGATGCGATCGAGGAAGCGCGGGCGCACGGCGACCTGTCCGAAAACGCCGAATATCACGCCGCCAAGGAACGCCAGGGCCAGATCGAGGCGTCGATCGCCGATATCGAGGACAAGCTCAGCCGCGCGCAGATCATCGATCCGCGCGACCTGTCGGGTGACAAGGTGGTGTTCGGCGCGACGGTGACCTTGCTCGACGACGACGACAAGCCGGTGAAATACCAGATCGTCGGCCAGACCGAGGCGAATGCCAAGACCGGCCGCATCTCCTACAATTCGCCGCTTGGACGCGCGCTGATCGGCCGCCGGGTCGATGACGAGATCGAGGTCTCGGTGCCGGCGGGGGACCGCTATTACGTCGTGTCGAAGGTCGAATTCATCTGATCGACCGCGTCGGCGCCGCCGCGGCGCCGTGGCGAGCTTTTTTTATCGGGGCGGCACCCATCGGGTGCCGCCCTTCGCATGTCAGCGGATGTCGAGCATCACCACCGACTTCGCCGGCAGTGCGACCGACAACGTCCCGTTGGCGAGCGTCGCGCCGGTGAAGGCGACCGGCCTGATCGTATCGGGGGCGTCGAACGTGTTGTGCGCGTCCATCGTCGTACCCGTCAGGATGCGCCCGCTCACCGTCCCGCCGCTGATCCCGGCGAGCTGCACCGAGACGTTCGCCGCCTGATTGGGGTCGACGTTGGTCAGCGCGACATGGACGACGCCGTCGGTGCCGCGCACCGCGCTCGAACTCACCGCACGCAGCTCATGCCCGCCATTGCGATACCAGTGCGAGCTGACCTCGACCGGCAGCACCGTGCCGTCCTGATAGCCCTTGTACAGGTCGAACACCCAATAGGTCGGCGTCTTGACCATGCGATTGCCGTCGGTGAGCAGCATCGCCTGCAGCACGTTGACCATCTGCGCGATATTGGCGCCGCGGACGCGATCGGCATGGCGGGCGAAGATGTCGAGGTTGAGGCTCGCCACCACCGCGTCGCGCAGGCTGTTCTGCTGGTAGAGGAAACCGGGATGCGAGCCGGGTTCCTGATCGTACCACGTCCCCCATTCGTCGACGAGCAGCGCGACGCGCTTCTTGGGATCATATTTGTCCATGATGCGCGAATGGTTCTGGAGCAGTTCCTCCATCTTCATCGTCTTGACCAGGGTGCGAGCCCAGGCCTCCTCGTCGAAGCCGGTCGCGGCGCCTTTCTGCTCCCAGGTGCCGGGCACGGTGTAATAATGGACGCCGATGCCGGAGAAGGCGCTCGCCGCCTTCTGCATCATCACCTCGGTCCAGTTATAATCCTCGGAATTGGCGCCGCTCGCCACCTTCATGATCTGGACGCCTTCGGGCACCTTGATGAAGGTCGAATAGCGCCGCGTCTCGTCGGCGGCATATTCGGGCGTCATATTGCCGCCGCAGCCCCACAATTCGTTGCCGATGCCGAACATCGCCAGCTTCCACGGCGTCTTGCGCCCGTTGGCGGCGCGTTCCTTGGCAAGCGTCGATCCGGTCGGCGAGGTCATATATTCGACCCACTCGGCCATCTCGCGCGGCGGCGCCGAGCCGACGTTGCCCGAGACATAGGCCTCGGCGCCGAGCAGCTCGCTATAGTCCATGAACTCGTGCGTGCCGACGGCATTGTCCTCGGTGACGCCGCCCCAGTTGGTGTTGACCTTGACCGGGCGCTTGTTGCGCGGCCCGATCCCTTCCCGCCAATGATATTCGTCGGCGAAGCAACCGCCGGGCCAGCGCACCACCGGCACCTTGATCGCCTTTAGCGCGTCGAGCACGTCGGTGCGATAGCCGCGGACGTTGGGGATCTTGCTGTTCGGGCCGACCCAGATCCCGCCATAGATGCCGGTGCCGAGATGTTCGGCGAACTGGCCGAAGAGGTGGCGGTCATATTTCGCGCCGGGATGATCGCCGCGCACCGACACCGTATCCGGCAGGGCAGGGGCTGGCGCCGCCTGCTGCGCCATCGCGCCCCCCGATACCAGACCCGCGAGCGCGGTACAGAACAGCAGCCTCGAAACCTTCATCTCTCTCCCCTGACGCGTCCCAGCGCGCGATGGAGAGGATGCTATCGGGCGGCGCTCGCCGCGTCAATTTGCCCGACAAATCCAAGCGCCGGAATCCGGCGTCCAGAAGCCGGGATCGGGCCGAAAACCAGCCGCTGCCGGCCGCTCAACTCCGACAGAACCGGCCCCGGTCGCTCAGGACGATGGGTCAGGCGCGACCGCGCCGTGCCTCGGCCTGCCGTGCCGCAGCGATCGTGTCGACGACCAGCTCGTAGAAGGCGGGCGAATAGCCGGAGGCGAGGAAGGCCTTCACCTCGGCCGAGGCGATCGCATAGCCGCGCTTCCAGCTCAGCACCGCGATCCGGCGCAGCGCCTCCAGCTTGGGGTCGGCGAGCTGCGGGCTGATCCGCACGCCGAACACCAGCCCGAGCCAGCGCGTCAGCCGGCCCGGCTGCCGCAACGTCGACAGGCCGTCCTGCCGCGCGATGCCGATCACCGAGCGTTCGAGTTCCGTCAGCACGGGGCGCGGCTCCTCTATCGAAGCGGGGGCGGGAAGGGTGAGGGACGGGGCGGGCGTCGGCACAGGGGCGCTCACCCGCGCGTAACCGGCATTGCCCGGTTCGGCAAAAGCAAGAAAAGCCATGGCGTCACTCCCTTTTCGCATCCGCACGTCACCACGTCCGCATCCATGGCGATGCAGAGCTGTGACCGCGAATTGTTGCACCCCTTTTGCCGCCGCGTCGCGGAAGGCATCTGGTACCCGATCGATGCTGGCGTTTTCCGTCGCCCTCATCTTCTATACTGGTCGGTATAGAAGCGGGATTCCGTACCGTCAACGGCTTTTATACCGGTCGGTAGCAAAAAGTGCGATGGGATATTCGGCGGTTGCAGGGCGTTGGCCCGGGACGACAGCAGGAGGTCCCATGTCCGATACGCCCCGCGACGCCAAGGTCGATCCCGAACGCGACCCCAGCGGCAATCCGTTCGACCGTCAGGACGGCAGCTTCGGACAGGATTACCATATCGCCCGCGAGGAAGCGCTGGGCGCCAAGATGCCGAGCGGCACCGTCGCCGCGCGCCCCGCTGATCCGGCACCATCGCACGATCCGGCGATACCGCCCGACAATGGCCGCAGGGCGAGCTTCGATCCCGCGACGGGCGAGGTGCACGGCAGCGGCTCGGGCGCGGGTGGTGGCAATCCCGGCGAGGATTTCGACGGCGATGCCGCGACCGGCGACGGGTATCCCGTCACCGGCGGCGAGGGACGGACCAAGGGCGCGGAGCGCGATCTCGGCCCCGGCCACGTTTCGGAATAGCCCGGCGCCCCGCCTCCGGTGAAGCGAGGCGGACCATCACTTGAGGGGCACGATCACCTCATCCGGGTGGGCGACGTTGAGCTCGCGCCGGACCATCTCGTCGACCATGTCGGGATTGGCATGGTCGGGATCGAGCAGGGCGACGCGGTTCTTGAGCACCGCGCGCTTCTGGTCAAGCGCGGCATATTGCTTCTCGCGTCGCATCAGCTGCTTCTTGTAGTCACCATAAGCGAGGATGCCGTTCGGGCCGAGCACGGCATAGGCGCCGAAGAACGCCATGATCGTCAGCCCGAGCGCGGGCAAGGCGGCACGCCGCATCGTCCGCTGGAATGCCGATTGCCTGTGTCCGCGCGCCGCCATGCCGTGCATCCTCGCTCGTCGTTCGTGCCCGATCAAGCCTTCAGAACGTCGCGACCGGCGTAACGTGCCGAGTCGCCCAGCTCTTCCTCGATGCGGATGAGCTGGTTGTACTTGGCGAGCCGGTCCGACCGGGCCAGGCTGCCGGTCTTGATCTGGCCGCAGTTGGTGGCGACCGCGAGGTCGGCGATCGTCGCATCCTCGGTCTCGCCCGAGCGATGGCTCATCACCGCGGTATAGCGCGCGCGCTGCGCCATGTTGACCGCTTCCAGCGTCTCGGTCAGCGTGCCGATCTGGTTGACCTTGACCAGCAGCGAATTGGCGTAGCCGCCGTCGATGCCGCGCTTCAGCCGCTTCGGGTTGGTGACGAACAGATCGTCGCCGACCAGCTGGACCGTGTCGCCGACGAGGTCGGTGAGCGCCTTCCAGCCCTCCCAATCGTCCTCGCTCATCCCGTCCTCGATCGAGAAGATCGGATAGCGGCGGGTCAGGTCGGCGAGATATTCGGCCATCGCGCCGCTCTCCAGCACCTTGCCCTCGCCGGAGATATTGTAGCGGCCGTCCTTGTAGAATTCGGTCGCGGCGCAATCGAGCGCGAGCATGACGTCGTCGCCGGGCGTGTAACCCGCCTTTTCGATGCTCTGCATGATGAAGCCCAGCGCCTCCTCGGTGCTGGCGATGTTCGGCGCGAAACCGCCCTCGTCGCCGATGCCGGTGGCCAGGCCCTTGTCGTGCAGCGCCTTCTTGAGCGTGTGGAAGATCTCCGAACCGCAGCGCACCGCCTCGACGATGTTCGCCGCGCCGACGGGAACGATCATGAACTCCTGGAAGTCGATCGGATTGTCGGCATGTTCGCCGCCGTTGATGATGTTCATCATCGGCACCGGCAGCACGTGCGCCGATACGCCGCCGACATATTTGTAGAGCGGCATGCCGCGCGCTTCCGCCGCGGCCTTGGCGGCGGCGAGGCTGACGCCGAGGATGGCGTTGGCGCCGAGCCGGCCCTTGTTCTCCGTGCCGTCGAGCTCGATCATCGCCGCGTCGAGATCCGCCTGATCCTCCGCGTCGAGGCCGAGCAGGGCTTCGACCAGCTCGCCGTTGACCGCCTCGACCGCATTGTCGACGCCCTTGCCGCCCCAGCGGCTCTTGTCGCCGTCGCGCTTCTCGACTGCCTCATGCGCGCCCGTCGAGGCGCCCGACGGCACCGCCGCACGTCCGAAGCTGCCGTCCTCCAGCAGCACGTCGACCTCGACCGTCGGGTTGCCGCGGCTGTCGAGGATCTGCCGGCCATGGATGTCGATGATTGCGGTCACGTAACGATGCTCCTACCTCTGGGGCGTGATGGGCGCGCTCTATCGTGCCGACCGTGTCGCGGCAATCTCCTCCACGGCGAGGGAACCGCGCCGGACGGGCCGGGGTTGAGCGTTGCGAACACAGGAAAGGGCGATCCATGGCCGATACCGATTTCACCACCGTTTCCGCCACCGACGCCGGTGCCACTACCACCGACGCCGCCGATCCGGCCGCCGATCCGGCCGCCGCGCCGGCGAGCACGACCGAACAGGCCAAGCAGACGGTGAAGGACTATTCGTCGAAATATGGCGCGCAGGCGACCGACCGGATCCGCACCTTCGCCGATACCGGCAAGGAACGGGCGGTGGGCGGTCTCGACCAGCTGTCGCAGCTGATCAACGACGCGGCGGGGCAGGTCGATGACAAGCTCGGCGCGCAATACGGCGATTACGCCCGCACCGCCGCCGGTACCGTCTCGGGCTTTGCCGAGCAGCTCAAGGCGAAGGACGTCGAGGAGCTGCTCGACGAGGCACGCGAGTTCGTCCGCAAGAGCCCCGGCGTCGCCGTCGGCGTCGCGGCGGCGCTCGGCTTCGCGCTCGCCCGCCTCGTCCAGTCCGGCATCGACAGCAACAAGGTCTGATCGCACGATGGCGACGACCCAGCCGGTCACCGAGGACGAAAGCATCCCGACGTTGCTGTCGCAGCTCGTCGACGATGCGCGTGGCCTCGCCAGCGCGGAGATCGCGCTGGTCAAGGCGCGCGTCGGTGAACGCGCAAGTGCCTATCGCAACGCGGCGATCTTCTTCGTCGCGGCGGCTGTGCTGGCGCTTGCCGGTCTCATCGCCCTGCTCGTCGGGCTGATCCTCAGCCTGGCAACGCTGATCGGCCCCGGGCTCGCCACCGCCGCGGTGGTGATCACGGTGTTCGCGATCGCCGGTGTGCTCGCGATCATCGGCAAGGGCCGGCTGGCGCCGGGCACCGCGCGATGAGCGGTCCCGAACCCTCGCTGCGTCTCGCGACGGCCGAAGCCGAGGCAGCGGCGGCACGCGCGCGGCTCAACGCTACGCTGGGGCGGCTGCAGGTCCGGCTCAACCCGCGCACGCTCGCGCTGCAGGCGGCGCGTGAGATCACCGACAAGAGCGGTGCCGCGGCGCAGGCCAGTCTCAACACCGCGGTGCGCAATCCGGGTGCCGTCGCCGGCGCCACCGCGGTCGCCGGCCTGTTCCTCGCCCGTCACCGTATCGCGGCGCTGTTTCGCCGCAAGCCCAAGCACAAGCCGGGCCACCGCGACCATGAACCCGGTCTCGGCCCGCAGGACTGACCCCGTTCGCAAAAGGATAGCCCCATGACCGACAGCCACGACATCCACGCCCGTATCGACGACGCCAAGCATGTCGCCAGCGACGCCGCACGCCGCACCGCCGATGCGGTCGAGCATAATCCGCTGGCGATCGTCGCCGGCGGCCTCGCCATCGGCGCGCTTGCCGGCGCGCTGATCCCGCGTTCGGCGAAGGAGAAGGAATTGCTCGCTCCGCTCGGCCGGACGCTCGGCGAGCGGGCACGCGGCGCCGTGCAGGCGGCGCGCGAGGCCGGCGCCAGCGAGCTGCAGAATGCCGGCCTGTCCAAGGATGCCGCCAAGGATCAGGTCAAGTCGCTGTTCCAGGGCATCGCCAAGGCCGCCTCGACCGCCGGCTCCGCCGCGGTGAAGACGGCCGCCAACAAGGCGTGATACCGGCGCGACGCCGCCGTTCGCGCGGCGGTGTCGCGGGGGTTCAATAGTGCGGCGCAACAGGCTAGGGCGCTGGGCTTGACCCTCACACCCGGGATACGCGCATGAGCAAGCTTCACCTCGTCTTCGGCGGCCGCGTCAAAGACCCCCGTACCCTCGAGTTCGCCGATCCGTCGCAGCTCGAGATCGTCGGCATCTATGCCGATTATGCCAGCGCCGAAAAGGCGTGGCGCGCCCATGCGCAGCGCACCGTCGACGATGCGGAGATGAAGTTCGTCGTCGTCCACCTCCACCGCCTGCTGGAACCCGAACTGCTCGCCCCGCCGGCGGCGTAATCGTCAGACCCGTCCGGCGACCATCGCCCTGATGTCGACCCGTGCCTTCAGCCGGGCGGCGAGCAGGGCGGTGCCGCTGATCTTGCGCTGGACGAACAAGGTGTCGGCGGGGGGCAGATGCCAGGTCGCGCGGTCGCGCGCCATCTCGATCCCCTGTTCGCGCACGACGCCGACGAAGGCGCGGTCGCCGAAGTCGAATGGGCCGGGGCGGTTGAGTTCGCCGAGGATCACGTCGATCATCGCATCGACCAGCGGACGATGCCGCGCCGCCGCCGCCTCGCCGAGGAAGCCCGCCGCGATCGCCGCCGCGCGCACCGCGTCGCGCTCGCCCGACAGGCCGGCGGCGAGCAGCCGGCGATAGCCCGCCGCCGTCGCCGGCGCGACCGGTCGGGCCGCGCCGAAATCGAGCAGCACGATCCGGCCCGTCTCGGGCTGCCAACGGTAATTGGCGAAATTGGGGTCGGTCTGCATCAGCCCCCAGTCGAGCAGTTCACGCAGCACCAGTGCGATCAGGCTGTGCATCGCATCGTCGCGCACCGATTGGTCCGCCGTCTCCAGCGTCTCGATCGGCACGCCTGCGACATAGCTCATCGCCAGGACATTGGGGGTGGTGAGGTCGGGATCGAGTTCGGGTACGACGAACGCCGGCTCGCCCGCGAGCAGGTCGCGATAGCGCGTCATCATCGCGCCCTCGCGCAGATAATCCGCCTCCTCGTGCAGCTGCCGCTTCGCCTCGTCGAGCAGCGGCGCGATGTCGAGTTCCTTGGGCAGCAGGCCGGAGACGCGCAGTAGGGTCGCGACATTGTCGACATCGGCGTCGATGCTCTGCATCACGCCGGGATATTGCACCTTGATCGCCAGTTCGCGGCCGTCGGGCAGGCGGGCGCGATGGACCTGACCGATCGAGGCGGCGGCGATGGGATGCGCCTGGAAATGCGCGAAGCGCCGTCGCCAGTCGCGCCCCCAGGCGGCGGTGAGCACCGTGTTGAGCTGCGGCGGCGGCATATGGTGCGCGTCGTTGCGCAGCCGGGAAAGGATCGTCGCGAGTTCGGGCGGCAGCATGTCGCCCGCATCCATCGAGATCATCTGGCCGAGCTTCATCGCCGCGCCGCGCAGATGCGCAAGCTGATCGGCGACGCGGGTCGCATTGGCGGGGGTGAGCAGCAGATCGCCCATCCGCGGCCGCTCACCCGCCGCCAGCCGCCGCGCGCCCTCGGCGACGACGCCGCCACCGACCCCCGCGGCAAGCCGCCCGAAGGCGCCGAGCCGCGACAGCCGGCCGCTCGGCACCGCGCGGCCCTTGTCGGATCGCTCGTCGTTCATCGGCGTGGTGCCGTCACGGGATCAACCGGTCGGCGCGCAGCCGCTCGAACAGGGCGAAGAAGGCGTCGTCGGTCGGCTGATAGGCGGTGAAGCCCAGCTTGCGGCTCTTCGACATGTCGGTGACGACTTCGATCGGCCGGCCGAGGTCTGCGTCGGTGTGCCACGGCGAGGCGAGGCGGGCGAGGTCGGGCTCAGCCAGTCCCTCGCGCGTCGCGATCCCGCGCCACAGGTTCGCGTCGTCCGCCATCTGCTGTTCGAGCGGCATCACCGTCCCGTCGAACGGCGCAACTTCCACGCCGAACCAGTCGGCGATCCGCTGCCACATCCAGCTCCAGCGGAAGACATCGCCGTTGACGACATTGAACGCCTCGTTCGCCGCTGCCGGCGTGCTCGCCGCCCACAGCAGATGCCGGGCGAGCTGGCCGGCGTCGGTCATGTCGGTGAGGCCGTTCCACTGCGCCGCCGATCCGGGGAAGCGGAACGGTCGCCCCGTCTCGCGGCACATGGTCGCATAGACCGCGAGCGTCGTGCCCATGTTCATCGCATTGCCGACCGCCTTGCCGATCACCGTATGCGGACGGTGGACGCTCCAGCTGAACCCGTCGCGTTCCGCCGCGGCGAACACCTCGTCCTCCTGGGCGTAATAAAAATTTTCGACATCAAGCCGGCCCTGTTCCTCGCGGAACGGCGTCTGCGGCAGCGTGCCTTTGCCATAGGCCTCGAACGGCCCGAGATAATGTTTGAGGCCGGTGACGAGCGCGACATGGCGCGCCGCGCCGTCATTGGCGCGCAGCCCGTCGAGCAGGTTGCGGACCATCGTCGCATTGACGCGGATATTCTCCGCCTCGCTGTCCTGCCGCAGCCAGGTGGTGATGAACACGGCATCGGGCCGCAGCCCCGCCAGCGCGGTGGCGGTGCCCGCCGCGTCGAGCAGGTCGGCGGCGACCGGGGTCACACCCTGCTGTTCGCCGGGACGACGGGCGAGGCCATGGACCTGCCAGCCCTGTTCGACGAGCAGCGCGGCTGTAGCGCTGCCGACGATTCCGCTCGCGCCGACGATCAATGCCTGTTTGGTCATGCTAAGCCTTTGATAGAACAGGCCGCTGCCAACGCAGGGGGACTGCCAAGGGTCCGTCAGACGCGGGCGAACAGATGGAAACGCAGCGTTGCACGCGGCGTAAAGCCGAGCCGGCGATAGAGCGCGATCGCGCCGTCATTGTCGGCATAACTGGTCAGGAACGGCACGTCGCCCGCCGCGCGGATCGCCGTCGCGACGCTGGCGATCAGGCGCGCCGCTTTGCCGCCGCCCCGATGATCGGGATGGGTACAGACCCCGCTGACCTCGCGAAAGCCGGGAAGCGCGAGCCGCGTGCCGGCCATCGCCACCAGCCGGCCGCCGCGGCGCATGCCGACGAAGCCACCGAACCGGTGCGTCCGTCGAAAAAAGGGGCCGGGACGGGTGAGGGTGGCAAGGGCGAGCATCTCGGCGGCATCGTCCTCGCCCAACGGCAGGATCCCGGCATCGTCGGGCGCCGCCACGGGGGTTTCCGCTATCATCTGGAGGCAGGCGGCGCGGCTGGTGCAGTGAAAGCCGGGCAGGGTCGCGGCCGGCGCGACTTCGATCAAGCCGATCGTCTCGCCCGGCGCGACCAGTGCGGCCAGCGCCGCGCCGTCCGGTCGGGCACCGGGTGCCAGCGCCGCGAACAGGCCATGGTCGGGATCGATCCGCCGCGCGTCGCCGTCGCCGCTCGCCAGCGGCGCCAGCCGGGTCGTCAGCGCATGCCAGACCGGCGCGTCAAGCGGATGCGACACGCTCAGCCATAAGGTGGCTGGTGATAGCCGGCGGGGGAGGTGGTGAAGATCTCGCAGCCGTCGTCGGTGATACCGATCGAATGTTCGAACTGCGCCGACAGCGAGCGGTCGCGCGTCACCGCGGTCCAGCCGTCGTCGAGCAGCTTGACGTCGGGGCGGCCGATATTGATCATCGGTTCGATCGTGAAGATCATCCCGGGCTTGAGCTCGGGGCCGGTGCCCGGCTTGCCGACATGCACCACCTCGGGCGCGTCGTGGAACAGCCGGCCGAGGCCATGGCCGCAGAAGTCGCGCACGACGCCATAGCGATGCTTTTCCGCATGGCGCTGGATCGCATTGGCGACATCGCCCATGTGGTTGCCGGGCCGCGCCTGTTCGATGCCGAGCATCAGGCATTCATAGGTCACCTCGACCAGCCGCCGCGCCTTCAACGGCACCTCGCCGATCAGGTACATGCGGCTCGAATCGCCATGCCAGCCATCGACGATCGGCGTCACGTCGACATTGACGATGTCGCCCGACTTGAGCGTCTTGTCCGACGGGATGCCGTGGCAGACGACGTGGTTGATCGAGATGCAGGTCGAATGCGTGTAACCGCGATAACCGAGCGTCGCCGGTACGCCGTCGCGTGCGACGATGAAGTCGTAGATCAGCCGGTCGAGCTCCGCGGTGGTGACGCCCGGCACCATATGGGGCACGAGCATGTCGAGCGTCTCGGCGGCGAGCCGGCCTGCCTTGTGCATCCCGGCGAAGGCGGCCGGGCCGTGCAATTTGATCGCGCCGGTGCGGCCTTCGGGTGCGTCGGAGGTAACGGTCACATATTCGGTCATCGCCGCGATATAGCGTGGTCGCCGCGATTTTGCGAGGCTATGACCGGGGGATGGAGCAGGAACGTATCTGGACCGCCGCGCTGGTCGTGATCGGGGATGAAATCCTCTCCGGCCGGACGCAGGACAAGAATATCGCGCAGCTGGCAAGCTGGCTCAACGTCCAGGGCATCCGCCTCGCCGAGGTGCGCGTCGTGCCGGATCGCGAGCCGGCGATCGTCGAGGCGGTCAACATCCTGCGCGCGCGCAACGACTATCTCTTCACCACCGGCGGCATCGGCCCGACGCATGACGACATCACCGTCGACGCGATCGCCGCGGCGCTGGGCGTGGCGGTCGAGCACCATCCCGAAGCGATGGCGACGCTCGAAGCCTATTATGCGACGCGCGGCGGACTGACCGAGACGCGGGCGCGCATGGCGCGGGTGCCGGCGGGGGCGGGCCTCATCCCCAATCGCGTGTCGGGTGCGCCGGGTATCCGGGTCGGCAACATCTTCATCATGGCCGGCGTACCGCATATCACCGCCGGCATGCTCGACGCGCTGACCGGGACGCTCGAAGGGGGCCGGCCGGTGGTGTCGGGCACGATCGGCTGCTGGGTCGCCGAGAGCGAGGTCGCCGATCTGCTGCGCGACTCGGAGAAGGCGCATGCGGGCGTCTCGATCGGGTCCTACCCCTTCTTCCGCGACGGGCGGACGGGGGCCAATTTCGTCGTGCGCAGCGCGGACGCGGATCTGGTCGCGCAATGCGTCGCCGATCTGACGCAGGCGCTCGAGGCGGGCGGGCGAACGGTGACGGTCGGCGGGATCTGAGCGGGCGCGCGGCGTCTCGCGGTGGCGGTGCCGTGTCGGTCTAGCACTCGGCCTCGTCGCGCAGATGTAGGTGCTCACGGAATTCCCACCTCGGCGTACACCAGTATTCCCGCGCAAGCGGAACTCCAGTGGCCAAGCAGAGCGAGATCTGGCGGCAGGAAGAACTGGGCTCCCGCCTTGGCGGGAGCCCTGGTGCGCTTTACCGGAAGCCTCGCACACGCAGAGAATAGCGGTCAAATCTTCGGGACTGCTGCGCGTAATGCCCTGCCGCTGCCCATGAGCCCGCCCCGCTTCACCCGCTGAACGCCCCGACATCGGCGATCGCCAGCTTCGCCGCCGGCACCGCGGTCGCCGGGAAGCTCAGCCGCAGGAAGCGCAGCTCGCGCGGCGCGGCGAACGGGATGCGCTGCGTCGCCAGCGCATAAGCGATGTTCTGGAACTCGCCTTCACCGGCGTCGGTCCAGTGCGTGCCGTCGAGGCTGGTTTCGGCATGATAGCCGCGCGGCGGCGCGCTGGCGGTGTCCGGGTGCCGCCATGGCGTCAGGCTGAACCCGGCGACGGTCTGCGCGCGGCCGAGATCGAGCGTCACGCTTGCCGGCGTCGCGGCGGGGGCGGGTTGCGACCAGATCGTGTCGCCATTGCCGTCGAGCAAAGCTTCGGCGCCCGGCGCGCTCGCCGTGACGACCTTCCAGCCGCGCGGTGACAGGGCGGTGGCATCGGCGACGCGCGGGGCGGCGACGGCGACCGGCGCGACGCTGTGGAACAGCGCGACTTCGCTGATCGCCGGGCAGGCGGGGGCGTCGAGGATCACCAGCCGCAGCCGGCGCGCGTCGATCGGCCGGGGCAGGCGGATGATCCGCTGCGCGCCGATGCAGCTCTTTTCGGCGAGCCGCTGCCAGCGGCCGCCGACCTCCGCCTCGACCGCGAAGCGGGTGACGCGGACGCCGAGCGGCAGAAATTCGCGCAACCGGATAAGGTCGAAGCGGCGGCCCGGCGGCAGGTCGAGCGTCAGCGTCGGCGTGGTGATGCCGTCGGGCGTCGACCAATAGCTGTCGCGATCGCCGTCGAGCACCTTGGCGGGGGCGAAGGCCGCGCCACGCGTCGCGCTCGCCGAAGCGACCGCGCCCTGCGCGAGATCCCTGGCGAAGCTCGCCTCCAGCGCCGCGCCGAAGCTCTTGAGCACCGCGACGTCGTGATCGGGGATGCGACCGCGCCGGTCGGGCGGCAGGTTGAGGTTGAGGTTGGTGCCCCGCCCGATCGATTCGTCGTGCAGCCGGATCAGCCGCTCCGGCGTCTTCACCGCGCCGTCCTCGTCGGGATGGTAGAACCAGCCGGGACGGATCGACACGTCGGTCTCCGCCGGCCACCACAGGACACCGCCGCGGACGCCGCTGTTGCCCTCGCTTTGCACATAGGGATGATCGGGCATCGTCGGCCAGCAGGGATCGCCGGCGACGCCATCCTCGTTGCCGACCCAGCGGATGTCCGCGCCGAGCGGATCGAAGGTGCAGGCCATCGGCTGATGCTGGTGGACGAGCGCGATGATCGACGGCCAGTTATAATATTTGGGCGCATCGATCTTCCGCGTCTCGCGGGCGCCGCCATAATAGCCGTCGCCGCCATTGGCGCCGTCGAACCAGAATTCGAACAATTCGCCATAGCGGGTGCACAGCTCGACCACCTGCTTGCGGTAATAGTCGATATAGGCGGGGCGGCCGTATTCGGGATGATTGCGGTCCCAGGGCGACAGATACAGGCCGAACGACAGGCCGGCGCGGCGCGTCGCCTGTTCCATTTCGCGGACGATATCGCCCTTGCCGTTCTTGTAGGGGCTGTTGCGGATGCAATGTTCGGTCAGCTGCGTCGGCCACAGGCAAAAACCGTCGTGATGCTTGGCGGTGAGGATGATGCCGCGCATCCCGCCGGCCTTGGCGGCGGCGACGATCTGGTCCGGCGCGAAGTCGGTCGGGTTGAACAGCGCCGGGCTCTCGTCGCCATAGCCCCATTCGCGATTGGTGAAGGTGTTGATCGAGAAATGGACGAAGGCGTAGCGTTCGCGGCGATGCCAGGCGAGCTGGCGCGGCGAGGGCGTCGCACCATAGGGCTTGGGCGCACCGGCCGTGGAGGCGGGCGCGGCGAGCGCGGGCATGGCGGTGGCGGCGAGGCCGGTGGCGAGGATGGTACGGCGGCTGAGGTCGGTCACGAAACTCTCCGATTGGATGGCGGTCAGGCGCTGGCAGCGCGGCCGTGCGATGGCGGCCGGTCGGCCTTGGCGGCACCGAAGGCCGTGTTGGGCATAGCGCTCATCGTGAAGCTGAGGCGGCCGCCCTGCATCAGCTCGGCATGGCTGATCCACGACTTGGTCCACGGCCGGCCGTTGAACGTCACCGCGCGGATATACGGCGTGTCGGCGCGGTTGCCCGGCGCCTCGATCGTCAGGCTCTTGCCGCCAGGCAGGCGCAACTCGGCGCGTTCGAACAGGGGCGAGCCGAAGACATAGACCGCCTCGACCGGATCGACCGGATAGAAGCCGAGCGACGACAGCACGAACCACGCGCTCATCTGGCCGCAATCGTCGTTGCCGATGATCCCGTCGGGGTCGTTCTTGTACATTTCGGTGCACAGGCGCCGCACCATCGCCTGCGTCTTCCACGCCGCGCCGGCATAGACGTAGAGATAGGCGACGTGATGGTTGGGCTCGTTGCCATGCGCATATTGGCCGACGAGGCCGCTGATGTCGGGCGGCGCATTGGCCGGCAGCGTCGACGGCGCGGTGAACAGCGCGTCGAGCCGCGCCTCGAACCTCGCATCGCCGCCCATATGGTCGATCAGGCCATAGACGTCATGCTGGTTGAGGAAGGTCGCCTGCCAGCCGTTCGCCTCGGTATAGTCGCGCCACCACGGCTTGGGCATATGGCCGAGCTGGACGGGATCATAGGGCGACCACCACTGGCCGTTGGCGAAGCGCGGCTTGGCGAAGCCCGCCTTGCCGTCGATGACGTTGCGCCAGTTGCCCGACCGCTTGAGCAGCCGGTCCGCCGCGGCGCCCTCCCCCGCCGCGCGGGCGAGGTGCGCCGAGACCCAGTCGTCATAGGCATATTCCTGCGTCCGGCTGACGCTTTCGAACCAGACGTCGGCGGGGACATAGCCCTTGGCGTCATAGACGTCGCGGCCCTTGCTGTTGTCGAGGTCGGGCGCGGTGAAGTCGAAGCTGCGCTTGGCGATCGCCGGCCAGGCGGCGGCATAATCGGCGGCGATCCCCTTGGCCTGCGCCTCGGCGAGGACCGATACCGCGTGCCAGCCGATCATCGTCCCCGTCTCGACCCCCTGCAACGGCCAGACCGGCGGGCCATAGACGCTCTGCTGCGTCTGGCGGATCAGGTCGTGGACCAGCGCCTGCGCCTGATCGGGGGCGACGATGGTGAGCAGCGGATGCAGCGCGCGATAGGTGTCCCACAGCGAATAGCTGCTGTACGCGCGCTCGCCCGCGCCGAGCCGGTGCGGCTTGCGGTCGAGCCCGATGTAGCGGCCGTCGACATCGGAGAAGAGCGTCGGCGCGAGCAGCGCATGATACAGCGCGGAGGCGAAGATGACGCGCTGATCGGCGCTGCCGCCGGCGATGCGCACGCCGGCGAAGGCCTCTGCCCAGCGGTCCTGCGCGGCGCGGCGCACCGCGTCGAAATCCCAGCTCTTGCCCTCGGCGGCGAGGTTGGCGCGCGCGCCGGCGACGTCGACGCCCGAAATGCCGCAGCGGACCAGGATCGGTGCCCCGCCGGCATCGTCATAATGGAGCACCGCCTTCAGCCGGTTGCCCCGCACCGCGCGCGCGCCGGCGGGTTGCTCGGCATCGCCGTCGCCATAGAGCGTGACGCGGCTCGGCGTGCGCGAGGTCTGGAGCGCGAAATGGATATGCCGCCCCTTCGCCCAGCGGTTGACGGTGCGGCTCCCGGTCAGCGTGCCGTCGGCGTCGAGCGTCAGGCTCGCGTCGGTGATCAGCGGCGGCTGGTCGCTCTTGTCGAGGACGAGATGCGACAGGTCGATCAGGATATGCCCCGCACCCGCGGGGAAGGTATAGCGGTGATAGCCGGTCCGTTCGGTGACGGTCAGCTCGGCGCGCACGCCGCTTTCCAGCGCAACGCGATAATAGCCGGGCTCGGCCTGTTCGGCGGTGAACCGCTGGCGGTAGCCGGCATCGGGATCGGCGAGCGGCCCCGGCAGCAATTCGACCTTGCCGCCCGTTTTCGTGCCCGCCGTCGGCACCACCAGCACGTCGAGCATGTCGCCGATGCCGGTGCCCGACAGATGGGTATGGCTGAACCCCATGATCGACGTATCGTCGCGGTGATAGCCGGAGCAGGCGTCCCATCGCTCGACATCGGTGTCGGGGCTGAGCTGCACCATGCCGAACGGCAAAGTCGCGCCGGGATAGGTATGGCCGTGGCCGCCGGTACCGACGAACAGATTGGCCTTGGCCGGCGCGGGCGCCGCGGCGAGGGCCGGCAACGGCAGGGCGAGCGGCAGGCCGGCGGCGGCGGTGCCGGCGAGCAGCGCACGGCGGGAGAGGGTGCGATCGGTCATAGGGGCGCCTTGAGCAATGCGGGCCGGGTCGCGGCAAGATGGAGGATGAGCTCGGCGAACAGGCCGTTCGCCCAGGCGAACCAGGCGCGGGTGAATTTGGCGGGATCGTCCTGGTCGAAGCTTTCGTGGATGAAGCCGGTGCCGCCGTCGGTATCGCGCAGGCTGCGCAGCGCGGCGCGGATCGTCGCGTCGTCGGTCGCGGAAAGCGCGCGGATGGTCAGCGACATCGGCCAGATCTGGCCCGCACCGACATGCGGGCCGCCGATGCCCTCGCCGGCGCGGCCGCGGAAGAACCACGGATTGGCCGCGCTCCAGCACGCGGCCTGCGTCCGCCGCCACAGCGGATCGGCCGAGTCGACGCAGCCGAGATAGCCGAGCCCCGACAGCGACGGCACGTTGGCGTCGTCCATGAAGATGGCGTTGCCGAAGCCGTCGACCTCATAGGCCCAGACCTCGCTGCCGTCGCGCAGCCGCATCGTCCCATAGGCCTTGAGCGCCGCCTCGACCTCCGCCGCCAGCGCGGTGGCGGCGGCGGCGAGGGCGGCATCGTGCCGCGCCTCGTTGGCGACGACGGCGAGTTCGCGTAACGCCGTGACCGCGAACAGATTGCTCGGGATCAGGAAGGGATAGAGGCAGGCATCGTCCGACGGGCGGAAGCCCGAATGGATCAGCCCGACCGGCCGCGTCGGATGGCCGTGACCCCAGAGCAACGTCTCGGTCGGCTGCGGCGCGGAGCGGCGGAAGCTGTACGGGCCGGGGCCGTCCTTCCTCTGCTGTTCGCGGAAGGTGCGGATGCTCGCGCGCGCGGCCTCCGCCCAGGTCGCGTCGAAGGGCGCGGCATCGCCGGTCGCGCGCCAGTATCCATGCGCGAGCCGCATCGGATAGCAGAGCGAGTCGATCTCCCACTTCCGCTCGGCGACGCCCGGCTTCATCTCCGTCTCGTCCTTCTGCGACCATTCGAGGTTCGACCTGGCGGTCGGATCCTCCATGAAGGCGTTGGCATAGGGATCGATCAGGATGCAGCGCGCCTGTCGGGCGATCAGGCCGCCGATCAGTCTGCGCAGCTCGGGCGCCTTGCGGGCAAGGTGGAGATAGGGCTTCACCTGCGCCGACGAATCGCGCAGCCACAGGCAGGGGATGTCGCCGGTGATGACGAAGCTGTCCGGCTTGCCGTCCACCGTGCCGACCTGCGTCACCGTCGTGTCGAGCGTGTTCGGATAGCAATTGCCGAACATCCAGCGCAGCTTGTCGTCACCGATCCGGCCGGCGACGCGGACCAGCTCGCGCTCCACCGCGGGGCTGGTGAAGCGCCGGTCGGCCGGCGCCGGTCGTTTCGACGGCAGGGATGCGGCGAAGGCCGGCGTCGCCAGCCCCGCGGCGGCCACGACCCCGCCGGCGAGCACGCTGCGGCGGGGCAGGGCGATGCCGCCCGCGGCACGGAGTTCTCCGCTCATTTCGGCAGCTCCATGTCCGTCCCCGTCACGGTGAAGTCGAACCATTGCCCCGCGCCGTCACCCGGCTGACCACCGCCGACGTAGAGCCGGTAGGCGCCGGGGGCGACGTGACGGCGGCCGTCGCGATCGACGATGCTCATGCCGCGCGGATCGATCGTGAAGCGCACATTGCTGCTGCGCCCGCGCGCGACGGCGATGCGGCGGAAGCCGACGAGCTGGCGTTGCAGCACCGCGTCATTGCCGCCGAGGCCGGTTCCTGCCGGCGGGACGAGATAGGCCTGCACCACCTCCTCGCCGTCGCGCGCGCCGCTGTTCGTCACCGTCGTGTCGACGGTCAGCGCGCCGCCCGCCGCGACCGATGCGGCGCCGCGCGGTGCCGCATAGCCGAAGCGCGTGTAGCTGAGGCCATGGCCGAAGCCCCACAGCGGCGTGCCGGTGAAATAGCGATAGGTGCGCTCCTTCATGTTGTAATCGGTGAAGGCGGGCAGGTCGGCGGTGGTGCGGTACAGCGTCACCGGCAGGCGCCCGGCGGGATTGGTCGCCCCCGACAGCACGTCGGCGAGCGCGGTGCCGCCCGCCTCGCCGCCATACCAATTGGCGAGGATCGCATCGGCGGCGGCGGGATCGACCGCCACCGCGCTGCCGCTGGTCAGCACCAGGACGATCGGCTTGCCCGTCGCCTTGAGCGCGGCGAGCAGCCGGAGCTGCGGCTCGGGCAGAGCGATGTCGGTCCGGTCGCCGCCGACGAAGCCGGGGACGGAGACGGAGAGCGCCTCGCCTTCCAGATCGGGCGACAGGCCGGCGACCACCACCGCGACGTCGGACTGGCGCGCCGCCTCGACCGCCTGCGCGAGCAACGGCTCGGCGGGCGGCAGCCACAACAGACGGAAGCTGTCGTCCTCCGACCGATGGTCAAGCCGGATGTCGATCGGCTGCGGCGTGCCGTCGCTGTCGATGACGAGGTCGACGCGGCCCTTGGGCAGATCGCCGTCGTGCAGCGTCTTGCCGCCGAGCGTCAGCGTCGCGCGGTCGTGGACCGTGCAATCCTTCCAGCATTGCGTCTGGTCGAGGATCAGATGGTAGCGGCCGGGCGCGGGCGGCACGAACTCGCCGGTCCAGCGCGCGGTATAGCCGATCGCGGGCAGGCCGGGCGCGGGCGGCGCGCGGTTGACGTCGAGGTCGATGCGACGGTCCTGCCGCACGGTCGGTGCGCCGCTGCCGCCGGTATAGGTGGCGCGCAGGCCGGGCTTGCCGTCGGCGCGCAGCGCGGTCTCCGGCACGACGATCGCCGAGCTTTCGGCGAGCAGCGAGCCTTGCGCATAACGGACATTGGCGGCGCCGAAACGCTGGCGAAGGCCTTCGAGCGGCGTCACCGGGTGCATCGCCGTGCCGTGGTAATTGCCCTGCAGCACGCCGAGATCGTCGGCATTGGCGCCGATCACCGCGATCCGGCTCCCGGCGGCGAGCGGCAGGCGCGCGTTGGTATTCTGCAACAGCACGATCGCCTTGCGTGCCGCCTCCAGCGCGACGGCATGATGCGCGGGCGTCGCCAGCTCGCTGGGCTTGATGCTCGCCCAGGGGCTGGTGCCCCCGTAAGCGATGCCGAGCGCGCGGCGGGCGCGCAGTGCGCGGGTCAGCGCGGTATCGACCTCCGCCTGGGTGACGAGGCCCTTGGCGAGCGCTTCGGGCAAGGCGGCATAGGCCGTACCGCAATTGATGTCGGTCCCGCCACGGATGCCCGCCGCCGCCGCGCCGGCCGCGTCGAGCCGGTAATGATGGTAGATCGAGATGTTCGACACCGCGTCGCAGTCCGAGACGGTGAAGCCGGCGAAGCCCCAGTCGTGGCGCAGGCGATCGTTCATCAGCCACGAGGCGGCGCAGGCCGGCACGCCGTGGATGCTGTTATAGGCACACATCAGCGACTGTGCCTTGCCCTCGGTGATCGCGCGGCGGAAGGCGGGAAGATAGGTCGCCTCGAGATCGCGCGGGCTGACGTCGACGTCGAAACTGTCGCGTCCCGCCTCGGGGCCGCTGTGCACCGCGAAATGCTTGGGTGTCGCGACGACGCGCGGGTGCCGGGGGTCGGGGCCTTGCAGGCCGGTGATGAAGCCGACGCCGAGCGACCCGGTCAGATAGGGATCCTCGCCATAGGTTTCCTGCCCGCGGCCCCAGCGCGGATCACGGAAGATGTTGATGTTGGGCGACCAGATCGTCAGCCCCTGATAGATGCGGCGATCCGCGGCGGCGGGTTGCGCGTTGAACTTGGCGCGCGCCTCGATGCTGACGACGGTGCCGACCTTGTTCATCAGATCGACGTCCCAGGTCGCGGCAAGGCCGATCGCCTGCGGGAAGACCGTGGCATAGCCATCGCGCGCGAGGCCGTGCAGCCCTTCGTTCCACCAGTCATAGGCGGGCAGGCCCGCGGCGGCGTCGGCGGGCGCGGTGCTCTGCAATTGCGCGGCCTTGCGCTCGGGCGACATCGCCGCGACGCTCGCGGCGACCGGATCGGCGGCCTGGGCGAGCAGGAGGAGGGCGGGGATCATAAGGTCGCTCCGAGACAGGGGGAGGAAAGGGTCATCGCGCCAGCGTCCGCAGTACCGGCGTCTGCTGGCCGGTCAGTGTCACCGTGATGCTCTCGCCGGGCAATAGGTCAAAACCATTGTCGGAAGCCTGGCCCGGCATATCGCCCATGTCGATCATCACCGCGCGCGCCAGCCGGGCGGCGGTGATCGTCGCCCGGTCGCCGTCGCGGCGCAGCGTCAGGCCGGGATCGGGATAGGCCATGTCCTTGGGCGCGAGCCGCTCGACGATCGTGCGGCTGACGCTGCGCCCGTCGATCAGCAGCTCGGCGACCGCATAGCTCTGCGCCGGCGGGGCGGCGCCGAACAGCGCGGCATCGGGCAGCGTCGCCACCGTCGCGGCGGAGAGCGGCGCGAGCGTCGCCGCCGCCTCGCGCGTCGCCAGCGTCGCGCCGGTCATGTCGCGCACCGTCACCCGCCAGCGCGCCGCGATCGGCGTCGTCGCGTCCGAGATCAGCGTCACCTGGGTGCTCGCGTCCTTATGCTCCGCGACGATCGCCTGCGGTGCGAAGAACCGCCGCGCCTCATACTGGAGCAGCTTCCACTGGCCGAGGTGATCGATGCTCGCCCAGCTGATCGACGGCCAGACGTCGTTGAGCTGCCAGAACAGCGACCCCATCGTCACCGGCCGGCAGGCGCGGTGGTGGCGCGCGGCGAGGCCGATCGCCTGCGCCTGATTGACCTGCGTCAGATAGACGAAGTCGGCGAAGTCCTTGGCCGGCCGCAGCCGCTGGTCGAGATACAGCCGCAGCCGGGCATTGCCTTCGCCCGCCAGGAACTTCTGATGCGCCTTCATCACCGCGCCGTCAGCATCGAGCGCGCCCGGCCCGGCGAAGTCGCGGATCGTCGCCATCGTCGGCATCGCCTGGAAGCCATATTCGGACATGAAGCGCGGGCAGTGATCGAGATATTGCTCGACCGGCTTCGATCCCGACCAGACGTCCCAGAAATGGCGATCGCCATTGGCGTCGGTATCGGTCGGGCCTTCGTAATCGCTCGACGGCGATCCCGGCATATAGGGCGTGCCGGGACTGTTGCGCGTGACGGCATCGCGCAGCACCCGGTCGAACAGCACCGCCATGCCAGTGCCGATCCGCTCCTGCTCGTCGGGGCCGACCGCGGTCTTGAACGCCTTGCGGTCGCTCCAATTCTCCCAGCCGGACAGGACTTCGTTATTGCCCGCCCAGAGGACGATCGAGGGATGGTCGCCGAGCCGCGCGACCTGCTCGTCCGCCTCGATGCGGACGTTCTCGCGGAATGCGGCCTCGGGCGGCGTCACCGAGCCGCCGAACATGAAATCCTGCCAGATCATCAGACCCAGCCGGTCGGCCATTTCGTAAAAGGCATCGTCGAGATAATAGCCGCCGCCCCAGACGCGGATCATGTTCATATTGGCGTCGCGCGCCGCGGTGAGCAGCCCCTGCATCTCGGCCGCCTCGACACGCGCCGGGAAGCTGTCGAACGGGATCAGATTGGCGCCCTTGGCGAAGACGCGATTGCCGTTGACGACGAAGGCGAAGGCGCCATCACGCCGGTCGAGCGACACGGTGCGCAGCCCGATGCGCCGCGCCCGCTGCTCGCTCGCCGCGCCGTCGACCAGCAGGGTCGTCGCGACGGTGTAGAGCGGCTGCGCGCCATAACCGGCGGGTTGCCAGCGCTGCGGCGCGGCGACGGTGAGCGGGATCGCGACGCGGTTGGGCCCGGCGGCGACCGCCACCGCCTGTTCGACGGTGCGCGCGGTGCCGTCGGGCGCGGTCATCGTCGTGCGCAGCGTCACCGTCTTCGCCCGGTCGGCGACGATCGTCGCGCGCGCGGTCAGCCGCGCCTCGGCATCGTTGAGCGCATCCTGTTCGACGCGCAGCGTCTCGATCCGCGCCGCGTCCCACGCCTCGAGCCGCGCCGGCCGCCACAGGCCGATGGTGACGATCCGCGGGCCCCAGTCCCAGCCATATTGGTATTTCGGCTTGCGGATATAGGGCGAGGTCTGGCGGTCGCCGGGATCGTCCTTGAACGCCGAGACATATTCGCCGGGCAGCGGGTGCTTGGCGGCGAGGACGAGCGGCGCGAGCTGCTTGATCGGCGAGGCGATGGTGACGAGGATCTCATTGTCGCCGGCCTTGAGCAGCGACTTGGCATCCGCGCGCCAGCGGCGATGCGCATTGTCGGCGGACAGCAGCACGCGACCGTTGACGCGCACCGTCGCGAAGGTGTCGAGCCCGTCGAAGACGAGGTCGAGATGGTCGCGCGCCAGCATCGCCGGCGACACCGCGATCTGCGTGCGGAACTGCCAGTCGGTCAGGCCGACCCATTGGATCGCGGCTTCGTTGGTGCCCTTGAACGGATCGGGGACGCGGTGGGCGGCGATCAGATCCTGCTGGACGCTGCCCGGCACGTGCGCGGGCAGCCAGCGCGTTTCCTTGGGATGCGCCTGTCCGGCAGCGCTGTCGGCGGGATCGATCCGCACCTGCCAGCCACGGTCGAGCGCCACGTCCGTACGCGGCGCGGCGAAGGCCGGCGTCGATGCGAGCAGGGCGAAGAGAAGGGGGAGGGCGGGCTTCACTGGACAGGCTCCGTCAACTGGACGTGATCGACCACGTAGAGCGGGTCGGCTAGCGGCGAGGTGAATTGCAGGCAGAGGTCGGCGTCGCGCGTCTGCGGCGGCAGCGCGGCCTCGAAGCGCATCCGGTTGGGCGCGCTTGCCGGATCGGGCAGCGGGAAGGTCGCCAGCACCGCCGGCCGCGGCGCGTCCTTCGTCGGGCAGCCGGCGGTGACGACCAGCTCGCCGTGCGGCGTGACGTTGTAGTGCGCGCGCAGCTTGGTGAACTCGTGCGCGAGCCCGAACGGCCGCGGCAGTCGTGCGACGTCCAGCGCGATCGTCCTCGCGCGGGCGATCGGTGCAGCGGGGAAGACCGAGCAAGTGTCGAACAGGTCGATCTTATAGGCGGGCGCGTCGGCGGTGGCGTCGGCGGTCAGCGGTACGTGCAGCGCCAGCGATCCGGTCGGGCAGGCGGTGAGCGCGTCATTGCCAGCGCCGAGCAACGCCTGCCGGTCGGTCGCGAAGCTGCGCGGCGCCGCCAGCGCCACGCCCGCGGCATCGAAGGCGGCGGCGCGGATCGTCGCGCCGGGTGCCAGCGTCAGCGGCGCGGCATAGCGCCGACTGTTGGCGGCGGGGGCGCTGCCGTCGAGCGTGTAGCGGATCGTGCCGAGCGGGGCCTGTGTCGCCAGGGCGACCGTCATGCGCCCGCTGCGCAGCACGTCGCCGCGCTTGCCCTCCAGCGTGTACGTGACCGCGAAGGCGCTGTCGGCGACCTCCAGCCCCGCGCGCCGCCAGCGCGCGATCTGCGGCTGAAGCCGTGCGACGAAGCCGGGAAAGTCGCGCGTCCCCGGCGCCGACCAGCTGATCTCGGCGAGCGCCGCGGCGCGCGGGAAGATCGCATGCTGCACCTGCCGCGCGGTGATGAGATATTCGCTGAACGCATTGCCCTGCGCGCCGAGGATATGTCCGGCGGCGGCGGCATCGATGCCCGCGGGCAGCGGATCGTAGCGATACAGGTCGGCCAGCGTCTGGATCGCCAGCCGGCCGGGCGGCTCGTCCGCCTGATCGCTCTGCGCATTGTCGAGGTAGAGCGTCGGCCCCGGCGACAGCACGACATCGTGCCCGCGCTTCGCCGCCTCGACCGCGCCCGTCTCGCCGCGCCACGACATCACCGCCGCCGATTGCGGCAATTCGCCTTCGAGGATCTCGTCCCAGCCGATCAGCCGCCGGTTGCGCTTGGCGAGATAGGCGGCGAGCTGGTCGATCAGCCAGCTCTGCATCTGCATCTCGGTCTTGAGGCCGAGCGATGCCATCTGCGCCTGCACAGCGGGCGAGCGCTCCCATTGATCCTTGACCGCCTCGTCGCCGCCGAGATGGATATACGGGCCCGGAAACACCGCGAGCAGCTCGTCGAGAATGTCCTCGACGAATCGCACCGTTTCGGGGCGCGGGTTGAGCAGATACGGATTGACGCCCCAGTCGTGGCCGACTGCGGGCCGATCGCCGAGCACGCCATGTTCGGGATAGGCGGCGACCAGGGCCTGTGCATGGCCGGGCAGGTCGATCTCGGGCACGACGACGATACCGCGCTCGGCGGCATAAGCGACGAGGCCGCGCAGCTCCTCCTGCGTATAGAAGCCGCCGACGCGCGCTCCCGGCGGGCCGCCGGCGGAGGGCGGGGTGCGCCAGGCGCCGACCTCGGTCAGCTTGGGATAGCGTTTGACCTCGAACCGCCAGCCCTGATCGTCGCTGAGATGGAGATGGAGCGTGTTGAGCTTCACCGCCGCCATCTGGTCGACGATATCGCGCAGCACCGCGACGGGCTGGAAATGCCGCGCCGGATCGATCATCAGCCCGCGCCAGGCGAAGCGCGGCGCATCGGCGATGGCGAGCGCCGGCACCGCGACCGGCCGGCCATAAGCGCGATCCGGGCTGAGCAATTGCGCGAGCGTCATCGCGCCGTGGACGAGGCCGCGATCGCCCGATGCACTGATCCGGATGCCGTGCGCATCGCTGTCGAGCCGATAGGCCTCGTCGCCGGTGACGGTCGCATCGCGGACGAAGCGGATCGCGGCCTCGCCGGCGACCGGTGCGAGCGCGATCCCGCGCGCGACGCGGACGTGCTGGGCGAGCAACCGCGCGGCGGCCGCCGCACCGGCATCGCCCGGCGGTGTGCCGACCCGCGCGCCGTCGGCGACGAGGAAGCTTCCGCTGCCCTGCGTCACGCTCTGCGGCAGGGGGACGAGCGGCAGCTCGCCCGCAGCCGGCGGGGCGGGGCGGGCGGCGGCGGGCGCGGTCAGCAGCGCCAGCGCAGCGCCGACGACGATCGCGATTCCCGGTTGCTCCCTCATGGCCGCCCCTTGGTCCTGTTTTGGTATTGATGGTATCTTGGCCGACGCTTTCCGCGGCGTCCATGCCTGATCTGCAAAAAAGCCCCGGCAGCCGCATCACGGGCTGCCGAGGCAATGATTTTTTACACACGTTATTTGAGTGGTTTGACCGGGGCGTCTTACATCCGGAACGACACCGCCGCCGCGAACGTGCGGCCGTTCTTGTAGAAGGCGGTGGGCCGGTCCGGCGTCGCATTATATTGCAGGTACGTCTCGTCGAGCAGGTTCTGCGCGTTGACGCTGAGCACGATGCCCTTGGTGATGTTGAGCGAGGCGGAGGCATCGAGCTGGCTGTAGGGCGCGACCATTTCGCGCGAGCCGAGCCGGCCGATCGTGCGGAAATAGCTCGACCGGTAATTGTAACTGACCCGCGCCTGGAACGGTCCCTTTTCGAAATAGGGGATCACGTTAATCGTATGCTCCGACAGATAGGGCAGGTTGAGCGTCGTGCCGGTCACGTCGGTATTGGAGGTCGAACTTTCCTGATAGGAATAATTCGCCTGCAAGCCGAAGCCGCCCCAGATGTCGCTCTGCGCGGAGATCAACGCGCCGTTGACCTTCGCCTTGCCGCCGTTGATCGGCTGGTTGACGTTATAGGTCGCCAACGCACCGGTCAGCGAGTTGAAGAAGACCGCATTGGTCCGCGTGTTGAAGATATAGTTGCTGATCTCGCGCCGGAACAGTTCGACCGCCAGCAGGCTGCCGGCGCGGGGGTAATATTCGGCGGTCAGTTCGTAATTGGTCGACTCATAGGGCTTGAGGTTGGGATTGCCGCCGCCACCATCGAGCGTGACGTTGTTGAGCGAGGTCGCCGCCGCCAGATCCTCGTAGCGCGGCCGGGCGATGACCCGCGCCGCCGCACCGCGGACGATCACCTTCGGCGTGATCGAATAGGCGATGTTGAGGCTCGGCAGGAACTTGAGATAGTCGTTCACCGTGCGGGTCGGCACCGGTACCGGATTGACCGTGTTGCTCAGCGTCGTCGCGTAATTGGAGATGTCGCGGGTATAGACGAGCCGGCCGCCGATATTGCCGCGCAGCCCGTCCTGATCGAAATTGGCCTGGGCATAGGAGGCCATGACCGTTTCGCGCACCTTGGTCGAGGCACCGACCTTGGTGACGAGCGGGCTGTTGATCGCATTGGCGAGGATGTCGATCACCGACTGCTGCGGCAGGTTGAGATATTTGGTGGCGTTGCCCATGCCGCCGCTGCCGTCGAACGTGCCGTCGGGCGTGGTAAGCGCAGTGACGCCGAGCTGGGTGACGTCGAGCGACTGCTGCAGATAGGTGTTGATCCCGCGCGCATCGACGCGATTGACGTGATCGGTGACGCGGCTGCCGAGCAGGATCTCCGTGAACGGCCCGACGCTGACCGGGATGGTCGCGTCATAGCCGCCGAAGATATCGCGATCGGTGGTGACGCTATAGTCCAGCCCGCCGATCTGCGCCGCGACCAATTGCGCCCCGGTCGACGTCAGCACCGGCCGCCCCTCGATCTGCGCGGCGTTGTTGTTCGGATTGGTGAAATAGTTCGCCGGATTGGTCAGGTCGCCGACGAAATTGACCGTCGCGGTGTTGTTGGTGAAGGCGTAGCTGTACGGCAGCTTGGTCTGCACGTTGAACAGATATTCGGGATTGCGGCCGCCCTTGGCGCGCGACCAGCCGCCCGAGAAGTTGACCTTGGCGCCGCCGTCGCCCTCCCAGTCGGCGAACAGGTTGAGATTGTCGGTCTTGAGGCTGGTGCGGCGGACGAGCGTATCGAGCTGCGCGCTCTGGCTCGTCGCCGCGCCGAAGCTTGCGGCGGTGACGACGCCGTTGCTGATCGTCGCGGACTGCAACACGTTCCCCGTCCAGGCGCCGGGGATGGTGTACATCGACTGGCTGTAATTGTTGTAATTGCCGTCGATATGCGTGCCGTTGAGGGTGAGAGTCAGGTCGCTGCTCGGCCGGAACTGCATCGTGCCCGACACGCTCTTGCGCTCGCGCTGCTGCTGGAAATAGGCGTAGTTGATGCCGAAGGGCGAGGCCGCCTTGTACAGATCCTCGATCGTGCCGCCGGTGATCGTCGCGCCGGGGCTCTTGAGGCTGAGGGTGCCGTCGCTGGCGCGATTGACGAACGGGCTGTTGTAGGTGCCGTCGGCATTGGGTGCGGTATTGTCATAGCCGAAGAATTCGACGCCGGCGCGGGTCAGGTTCTGCTTGTCGTAGGTGGCGGCGACGAGCACGCCGAACGTCTCGTCGGCGTTGCGCCAGCTGTACAGGCCCGAGCCGCGGGCGTTGCCCTTGTCCGACCGGTCATTGTACGAATAGCCGCCCGAGGCGAAGATCGAATTGGCCGGCAGATCGAGCGGCCGGCGCGTGCGGACGATCACCGTACCGCCGAGGCTGCCCTCCTCGATCCGCGGCTCGGGCGACTTGTACACTTCGAGCCGGTCGACCAGTTCGGGGGCGAGCAGCGAATAGTTGAAGGTGCGGCTCGACGGATCATTGTCGTTGCCGCCCCAGTCGGCCGAGGCGAGCGCATGGCCGTCGAGCAGCATGCGGTTGAGCGCCGGATCGGTGCCGAGGATCGCCACCTTCTCGCCTTCGCCGAAGCGCCGGTCGATGCTGACGCCGGGAATGTGCGACAGCGATTCCGCGACGTTGCGATCGGGGAATTTGCCGACGTCTTCCGAGGTGATGACATCGACCACCGCATTGGCGTTGCGCTTGACGTTGATCGCCTTTTGCAGACTGCCGCGATAGCCGGTGACGATGATGTCGCCGTCGGCCGGTGCGTCCGTCGCGGTCGTCGTCGTCGCCGCCTGATCGTCGCTGCCGGGTGGGCTGGCGGTGGGCGCGGTCTGCGCCGTCGACGGAATGGCCGTGGCAAGGCCGGCCAGGGCCGTGGTCACGAGGATCGCATGGCGAAGGTGCATCAGCTTCAGTCCCCTTTGTGGCGCACGCCCGGCCGCATGCTCCGTTCACACAGCCGCATCGGCCGGCGGCGATCCACGAGCGTGCCATTTTGGCATATAAATCCGCTCGCTATGGAAAGGTTATAACCAATCCATGCCAATCCATGCATTAAAAGTGTAATATCGCTCGGCGAATGCGGCGAATTGTGTGACCGGTGGCGTGACCGCTCTGGGACCGTTACGGTCCGAAAGCGTGTAGCGCAGGTAAAGTGTAAAGCGATCAGTGATTTGGGAGAGAGGATCATGCGGGACGACGGATACGGCGGCGGCGGGTGTTGCAACGGTTCGTCGCACACGATCGCGACGGACGAGCGCCGGCAAACGCGGCAAGTGCGGGTGATGCGGGCCGAATCATGACGATGCAGGCGAATCGTCACGACACTTCGGACACCGCTCCGCGAATCACTCTGGAGATCTGCGTCGAGACCGTCGCGGGTGCCGCCGCGGCGATCACCGGCGGCTGCGACCGGATCGAATTATGTGCCGCGCTCGCGCTCGGCGGGCTGACCCCGTCGGCAGGTCTGGTCGCGGCGGTGCTCGATGTGGCGCGACCGGCCGGCGTGGCGGTGCGCGCGATGGTGCGACCGCAGCCGGGCGGCTTCACCTATGACGCGACGACGCTGGCGCTGGCGCAGCGCGAGGCGGCGGCGCTGGTCGCGGCGGGGGTCGACGGCCTCGTCTTCGGCGCGACGCGGGAGGGGGCGCTCGACACGGCGGCGCTGGCAGGCGTCCGCGACGCGCTGCCCGCCACCGTCGGCATGACGCTGCATCGCGCGATCGACGTGGTCGACGATCCGGTCGCCGCGGTCGATACGGCGGTCGCGCTCGGCTTCGACCATATCCTGACCTCGGGCGGTGCGGCCTCGGCGCCCGCCGGGGCGGCGACGATCGCCCGGATGGTGGCGCGCGCCGCGGGCCGCTGCACCGTCATGGCCGGCGCCGGTGTCGCCCCCGGCAATGTCGCCGCGCTGATCGCCGCCACCGGCGTCCGCGCGGTCCACGGCTCGGCGAGCACGGCCGCCGCACCCGCCTCCGCCGAGCGTATCGACTTCGGGCCGCCGCCGCGGATCACCAGCGCCAGGGTCGTCGCGCAGCTACGTCAGGTCATTGACGACCAGTCCAATCTAGGACAATTGTAGGGCAAGGCGCCACTGGCGCCGCTCTGCGAGCCGTGGCACCCGTTGACGCCACAAGCAGCAGAACAGGGAGTGAGGGATGAGTTTCGTGAGCCGGGTGGGGCGGTTTCGTGCCGACAATCCCTCACCGCTCTATCTGCAGCTGCAACAGCTCATCCGCGACGCGATCGGTGGCGAGGTGATCACGCGCGGCGATGCGATTCCGGCCGAGCGCGATCTCGCCGTCGAATATGGCGTGTCGCGCATCACGGTGCGCAAGGCGATCGAGGGGCTGGTCGAGGAAGGCCTGCTCACCCGTCGCCGCGGCGCGGGCACCTTCGTCGCCGGGCGCGTCGAGAAGAATTTCAGCAAATTGTCTTCCTTCTCGGAGGATATGATCGCACGCGGCCTGACGCCGAGCAGCAGCTGGGTTTCGCGCAGCGTCGGGACCGTCAGCCCCGAGGAATCGATGGCGCTGGCCTTGTCGCCGAGCGCGCCGGTGTTCCGCTTCCAGCGGCTGCGCTTCGCCGACGAGGTGCCGATGGCGCTGGAGGTGGCGACGATCGCCGGTTTCTGCCTGCCGTCGATCGATGCGGTCGAAAGCTCGCTCTACGCCGCGCTGACCGAGGCGGGGCATCGCCCGGTGCGCGCCCTCCAGCGGCTGCGCGCCGTGCCGTTCGGCACCGACCACGCGCGGATGCTCGGCGTCGATCCGGGCTCGCCCGGTCTGCTGATCGAGCGGCGCGGCTTCCTGCGCGACGGCCGCGCCGTCGAATTCACCCGATCCTATTACCGCGGCGACAGCTACGATTTCGTGGCCGAGCTCGCCGACAGCTGACACGAGCCCGGGGGCCCTGAACCAAGTGACGACCGATACGATGACGGGCACGCTGATGCGCGCCGAGACGCTGGAGGCGGGAGCGACCGTCGCCCGGCTGGTGGCGCGCAACACCGCCGCGCTGACCGCGCTCGGCGAGCGGCTGCGTGCGACCCCGCCCGACGTGGTCGTGACCTGCGCGCGCGGATCGTCGGACCATGCCGCGATGTACGGCAAATATCTGATCGAGACGCTCATCGGCGTGCCGGTCGCCTCCGCCGCGCCCTCGGTCGTATCGCTGTTCGACGCGCCGGTGACGACGCGGCGCGCATTGTGCATCGCCATCTCGCAGAGCGGTCGCAGCCCCGATCTGCTCGCGACGGTCGAGGCGCATGCCAAGGCCGGCGCCGACGTGGTGGCGCTGGTCAACGACGAGACGTCGCCGCTCGCCGAGATGGCCGACACGTTGCTCGCGCTCAGCGCCGGGCCGGAACGCTCGGTCGCCGCGACCAAATCGTGCATCGCCGCGATGGCCGGCCTCGCCGCGCTGGTCGCGGCCTGGTCGGGCGATGCCGCGCTCGCCGAGGCGGTGAAGGCCTTGCCCGAACAGCTCGAACGCGCCGTGGCGCTCGACTGGAGCGCGGGCGTCGAGCCGCTTGCCGAGGCGAAGCAGATGTTCGTCATCGGTCGCGGCTATGGCTTCGGCGTCGCGCAGGAATGCGCGCTCAAGCTCAAGGAGACCTGCCAGTTGCAGGCCGAGCCGTTCAGCGCCGCCGAAGTGCGCCACGGCCCGATGGCGATCGTCGGCGAAGGCTTTCCGGTTCTCGCGCTGGCGACCTCCGACGCGGCGGGCGACGACGTGATGGCGGTGGCGGAAACCTTCGCCGGCCGCGGCGCGACCGTCCTGTCGGCGCATGCCGGCGATGCGCGCGCCAACCTGCCGGCGCTCGACGCGCATTCGGCGGTGCAGCCGATCCTGATGCTGGCGAGCTTCTACGGTCTCGCCGAGGCGCTGTCGCGGCGGCGCGGGCTCGATCCCGACACGCCCCCGCACCTCGCCAAGGTGACGCGCACGCTATGAGCGAGGCGTTCCGATATACCAACGGCCAGGTCGTCGTCGCCGATGCGGTGTGGCGCGGTGCGGAGATCGTCGTTGCGGGGGATCGCATCGCGTCGATCCGCCCGCTCGACGGCGACGCGGGTGACGCGGTCGATCTCGACGGCGGCTGGCTGATGCCGGGCTTCATCGACACCCAGGTCAACGGCGGCGGCGGCGTGCTGTTCAACGACGAGACCGACATCGACGGCATCGCCGCGATCACCGCGGCACATGCGCGCTACGGCACCACCGCGCTGCTGCCGACGCTGATCAGCGACACGCCCGACCGTATCGCGCTCGCGCTCGATGCGGTGGATGCGGCGATCGCGGCGGGCGTGCCCGGCGTGGTCGGCGTGCATATCGAGGGGCCGTGGCTCAACGTCGCGCGCAAGGGCATCCACGACCCGGCGCGCTTCCGCCTGCTCGATGCCGAGATGATCGCGCTGCTCACCCGGCCGCGTCGCGGCAAGGTGATGGTGACGCTGGCGCCCGAGCTGGCGCAGATCGATGACATCGCCCAGCTGACCGCCGCCGGCGTGCTGGTCAGCGCCGGTCATACCGAGGTGAGCTATGACGGGGCGCTCGCCGCCTTCGATGCGGGGCTGAGCGGCATCACCCATCTGTTCAACGCGATGCCGGCGATGGTGCAGCGCACTCCCGGCCTCGTCGGCGCAGCGCTCGACGATCCGCGGCCGTGGTGCGGGCTGATCGCCGACGGCGTCCACGTCGCTCCGGCGGTGCTGCGCATCGCGCTGCGCGCGCGCGGGCTCGACCGGATGATGCTGGTCACCGATGCGATGTCGTCGGTCGGCGCGGAGGTGAAGGATTTCGTCCTGCAGGGGCGGCAGATTCGCGTGCGCGACGGCATCTGCTCCTATGAGGATGGCACCTTGGCCGGATCGGACCTCGACATGGCGGCGGCGGTCGCCAATGCGATGGGGATGCTCGGGCTCGAGCCGGTGGCGGCGGCGCGGCTCGCCGCGGGCAATCCGGCGGCCTTCCTCGGCCTGTCGGCGGAACGCGGGACGCTCGCCGCCGGGCTGCGCGCCGATTGGGTGCAACTGACCGCGGCGATGGCGCCGGTCGCCACCACCATCGGCGGCCATCCGGCATGACGATCGACCGGCGGCAGCTGCTCGGGTCCGCCGGTGCCGGTCTGACGCTGACCCTGCCCGCCGCCGCGCGCGCAGCGCGCGGGCCGGATTATGGCGCGCTGCCGATGCCCGCCCCGGTCGACGGCCTGCGCGCGCCGCTGCCGGTGGGGGATCCGTCGCGGATCGGCTTCGACCAGGGCTGGCTGTTCCACGAAGGCGACATCGCGGTGCCGCCGGCGGCGACGCATAACGAGACCTATCTGCGCGCCAAGGCGGGCAATGCGGTCGGCGCGGCGGCGATCGATTATGACGACAGCGACTGGCCGCTGGTGACGCTGCCGCATGACTGGGCGTCGTTCCAGCCGTTCGTCGAGAGCGCCAATGTCGCGCAGGGCTATCGGCCACGCGGCATCGGCTGGTACCGGCGCAGCTTCCACCTCGATCCCGCCAGCCGCGGCCAATATTGCGAATTGCAGTTCGACGGTATCGCCACCAACGCGACCATCTGGGTCAACGGTAGCGTCGTCGCGCATAATTGGTCGGGCTATAACAGCATCTACGTCGACATCACGCCGTTCGCCCGCTTCGGCGACGAGCGCAACGTCGTCGCGATCCGCGTCGATGCCGAGGCGATGGAGGGCTGGTGGTATGAAGGCGCCGGCCTCTACCGCCATGCCTGGCTCGCCCGCCGCGCGCCCGTGTCGATCGTCACCGACGGCGTGCATTGCGACCCGCGCGCCGGCAGCGGCGGCGGCTGGAGCGTGCCCGTCACGGTGACCGCGCGCTCGACCGAGGCCGCGGCGGTCGGGGTCCGCGCCGTGGCCCGGCTGCTCGATTCAGGCGGCCGGACGGTCGCGACCGCGACGACCGATATGGCCACGGTGCCGCCGCTCGGGCAGGGCGACCTCACCACGACGCTGACGATCGCCGATCCGGCACTCTGGTCGGTGGCGACCCCGACGCTGTACACCGTCACCGTGGCGCTCGAACGCGACGGCGCGACGGTCGATGCGCGCAGCGTGCCGGTCGGCTTCCGCACGATCCGCTTCGATGCCGACCGGGGCTTCTTCCTCAACGGCGCGCCGGTCAAGCTGAAGGGCGTGTGCATCCACCACGACCATGCCGGCGTCGGCGTCGCCCTTCCCGACGCGCTGATGGCGTGGCGGCTGGAGCGGCTCAAGGAGCTGGGCTGCAACGCGATCCGCTGCTCGCACAACGCGCCGCCGGTGGCTTTCCTCGACCTATGCGACCGGATGGGTTTCCTCGTCATGGACGAGAACCGCAATTTCAATCCCTCGCCCGACTATATGGCGCAGCTCGAATGGCTGGTGCGGCGCGACCGCAACCATCCCAGCGTCATCCTCTGGTCGGTGTTCAACGAGGAGCCGATGCAGGGCACCCACGCCGGCGTCGAGATGGTGCGGCGGATGGCCGCCGCGGTGAAGCGGCTCGACGACAGTCGCCCGGTCACCGCCGCGATGAACGGCGCCTTCTTCAATCCGGAGAATGTCTCGACCGTCGTCGACGTCGTCGGCTTCAATTATTATCCCGGCGATTACGACAAGTTCCACGCGCTCAACCCGACCAAGCCGATGACCAGCTCGGAGGATACCAGCGCGTTCGAGACGCGCGGCGCCTATCAGACGATCCCGGCGAAGAACATCCGCTCGTCGATGGACGACGATGCGGCGGGCTGGGGCGAGACGCACCGCAAGGGCTGGGCAGAGATCGCCAGGCGCCCGTTCGTCGCCGGCGGCTTCGTCTGGACGGGCTTCGACTATCATGGCGAGCCGACGCCGCACGTCTGGCCGACGATCAGCAGCTTCTTCGGCATCCTCGACCTCTGCGGCTTCCGCAAGACGGCCTATGACATCCATCGCGCCGGCTGGATCGACGATGCGCCGGTCGTCGGCCTGGCGCCGCACTGGACCTGGCCCGGACGCGAGGGGCAGCCGGTGCCGATCCTCGTGCTCAGCAATGCCGAGCGGATCACGCTCAGGCTCAACGGCCGCGTCGTCGGCGAGGCCGCGGTCGACCGGCTGATGGGCAACAGCTTCACCGTGCCCTATGCCCCCGGCACGATCGAGGTGATCGCCTCAATCGGCGGACGCGAGGTGGCGCGCGCTGGGCATGAGACGGCGGGGCCACCGGTGGCGCTGCGCCTCACCCCGGCACGGCGCGCGATGGCGGGCGACGGCGAGGACGTCCAGCCGGTGACGATCGACGCGATCGACGCGCGTGGCCGCCACGTCCCCACCGCCAATCTGCCGACGCGGTTCGTCGTCACCGGCGCGACGATCATCGGTGTCGGCAACGGCGATCCCAACAGCCACGAATCCGAGAAGGGCGACAGCGCGACGAGCGGCGCGCGATCGCTGTTCAACGGGCTGGCGCAGGTCATCGTCCAGGCCGACGCCGGCGGGCGCGGTCGCATCACGCTGCGCGCCACCGCGCCCGGTCTGCGCCCGGCGGCGCTGATGATCGACCGTGTCGCCGCCACGCCCCGCGCGCAGGTCGCACCGCTCGCCGCGACGCGGACGATCGACGACTGGCGGCGCTCGCCCTTGCTCGCGGCGCGCCCCGACGCGTCGCTGGCGCCGGCAGAGAATGACAATAACAGCTGGGCCTTCGTCCACAGCGGCACCGCCACCCCGGCCGAGGCGCAGGCGGGCTGGCAGGTCTATCGGGCCAGCGTCACGCCGGTGCGCGTCATCGCCGCGAAGGGCGGCCGGATCGCCTTCGCCGCGGTCGCAGGACGGGCCGAACTGTGGGTCGACGGACGCAAACTCGCCGACAAAGCCGGAGCGGCGGTCGGACCGATCACGGCGGCCTTGCCGGCGGGCGCGGGGCCGCGTGCGATCGTCCTGATCGTCGCGCCCGAGCCGGGCCGGCCCTCCGGCATCGTCGGCCCGGTGACGATCAGCGCGGGCTGAGGCGCTCACAAAGGTATTCAATAGGTATTGTCAGCGGGTTGCCGCGCGATACACTGCGCGTCCGACCGGCGAGGAATGATGGAATGACCGACAAGCAGCTGCTGGCGCCACTCGCGGGATGGGTCCTGCCGCTGACCGCCGTGCCCGATCCGGTCTTCGCCGAGGGGATGATGGGGCCGGGCGTCGCGATCGATCCGACCGGTGACACGCTTCACGCGCCCTGTGATGCGCGGGTCCAGACGCTCCACGCTGCCGGTCATGCGATCACCCTCGACCTCGGCGACGGCGTGTCGCTGCTCGTCCATATCGGCATCGACACGGTGCGGCTCGGCGGCAGCGCCTTCACCCCGCTCGTCGCGCCGGGCGACAGCGTCCGCGCCGGTGATGCGCTGATCCGCTTCGACCTCGATGCGATCGTCCGGCAGGCCGCCTCGGCGGTGACGCCGGTGCTGCTCGTCGAGGGCGCGGCGACGATCGCGCCGATCGCGGGCGAGGGGCTGATCGCGGTCGGAGCCCCGCTCGCGCGGATCAGCGCCGCCACCGCCGAAGGCGGCTTGGCGGACGCCGCGGCGGGCGAGACGCTGCGACGCGACGCCACCGTGCTGCTGCCCCATGGCCTGCACGCGCGGCCGGCGGCGCGGATCGTCGCCGCGGTGCGCGACAGCGGCGCCGAGGTGACGCTGACCGCCGGTGACGACAGCGCATCGGCGACGAGCCCGATCGCCTTGCTGTCGCTCGGCCTCGCGCAGGGCCGCGCCGTCACCATCACCGCGCGCGGCGGCGATGCGGCCGGCGCGATCGACGCCGTCGTCGCCTTGCTCAGCGCCGAGGTCGACGCGCCGCCGCCGGCCGTCGCGCCGCCGCCTGCCGCCGCGCCGTCGCTCGAGCCGGGGGCCTTGCCCGGCGTACCTGCCGCGCCGGGCGTGGCGATCGGCCGCGCCGTCTGGCTGCGTCCCGACATTCCCGAGCTGCCGACGACGGGCGAGGGGGTGACGATCGAACGGGCGCGCCTCGCCGAGGGTATCGCCGCGGTCACCGCCGACCTCGCCGCCACGGCGGGCGGCGGGCAGATCGGCGGCGTGCTGGCCGCGCATCGCGCGATCCTCGACGATCCCGACCTGCGCGGTCGAGCCGAGGCGGGGATCGCCAACGGCATGGCGGCGGCGGCGGCGATGATGACCGCGGCGGAGGCGCAGGGGGCGCAGCTTCGCGCCACCGGCAACGCCCGCATCGCCGAACGCGCCGACGACATTCGCGACGTCGCGTTGCGCGTCGTCCATGCCATCCTCGGCACGCGCGCCGCAGCGGTCAGCGTGCCGGCCGGCGCGATCGTGCTCGCCGACGATCTGCTGCCCTCGCAATTCGCCGCGCTCGCCGCGGCGCAGGTCGCCGGCTTCGCGGTGGTCGGCGGTGGCCCGACCTCGCACGTCGCGATGCTCGCCGCCGGCCTGGGCGTGCCGATGGTCGTCGCGCTCGGCGACGCGCTGCGCGTCATCGCCGACGGCACGATGCTGATCCTCGACGCCGACGCCGGTGCGGTCGTCGCCGATCCTGCCCCCGATCGCATCGCGCAGGCGCAGACGGTGATCGACCGCCGCGCCGCCGCCGAGGCCGCCGCGCGCGCCGCCGGTGACGCTCCCGCGGCGACAGCCGATGGTACGGCCATCCACGTCTATGCCAATCTCGGCTCGATCGCCGATGCCGAGGCGGCGGCGGCGGCCGGTGCCGAGGGCTGCGGCCTGCTCCGCACCGAGATCCTGTTCCTCGACCGCGCCGTCGCGCCGGACGTCGCCGAACAGGCGGCGGATTATCGCGGTGTCGTCGCGGCCCTGCCGGGGCGGCCGGTGGTGATCCGCCTGCTCGACGTCGGCGGCGACAAGCCCGCGCCCTATCTGGCCATTCCCCCCGAGGAGAATCCGGCGCTCGGCCTGCGCGGCATCCGCGTCTCGCTGGCGCGGCCGGAGGTGCTCGACACCCAATTGCGCGCGATCCTCGCCGTGCCCGAGATCGACCGGGTGCGCATCATGGTGCCGATGGTGGCGAGCGTCGCCGAACTGATCGCGGTGCGCGCCGCGCTCGACCGGCTGCGCGACGAGCTCGGCATCGGCCCGGTGCCGCTCGGCGCGATGGTCGAGACGCCGGCGGCGGCGGCGACCGCCGATCTGATCGCCGCGCATGCCGACTTCCTGTCGATCGGCAGCAACGACCTGACCCAATATGTGCTGGCGATGGATCGCGGCAATCCCGCCGTGGCCAGCGGGATCGATGGCCTGCATCCGGCGGTCCTCCGCCTGATCGGCATGACCTGCGACGGTGCGGCGACACGCGGCGTGCCGGTCAGCGTCTGCGGCGGGCTTGCCGCCGATCCGCTCGCCGCGCCGATCCTGATCGGGCTCGGCGTCCGCACCCTGTCGGTGCCGCCGGCGCGCGTGCCGGCGACCAAGGCGCTGGTCGGGCGGCTGACGCTGGCGGCGGTGCGGACGCATGCCGCCGCGGCGACCGCCGCCGCCGGCGCCGCGGAGGTCCGCGCGCTCGCCCGCCAATTCGCCGAGGAGATCAGCCGATGACCCGTTCCACCGCCGGCGCCACCATCATGGGCTTCCTGCAGCCGCTTGGCCGCGCGCTGATGCTGCCGATCGCGGTGCTGCCGATCGCCGGGCTGCTGCTTCGCCTCGGTCAGCCCGACCTGCTCGACATTCCCTTCGTCAGCGCGGCGGGGGATGCGATGTTCTCCAACCTCGGCCTGCTGTTCGCGGTCGGCGTCGCTACCGGCTTCGCACGCGACGGCAATGGTGCCGCGGCGATGGCGGGGATCGTCTGCTATCTCGTCTCGGTCAACGCCTCGCAATCCTTTCTGACCGTGCCCGCCGCGACGCTCGCCAACGTGCCCGACGCGCTCGTCGCCGGCGTGTCAGCTGCGTGGAAGACCGCCGCGATCGATCGGCTGGAGGTGCCGGTCGGCATTCTCTCGGGGCTGGTCGGCGGCGGTTTCTACAACCGGTTCGCGACCTTCAAGCTGCCGGATTATCTCGCCTTCTTCGGCGGCCGTCGGTTCGTGCCGATCATCGCCGGCATCGCCGGGCTGGTCATCGCGCTGCTGCTCGGGCTGAGCTATGCGCCGATCGACGCCGGGATGGATGCGCTCAGCCACGGCGTCGTCGCGGCGGGCGGCTACGGCTATTTCGCCTTCGGCCTGCTCAACCGGCTGCTGCTCGTCACCGGCCTGCACCATATTCTCAACAACGTCGCCTATTTCGTCGTCGGCGATTATCACGGCAAGACCGGCGACCTGACCCGCTTCTTCGCCGGCGATCCGACCGCGGGCGGCTTCATGAGCGGCTTCTTCCCGGTGATGATGTTCGGCCTGCCCGCCGCCTGTCTCGCCATGTACCACGCGACGGCGCCGGAGCGGCGCAAGGAAGTCGGCGGGATGCTGTTCAGCCTCGCGCTGACCTCGTTCCTTACCGGCGTCACCGAGCCGATCGAGTTCAGCTTCATGTTCCTCGCGCCGGTGCTCTACGGCATCCATGCGCTGCTCGCAGGGCTCGCCGAGGCGATCATGAACGCGCTCGGCGTCCGGCTCGGCTACGGCTTTTCGGCAGGGCTGTTCGATTATGTCCTGAACTACGGCAAGGCGACGCGGCCGCTGATGCTGCTGCCGGTCGGGGCGGCCTATGCGATGATCTACTACGTGCTGTTCCGCTGGGCGATCGTCCGCTTCAACCTGCCGACGCCGGGGCGCGAGGCGCCCGAGGCGGTGCCGGCCGGACCGGCGGTGGCGGCCGATGCCAAGGCGGCGGCGTTCGTCGCCGCGCTCGGCGGTGCGGCCAATCTGCGCGGCATCGACGCCTGCGCCACCCGGCTGCGCCTGTCGGTCGCCGACGCCCAGGCGATCGACGAGCCGCGGCTGCGCCAGCTCGGCGCGCGTGGCGTGCTGCGCCCGTCGGGGACGGCGGTGCAGGTGATCGTCGGCGGCATCGCCGACGGGCTGGCGATGGAGATGCGCGCGGCGCTCGACGCCGGCGGTACCGCGACCGCGCCGGTCGCGGCCCCGCCGGCCGCCGCACCGGTGACGCTGCCCGGGACGATGGTCGCTGCGCTCGGCGGCAGCGGCAATGTCGGCGCGGTCAGCCGCCATGCCGACCGCTATCGCGTCGTCGTCACCGATCGCACGCGGGTGGACGAGGCCGCGCTGCCGCCCGAGGTCCGCACCATCGCCTGGCCGAGCCCGGCGGTCGCGCACCTGCTGCTGCGCTGAGCGGCTAGCGGAGGATGCGATGTTCGCCGGGCGCCAGCCCGTCGAGCGTCCATTCGCCGATCCGCCAGCGCACCAGCCGCAACGTCGGATAGCCGACCGCCGCGGTCATCCGCCGCACCTGCCGGTTGCGCCCTTCGCGCAAGGTCAGCGACAGCCAGCTGACGGGGATGTGCGCGCGGACCCGGATCGGCGGATCGCGCGGCCAGAGCGCGGGATCGTCGATCCGCGCCACCTCGGCGGGCCGCGTCGGCCCGTCGTTGAGCATCACCCCGTCGCGCAGCCGCGCCAGCGCCGCGTCATCGGGCTCGCCCTCGACCTGCACCCAATAGGTCTTGGCGAGCTTGAAGCGCGGATCGGCGATGCGCGCCTGCAGGCGGCCGTCGTCGGTGAGCAGCAACAGCCCCTCGCTGTCGCGGTCGAGCCGTCCCGCCGGATAGACGCCGGGCAGGGCGATATGATCGGACAAGGTCGCCCGCGTCGTCCGCGCGCCGCGATCGGTGAACTGGCTGAGCACGTTGAACGGCTTGTTGAACAGCACCAGCATCGCGACGCGGTATCGCGTCGCCGCGCCGCTGTCGATTGCCCCGTTGCATTGCCGCCGCCGCCGGCTTACAGCCCGGATCGCGCCGCCGATCGCGGCCCGGCGCGGGTGTAGCTCAATGGTAGAGCAGAAGCTTCCCAAGCTTACGACGAGGGTTCGATTCCCTTCACCCGCTCCATTCCCGTATCCCTGAGCGCACGCACGGTTCAGGCCCCGGCTCGAGCGCCCGCCGATGTTCGCCGTGCAGGCGAAGCCCATGCATGACAGCGCCTTAGCGGAGCGCTCATCGCACTAATTTCGTTGCCCGATCGCGGGAACCCCAGGCCGCCTCGCGGGTCGCACCGTGCATGAACCTCGTCGCGCCCGCGTTCGCCACCCTTGCCATCTCCCGTGTCATGCGGCCCGGGCACGAACAGGCGTTCGAGCCGTGGGCGGATCGCTGCGTCGCCGCGGCGCAGGCCCAGCCGCGGTTCCGCTGCGCGGTGCGGCTGGCGCAGGCGGGCGGGCTGCATCATCTGCTGCTGCAATTCGGCGACCGGACGGCGCTCGATGCCTGGACGGGGCAGGACGGCTATCGCGCGCTGTCCGACGAGGCGGACGATTTCTCGGTCGGGCTCGACCAGTCCGATGCCGGCACGCTGCTCGCCTTCACGCTGCCGAGCGAGGCGGCGGCGCGCAAGTGGAAGACGGCCTGCGTCACCTGGATCGGCGTCGTGCCGACCCTGCTGATCGTCAGCGCGGTGATCGGCTGGCTGCTGCCCGGTGCGCCCAAGGTGGTGCAGCAGATCCTGTCGTCGGTGATCCTCACCGCGGCGCTGACCTGGCTGATCCTGCCCAAGGTGCGCGGCTGGTCGCGTTTCTGGATGCTGCAGGACGAGCGCGGCCAGTTGTTGCGCAACGCCGAGTGACGGATCGTCGGCGCGCGATTACGCTCATTGTCAGCGCTTCGCCCAGCCGACGGTGATGATCGGCGGGACGGGTCTGGACGGTCGCGAGGTCTGCGTCCGCGGCGAGGGCGCCGGATCGATGCTGCCGCAACTCGCGACCGTCGTCATGGCAAGACGGCGCCGGTCGCCATGACGAACGCCACAAGCATCCGTCGGTTGACCAAGTACGCCGGCAAGCCGCCCGCGCGCCGCTTTGCGCGGGCGCGCCGGGGCGGTAGAGGGGGCGACAGCGCCAGGGCCGCTGCCCCGTCGGCGATCGGCCCGGCGCGCTCTAGCTGACGAAAGCGAGCTGTTATGACCGACACTTCCTACGATACGCGCCTCGGCCTGTTGATCGACGGCGAGTGGATCACCGATCGCGAGACGCAACCGGTGCTCGATCCCGCCACCGGGGCGACGCTGGCGCAGGTGCCGCTGGCCACCGCCGCCGATCTCGATCGCGCGCTCGATGCCGCGGACCGCGCCTTCAAGAGCTGGCGCGCGGTCGCGCCGCAGGAGCGGGCGGCGGTCCTGTCACGGACCGCGGCGCTGGTCCGCGAGCGCGCCGACCGGCTCGCCCGGCTCGCGACGCTGGAAGAAGGCAAGCCGCTCGCCGAGGCGAAGGGCGAGGTGATGGCGACCGCCGCGCTGCTCGACTTCCACGCCGGCGAGGCGGTGCGCATCTACGGCCGGGTGCTGCCGCGCCCGGTGGGGACGCGCTCGCTGGTGCTGCATCAGCCGGTCGGCCCGGTCGCAGCCTTCTGCGCCTGGAACTTCCCGGTGATGAATCCGGTGCGCAAGCTGTCGCCGGCGATCGCCGCGGGCTGTTCGGTGATCCTCAAGCCGAGCGAGGAGACGCCGGGTGCGGCGGTCGAGATCCTGCGCTGCTTCGAGGATGCCGGCCTGCCCGCCGGGGTGGCGCAGCTCGTCTTCGGCGTGCCCGATGCGGTGTCGCGCCAGCTGCTCGCCTCGCCGGTGACGCGCAAGCTCAGCTTCACCGGCTCGGTGCCGGTCGGCAAGCATCTGCTCAAGCTCGCCGCCGATACGGTGATGAAGACGACGATGGAGCTGGGCGGGCACGGCCCGGTGCTGGTGTTCGACGATTGCGACCTCGATCGCACGCTCGACATCCTCGTCCAGCACAAGTTCCGCAACGCCGGACAGGTCTGCGTCGCGCCGACCCGCTTCCACGTCCAGCAGGGCATCTATGAGCGGTTCGCACAGGGCTTCGCCGAGCGCACCCGCGCGCTCAAGCTCGGCAACGGGCTCGAGGCGGGGACGCAGATGGGGCCGATGGCCAATCCGCGCCGGCCGGAGGCGATCGCCGGGCTGGTCGACGATGCGGTCGGCGCCGGCGCGCGGTTGCTCACCGGCGGCACGCGCGCGGAGGGGGAGGGGTTCTTCTTCGCCCCGACGGTGCTCGCCGACGTGCCGCTCGCCAGCCATGCGATGAACGAGGAGCCGTTCGGCCCGGTCGCGCTGATCGGCGCCTTCGCCACCGCCGATGACGCTATCGCGGAGGCGAACCGGTTGCCCTATGGCCTCGGCGCCTATTGCTTCACCGAGAACGGCCGGCTCCAGAACCGGCTCGGCGACGAGATCGAGGCCGGCATGGTGGCGATCAACACGGTGCGGCTGAGCTGGGGCGATGCGCCGTTCGGCGGGGTCAAGGACAGCGGCTTCGGTTCGGAAGACGGGCCGGAGGGGATCGCCGCGCATTGCATCACCAAGGCGGTGCATATCGCCTGACGGGGGCGGGGGCTGCCGCGCCGGCGGCCCCCGTCGCTCAGACGAAGCGGATCAGCATCAGCAGCAGGCCGAGCATCGCCACCACCCAGACGAGGCTGCGCACATAGGGCACGCCGAGCATATAGAGCGGAATGTAGACGATCCGCGCGATCAGCCAGACCAGCGCACCGATCGCGCCGAGTCCGCCGGTCTGCCCCGTCGCCGCCAGCCCGAGCGCCAGCGCGAGGAAGGCGGGATAGGTCTCCTGGAAATTGGCGAGCGCACGGGCGGCGCGACCGGCGAGCACGCCGAGCGGTTTGACGTCGCCTTCGTCGCGCGGTCCGGCGTTCCAGGCGAGGCCGCGATCATGCGTCGCGGTCTGGCCCTGCAGCATGATATGCACGACGAGCAGCGCGACCGACGCCGCCAGCACGATCATCTCGGTCGCCATCACCCACACTCCCTCGTCATCCGCCGCAGCCAACGAGGCAGCGCGGCGAAGGCTCCGTGCAGCGCGAGACTAGCGCGACAGCAGCGCCGCGCCTTCGTAGCAGAGCGCGCCGATCAGCCCCGCCGCCGGCAGCGTCACCACCCAGGCGACGACGATCCGGCTCGCGACGTTCCAGCGCACCGCGGACAGCCGCCGTGCCGAGCCGACGCCGACGATCGCGCCGGTGATCGTGTGGGTCGAGGAGACCGGGATGCCGCCGACGGTCGCCATGAACAGGGTGATCGCGCCGCCGGTCTCGGCGCAGAATCCCTGCGCCGGGGTCAGCCGGGTGATCTTCGACCCCATCGTATGGACGATCTTCCACCCGCCCGACATCGTGCCGATCGCCATCGCCGCCTGGCACGACAGCACCACCCAGAAGGGGACGTGGAAGGCGCCGGTCAGCAGGCCCTGCGAATAGAGCAGGACGGTGATGATCCCCATCGTCTTCTGCGCGTCATTGGCGCCGTGGCCGAGGCTGTAGAGCGCGGCCGAGACGAGCTGGAGCTTGCGATAGCGCCGGTCGACCCCCATCGGCGTCAGCCGCAGCGAGCTCCAGGCGACGACGAGCACGAGCAGCAGCGCGAGGATCATGCCGATCGTCGGCGACAGGAAGATCGCGCCGACCGTCTTGCCGACGCCCGCCCAGACGACGCTGTCGAACCCCGCCTTGCTGATCCCGGCGCCGAGCAGGCCGCCGATCAGCGCATGGCTGGAGCTGGACGGAATGCCATAGCGCCAGGTGATGACGTTCCAGACAATCGCACCCATCAGCGCGCCGAAGATCACCTGTGGATCGATGACGGTGGCACTGACGATGCCCTTGCCGACCGTCTGCGCGACATTGTGGTCGAAGACGGCGAAGGCGATGAAGTTGAAGAAGGCGGCCCAGATCACCGCATGATGCGGCTTGAGCACGCGCGTCGAGACCACCGTCGCGATCGAATTGGCGGCGTCGTGCAGTCCGTTGAGAAAGTCGAACAGCAGCGCGACGCCGATCAGCGCGACAAGCAGCGTGAAGGAGATGGTCATGGCTCAGGCGTGATCGATGACGAGACCCTGGATCTCGTTGGCGATGTCCTCGAACCGGTCGGCGATGCGTTCGAGATGGCTATAGATCTCGCGCTCGACGATGAAGCGCATCGTCTGGCTGTCGTCGCAGGATTTGAACAGGGCGTGCAGGCCGCGGGCGTGATGGTCGTCGACCTGCCCCTCAAGCTGCACCAGCCGGGCGGTGAGGTCGTGCAGCCGCGCGGCGTTAGTGTCGAGCTTGCGGAGCAGCGGGATGGCTTCGGCGGTAACCCGCGCCGCCTCGACGACGAGGTCGACCATCGCACGCATGTCGGGCGCGAACTGATTGACCTCGTAGAGCGCGATCGTCGTCGCGGTCTGGTTCATCTGGTCGATCGAATCGTCCATCACCCCGATCAGGTCGGTGATCGCCGAACGGTCGAACGGCGTGACGAACACGCGGCGGACGTCCTGCAACACCTCACGCGTGATATCGTCCGCCTCATGCTCGCGATCGACGATCTCGGCGATATGCACCGGGATCGCGCCGTCGCCGCTGAACAGCTTCTGCAAGGCGTCCGCACCCGCGACCAGCGTCGCGGCATGGGCTTCGAATTGTTCGAAGAACCGACCTTGCTTCGGCATCAGCGCCTGGAACCAGGCTACCATAAGAGACCTTTCGTTGGTGGCGGGGGGCGCATGGGGCGGCGCGGCGCGCGAGGCAAGCCGAAATTGCGCACTGCACCATCGGGGGACGCCGCCGCATGCGCGCCGATCCCGCCGGCGGCGGTCGGTCGACGGGGGCGCGCGCAGGCCATGAGGCTATGCTATCACATTGCCGGCAAAAGGCTATCGCATCACGAGCAAGGCTTCCGCCGGGATCGTCGGGAGCGATCGATCCGGATCGCACCCGATGCAAAATTATATTTCGTCGATCGGCGCGGTCATGATCGCACGCAGGCCGGGATGATTGTCGCCATATTCGATCACGCCCGACAGGCGCTGGACCATCGCGTCCATCATCCGGCTGCCGAATCCCTCGCCGTCGCCCTTGCCGCGGCCGTCGTCGGCGACGATCAGCCGCAGCTTGCCGCCATGCTGTTCGAGCGCGATCGCCAGCGGTCCGGCCGCGCCGCCATAGGCATATTTGGTCGCGTTGATCACCAGCTCGGTCAGGATCAGGCCGATATTCACCGCCCGGTCGGTCGGCACCAGCACCGGCGCAAGGTCGAGCTTGATATGCCGCCCCCATTCGGCGCCGAGCGACGTCCGCATATCGGCGATCAGCTCGTCGACATAGCGGGCGAGATCGACACTTTCGACCTGATCGTCACGATACAGGCGGCGGTGGACCAGCGCCACCGCGGCGAGTCGCGCCTGCGCCTCGGCGAGGTGATCGGCGACGACGGGGCTGTTGGCGGTCTTGGCCTGGAGGCGGAGGAACGAGGCGACCAGCTGCAGGCTGTTCTGCACGCGATGATTGACCTCCTTCATCAGGACGTCCTTCTGCGCGAGCAGCGCATCCTTCTCGCTCAGCGCGCGGGCATATTCGCGGTTGAGCGTGCGGACCTGAAGGTGCTGGCGCGCCTCGTGGAAGCGGCGGCGCAGGCGATGCGCGGCCTCGATCTGTTCGAGCGTCCAGCGCTGCGAACAGCCGCGGACCGTCTCGCTATAGCTGGCGAAGGAGGTGCGCGGCGTCAGCGTCTCGCCGGGCGTGACCGCGACCGACTTGTGGGGATTGCCTGCCCATTCGATCGTCTCGACCGTCTCGGCACGCAGCCACAGCAGGATCGCATCCTCGTCGAACAGCGGCAGTGCGAGCAGGCCGCTCATCATGGTCTCATGCGCGCGCGCCATCGGGAAGAGCGCACCCAGTTCGTGCGTCGCGAGCGGCTCGCCACCGCGTTCGCGCACCCAACGGGCGATACCGGCGAGCACATTGTCGTCGGGGCAGCGGCCCGAGCGTTCGATCTGGTTGCCCGCGACCATGGCAAAGCCGTCGGCGTGCAGCATCGCGCGCAATTCGTCCTTCACCGCGATGATCGAGGCGCGCAGCGGCTCCTCGCTGTTGAGGCGCGGCACCATATGGTCCTCGTCGGCGCGCAGCGTCAGGCGCTCGCGATAGGCGGCGGCCTCCTCCTTGGCGCGAATCTGCCGGGCGAGGCCGCTGGCCAGCGTCGCCGCGGTGTTGCGGACGTCGGGCGGCAGCACGCGCGGGCTGTTGTGGTGACAGGCGATCAGCCCCCACAGCAAGCCGTCCTTGACGATCGAGATCGACGCCGACGCCTCCACCCCCATATTTCGGAGATATTGCAGGTGGATCGGCGAGACATGGCGCACCGCGACGTCGCTGAGGTCGATATGGTCAAAGGCGGCCGGGCGCAGCGGCGCCGGGTCATAGTCGACCGTCGGGATCGTCCGCGTGCGGTTGCGCACATAGAGCGCGCGCGCCTGCCGCGGAATGTCGGAGGCGGGGAAGCGATGGTTGCGGAAGGTGGCCAGCGACGGATCGCGATCCTCCGCCACCACCTGTCCGGCGTCGTCGTCGAGGAAGCGGTAGATCATCACCCGATCGAAGCCGGTGAGCATCCGGAACGCACCGGCAGCGCGGTCGTACAGCGTCTGGAGATCGGCGGCGCGCTCGAAACTCGCCGCGACTGCGTCGAGCCAGGCCAGCGTCGTCGATACCGACGCCGGCGCGCCCGCGACCGGCTCGAGCTCGACGAGCAGATGCGTGCCGCCACGATGCACCGTCGCCACGAACGATTCGCCGATTCCCGGCACGACGATCTGGCTGGTCGCGTCCAGCCCGCCCGGCAGATGGTGGAGCAGCGCTTGGATATCCTGGCCGAGCAGATCGGCGAGCGGCCGGCCCTGCCAGTGCGTCGCCAGCCGCGCCTCGATCGCCCCCGCGCCGGCGATCACCGCATGACCGGGGCCGGCTTCGGCGACCAGCAGCAGCCCGTGCGGCTGGATGGCGCCTGGGATATGAATGGGTTCGCGATCACAGGCCGTCAGGTCGAGACTCGGATCTGTTTCGAGGGGGATCGCCATTGTCACCGTATGCAACTCGTCCAGTCCAGCATGGCCTGACCCGTATGGCTTTACAAATGAACCCGTGCTGATCCAAATCAATATGTTGGCAAGTCGAGCACCCACTTGCGGCAGCCCGGATCGGCGCATTAGCAGCTTTCCGGCAGCAGCAGCGTTCGGAAAGCCATGATCACTCTATTCCACGTCAGCGATGTCCATTTCGGCGCAGAGGACCCACAGGCGATCGCCTGGTTCGGCGAACGCGTTACCGCGGAACGCCCCGATGCGGTGATCATGACCGGCGACCTGACGATGCGCGCGACGCGATCCGAGTTCGAGCGGGGCGGGGCGTGGCTGCGCAGCCTCGGCGTGCCGGTGACGCTGGAGATCGGCAACCACGACATCCCTTATTACTGGGATCCGTTTCGCCGCCTGTTCGCGCCCTATCAGCGCTATGCCGCGGTGGAGAAGATGATCGAGCGCGAGCTCGACCTGCCCGGCGTGACGATCGTCCCGCTCAAGACGATCGCGCGGGCGCAATGGCGCTGGAATTGGTCGAAGGGCCGGGTAGGGGCGGGTTCCTTACGCCGCGCGCTGGCGATGATCGACGCGGCGCCCAAGGACCGGCTGATCTTCGTCGCCGCGCATCACCCTCTTATCGAAGGCCCGACCAAGGGCACGGCCAGCACGCGCAATGGCGACGGGGCGCTGACCGCGCTGGCGGAGGCGGGGGCGCATGCGGTGCTGTCGGGCCATGTCCATGACCCCTTCGACGTTCCGGTCGCGCGCGCGGGGCGGACGATCCGGATGATCGGTGCCGGAACGCTGTCGAAGCGGACGCGCCATTCGCCGCCGGCGTTCAATGAGATCCGCGTCCATAACGGTGGCTTCGAAACGATCGCCCGGACGATGGGCGGAGACGCCGCGGTGATCGGCGATGCGACGGCCGATGTCGGGCGCCTGTCCTAGCGGCGCGGCGGCTCAGTTCAGTACCGACATCGTCCCCCAGGATTGCCACAGCGGGTTGGAATTGGGGGATTCGCGAGCGATCATAAGCGCTTCCTCGATGCGGATCGCAGCGAGGTCGAGCCCGATCGCATCGGCGATCTGACAGGCCTCGACCAACAGCGTCTCCAGAGTCTCAAGCGGCTGCGACTGCGACGACATATTCATCATTTCATATCCCACGAGGCCAAATGCCCCGCCCCCGTCCTGATATACGGTATATGCCCGTTATCGCCAATGTGGTGCAAGTTTTAATTGTGCTCGGCAAACAGCCCGTGCCGCAATTCCCAATATCCAGTGGCACGCGAGACACAGTTCCTGTCGCGAGTGGTTATCATCAGCAAAATACCGTCATCCCCTCCAAAGATCAGACGGCAAAAGCCACCCAATCACGTCCGTTTCTTGATTTGTATCAAGAGGGACGGAGCGGCGGGCATCATTCGGTGAAATTTTTTTAAGGTGGCGTTGCGGGGCGCGCGCGGGGCCGCTGCTGGCATACGCCCAAAACAAAACCGCCGCCCGGTCACCCGGACGGCGGTTTCGTGTGCTCGGCGAGAGGCCAGGATCACTCCTGGTTGAGATACTCACCCGCGGCGGCATCGCTGCCGTCGCCCGAGGGCACGACCTCGGCGAGCGGGTCAGGACCCGTGCCGGCATCGTCGCGCACCGTGCGCTGCTGCTCCGCGGCCCGCTGTTCCGCGGCCGAGATCGGGGCGACGATCGCCGCCGACAGCGCCCGCTGCTGTGCCCGCAGCGCCGCGTCGCGCGACGAAGCGGCGACCCGCAGCCGGTTCATGCCCGCGCCGGTACCCGCCGGGATCAGCCGGCCGACGATGACATTCTCCTTCAGGCCCATCAGCGTGTCCTGCTTGCCCTGGACCGCCGCCTCGGTGAGGACGCGGGTGGTCTCCTGGAACGACGCCGCCGAGATGAAGCTGCGGGTCTGCAGCGACGCCTTGGTGATGCCGAGCAGCACCGGCTTGCCCTGCGCGGGCTGCTGGTTCTTCTCGAGCTTCTCGTTCGTCGCGTCCATCTCCTCGCGATCGACCTGCTCGCCCTTGAGCAGCGTGGTGTCGCCGCCGTCGGTGATCTCGACCTTCTGCAGCATCTGACGAACGATCGTCTCGATGTGCTTGTCGTTGATCTTGACGCCCTGCAGTCGATAGACTTCCTGGATTTCGCTGACCAGATATTCGGCCAGCGGTTCGATGCCCATCGTCTCCAGGATGTCGTGCGGGTTGGGCGAACCACCGATCAGGTTGTCGCCACGCTTGACGTAGTCGCCTTCCTGAACGTCGATCACCTTCGACTTCGGCACCAGATATTCGACGACCTCGCCGCCATCCTCGGGCTGGATGCCGATCTTGCGCTTCGCCTTATAGTCCTTGCCGAACACGACCCGGCCGGAGACCTTGGCAATGATCGCCGCCTCCTTGGGGATGCGCGCCTCGAACAGTTCGGCGACGCGCGGCAGACCGCCGGTGATGTCGCGGGTCTTGGCGGACTCGCGGCTGACACGGGCGAGCACGTCGCCCGCCTGCACCTCGGCATTGTCGTCGACCGACAGCACCGCACCGGCAGCGAGCATGTAGCGCGCCGCTTCGCCGTCTTCCGACGTCGTCAGGGTCAGGCGCGGACGCAGATCCTCCTTCGACTTGGACGAGGTGCGATATTCGATCACCACGCGCTGCGCGATGCCGGTCGCTTCGTCGGTCTGCTCGGTGAGCGTCTTACCCTCGATCAGATCCTGATACTTCACGATGCCCGAATTCTCGGTGATCACCGGCATGGTGAACGGATCCCACTCCGCCATGCGATCGCCCTTCGACAGCATGTGGCCGTCGTCGAACATCACATAGGCGCCATAGGGGATACGGTGCGTCGACAGTTCGCGGCCGTCCATGTCGACGATCGCGATCTCGCCCGAACGCGACAGCGTCACCCGCCGCCCGCGCTGATCGACGATCAGGCGCAGGTCGCGGAACTGGGCGGTGCCGTCGACCGGCGCCTCCAGGTTCGACTGTTCGTTGAGCTGCGCCGCGCCGCCGATGTGGAAGGTGCGCATCGTCAGCTGCGTACCCGGCTCGCCGATCGACTGCGCCGCGATCACGCCGACCGCCTCGCCGATGTTGACCGGCGTACCGCGGGCGAGGTCACGCCCGTAGCACTTGCCGCACACGCCGATCTTGCTTTCGCAGACCAGCGGCGAGCGGATCTTCATCCCCTGGATGCCGATCTTCTCGATCTGCGCGATCATCGCCTCGTCGAGCAACGTGCCCGTCGGGATGATGACCTCACCGCTCTTGGCGTCGACCACGTCCTCCGCCGTCGTGCGGCCGAGGATGCGCTCGCCGAGCGAGGCGATCGTCGAACCGCCCTGCACGATCGCCTTCATCTCCAGCGCGCGCTCGGTGCCGCAATCCTCCTCGACGATGACGCAATCCTGCGACACGTCGACGAGGCGGCGGGTGAGATAACCCGAGTTGGCCGTTTTCAACGCGGTGTCCGCGAGGCCCTTACGAGCACCGTGGGTCGAGTTGAAATATTCGAGGACGGTCAGGCCTTCCTTGAAGTTCGAGATGATCGGCGTCTCGATGATCTCGCCCGACGGCTTGGCCATCAGCCCGCGCATGCCGGCAAGCTGCTTGATCTGCGCCTGCGAGCCACGGGCACCCGAGTGGGCCATCATGTAGATCGAGTTGATGTCCTTCTCGCGGCCCTTCATCGGCCCGTCCTCATAGTGACGGACGGCCTTGATCTCGTTCATCATCGAGTTCGCCACCTGATCGCCGCAGCGGCTCCAGGCGTCGATCACCTTGTTGTACTTTTCCTGCTGCGTGATCAGGCCGTCCTGATACTGCTGCTCGAAGTCCTTCACCTGATCGCGCGTCTCGTCGACCAGCTTGTCCTTGTCCGGCGCGATGATCATGTCGTCCTTGCCGAACGAAATGCCGGCGCGGAACGCGTGACGGAAGCCCAGTGCCATGATCGCATCGGCGAACAGCACGGTCTCCTTCTGGCCGGTGTGACGATAGACCTCGTCGATCACGTCGCCGACGTCCTTCTTGGTGAGCAGGCGGTTGACGGTCTCAAACGGCACCTTGTGGCTGTGCGGCAGGGTTTCACCCAGCAGCATGCGGCCCGGGGTCGTCTCGTAGCGCTTGAGGTACTGCTTGCCGTTCTCGTCGGTCTGCGGAACGCGGCTGACGATCTTGGTGTGAAGCGTCACCGCACCCGCGTTGAGCGCCTGATGCACCTCGGCCATGTCGCCGAGCAGCATGCCTTCGCCCGGCTCGCCTTCCTTCATCATCGACAGATAATAGAGACCCAGCACCATGTCCTGCGACGGCACGATGATCGGCTTGCCGTTGGCGGGCGACAGGATGTTGTTGGTCGACATCATCAGGACGCGCGCTTCCAGCTGCGCCTCGAGGCTCAGCGGCACGTGCACGGCCATCTGGTCGCCGTCGAAGTCGGCGTTGAACGCCGAGCAGACCAGCGGGTGGAGCTGGATCGCCTTGCCCTCAATCAGCACCGGCTCGAACGCCTGGATGCCGAGCCGGTGGAGCGTCGGTGCGCGGTTGAGCATCACCGGATGCTCGCGGATCACCTCATCCAGGATGTCCCAGACTTCCTTGCGCTCCTTCTCGACCCACTTCTTCGCCTGCTTGAGCGTCATGCTCAGGCCCTTGGCGTCGAGGCGGGCGTAGATGAACGGCTTGAACAGCTCGAGCGCCATCTTCTTGGGCAGGCCGCACTGGTGCAGCTTCAATTCCGGGCCGGTCACGATCACCGAACGACCCGAATAGTCGACGCGCTTGCCGAGAAGGTTCTGGCGGAAGCGGCCCTGCTTGCCCTTGAGCATGTCGGACAGCGACTTCAGCGGACGCTTGTTGGCGCCGGTGATCGTCCGGCCGCGGCGGCCGTTGTCGAACAGCGCGTCGACCGCTTCCTGCAGCATGCGCTTTTCGTTGCGGACGATGATGTCCGGCGCACGCAGCTCCATCAGGCGCTTCAACCGGTTGTTGCGGTTGATGACGCGGCGGTACAGGTCGTTGAGATCCGACGTCGCGAAGCGGCCGCCGTCGAGCGGCACCAGCGGGCGCAGTTCGGGCGGGATGACCGGCACGACTTCGAGGATCATCCATTCGGGACGGTTGCCCGATTCGAGGAAGCTCTCGACGACCTTCAAACGCTTGATGATCTTCTTGGGCTTCAGCTCCGACTTGGTCGTCGCCAGCTCTTCGAGCAGCTGCGTCTTCTCGCCCTCGAGATCGAGGCTTTCGAGCATGATGCGCACGGCCTCGGCGCCGATCCCGGCGGAGAAGGCGTCCTCACCATATTGGTCCTGCGCCTCGAGCAGCTCGTCCTCGGTCATCAGCTGGAACTTCTCCAGCGGCGTTAGGCCCGGCTCGATGACGATATAGGCTTCAAAGTACAGCACGCGCTCGAGCTGCTTGAGCTGCATGTCGAGCAGCAGGCCGATGCGCGACGGCAGCGACTTGAGGAACCAGATGTGCGCGACCGGGGCGGCGAGTTCGATATGGCCCATCCGCTCGCGGCGGACCTTCGACACGGTGACTTCGACACCGCATTTCTCGCAGACGATGCCCTTGTACTTCATGCGCTTGTACTTGCCGCACAGGCATTCGTAATCCTTGATCGGACCGAAGATGCGCGCGCAGAACAGGCCGTCACGCTCGGGCTTGAACGTGCGGTAGTTGATGGTTTCGGGCTTCTTGATCTCGCCGAACGACCACGAGCGGATCTTGTCGGGCGAGGCGATGCCGATCTGGATCTGGTCGAAGGTTTCGGGCTTGGCGATCGGGTTCGCGAAGTTGGTCAGTTCGTTCATGAACCTGTCCTCTTAAAATCTCTGTCTCCTCTCCCCTTGTGGGAGAGGAAGGGGCCCGCTGCCGAAGGCAGTGGGAAGGTGAGGGGGAAGCGATGCGGCTGCCGTGCCGCACTGCCCCTCACCCCGCGCCGCGTTCCGCGGCTTGCCCCTCTCCCACAGGGGGAGAGGGGACTTGAGGTCACTCCGCGGCGATCGCGATGCCGTCCTCGTCGACCTGGTCCTGCATCGTCTTCAAGTCGACGTTGAGGCCCAGCGAGCGCATTTCCTTGACGAGCACGTTGAAGCTCTCGGGAATGCCGGCCTCGAACGTGTCGTCACCCTTGACGATCGCCTCATAGACCTTGGTGCGGCCGACCACGTCGTCGGACTTCACCGTCAGCATCTCCTGCAAGGTGTAGGCGGCGCCATAGGCCTGCAAGGCCCAGACCTCCATCTCGCCGAAGCGCTGGCCGCCGAACTGCGCCTTGCCGCCCAGCGGCTGCTGGGTGACGAGCGAGTAGGGCCCGATCGAACGCGCGTGGATCTTGTCGTCCACCAGATGGTGCAGCTTGAGCATGTAGATGATGCCCACCGTCACCTTGCGGTCGAACTTGTCGCCGGTGCGTCCGTCGAACAGCTCCGACTGGCCCGACGTGTCGAGACCCGCCAGCTCCAGCATCGCCGACACGTCGCTTTCGCGGGCGCCGTCGAACACCGGGGTGCCCATCGGAATGCCGGTCCGGATGTTCTGGACCAGCTCGGCGATCTCTTCCGGCTCGCGGCTCTGGATGTCGTCGGCATAATGATCGCCATAGACCTCGACGAGGCGCGAACGGACCGCGTCGGGCATCTCGCCCGCCTTGGCGTCCGGATTCGCCTCGCGCCAATCCTCGAGCGCGGTCGCGACCTGCATGCCCAGGTTACGGGCAGCCCAGCCGAGATGCGTTTCGAAGATCTGCCCGACGTTCATGCGCGACGGCACGCCCAGCGGGTTGAGCACCAGATCGACCGGCGTCCCGTCGGCGAGGAACGGCATGTCCTCCTGCGGCAGGATGCGGCTGATCACGCCCTTGTTGCCGTGACGGCCGGCCATCTTGTCGCCCGGCTGCAGCTTGCGCTTCACCGCGACGAACACCTTGACCATCTTGAGCACGCCCGGCGGCAGCTCGTCGCCACGCTCCAGCTTCTCGCGGCGGTCATGGAACTTGTCCGTGATCCGCTTGGCCGCCTCGTCATACTGCTGCTTGACGGCTTCGAGATTGGCCTGGACCGCATCGTCCTGCACCGCGAACTTCCACCATTCGTGGCGGTCGACGCTGTCGAGCAGGTCCATGTCGATCGTCGAGCCCTTCTTGAGGCCCTTCGGAACGGCGGTGGCGACCTGGTCGAGCAGCATTTCGCGCAGGCGGCTCCACGTCGCCCGGTTGAGGATCGTGCGCTCGTCGTCCGAGTCCTTCTTGAGGCGCTCGATCTCCTCGCGCTCGATCGCCATCGCGCGCTCGTCCTTGTCGATGCCGTGGCGATTGAAGACGCGCACGTCGACGATCGTCCCGGCGACGCCCGGCGGCAGGCGCAGCGAGGTGTCGCGCACGTCGCTCGCCTTTTCACCGAAGATCGCGCGGAGCAGCTTCTCTTCCGGCGTCATCGGGCTTTCGCCCTTCGGCGTGATCTTGCCGACGAGGATGTCGCCCGGCTCGACCTCGGCACCGACGTAGACGATGCCCGCCTCGTCGAGGTTGCGCAATGCTTCCTCGCCGACGTTGGGGATGTCGCGCGTGATGTCCTCGGGCCCGAGCTTGGTGTCGCGGGCCATCACCTCGAACTCGTCGATGTGGATCGACGTGAACACGTCGTCCTTCACGATCCGCTCGGAGATGAGGATCGAGTCCTCGTAGTTGTAGCCGTTCCACGGCATGAACGCGACGAGCGCGTTGCGGCCGAGCGCCAGCTCGCCGAACTCGGTCGACGGACCGTCGGCGATGACGTCGCCGGCGTTGACCACGTCGCCCACCTTCACCAGCGGACGCTGGTTGATGCAGGTCGACTGGTTCGAGCGCTGAAACTTCATCAGCGTGTAGATGTCGACGCCCGACTTGGCCGAATCGACCTCACCGGTGGCGCGCACGACGATGCGGCTGGCATCGACCTGGTCGACGATGCCGGCACGCTTGGCGGCGATCGCGGCGCCAGAATCGCGCGCCACGGTCTCTTCCATGCCGGTGCCGACGAACGGCGCCTCGGCCTTGACCAGCGGCACCGCCTGGCGCTGCATGTTCGAGCCCATCAGCGCGCGGTTGGCGTCGTCGTTCTCGAGGAACGGGATCAGCGACGCGGCGACCGACACCAGCTGCTTGGGGCTGACGTCCATCAGCGTGATCGTCTCGGGCAGCGCCATCAGGAACTCGCCCGCCTGACGGGCCGACACCAGCTCCTCGGCGAAGCTGCCGTCGTCCTTCAGCTCGGCCGAGGCCTGCGCGATCGTATGCTTGGCCTCTTCCATCGCCGACAGATAGACGACGTCGTCGGTGACCTTGCCGTCGACGATCTTGCGGTACGGCGTCTCGATGAAGCCGTATTTGTTGACCCGGCTGAACGAGGCGAGGCTGTTGATCAGACCGATGTTCGGGCCTTCCGGCGTCTCGATCGGGCAGATGCGGCCATAATGCGTCGGGTGGACGTCGCGGACTTCGAAGCCCGCGCGTTCCCGCGTCAGACCGCCCGGCCCGAGCGCCGAGACACGACGCTTGTGCGTCACTTCCGACAGCGGGTTGGTCTGGTCCATGAACTGCGACAGCTGCGACGAGCCGAAGAATTCCCGCACCGCGGCGACGGCCGGCTTGGCGTTGATCAGGTCGTTCGGCATCACTGTCGACACGTCGACAGAGGACATGCGCTCCTTGACCGCACGCTCCATGCGCAGCAGGCCGACGCGATATTGGTTCTCGAGCAGCTCGCCGACCGAGCGGACGCGGCGGTTGCCGAGATTGTCGATGTCGTCGATCTCGCCCTTGCCGTCCTTGAGGTCGACCAGCGTCTTGACCACGGCGAGGATATCCTCGGTGCGCAGCGTCGTCACCGTATCCGGGCAGTCGAGGTCGAGGCGCATGTTGAGCTTGACGCGGCCCACCGCCGACAGGTCGTAGCGGTCCGGATCGAAGAACAGGCCGGCGAACAGTGCCTCCGCGGTCTCCAGCGTCGGCGGCTCGCCCGGGCGCATGACGCGATAGATGTCGCTCAGCGCCTGCTCGCGCTCCTCGGCCTTGTCGGCCTTGAGCGTGTTGCGGATCCATGCGCCGGTCGAGACGTGATCGATGTCGAGCAGCTCGATCGTGTCGATGCCGGCCTTGTCGAGCGCCTCGAGGTTCTCGGCGCCGATCTCGTCGCCCGCCTCGACGTAGATCTCGCCGGTTTGCTCGTTGATCAGGTCATAGGCCGAATAGCGGCCGAAGATCTCTTCGGTCGGGATCAGCAGCTGGGTGAGGCCGTCCTTGGCCGCCTTGTTGGCCGCACGCGGGCTGATCTTTTGCTGGGCGGCGAACACGACTTCGCCCGAGGAGGCGTCGACGATGTCGAACAGCGGCTTGACGCCACGCCAGTTCTCCGGCGCGAACGGGATGATCCAGCCGCCCTGGCCGCGCACATAGGTGACGCGGTTGTAGAAGTGGTTGAGGATGTCCTCGCTGGTCATGCCGAGCGCATAGAGCAGCGCCGTCACCGGCAGCTTGCGCTTACGGTCGATGCGGACGTTGACGATGTCCTTGGCGTCGAACTCGAAGTCGAGCCACGAACCGCGATACGGAATGACGCGGGCGGCGAACAAATACTTGCCCGAAGCATGCGTCTTGCCGCGATCGTGATCGAACAGCACGCCCGGCGAGCGGTGCATCTGGCTGACGATGACGCGCTCGGTACCGTTGATGAAGAAGGTGCCGTTCTCGGTCATGAGCGGCATGTCGCCCATGTAGACGTCCTGCTCCTTGATATCGATGACCGACTTGGCCTCGGTATCCGGATCGACCTCGAACGCGGTCAGGCGCAGCGTGACGCGCATCGGCGCGGCATAGGTGATGCCGCGCTGGCGGCATTCCTCGACGTCGAACTTCGGCGGCTCCAGGACGTAATCGTCGAAGTCGAGATAGGCGGTGCCGGCGAAATCCTGGATCGGGAACACGCTGCGCAGCGTCTTCTCGAGTCCCGAGACGTGGCCGATGCTCTTGTCCGAACGGAGGAACTGCTCGTAGCTCTCGCGCTGAACCTCGATCAGGTTCGGCATCTGGATGACTTCGTGGATGTCCCCGAAGATCTTGCGGATGCGCCGCTTCGCGGTGCTGCCCTGGATCGCTTTGCTGGCCATGGTGTTATGCCCTCAGTCGTGGCCTGCCAGCAGACACTGGCGACGGCCGGAATATCGTGCCCGGGAACCCCCGGAGCGGGACGCGAGGTGCGACGCAAAAAAGCCGATCGCATCCAAGTGCGTCGGCCTTCAGCGTCTTTGAAACCAGAACCCTCTATCCGTACGGAGCGCTGCGCGACGGTGCCCCATGTCCCGAAAGCTTTGGTGAACCGTGGATATAGGCGGCTTGCCCCGCCGTGTCAAAGGGGTGGCGGCGGCGGGCGGCGCGGCCGTGCCGTTCGCTCCGTCGCCATAGCGGGGCGGTTCGTCGCAGCGGGGGTGGCGGTCGTCAACCGTTCACTAAGGAGCGCGCAAGGGTTTTGGGTGAGATCAGAGTACATGACCATGATGCGGGGCGCGCGGCTGGGCGCGATCGCCCTTTCGGCGGCGGCTCTGGCGGGGACGCCGGGGCTCGCGCAGTCCAATACGAGCGCGCCGCAGACGATCCCGGGGCTCGACAATTTCAGCCTGTCGCCGTCGCGCCCGGCCACCCCCGCGCCGGTCGTTCCCGAGCCGACGCCTGCACCCAGCCCGACGCCGGCTCCGACCCCGACTCCGCGTGCAGTCCCGACCCCGCGGACTACGCCCACGCCGCGCGCCACACCGACGCCGCGTGCGACGCCGACCCCGGCCGCGACGCCCACCGTCGCGCCTGTACCGACCATCGCACCGGAACCCGCCGCGACGACGCCGGCGACACTGCCGACGGACGAACCCTCCGCGACCCCGCTCGCGACACCGAGCCCGACCGCCACGCCGGTGACTGCGCCCGCAGCCGCAGGGGATGGATCGGGTCTCTGGTGGCTGATCGCTGCCGCGGTGATCGCAGCGGCCTCGGGCGGTTGGTGGTGGCTACGCCGTCGCTCGCGCGAGGCGGTCGATGAAGCGCCTGCGGTCGCGCCGGTTGCGCCACCGCCACCGGCGCCACCTGTGCGGGATCGCCTGCCCACGCCAGCCGCAGCGCCAACGGCGGCCGCGACCCCGGCGATGTTCGAGCCGCCCGCGGCGCGCGCCCGGCTCGCGCTTGCGCTGCATCCGCGCCGGGCCGGGCTCAACCTGCTCAGCGCCACGGTCGAGGCGGAACTCGAAGTGCGCAATGCCGGGACGGCGCCGGCACAGGCGATCCGCATCGCCGCGACGCTGACCGGCGCCGGACCGGGGCAGGAGGGTGATGTTGCCGCCATCTATGCCGCGCCGCCGGGACGCACCGCGGTGCCACCCTTCGCGCTGGCACCGGGAGAGTCACGCCGCGTCCGCGTCGTCGTCGCCCTGTCGCGTACCGAGATCCGCCCGCTCGAGGCGGCGGGGCGGCCTATGTTCGTGCCCGTCGTCGTCGTCAACGTCGTCTATGATGCCGGTGGCGGCGAGGGGCAGGTCGGCAATGCCTTCGCGGTCGGCGTCGAGCGGGTCGACTCGGCGAAACTGGTGCCGTTCTGGCTCGATCAGCCGGCGCGGATGCACGATGTCCTCGGCGTTCGCCCCTATGCCGCTGCCGTGGAGCGGTGAGCGGCGCAATTCGCGCTTGATCCGCATCGCAGGTTGTCGCTAACCGTGTCCAAAGTGGTCCTTTCTTGGGGCCGGGAGACCCCATGGCAGGCGAACGTCACGGTGCCGCGATCTGGGCGGCGATCTGCCGCACGACCAATGTCGCGCATTTCGATGCCGCCGGCCATGTCGTGTGGGCGAGCGAGCGCTATTGCGCGACCTTTGGCTATCGGTTCGAAGACCTGCTCGGCATGCCGCACCGCGCCTTCTGCTCGCCGGAGGTGCGGGCGTCGGCCGACTATCGGCAATTGTGGCTCGATCTCGCGCTCGGCCGCGCCGTCTCGCTCGATTGCACGCGGATCGGCCGGGACGGACGCGAGCTGCGGCTGCACGCCGATTACGATCCGCTGCTCGACGATGACGGCGCGGTCTGCGGCTTCGTCAAGGTCGCCAGCGAACGGACCGCGCCACCGTCCGATGACGAGACGCGCGACGCCCGCCTCGTCGCGCTCGACCGCAGCCATGCGGTCATCGACTTCACGCCGGACGGGATCATCCTCGACGCCAATGCGCGGTTCCTCGCGCTCACCGGCTATGACCGCGACGATCTGATCGGCCGCCACCATCGCATCCTGTGCGATCCGGTCGATGCCGGTGCGCCGGCCTATACCGCCCTTTGGGCGAGGCTCGCCGCCGGCGAGAGCGAGGCGGGGGTCCTGGCGTGGATCGACAGCAAGGGGGCGCCGTTATGGCTGCAGGCAAGCTATACGCCGGTCGCCGACGCGGACGGCACGCCGCAGCGCATCGTCGCCATCGCCACCGACGTCACCCGCCGCGTCCGCCTCGACCATGATGTCGCCGCGCGCCACGACGAGGTGCGCCGCCACCAGGCGGCGATCGCCGACAAGACGGGGGAGATGCAGGCGACGATGACGCAGCTCGCCGCGCTGGTCGACGCGATGACCGCGATGAGCCGGCAGACCGAGCTGATGGCGATCAACGCCGCGATCGACGCGGCGCGTGCCGGCGAGCCGCCGGCGACGGTGATCCGGCCCGAGTCCTGGCGTCCCGCACGCCGGCGGTGACGCATAACGAAAGGGGCGACCTCCTCGCGAAGGCCGCCCCATCCGTTGCACGATCCGCCCGACGCCGTGACGCCGGACGGTTCGGACCAGCTTACTTGAGTTCGACGGTCGCGCCGGCGTCTTCAAGCTGCTTCTTGACCTTCTCGGCCTCGTCCTTGTTCACGCCTTCCTTGACGGCCTTCGGCGCGCCTTCGACGAGCGCCTTGGCTTCGGTCAGGCCGAGACCGGTGATGGCGCGGACTTCCTTGATGACGTTGATCTTCTTGCCACCGTCGCCGGTGAGGATCACGTCGAACTCGGTCTTCTCTTCCGCGGCCGGGGCACCGGCGCCCGCGCCACCGGCGGCGGGAGCCGCGGCAACGGCAGCGGCGGCCGAAACGCCCCACTTCTCTTCGAGCATCTTCGAGAGCTCGGCGGCCTCGAGGACGGTCAGTTCGCTCAGCTGGTCAACCAGCGCGTTCAGGTCTGCCATGATACTTCCTTCATATGCCGGGGCGGAACGCCCCTAAGTGTCAGTTGAAAATCGCTTGTCCGAAAGCGCCTGAAGCTCAGGCGGCTTCCTTCTCGGCGTAGGCCGACAGCACGCGCGCGATCTGCGCCGCGGGAGCCTGGGTGATGGTCGCGAGCTTCGTTGCCGGGGCAACGATGAGGCCGACGATCTTCGCCCGGAGTTCATCCAGCGAGGGCAGGGTGGCGAGCGCTTGCACGCCGGCAACGTCGAGAGAGGTCGCACCCATCGCACCGCCGACGATTTCGAACTTGTCGTTCGTCTTCGCGAATTCGACCGCTACCTTGGCAGCGGCGACGGGGTCGATCGAGGTGGCGAGGCCGACCGGGCCGGTGAGCATGTCGCCCAGCGAACCGTAATCGGTGCCATCGAGTGCGATCTTGGCAAGCTTGTTCTTCGAGACCTTGTAGGTCGCGCCGGCGTCCCGCATCGCGTTGCGCAGTCGGGTCGACTGGGCAACCGTCATTCCGTTGTTGCGGGTGACGACCACCACGCCGACCTCGGAAAAGGTGCGATTCAACTCGGCAACGGCCGCGGCCTTTTGAGCACGATCCATGCCATTCTCCACGTTTTGAGAGCGCCGCACGAAGCGACCCTCCCGGTTACAAACCGGAGGGGAAAACCCCGCCGGGGTTGTCCATCGATGGGGAAGGCACCCGTGAAGGGCGGCAGACCGGCGCGACGGAGCGCTCCGATCGTTCGAAATCCTGTCCCCGTCTCGGCAGGGCATTAAGCCGTGGCAAATCCGCGGCACCTGCTGTCTTGGACGGATGCGCGGCGGGCGGACCCACCGGCAAGCGCGGGCCTTTACCGCAGTTACGTGCGAAGTCAACCATGCCCTTCGGTACGCGGCGTCAAGCACCGGAATTATGTCAGAAACTGATACGTCTATTACGGACGTTTAACATTTGCGTGGTAGGGCAGCGATGATGTCCGACCTTTTCTCCGCGCCCGACCGGCCCGCCCGATGAAAAAGCGCGAACCCCGCGTCAAGGTGCTGGTGCGCGCGCGCATGCGGGCGGGATCGGAATGGACCGACGTGGTAATCCACAACATGTCGTCGCGCGGCCTGCTCGCCACCGCCGAGCCCGCCTGCCGGCCGGGAACGGTGATCGAGATCCGCCGGATCCATCATGTCGTCGTCGGCCGCGTCGTCTGGCAGAACGGCGCCTTCTTCGGCGTGCGGACGCAGGACCCGATCGACATCGACGGCATCGTCTCGGCCAAGCCGCCCGCGCACAAGCCGCAGCGCGGCGACGCGCCGGTCGCGGATCGGCGCGCCGAACGCCGCGTGCCCCCCGCCGAGCGCGAGGCGCAGAGCCGTCGCTTTGCCGCCGCCTTCCAGTTCGTCGCGCTGCTCGTCGCGATCGGCGTCGTCGGCATCTTTGCCGCCCGTCACGTCGGCGCGATCCTGTCGCGGCCGCTCGCCTCGGTCGGCGGCGCGCTCGACGGCAGCGCAGGGGCGACGCCGCCGAAGTGATGTCAGCGCGGAACCCGGCTCGCGCTGCCGCATTGCTCCGGTTTGCTCCCGATCGCACCGAGGTTCCCGATGACACTGCCTTCCGCCCCCGTCTGGTTCATCACCGGTTGCTCGACCGGTTTCGGTCGCGATCTGGCAAAGCTGGTGCTGGCGCGCGGCTGGCGTGTCGTCGTCACCGCGCGGGATGCGGAGCGCGTCGCCGATCTGGCGGCGGAGGCAGAGGACCGCGCGCTGGCACTGGCGCTCGACGTCAACGATGCCGGTCAGGTGGCGGCGGCGGTCGCGGCGGCCGAGGCGCGCTTCGGCCGCATCGACGTGCTCGTCAACAATGCCGGCTATGGCTATCAGGCGAGCATCGAGGAAGGCGAAGAGGCGGCGATCCGTGCGCAGTTCGACACCAACGTCTTCGGCCTGTTCGCGCTGACCCGCGCGGTGCTGCCGCTGATGCGCGTGCAGCGATCGGGCCACGTCATCAACTTCACCTCGGTCGCGGGGCTGATCGGCTTTCCGGGCTCGGGCTATTATGCCGCGTCCAAACATGCGGTCGAGGGCTGGTCGGACAGCCTGCTCGCCGAGGTCGCGCCGCTCGGCATCGCCGTCATCTGCGTCGAGCCGGGGCCGTTCCGCACCGACTGGGCCGGTCGTTCGCTCCAGCAGACGCCGGTACGGATCGCCGACTATGCCGACACCGCAGGCAAGCGGATGGAGTCGACCAGGCAGATCAGCGGCGAACAGGCGGGCGATCCGGTCCGCGCCGGCGAGGCGATCATCGCCGCCGCCGAGGCGGACACGCCGCCGCGGCATCTGGTGCTCGGCAAGTTCGGCTATGAGGCGGTGACGGCCAAGTTGCGGGAGCGGCTGGCGGAAATCGAAGGCCTGCGCGACGCCGCGCTGGGGGCGGACTTTCCGGAATAGCCGTCGCGGCGGGCGGTTGGGGTGAGGCGAGCGGCGGCGTTCGCGCTCCACCCGAGTATCAACCTTTTACGGGGATGATCGCGCGAAGACGCGAAGACGCGAAGCTGTTGCGACCCGGCACCGGTCTAGCCTTGCTCAAGAGCACGGCAAGGCGAAGTGCCTCTGTCCATATAGTTTCTCCGCGCCTCCGCGCCTCCGCGTGAACGCTCTTCCTTGCGGCTTCGCGCCTTCGCGTGAATCATGATCGCACGGGCAGCCCGAGGATTTGCGTTCGCGCGGAGGCGCGGAGGCGCGGAGGGTTGTCGATGCGATCAAGTGACCTGAAGGTGAAAGTCTCCCGGCGAGGCGAAGACTTTCGGCGAAGTCGCCCGGCGCTCCGCAAACCACCAGTAGTCTCGCGCAGGCGGGAATCCAGTGGCCAAGCGGAACAGCGGCCTGCGGCGAAAAGAAAACTGGGCTTCCGCCTCCGCGGGAGCATTGTCTAGGCCGGAGTAGCACCCATAGAAAAAGGGCCGGGATCGCTCCCGGCCCTTCTCCTATTCACTGCAAGCGGGCGACGCTTACGCGCCGGCCACCTCGGCGGTGTCGACGCGGATGCCCGGGCCCATCGTCGAGCTGACGGCGACCTTGCGGACATACTTGCCCTTGGCGCCCGACGGCTTGGCCTTGACCACCGCATCGACCAGCGCGTCGAAGTTGCGACGCAGGTCTTCCTGCGTGAACGACGCCTTGCCGATCCCCGAGTGGATGATGCCGGCCTTCTCGACGCGATACTCGACCTGACCGCCCTTGGCGGCCTTGACCGCTTCGGCGACGTTCATCGTCACGGTGCCGAGCTTCGGGTTCGGCATCAGGCCCTTAGGACCCAGCACCTTACCGAGGCGGCCGACGACGCCCATCATGTCCGGGGTCGCGATGCAGCGATCGAATTCGATCGTGCCGCCCTGGATCGTCTCCATCAGGTCTTCCGCACCGACGACATCGGCGCCGGCGGCGCGCGCTTCGTCAGCCTTGGGGCCGCGGGCGAAGACGCCGACGCGCACCGTCTTGCCGGTGCCGGCGGGCAGCGTCACGACGCCGCGGACCATCTGGTCGGCGTGGCGCGGATCGACGCCGAGGTTGAGCGCGACCTCGATCGTCTCGTCGAACTTGGCGGTGGCGTTCTCCTTGGCGAGCGCGATCGCCTGGTCGACGCCGTGCAGCGTCTCCGACGAGATGGTGTTCGCCTTCTGCTTCTTGGTCAGCTTGGCCATCTATCAGCCCTCCGTCACTTCGAGGCCCATCGCGCGGGCGGAGCCTTCGATGATCTTGGTCGCAGCCTCGATGTCGTTGGCGTTCAGATCCTTCATCTTGGTCTGGGCGATCTCGGCGAGCTTGCTGCGCGCGATCTTGCCCGCGACGACCTTGCCCGGCTCCTTCGAACCCGACTTCAGGCCGGCGGCCTTCTTGATCAGGAACGACGCCGGCGGCGTCTTGATCTCGAAGCTGAACGAACGATCGGCATAGACGGTGATCTTGGTGGGCAGCGGCGTGCCCTTGTCCATGTCGGTGGTCTGCGCGTTGAACGCCTTGCAGAATTCCATGATGTTGACGCCGCGCTGACCCAGGGCCGGGCCGATCGGCGGGGCGGGCTTGGCGTCGCCTGCAGGAACCTGCAGGTTGATGTAACCTGTGATCTTCTTTGCCATGTCACTCTCGTTTCAAGTTTAGCGGTCCCAGCGGGCGTCTCCGCCCTCCCGCAAGCATCCAGCCGAGGCGTGGAAGCGGCGGCCGTTAGCGGAAAGCGCAAGCCGAAGCAAGCGACCGCTATCCGGCGAGGAGCGTATACGATCGGCCGGAGGTGATATAAGCAGGCGGTTCCTGGAGGAGGGTTGATTTGAAGACGATGCGCAGCGCCCTGATGTTCGCCGGTCTCGCGGCTCTGGTTCAGCCCGGCCTCGCCGCCGGCCAGTCCGCGCCGCTCACCGTGGAGCGCATCTTCGGCAGCAATCCGATCCCGACCGATACCGTCGAAGGCGGGGAATGGACCGTGGACGGCAAGGGCTTCGACGCGATCGAACGGTCGTCGGCGATCGCCGGCGGCACCGACCTCGTCCGCTACGACGTCGCGCGGAACGGGCGCACCGTGCTGGTCGCTGCACGCGATCTCGTCGTGCCGGCGACGGGCAAGCCGGTCGAGATCCAGCATTACGCCTGGTCCGCCGACGGCAAGCGGCTGCTGATCCTGACCAACGGCCAGCGCTTCCGCCGCACGCGCGCGCTCGGCGACTATTGGCTGTTCGACCTGACGACGCGCAAGCTGCGGCGGATCGGCGGCGATGCCCCGGCCGCCAGCCTGCTCTATGCCGAATTCTCGCCCGACGGCAGCCGCATCGCCTATGTCCGCGGCAACAACCTCTATGTCGAGCCGACCGCCGGTGACGCGCCGCCGCGCCAGTTGACCCGTGACGGCAACGACCTGATCGTCAACGGGCTCGGCGACTGGGTGTACGAAGAGGAATTCTCGCTGCGCAAGGCGTGGTCGTGGAGCCCGGATTCGAAGACGATCGCCTTCTGGCGCTTCGATACCGCCGGCGTCGGCACCTTCTACCTCATCACCAACACCGTCGGCCAATATTCGCGGCCGATCCCGCTGCAATATCCCAAGGTCGGCACGACCAATTCGGCGGTGCGGGTCGGCACCGTCGACGTCGCCAGCGGCGCGACGCACTGGATCACGCTCGCCGGCGATCCGCGCCAGAATTACGTGCCGCAGATGAGCTGGGCCGGCAGCAGCGGCAAGGTCTTCCTGCAATATGCCAACCGCCTGCAGAACAGCTATCAGCTGCTGCTCGCCGATCCGGCGACCGGTACGACGCGACCCGTGTTCACCGAGCGCGACGCCGCCTGGGTCGAGGCGAATGACGATCCGACCTGGCTCGACGATGGCAAGCGCTTCACCTGGCTGAGCGAGCGTGATGGCTGGCGGCACCTCTATATTGCCTCCGCCGACGGCAAGACGATGGACCTGCGCACCCCGGGCAAGTTCGATGTCGTCAGCCTGCTGCGGGTCGACGCGGCGCAAAACGCCGCCTGGTTCATCGCCTCGCCCGACAATCCGACGCAGCGCTACCTGTATCGCGCGACGCTGACCGGCGCGCCGCACGTCGAGCGGGTGACGCCGGCGGGGCAGGCGGGGACGCACAGCTACGACATCGCGCCCGGCGGGCATTGGGCGCGGCACACCGTCTCGGCATTCGATCGGCCGCCGGTGACCGAGATGATCGACCTGACCACGCAGGCGCCGGTCCGCGTGCTGGCGCGCAACGCCGCGCTCGCCGACGAAGTGGCGCACGAGCCGCTCGCGCCGGTCGAGTTCACCCGGCTCGATCTCGGCAAGGGCGTGTCGGTCGATGCGTGGCTCCTCAAGCCCGCGGGCTTCGACCCGAAGAAGCGCTATCCGGTGCTGTTCCAGGTCTATGGCGAACCCTGGGGGCAGACGGTGGCGGACGTCTGGGGCGGCAACACCGCCCTCTGGCACCGGATGCTCGCCGAACGCGGCTATATCGTCGCGAGCATCGATCCGCGCGGCACCAACACGCCGCGCGGGCGCGACTGGCGCAAGAGCATCTACCGCCGCCTGGGCGTGATCGGACCGGAGGATTATGCCGCGGGCGTCCGCAGGCTGATCGCCGAGCGGCCTTATATCGACGCGACGCGGATCGGCATCTGGGGCTGGAGCGGCGGCGGGTCGAGCACGCTGCACGCGATGTTCCGCTTTCCCGACCTGTTCCGCACCGGCATCGCCGTCGCGGCGGTCTCCGACCAGACGCTGTATGATACTGTCTATCAGGAGCGGTACATGGGCCTGCCGTCGGACAATGAGGCGGGCTACAAGGCGGGATCGCCGATCACCTATGCGGACGGGCTCAAGGGTAATCTGCTGATGATTCACGGCACCGGCGACGACAATGTCCATTACCAGAATCTCGAACAGCTCGAAGACCGGCTGATCGCCGCGAACAAGCCGTTCACGATGATGGCCTATCCCGACCGTACCCACGGCATCTACGAGAAGCCGGGCACCAGCCTGCACCTCTATTCGCTGATGACGCGCTATCTCGAGACGAACCTGCCGCCCGGCGGGCGGTGAGCGGCTCCCCCGCCGGACCGGTCGCGCGCCGCGCTAGAGCGGCAGGCTCGCCTGTTCCGCCGCCGCCACCTCGCCGTCGCGGACGATGCCCGACAGCGTCAGGCCGAGCAGTCGCACGCCGTCCGGCACCGGCAGCAGCGCGTCGAGCAGCTCCCCGCCGATCCGCAGGAAGGCGGCGGGATCGCCGACCGTCGCGGTGAGCGAGCGGGCGCGGGTCAGCGTGCGGAAATCCGCATGCCGCAGCTTGAGCGTCACCGTCCGTCCGCGCGCGCCCGACCGTTCGATGCGGACCCATGCCGCCTCGGCGACGCGCGCCAGCGCCGCATGCAGCTCGGCGCGATCGGTCAGGTTGGTCTCGAACGTCCGCTCCGCGCCGACCGACTTGGCGACGCGATGCGAGCGGACCGGGCGGTGATCCTCGCCGCGCGCCGCAGCATAAAGATACTGGGCGTAGGAGCCGAAATGCGCCTGGAGGAAGGGCAGCGGCCGGTCGCGCAGATCGGCACCGGTGTGGATGCCGAGCTGCTCCATCCGCGCGGCGGTGACGGGGCCGACGCCGTGGAAGCGCTTGACCGGCAGCGACGCGACGAAGGCCGCGCCCTTGTGCGGCGGGATGACGCAGATCCCGTCGGGCTTGTTCTGGTCGGAGGCGAGCTTGGCGATGAACTTGTTGTAGCTCACTCCGGCGGAGGCGGTGAGGCCGGTGTCGGCACGGATGCGCGCGCGGATCTCCTCCGCGATCGCGCTCGCCGACCCCAGACCGCGCACGTCGGCCGTCACGTCCAGATAGGCCTCGTCGAGCGACAGCGGTTCGACGGCATCGGCATAATCGGCGAAGATCGCGCGGATCTGCTGCGAGACCGCGTGATAGACCTCGAACCGCGGCCGCACGAAGACGAGATCGGGACAGCGGCGGATCGCCGTCACCGACGGCATCGCCGATCGCACCCCGAAGGCGCGCGCCTCGTAGCTCGCCGCTGCGACGACGCCGCGCGCGCGCGATCCGCCGACCGCGACCGGTCGGCCACGCAGCGTCGGATCGTCGCGCTGTTCGACCGACGCGAAAAAGGCGTCCATGTCGACATGGATGATCTTGCGCTGCGGAACCGGTTCGGCATCGGCCATGATCCCGTTTCGTTCCAAAATCATGACAGATCAAGGCGGCGTGCGACGAATGGGGGTAGGGGACGGTCATGGCCCAACCCCGATTGCCCGCCGCCGCGGGCCACACCGCCCTCGTCATCATCGACATGGTCAATGCGCTCGACTTCGACGGGGCGGAGCGCCTGCGCCCGGCGGCGGAGGCGGCGGTCGCCCCGATCCTGGCGCTTCGCGATGCGGCGGATCGGGCGGGGGTGCCGGTGATCTACGTCAACGACAATGACGGCCAGTGGCATTCGCAGCGCGACCGGCTGGTCGAGACGGCGCTGTCGCGCGACACGCCGGGGCGCACGCTGACCGAGGCGCTGCGCCCGCGCGACAGCGATTATTTCGTCATCAAACCGCAATTCTCCGGCTTCTACGCGACCAACCTGCCGGTGTTGCTGCCGCAGCTCGCCGCGAGTCGGCTGGTGCTGACCGGTGTCGCCGCCGACATCTGCGTGCTGTTCACCGCCGCGGATGCGCATATGCGGCAATATGAGCTGTGGGTGCCGGCGGACGGCGTGGCGGGCGACGATCCCGATCGCACCCGCTGGGCGCTCGAGATCATGAAGAACAGCATGCAGGCGGAAACGCGGCCGACCGACGCCTTCACGCTCGACGCATGGATCGCCGCCGCGAACCGACACGATTGTCCGTCGTGCAATCGGGATGACCGAGGTTGCAATTGTCGCGGAAATCCCGCGGCGACATAGGCCTGTCGACGCCGCGATCCCGCGGCATCGATGGGAAATCGCCGTGTTCAGCCTGATCGTCCAGCTCGTCTCGCTCCGCCGCGCGCGCTGACATACCGCGCCTATTCGGCGTCGGCGAGCGCCGCCCGGACCTCCTCTTCGCTGACTCCGAACGCGCCGGCCAGTCCGGCGACCGACGCGCCGCGCTTGGCGAGTTCGCGCATCCGCGCGACATCGACCACCGTCGTGTAGCCACGCGTATCGCGCTGTTCGCGCACCACGTCCTTGCGACCGGATCCACGACGCCGCTGCGCCGCGGCGGCATGCGGATCGCCCTCGGCGAGCTGCTGCTCCGCCACGCGCCGCTCTTCGCGCGCGGCCTCTCGGGCGCGGGCCTCTTGCTCGCGGGCGGCGGTGCGGTCCTTGAGCCGCTGTTCGCTCTCACCCGCACGCGCCTGCGCCCGCGCCTCGCGGGCGGCGGCGCGTTGGGCGGCGCGATCGTCGAGACCCAGATTGCTGCGTACCCGCAGCCCGGCAGGCGAGGGCGTTCCCCAGCTCTTGTCGACCACCGACATGGCTCCGCTATGACAAGTCAGAAATGGCGCGCCCGGAACGATTCGAACGTCCGACCCTCAGATTCGTAGTCTGATGCTCTATCCAGCTGAGCTACGGGCGCTTGGGGCCGCGGCAGATGCCGCAGCCGATCGGGAAGTCATGAACCACCGTGCCTCCCGAAGACAGGGTGTGCGAGCGGCTTTGGCCAAAGCGCCGCGGTTATGCAAGCGCGAAATGCGCGTCAGGCGACGCGGCGGACTCCTTGGCCCGCGAATGTGCCGACCGGCTCACGCGCCGGCTGCTTGGGCTGCGCGGGCGCCTTGCCGTCGCGCCATGACGGATCGCTGCGGTTCGCGAGCGTGCGGAAACGGCGGGCGCGGACGGTGCCCGAGGCGCTGGCCATGTTGAGGTAGAGGCCGTTGGGCTCGGTATCCTCGGTGACCAGCGACTTGGCGCCGATGATGCAGCCAGGCGCGATCGTCACGCCGGGATTGATCGTGCAATCCGCCATCACCCAGGTGCCGGCCTTGATCGTGATCGGCGCGACCTCGATCGACGGCGACGAGCGGCGCGCCGGATCGCCGCTATGCGGATGGCTGCTCGCGGTGAAGGTGCAGCGCGCCGCGACGCGGGCGCCGTCCTCGATCGTCAGCGTGTCGCCGCCGTCGAAATAGGCTTCGTTGTTGAGCATCGCATTGCGCCCCATGACGAGGTCGGCGGAGGCGAGCCAGCAGGAATGCCGCACCGTCGCCGTCGGATGGATGCGGGCACCGGCGAAGTTGAGCAAAGCGCGTCGCATCCGGTCGGACAGGAAACGCGATCCCTGTACGCGAAGGATGACGGAGCGCAGCTTCGTCCGTTTCCATTTCGTCTCGGGCATGAGGCTTTCGCTCCCTATGGCGCCAGAAGGAATCTTGCTGTCGCTCAGACAGCAAGGCTGACATATAGGTTAATGAACGATTTGTCATTCAGTCGTTCCCCCACTCGCCCCGCGAATCCACCGATCGACCGTCCGGGTGGCGGTGCCCGCCGAAACGGGGTGTGATCCGCCAATACGAAGGGATCGGTAAGCGCCGCGATGCCACCTGCGGGTGTATCACTGATATGGCACACTTATCGCATGGCGGATCGCGATGACCATCGTCCACCGATGGCCTGTCGGGGAGACGATCATGCCTTATGACCAGATGCCGATCCTGATGCTGGCACTGACGACAGCCTTGTCGCCGGTGGGCGCCCATGCCGATGCCCGCGCCTATGCCGTGTCGTACAAGCCGGCGCGCGACGTCTATTGCATCCGCTTCTTCTCCGACACGATGCGCGATCCGCGGCCTAATACGCCGGCGCCGACCTGCATGACGCGGGCGAAATGGGCGCGGCAGGGTGTCGGCATCGTGCACCGGCGGCGCTGATCGTCCCGCGGCGGCGGTGGCCTGCAATAGGGCCGGACCGGCTTGGCACAATCGCCGACATCGTTACACTCGCCGCCGCCGGATCGGGCAGACTCGACCGGGACAGGGAGAAGGATGATGATCGGAACATTCGCGATGTTCGTCGCCGGTCTGGCGTCGGGTGCGCCTGACCAGGCCGTGCCGGCCCCGGCACCGGCGGCGCAACCCAGCATCTTCGACAAGGCGGTCAATGCGCCGGGGATCGGCTGGATGCCCTACGGCCCCAATCAGACCGCTCGACAGGTCGCGGCGGCCGAGGTGCCCGGCGGCAATGCGGTGCAGATCAAGGTGGCCAAGGCCGGCGCCAACGTCTGGGACAGCGGCGCCAATTATCCCACGATCAAGCCGATCGCGGCGGGCGATACGATGATGGTGATGATCTTCCTGCGCGCACCCAATGCCACCGACGCCGCGCCGATCACGATCCCGGTCGGGGTCGGTGGCGCCGCACCGCCCTATACGCCGATCACCAGCGAGCCGATCAAGGTCGGTCCGACGTGGAAGCGCTATTATGTGTCAGGCGTTGCGAACGAGGCCTATGCGCCGGGCAAGGCGAACCTGTTCGTGCAACTCGCGGGTGCCAAGCAGGTGATCGAGGTCGGGCCGGCCTTCCTGATCGACCTCGGGCCGAACTTCGATCGATCCAAGATCCCGCACAATTGAGTCGTTCGGCAGGGGCGGGGGCGCGGCGTCGCTTCCGCCCTGACGGTGTCCAGCGGAATCCCCATAATTCCCGTACACGCGAGCGTCCCGCGCCGCGCTGGTTCTCGTAAGGTTATATCTGAGAAGGGAGGCCGCGGCCCCGCATGGGGGAATGTGCGCGGCTTAGAAAATGGTCGGGAAGAGAGGATTCGAACCTCCGGCCCCTGCCTCCCGAAGACAGTGCTCTACCAGGCTGAGCTACTCCCCGACGGAGTCCGTCCGGTGCCCTTCGAAAGGGTCCGTCCGTGCTTGGAGGCGCGCCTATAGCCAGCGTCGAAGGGGGATGCAAGCGCCGGATTCGCATGCTTGCGAAATCGTCGCACGAGGCTCTAGGGGCGGCGGCGTGAACATGGTCGAAGCGCTCGCCGCTGCCCTCGTCATCGTCAACGTCGCGCTGGTCGCGCGGCGCAGCGTCTGGAACTATCCGGTCGCGCTGGTCGCGGTGGCGATCTACGCCTGGGTCTTCGCGACCGCGCGCCTGTACAGCGATGCGCTGCTGCAGGGCGTGTTCTTCGCCGCCAATCTCTACGGCTGGCGCAACTGGGCGCACAGCCGCGCGACGGCGGGGACGGTGATCGTCACGCGACTCGCACCCGTCGCGCGCATCGGCTGGCTCGTGGCGATCGTCGCCGCGGCCTGGGGCTGGGGGCTGCTGATGCACCGGTTCACCGATGCCGCTTATCCGTGGTGGGACGCGGCGCTGGCGATCGCCTCGGTCGCGGCGCAATGGTTGCAGGCCCGGCGCGTGATCGAGAGCTGGTGGCTGTGGATCGCGGTGGATGTCGGCAGTGTGCCGCTCTATGCGGCCAAGGCGCTGTGGATCACCGCCGCGCTCTACGCCGTGCTGCTCGGCCTGGCGATCTGGGGGTGGATCGACTGGCGCCGGGCGGCAGTGCGGCAAGAAGGAAAGGTTCGCGCATGATTCCGCGCTCGATCTGTCTGCATGGCCCGGAAAGCACCGGCAAGTCGACGATGTTGCCGCGTCTGTCGCAACATTTCGGCGGGGCGCCGTGCGTCGCCGAGTTCGGCCGCGCCTATACCGAGGCGTTCGGCACCGACCTGACGATGGCCGATCTGGTCGAGATCGGCAAAGGCCATGACGCCAAGGTCCGCCATGCCCTCGCCGACCGCAATTATCCGGTGATCACCGACACCGACCCGCTGATGACCGCGGTCTGGGCGGAGATGCTGTTCCACCGTCGCGATCCCTGGTTCACGACCTGGACCAACACCGCCGACATCTACCTGCTCTTCGACATCGACCTGCCCTGGGTCGAGGATGGCACGCGGATGTTCGGCGACGAGGCGGCGCGGCGCAAATTCTTCGAGCTCAGCAAGGCGGTGCTGGAGGAGCGCCGGCTGCCCTGGGCACTGGTTTCGGGACAGGGCTCGGCGCGTTATCTCAGCGCGCTGCGCGGGATCGAATCGCTCGCGCAGGGGTGAGGGTTGGGGGAGCGCGGCGCTCCCCCGGTCGGATCAGCTCGACGGCGCCAGCTTGGTGTTGAGCACCCAGCCGACATTGTCGTTCTCGTCGGCGACCTCCCACCACAGGCCGTCCTGCTTGCCGGTCGGATAGACGATCGCGCCCACCGGCAGCGCGCGCAGCACCTTGCTCGCGGGCGTCGCGGTGGCGCGCAGCGCGACGGGGGCCTGGGCGGTGAAGGTCTTCTTGGGAGTCGCCTCGGCAGTACCGGCCGATCCCGGCGTGACCTGGCCGAGCCCGGTGACGAGCTTGCTATACGCCTGGATGAACGACAGCGTGACGATCCGCCCCATGTCGGTATTGTCATAGCCGCCGCCCGCCGCCCCGGCGACCGACAGGAAGCCGCCACCGCCGAAGCTGAGGTTGTTCTTGGCGGCATAGCCCTCTTCGGTCGCGATCGTTTCGGTGGTGCGGACGTTGGTCGGCGACAGGACGGTGTTCGCCTCCATCTTCTTGCTCTTGAGCCCGCCGAGCAGACCACCGATCGCGCCGCCGATCAGCCCGCCCGCCGCGCCGGCGATGCCGTTGCCGCTGACGTTGCTGTTGGCGCCCTGGATCTCGGCGACGAGCACGTAATCGGCCGCCTTGATCTGGCCCTGGCCGACGTTGGCGCCGCGCTGCAGGCCGAGATTGCCGCCGATGTTGCGTTCGATCTGCGCGGCGTTGAGCCCGGTGCCGCGATCGACCAGGTTGAAGCAGCCCGAACGCTGGACGAGCACCTTGAGCAGCTTCGACGGCGGCGCGAGATCATATTGCGTCCACCAGCGCGGATCGTCGCCGTCGGCGATCGCCCGCGTGCCGAGCTTGCGCAGGCAGTGCGGCACCTCGGCGGCGGTCTTGTCCTGAAGCTTCTGACCGACCGATTCGCGCGCCAGTTTCTGCGCATCCGCGCTGGACACGACCAGGCACACGCCGGCCAATGCGGCGATAAGCTGTTGCTTCCTAACTTTTCTGATTCTCCCCAAGCGTTGATCATGCTCGGGACACCGCCACAGGAGCCCCCTTTGATCGGCGTCGCGGAGCCTTCGGCATCTAGCACCCGGGCGGATCGTGCGCTAGGCGCGGGGCCTTATGACGACCTCCCCCGACACCATCCGTAACTTCTCGATCATCGCGCATATCGATCATGGCAAGTCGACGCTCGCCGACCGGTTGATCCAGCGCACCGGCGGCCTCTCCGACCGCGAGATGTCGAGCCAGGTGCTCGACAATATGGAGATCGAGAAGGAGCGGGGGATCACCATCAAGGCGCAGACCGTGCGCCTGTCCTATCCCGCCAAGGACGGCGTCACCTACACGCTCAACCTGATGGACACGCCCGGCCACGTCGACTTCGCCTATGAGGTGAGCCGCAGCCTCGCCGCCTGCGAGGGCGCGCTGCTGGTCGTCGACGCCGCGCAGGGCGTCGAGGCGCAGACGCTCGCCAACGTCTATCAGTCGATCGAGCACGACCACGAGATCGTGCCGGTGATCAACAAGATCGATCTGCCCGCCGCCGAGCCCGAACAGGTCCGCAAGGAGATCGAGGACGTGATCGGCATCGACGCGTCGCAGGCGGTGCTCGCCAGCGCCAAGTCGGGGATCGGCATCGACGAGATCCTCGAGGCGATCGTCACCCGCATCCCGCCGCCCAAGGGCGATGCCGACGCGCCGCTGAAGGCGATGCTGGTCGACAGCTGGTATGATCCGTATCTCGGCGTCGTCATCCTCGTCCGGGTGATGCAGGGCGTGCTGCGCAAGGGGCAGCAGGTCAGCTTCATGCAGGCGGGCACGACGCATCTGGTCGATCGCGTCGGCTGCTTCCGGCCGAAGATCGAGCAGCTCACCGACCTCGGCCCGGGCGAGATCGGCTTCATCACCGCGCAGATCAAGGACGTCGCCCAGGCGCGCGTCGGCGACACGCTGACCGACAGCAAGCGCCCCGCCGCCGAGGCGCTGCCGGGCTTCAAGGAGGTCCAGCCGGTCGTCTTCTGCGGCCTGTTCCCGGTCGACGCCAACGACTTCGAGAAATTGCGCGAGAGCATCTCCAAGCTGCGGCTCAATGACGCGTCGTTCAGCTTCGAGATGGAGACCAGCGCCGCGCTCGGCTTCGGCTTCCGCTGCGGCTTCCTCGGCCTGCTGCATCTGGAGATCATCCAGGAGCGGCTGACGCGCGAATATGACCTCGACCTGATCACCACCGCGCCGTCGGTGGTCTATCAGATCGAGCTGACCCATCCCGATCCGGCCGGCATCACGCAGATCGACCTGCACAATCCCGCCGACATGCCCGACGTCAACAAGATCAAGACGATCAGCGAACCGTGGATCAATGCGACGATCTACGTGCCCGACGAATATCTCGGATCGATCCTCAAGCTGTGCCAGGACCGCCGTGGCATCCAGAAGAATCTGACCTATGTCGGCGGCCGCGCGCAGGCGACCTACGAACTGCCGCTCAACGAAGTGGTGTTCGATTTCTACGATCGGCTGAAATCGCTGTCGAAGGGCTATGCCAGCTTCGACTATACGCAGATCGGCTATCGCGAGGGCGACCTCGTCAAGATGAGCATCCTCGTCAACGAGGAGCCGGTCGACGCCTTGTCGATGATCGTCCACCGCGGCACGGCCGAGGTGCGCGGCCGCGGCATGGTCGAGCGGCTGAAGGAGCTGATCCCGCGGCATCTGTTCAAGATCCCGATCCAGGCGGCGATCGGCGGCAAGGTGATCGCGCGCGAGACGATCAGCGCGATGCGCAAGGACGTCACCGCCAAATGCTATGGCGGCGACGCGACCCGCAAGCGCAAGCTGCTCGAGAAGCAGAAGAAGGGCAAAGCCAAGATGCGCGAATACGGCAGCGTCAGCATCCCGCAGGAAGCCTTTATCGCTGCGCTGCGCATGGGTGACGAAGGATAGGGGCAGGCGGCCCAGGCTCTGGCGATCCGAAGACGCTTTGACAAATGGGACCGGCGACCGGCCGGTACAGGTCGTCGGCGGCCCGTGCAGATTGGCGACGGCGGATTAGAAACCCAAGAGTTGATACGCCAGACCCGGTACGGCGTGTCGACCATGAGCGAAATGCGCTAACCCAATTCCGCCGGAGCGGCGGGTGCGGTGACTGCGGACCGCGTGGCGGTGAGCGCCACGCGTCACGTCAAATGGATATCACCGCCACCGATCACATATAGCTGGCAGGGTTGGGGCTCGGCATCTTGCACGCGCGCGACTTGCCGCGCTTGCACGCCGCAACCTGATCGCGCCAATCGGCCATCGCCATCGCATAGGCTCGCTCGCGATCGGCTTGCAGCGCGGTGTCGGCCGCGATCGTCTGCCGACGGGCGCGCATCGCCGCGCGATACCGCCGCACGTCGCGCTGATAGCGCGCCTCATTGGCGGCGTTCACCGCGGTGACCGCCCCCGTATCGAACCGCGCGACCGCATCGACATGCTGGTTGGCCGCGGCGGTTTCCGGCGCGGTCTGCGCCGCGACGGCATCGTCGCGCTGCTGCTCGGCGGTGGAGGGCGCGGACGTCGTCGTCTGCGCGGCGACGGGAAGGGCGGCGATCAGCGCGACGCCGATCAGGACGGAACGAACCATGGCGAATACTCCTCGCAAGATGCCCGCGATAATGGGCGGCGGGGAGGTTGGTTCCCGTAACGGGGGCGGTACGATCGTGGGGAGATCGGCTAAGCGACCCGCTGGGCTCGGGTCACGGCATGATGACAACGACCCCCCGATCCACCGAAGCACCGTCGATCCGTCGCCGAAAACATTCGTCTCTAGCGGTTCATCTCGAACCGGTTGTTAACCTGCTGCCAACACACGCTTGATGGCTTCCCGTATCTCTTGCTCGATGCTTTCCCGCTCATTCTTTGGCAGAGCGGCGAACTGCTCTTTGGTGAAATGGTGGCGGGCGAGAATGTTATCCCTGATCCGGTCGAAAGGCGTCTTCTTCGCTTCCTTGAGAAAGGCGGCTGCCCAATCATCCGCGCGAGAGAATGCATTGGCCACCGCAAGCGGAGCGATAGCCGCCCGGATGCCAATGGTTTGAACAACATTTGGCGTAGTGCCGCCAATATGCAGAGGATAGGACATCGCAGCCTTCTCGACCTAGAACGTCTTTGCTACGTCTAATTATAGACAGAGCGTCGGCAGAACCGTTCAGCCTAGAAGCGTCGCAGGCGATGTCACCGCGTCAACCGCACCAACGCCGTGTCCAGCGCCTGCAGGAACCGGCTGCGGTCGGCGGCGGCGAAGGGCTTTGGCCCGCCGACCTGGTCGCCGCCGGCGCGCAGGTCGGCCATGATCGCGCGGGTGGCGATCGCGCTGCCGATCGAGGCGGTGGTGAATGGCTTGCCGGTCGGCGCCAGCACCGTCGCACCCGCTTTCAGGCAGCGGTCGGCGAGCAGGATGTCGGCGGTGATCACCACCGCCTGCGCATCCGCCGCCGCGGCGATCCAGTCGTCGGCGGCGTCGAAGCCGTCGCCGACCACGATGCGGGTGATCAGCGGATGCGCGGGAATGCGCAAATGGCTGTTGCTGACGATCGTCACCGGCACCGCGCGGCGCCAGGCGACCTTGTAGACCTCGTCCTTGACCGGACAGGCGTCCGCATCGACCAATATGCGCACGCCCGTCATCGCCGCTTAGCCGCGCGGGCCCTTGCGATACGGCTTGGCCTGATGCCGCGCGGGTGCGCCGCCGGTGCCGGTGCGGCTGCGCGGGGCGCCCGTTCCGCTGCGCGGCGCGCGCTCGGCCCGGTCGGCGCGGTCGCGGCCGCCCGCCTCACGCGGATTGCCGGTGAAGGGGACGATCTGCAGGCTGCCCTCGTCGCTTTCCGGATTAGCGGTACGCTGCACGCTGGCGAGCACGCGATCGGCGACGGTGCGCGGCACCTCGAAGATCGTGTCGTTCGGGTTGATGCGGATCGCGCCGATCTCCGCCTTGGTGATATGGCCGCGGCGGCAGATCAGCGGCAGCAGCCAGCGCGGGTCGGCATTCTGGCGACGGCCGATGTCCATGCGGAACCAGACGGTATCCTCGAAGCCGGGGCGGTGGCCCTGCGTCCGGTCGGACTGCTGCGGCGCGGCGCTGTCGAGCAGATCCTCCGCCTGCGGCATGGCGGCGCGATGCGCGTGGACCAGCGCGGCGGCGATATCCTCCGGGCTCTTCTCGGCGATCAGGCGCGCGGCGAGCGCGCGATCCTCCTCGTCGAACTCGATCGGCGCGAGCAGCGTGGTGATCAGCCGCTCGCGATCCTGCGCGCGGATATCGTCGGCGGACGGCGCCTTGATCCAGTCGCAGGCGATCTTCGCCTGCTTGAGCATCATGTCGACGCGGCGGCGGCGCGGATAGGGCACGATCAGCACCGCCGTGCCCTTCTTGCCGGCGCGGCCGGTGCGGCCCGAGCGATGCTGGAGCGTCTCGGCATCGCGCGGCAGCTCGACGTGGACGACGAGGCTGAGGCTCGGCAGGTCGATGCCGCGCGCGGCGACGTCGGTGGCGACGCAGACGCGGGCGCGCCGGTCGCGCAGCGCCTGCAACGCCTGGTTGCGCTCGTTCTGGCTGTGCTCGCCGGACAGCGCGACCGCCGCGAAGCCGCGCTCGACCAGACTGGCGTGGAGGTGGCGGACGTTGTCGCGCGTCGCGCAGAACAGCATCGCCGTCTCCGCCTCGTGGAAGCGCAGCAGGTTGATGACGGCATGTTCGATGTCGGCGGGCGCGACGGTCACCGCCTGATAGGCGATGTCGCCATGGCCGCGATCCTCGCCGACCGTCGAGATGCGCAGCGCATCGCGCTGGTAGCGCTTGGCGAGCGCGACGATCGGGCGCGGCATCGTCGCCGAGAACATCAGCGTTCGGCGCTCGTCGGGCGAGGAGTCGAGAATCTGTTCGAGATCCTCGCGGAAGCCCATGTCGAGCATCTCGTCCGCCTCGTCGAGCACCGCGACGCGCAGGCTGGCAAGGTCGAGCGCGCCGCGCTCGAGATGGTCGCGCAGCCGGCCGGGCGTGCCGACGACGATATGCGCGCCGTGGCTCAGCGAGCGGCGCTCCTTGCTCGCGTCCATGCCGCCGACGCAGGTGGCGATGCGGGCATGCGCCTCCTTGTACAGCCACATCAGCTCGCGGCTGACCTGGAGCGCGAGTTCGCGCGTCGGCGCGATGATGAGTGCGAGCGGCTTGCCCGGCGGCGGCAGCGTGCCGTCCGCCATCAGCTCGCCGGCCATGGCGAGGCCGAAGGCGACCGTCTTGCCCGAACCCGTCTGGGCGGAGACGACGAGATCGCGGCCGGCGGCCTCGGGTTCGATCACCGCGGCCTGGACGGCGGTGGGCGCTTCATAGCCGCGCGCGACGAGCGCCTGGCCGAGCAGGGGGGGAAGGGAGGAAAAGGGCATTGGGGCAACCTAACGGAAAGCGGCGCCCCGACGGCTTGGCACGAGGCCAGAACCGGGGCGCGGCAGAGGACAGTACAATCGCGATGTTGAAATCGCGGGCCAATCGCGGGCGGCAATACGGACGCAATGTGGCGCTTGTAACGCGCGCATCATGGCCGTTTCCGTGACCCCAGAGACCCTGCACCGCCTAATCCGCGAAGCCGAGGCCGAGCGAGGCCGCACCGCATCCCCTACTCTGAATCGGTGCTTCGCGCAACTCGCTGCCGCCTATCGGCTCGAATTGCAGCGTCTTGTCCCCGATCGGCCATGACGGATAACATTTATCGGTCCGAAGCGGGATCAACTCGCACCGCGTCTCGTTGAGCGGCAACGCGTAAGCCTCGGGTGGCTGGACGCGGTGGAGACCGCCGATGGCCAGCCTAGCCCCTTCCGCCGCCACCGGCGGCCGCAACGCCAGACCGGCCGACGCCGGGCGGACGCTCGATGCGCTCAACTTCTTCCTGGCCGATGTGCGCGACGGGCTCGGGCCGTATCTCGCCATCTATCTGCTCGCGGTGCGCGGGCCGGCGCATGGCTGGAACGAGGCGACGGTGGGCGTCGTCCTGACCGTCGCGGGGATCGTCGGGCTGGTGTCGCAGACGCCCGCCGGCGGCCTGATCGACCGCAGCCGCAACAAGCCGCGCATCGTCATCCTGGCGGCGCTGCTGGTGACGCTGAGCAGCATCTCGCTGCCGTTCGTTCATGGCTTCGCGATGGTCGCGACGACGCAGTCCGTCGCCGCCGTCGCGGGCGCGGTGTTCGCACCGGCGATCAGCGCGATCACGCTGGGGCTGGTCGGCCCGAAGCTGTTCTCCAAGCGGGTCGGGCGCAACGAGGCGTTCAACCATGCCGGCAACGCCGTCTCGGCGGCACTCGCCGGGGCGCTGGCATGGAAGTTCGGGCCGGTCGTGGTCTTCTGGCTGATGGGCGGGCTGACCGTCGCGAGCATCTTCGCGGCGATGCGCATCCGCAACGACGATATCGACAATGCCGTCGCCCGCCGGCTCGATTGCGAGACGGACGAGGGCTGCGAGCAGCCCGGCGGCTGGAAGGTGCTGGTCGAGAACAAGCCGCTGCTGCTGTTCGCGGTGATCGCCTTCCTCTTCCACCTTGCCAATGCCGCGATGCTGACCTCGGTGAGCCAATTGCTCGCCAAGACGGTCGGCAAGGATTCGGCGACCTCGCTGACCGCGGCCTGTATCGTCGCGGCGCAGCTGGTGATGGTGCCGGTGGCGGTGCTGGTCGGCCGGAACGTCGATCAATGGGGCCGCAAGCCGCTGTTCCTGGTGGCGTTCGCCGTGCTCGCGGCGCGAGGGGCATTGTACACCCTGTCCGACGATCCGTGGTGGCTGGTCGGCGTGCAGGCGCTCGACGGCGTCGGCGCCGGCATCTTCGGCGCGCTGTTCCCGGTGGTGATCGCCGACCTGACCAAGGGCACCGGCCGGTTCAACGTCAGCCAGGGTGCGGTCGCCACCGCACAGGGCCTCGGCGCGGCGCTGAGCGCGACGCTGGCGGGGACGATCATCGTCGGCGGCGGCTATGCGGCGAGCTTCCTGACGCTCGCCGCGGTCGCCGGCGTCGGCCTCGCACTCTACGCGCTGGCGATGCCAGAGACGAAGCCGGCGTGAGGGCGGGCAGGGCGGCGGCGCCACCATCATCCTCCATTCCTCATCCCTCCGCAGGCGGGGATCCATGCCCGCGGTCCTTTCGAACCTCGGGCAGGCCGACGCGTCTGGATCAGCGCCTGCGCGGGGATGACGAGCGGGGCGAGACGTCTTTCTATGATGGCAGGATAAAGCCCGCCGCTGCTTCCATTCTTCGGCTTAGACACCGCCGACCGGCAGGAACCGACATGATGACCACCCTCGAACCAAGACCCGTCGCGCGATGATCGCCACCGCCGCGATCTGCGCCGCCGCCACCGCCGGGGTGATCGTCCGCCCGTTCCGCTGGCCCGAGGCGGTCTGGGCGGTCGGCGGGGCGCTGCTACTGCTCGCCTTCGGGCTGATCGCGCCGGCCAATGCCTGGGCGGCGGTGCTCAAGGGCAGCGACGTCTATCTGTTCCTGATCGGCATGATGCTGCTGTCCGAGGCGGCGCGGACGCACGGCGTGTTCGACTGGGTCGCGCATCGCGCCGCGGCGGGGGCGAAGGCATCGGCGGTGCGGCTGTTCACGCTCGTCTTCCTCGTCGGCGTCGCGGTCACCACCTTCCTTTCCAACGATGCCACCGCGGTGGTGCTCACCCCTGCGGTCTATGCGGTGGCGCAGCGCGCCAAGGTCAAGCCGTTGCCGCTGCTGTTCGCCTGCGCGCTCGTCGCCAATGCGGCGAGCTTCGTGCTGCCGATCTCCAATCCCGCCAACCTCGTGCTCTACGCCAGCGACCTGCCGCGGCTCGGCGCCTGGCTCGCCGCCTTCGCGCTGCCGTCGCTGCTCGCGATCGGCGCGACCTATGCGGGGCTGCGTTGGCTGTTCCGCAGCGATCTGTCGGGCAGTGCCGAACAGGGCGAGAGCGTCGCGCTGGAGGGCAATGGCCGCGTCGCGCTCGCCGGCATCGGCGCGACGGCGGTGCTGCTGACCGTCGCCTCGGCGCTCGGCTGGGATCTCGGCTGGCCGACCTTCGGCGCCGGCGTCGCCACCGCGCTCGCCGTGCAGCTGCGCGCCCGGCAGTCGCCGCTGCCGCTGGTCAAGGGCGTGTCGTGGCTGGTGCTGCTGCTCGTCGCCGGGCTGTTCGTGATGGTCGAGGCGCTCGCCGAGACCGGGCTGATCGGCTGGCTCGCCGGGCAGCTCTCCGCGGCGGCGGCGCAGGACCCGCGCCTCGCCGCGGCGGGGGCGGGCGGGTTGCTCGCGGTCGGCGCCAATCTCGTCAACAACCTCCCCGCCGGCCTGATCGCCGCGCAGACGATCGCGGCGGCCCACCCGCCGGCGCTGATCGTCGATGCGTTGCTGATCGGCGTCGACCTCGGTCCCAATCTGTCGATCACCGGCTCGCTCGCGACGATCCTCTGGCTGATCGCGATCCGGCGCGAGGGCGAGGACGTCACCTTCGGGCAATTCCTGCGCGTCGGCGTGCTCACCACCGTGCCGGCGCTGATCCTCGCCATCGGGGTGCGCGTGCTGATCGGGTGAGGGGGCGGCGCCGGCACGCGGAGCGAACTTGCCCCGCCACGATCGCGCGCCTATCTCCGCCCCATGGCCACGTCACCCGACATCCTGCTCACCCCTGCCGCGGCGCGACGCGTCGCGACGATCGCCGGCAAGCAGAACAAGCCGGCGATCCTTCGCCTGTCGGTCGACGGCGGCGGCTGTTCGGGCTTCCAGTACAAGTTCGGCTTCGCCGACGCGCCCGACGGCGACGACGTGATCGCCGAGACGGACGGCGTGCGGCTGGTCGTCGACAGCGTCAGCATCGACCTCGTCCGCGGCTGCCAGGTCGATTACGTCGAATCGCTCGGCGGTGCGGCGTTCCGCGTCGACAACCCCAACGCCGCCTCGGGCTGCGGTTGCGGCTCCAGCTTTGCGATCTGACGGTTGAAGCTCGTCACCTACAACGTCAACGGGATCAAGGCGCGCCTGCCCCGGTTGCTCGAATATCTCACCGAACAGCAGCCCGACATCGTCTGCCTGCAGGAGATCAAGAGCAGCGACGATAGCTTCCCGCATGCCGATATCGAAGCGCTGGGCTATGGCGCGGTCTGGCATGGCCAGAAGGGGTTCAACGGCGTCGCGGTGCTCGCGCGCGGCCAGGTGCCGGTCGAACGCCAGCGCGGTCTCGCGGGCGAGGCGGAGGACGAGCACAGCCGCTATCTCGAATGCGAGGTCGACGGGCTGGTCGTCGCCTCCATCTACCTGCCCAACGGCAATCCGCAGCCCGGCCCCAAGTTCGACTATAAGCTGCGCTGGATGGAGCGGCTGGCGACGCATGCCCGCACGCTGCTCGACGCCGAGGTGCCGACGGTGCTGATGGGCGATTACAACGTCATCCCCAACGACGACGACACCTTCTCGGTGCGCGCGATGGCGAGCGACGCGCTGATGCAGCCCGAAAGCCGCGCCGCCTATCGGCGGCTGCTCGCGCAGGGATGGACCGATGCGCTGCGCACCCGCCACCCGACCGGCGGCGTTTGGACCTTCTGGGACTATCAGGCGGGGGCGTGGCAGCGCGACGCTGGCTTCCGCATCGATCACCTGCTGCTCAGCCCGCAGGCTGCCGACCGGCTGGTCGATGCCGGCGTCGACAAGGACTATCGCGGCCGCGACAAGGCCAGCGATCACGCACCGACCTGGGTGCGGCTGACGTGAGGCGGATCGCCGCGGCGGGGGGCGTCGCGCTGACGGTGGTCGCCACCCCCGCGCTGGCGCAGCGCAGCTATTGCCCCGAACGGCCGGGATTGGATACGCCGGCCTGCATCATCGATCGCGGCAAGGTGTCGGTCGAGACCGGCGTGGTCGACTGGACGCTCGATCGCCAGCCCGACAGCCGCACCGATACGGTGCTGATCGCGGATACGCTGGTCCGCGTCGGCATCACCGACCGGATCGAGGCGCGGATCGGCTGGACCCCCTTCGGTCACGAACGTCAGCGCGATCGCCAGACCGGTCAGATCGATCGCTTCGACGAGAGCGGCGACGTCTCGCTCGGGTTCAAGGCCGGGTTACTTCATCCCGACGGCAAGGGGCTGGCGGTGGCGGTGCTGCCGTTCGTCACGCTGCCGGTCGGCGGCAGCACGATCGGATCGCGCGTCGCCGGCGGCGGCGTGCTGCTGCCGGTGACCTATCGCCTCAACGATACCGTCCAGCTCGACGCGACGCCGGAGATCGACGCCCAGCCCGACGAGGAGCGCGCCGGCCGCCATCTGCGCTACAGCAGCGCCGGCGGCACGACGATCAAGCTCAACAAGACGGTGGCGCTGTCGCTCGAGGCGCAGGTGATCCGCGACGAGGATCCGGACGATAGCGCGACGCAATGGCTGAGCGCCGCGTCGCTCACCTGGCGACCCAAGAAGGACTGGCAATTCGACGTCCAGTCGACCTTCGGCCTCAACGGCGCCGCGCCGGACATGGAGCTGGCGGCGGGTATTTCGCGGCGGTTCTGATACCGTCAGCCCCTCCGCCAAAGGGGAGGGGCTAGTACAGCGCGGCTGCCACCGCCTATACCTCGCGCCTTCACGGGAGGGAGGGACCCAATGAGCCTGTTGCGTCGCAAGACGATCCAGCCACAGCCGCCCGGCCAGCAGCTCGCGCGGACGCTCGGCTGGCCGCATCTCGTCGCGCTGGGCGTCGGCGCGATCGTCGGCACCGGCATCCTGACGCTGATCGGCGTCGGCGCCGACCGTGCCGGCCCGGCGGTGATCGTCGCGTTCGTCGTCGCCGGCGCGATCTGCGCCTGTTCCGCGCTCTGCTATGCCGAGATGGCGACGCTGATCCCCGCCTCGGGCTCGGCCTATACCTACAGCTATGCGACGCTGGGCGAGGTGTTCGCCTGGGTGGTCGGCTGGAGCCTGATCCTCGAATATTCGCTCGTCGTCTCGACCGTCGCGGTCGGCTGGTCCGGCTATGCCGTCGGCTTCCTCAAGGGGCTCGGCGTCAGCGTACCCGCGGCGCTCGCCAATGGTCCGGGACTGGGCGGTGTCGTCAACCTGCCGGCAGTGGCGATCATCGCGCTGGTCGCCGGGCTGCTGATGCTCGGCACGCGCGAGAGTGCCCGGATCAACACCGTGCTGGTGCTGCTCAAGATCGTCACGCTCGCGCTGTTCGTCGGGGTGGCGCTGCCGCATTTCGATGCGGCCAACCTCCACCCCTTCGCGCCTTATGGCTATGGCAGTCCGACCGGCGCGGGCGGCGTCAAATATGGCGTGATGGGCGCGGCGGCGATCATCTTCTTTGCCTTCTACGGCTTCGATGCGATCTCGACCGCCGCCGAAGAGGCGAAGAATCCCGAGCGCGATCTCGCCATCGGCATCGTCGGATCGATGCTCGCCTGCACCGTCATCTATATGGTCGTCGCCGCCACCGCGGTCGGCGCGCTCAGCTACGCGCGCTTCGGCAGCAGTCCGGAGCCGCTCGCGCTGATCCTGCGCGAGCTCGGCCAGCCCAAGGTCGCGACGGTGGTCGCCGCCGCCGCCGCGGTGGCGCTGCCGACGGTGTTGCTCGCCTTCCTCTACGGGCAGAGCCGCATCTTCCTCGTCATGGCGCGGGACGGCTTCCTGCCGCCGGCGCTCGCCACGGTGAACAGGCGCGGCACGCCGGCGCGGATCACGGCGATGACCGCGGTGTTCGTCGCGATCATCGCCGGACTGGCGCCGCTCGACGTCATCGCCAGCCTCGCCAATGCCGGCACGCTCTGCGCCTTCGTCGCGGTGGCGGCCTGCGTGCTGGTCTCGCGGCGTCGCGATCCGGAGGTGCGGCGGCCCTTCCGTACGCCTGCGGCCTCTATCGTCGCGCCGCTCGCGATCCTCGGTTGCCTGTATCTGTTCACCAGCCTGCAGATCCGCACGCAGCTCGCCTTCCTCGGCTGGAACGGTTTCGGCCTGCTCGTCTACCTGCTCTACGCGCGCCGGCGGGCGGAGATCGCGGCATGAGCACGGGCTGGCATATCGGCATCATCGGCGGTTCGGGCCTCTACGATGTCGAGGGCGTCGAGGACGGCCGCTGGGTCGAGGTGACGACGCCCTGGGGCGCGCCGTCGGATGCGATCTTCAGCGGCCGGGTCGGTCCTGTCGCGGTGTCGTTCCTGCCCCGGCACGGGCGCGGCCATCGCATCAGCCCCGATGCGATCAACGCCCGCGCCAATATCGACGCGCTGAAGCGGATCGGCGTCACCGATGTGCTCGCGGTCTCGTCGGTCGGCTCGCTGGTCGAGGCGCGGCCGCCGGGCAGCTTCACGATCGTCGACCAGTTCATCGATCGCACCCGCGGCCGCGCGGCGAGCTTCTTCGGCAGCGGCTGCGTCGCGCACGTCTCGATGGCCGACCCGGTCTGCCCGCGGCTCAGCGCCTTCGCCGCCGATGCGGCGGGGGCGGGGACGGTGCGTGGCGGCACCTATCTGGCGATGGAGGCGCCGCAATTCTCGACGCGCGCGGAGAGCCACCTCTACCGGCAATGGGGCTGTCATGTCATCGGCATGACCGCGATGCCCGAGGCGAAGCTCGCCCGTGAGGCGGAGCTGCCCTATGCCCTGGTCGGCATGGTCACCGATTACGACTGCTGGCGGGCCGATACCGAGGCGGTCGACGTCGCGCAGGTGATCGCACAGCTCGGCGCCAATGCCGCCCGCGCCCGCTCCATGGTGATCGACCTGCTGCGCGCCTTGCCCGCGCAACGGCCGCCGTCGCCGATCGACACCTGCCTCGACCAGGCGATCATCACCGCCAAGAGCGCGCGCGATCCGGTGCTGGTCGAGAAGCTCGACGCGGTGGCGTGGCGCGCGCTGGGGCTGCGCTAGCGCTCTAGCGATCGGGGCCGATGCTGAAGCCGTGGCGATAGTTCATCGTCACGGCGATCCGGCTGATCCCGCTGCCGACCGGCACCGCGACCTGCGCGAAGGCCGGCTTGAGCCGCAGCAGCGACAGCGCCGGGTCGCGCGAGAAGGCGCCGCCGTCGCCGCCATCGGACTTGCCGTTGCCGTTGGCGTCGTGACGCACGGCGATGCCATAGGTCCCCGGCCGCGGCACCGGCACGCACAGCTCGACGCTGCGCCGCGAGTCGCTCGGGACCTCGACCCGCGCCAGCCAGCGGCCTTTCTGGAGGAAGCCGGGTTCGTCATACAATTGCACGCGCAGATCGCCGCCGCCGGTCCGCAGCCCCCGCACCGTGACGATCAGCCGGTGCGGCGTCGCCGCGGTACAGCCGGCGGTGACATGCTGCGCCGACGCCGACGCCGGCACCACGAGGGCCGTCAACAGGAGCGGGTATAGGCGGGTCATGCGGCGGTAAGTCTCCGTAAAACGGTGATTATACCGCTGGATGTGGCGAGGGTGTGGCGCGCGCGGGAAGGCTGCCCCGGCCCGAATGCAAGCGGGGGCGACACCTCGCGGTGCCGCCCCCGTCGCATCCGTCGCTACGTCGCGGAATTACGCCGCGAGGTTGCGCAGCACGTACTGGAGGATGCCGCCGTTGAGGAAATATTCCAGCTCGTTGACGGTATCGATCCGGCAGCGCGTCGCGAACGTCTCGACCGTCCCGTCGGCGCGGGTCAGCGTCACATCCACCGTCTGGCGCGGGCGCAGGTTGGCGACGCCGGTGATGGTGAACGTCTCCGACCCGTCGAGGCCCAGCGTCTGCCGCGTCACGCCCTCGGCGAACTGCAGCGGCAGCACGCCCATGCCGACGAGGTTCGAGCGGTGGATACGCTCGAAGCTCTCGGTGATGACCGCGCGCACGCCAAGCAGGTTGGTGCCCTTCGCCGCCCAGTCACGGCTGGAACCGGTGCCATATTCCTTGCCGGCGACGATGACGAGCGGCGTGCCCTTCTCCTTGTGGCGCATCGCCGCGTCGAAGATCGGCATCACCTCGCCGTCGAACTTGGTCATGCCGCCTTCGATGCCCGGCACCATCTCGTTCTTGATGCGGATATTGGCGAAGGTGCCGCGGACCATGACATGGTCGTTGCCGCGACGCGCGCCATAGCTGTTGAAATCGGCGCGGCTGACCTGCCGCTCCATCAGCCACTTGCCCGCCGGGCTGTCCGCCTTGATCGATCCCGCCGGCGAGATGTGGTCGGTGGTGATCGAATCGCCGAGGATGGCGAGCGGCTTCGCCTCGATGATGTCGGTGACGGGCTTCGGCGTCATCTCCATGCCCTCGAAATAGGGCGGGTTGGCGACATAGGTCGAGCCCGACGGCCAGGCGTAGGTGTCCGACTGGGTCACCTCGATCGCCCGCCACTTGGCGTCGCCGGCATAGACGTTGCCGTAGCGGTTGCGGAACATCGTATCGTCGATGTTCGCCGCCATCACGTCGGCGACCTCCTGGTTGGTCGGCCACACGTCCTTGAGGAAGACGTCCTGTCCGTCCTTGCCCTGGCCGAGCGGCGTCTCGGTCATGTCGAGCGTCACCGTGCCCTTGAGCGCGTAGGCGACGACGAGCGGCGGCGAGGCGAGGAAGTTGGCGCGCACGTCGGGCGAGACGCGGCCCTCGAAATTGCGGTTGCCCGACAGCACCGAGGCGGCGACGATGTCATTGCCGTTGATCGCCCTCGAGATCGGCTCGGCGAGCGGACCCGAATTGCCGATGCAGGTGGTGCAGCCATAGCCGACGAGGTTGAAGCCGATCGCGTCGAGATCCTGGCTCAGCCCCGCCTTGTTGAGATAGTCTGTGACGACCTGCGAACCGGGGGCGAGCGACGTCTTGACCCACGGCTTGGGCTTGAGGCCGAGCGCGTTCGCCTTGCGCGCGACGAGGCCGGCGGCGACCAGCACCGACGGGTTCGACGTGTTGGTGCAGCTGGTGATCGCGGCGATCACGACGTCGCCATCGCCGATGTCATGGCCGCGATCGGCGACTTCGACGCGCTGCGGGCGCTCCTTGTGGTAGATCTTGAACAGATCGCCGTTGAACACCTCGTCGACCTTGCCGAGGCTGACGCGGTCCTGCGGACGCTTGGGGCCGGCGAGGCTGGCGGTGACGGTGCCCATGTCGAGTTCGAGCGTGTCGGTGAACACCGGCTCGGGCGCATCGTCGTGGCGCCAGAAGCCGTTCGCCTTGGCATAGGCCTCGACCAGCGCGATATTCTCCTCGGACCGCGCGGTCAGGCGCATATAGTCCATCGTCTTGTCGTCGATCGGAAAGAAGCCGCAGGTCGCGCCGTACTCGGGGGCCATGTTGGCGATCGTCGCGCGGTCGGCGAGCGTCATCGACGACAGGCCCGGACCGTAGAACTCCACGAAGCGGCCGACGACGCCCTTGGCACGCAGCATCTGCGTGACGGTGAGCACGAGGTCGGTGGCGGTGATCCCCTCGCGCAATGCGCCGGTCAGCTTGAAGCCGACGACTTCGGGGATCAGCATGCTGACCGGCTGGCCGAGCATCGCCGCTTCCGCCTCGATGCCGCCGACGCCCCAGCCGAGCACGCCGAGACCGTTGATCATCGTCGTGTGGCTGTCGGTGCCGACCAACGTGTCGGGATAGGCGATCGGCGTACCGTCGCCATGGTCGCCGACGCTCGGCGACGACCAGACCGCCTGGCCGATATATTCCAGATTGACCTGGTGGCAGATGCCGGTGCCCGGCGGCACGACCTTGAAATTGTCGAGCGCGGCCGATCCCCATTTGAGGAACTCGTAGCGCTCGCCGTTGCGCTGATATTCGAGGTCGACGTTATCCTCGAACGCCTTGGGCGTGCCGAACTCGTCGACCATCACCGAATGGTCGATGACGAGGTGGACGGGCACCTGCGGATTGATCTTGGCGGCGTCGCCGCCGAGCTTGGTGATCGCGTCGCGCATCGCGGCAAGATCGACGACGCAGGGCACGCCGGTGAAATCCTGCATCAGCACGCGCGCCGGGCGATACTGGATCTCGCGATCCGAGCGGCGCTCCTGCTGCCAGTCGATGATCGCCTGCACGTCGGTCTCGGTGACGGTCTTGCCGTCCTCGAAGCGCAGCATGTTCTCGAGCAGCACCTTCATCGAGAAGGGCAGGCGGCTGATGTCGCCGAACTTCGCCGCCGCCTTTTCGAGGCTGAAATAGGCATAGCTCTTGTCGCCGACGGTGAGCGTGGAGCGGGTGTTGAGGCTGTCCTGGCCGATGGCGGTCATTATGATCCCTTCTGGTAGGCCCAGGGCGCTCGGGGAGGCGGCGTGGAGCCGCGCGGGCGCGCGAGAGCGCTTCTAGCGAAAGCTTATGGTGGGGCGGCCTTAGCAAGGGTGACCCGGCGGGGGAAGCCTATGCTGCACGTGCGTTGCCGCCGGCGGCGATCAGGTCGCGGCCGGCAGGATCGCCTCGCCCGTCGCCAGCGTCTTGCCGCGCGTGATGATCACGCGATCGCCGACTTTCGCCTCCCGGAACAGCAATTTGGCAAAGGCGGTCGGCACGCCGATGCAGCCGTGCGTGGCATAGCCCCAGGCGACTTCCGTGCCGTGCACCGCGACGCCGTCGTTGGTCAGCCGCATCGTATAGGGCATCGGCGCGCCGTACAGGCTGGAGACGTGGTGCGCGTCCTTCATCAGGATCGGAAAGGTGCCGAGCGGAGTCGGCTTGTCGTCGGCGCCATAGAGGATCGCGGTCGCGCCGATCTCATAGCCGTCGCGGAACACCGACAAGGTCTGCGCGGCGAGATCGACGGTGACGATCAGCGGCCCGGCAGGGACGCCCTTGTCGTCCCAGGCATAGTCGCCGAACTTGATCGGCCCGATCGCGAGCACGCGCTTGACCGCGAGCGGATTGGCCGTCGGCGTGGGGGCGGGCGCGGGGCGGACGGCGACGGGGGTCGGGGCAGGGGCGCGGGTCGCGCTCACCGGCGACACCTCCGCCGTCATCGGCCGCAGCGACGGTGCCGCGGCAACCGCCACCGCGCCGATCGCCGCGACGGCGAGGATGAGCTTGGCCACCAAGGGCCGTCGTGCCGGCATGATCCGCTCCCGCTGCTTTTGGCCGCATGCCCCGGCGGCGGGCATTTGGCTAGGTCCCGCAAGGGCTTGTGCCGCGACGGGACGAAGCGCGACGGCGTCAACCTTGGGGCTGGACCGACGCCGCATCAGGCCGGAAGCCCGGCACAGGCAACCCGATGGCCCCGGTGCCGGTTACCCTGCCGAGATGGCCAAGCTCAAAGTCTTCCGCACCCCGATCGGGTTCCACGACGCCTATGTCGCGGCCACCAGCCGCAAGGCGGCGTTGAAGGCCTGGGGCAGCGAGCGCGATCTGTTCGCGCGCGGTTCGGCCGAGGAGGTCACCGATCCGTCGCTCACCGCCGAACCGCTCGCCCAGCCCGGCGTGGTGATCAGACGCTCGCGCGGCAGCGCCGCCGAACAGATCGCCGCGCTTCCCGAGACCCCTGCGAGGCCGCCCCGTCGCGCGACACCAGAGCCGGCCCCCGCCACGCCGTCCGCCAAGCCGAAGCCACGGGCGATCCCGCCGAAGCCGGACCGGGCCGCGCTCGACGCCGCCGAACAGGCGCTCGCCGAGGCGACCGACCGTCAGCGCGGCGAGGCGCGGGCGCTGCGGGCCGAGGAGGCGACGCTCGCCAAACGCCGCCGGGCGATGGAGCGGGAGCATGAGGACGAGCAGCAGGCGCTCGCCGCCGCAAAGGAGGGGGCGGCCGATGCTTATGACCGCGCGATGCGGCTGTGGCGGGCCGCGTCGCGCTGACGCTCGCTGCGGCCGAGGCGTTGCGCCTGCGGAACATTGCATCGCGCCATGGGGTTGGATTGGCCAGAAAGGATCAGCCATGTCCCATATCCCCAGTTCCGCGATGAAACATGCCGGCCCAGTGCATCACGACGAGGCCGCACCGCCCAAGCCGGCGCCCAAGCCCAAGCCGCCGCGTCCGCAGCAGGGTGGCCTCGGCACCGCGGCCTGGCTGGCGATCGGCGGAACGATCCTGGTCGGCGCCGCCGCGGCGATCGCGGTGCCGTTGCTGCGCGCCGAGGCGACCCCCGTCGCCACCCGTCGCGGCAAGAAGGCGAACAAGCCTGGACGCAAGAAGGCCAAGCCGGCGCACGAGTGACGGCCGCCCCGCCGCGGGGCGATTCGCTCCGCGGCACCCTATTAAATTACCCCCCCCACACCCAATGCGTTGAGCGGACGTGACCGTCCGGCCACCGTGGCGCACGAAATCGCCGCGGCCGCCAAGCAAGCGCTTGCGTCGCCGCGCGTCCCGCGAGACAGGGGAGTGTGACTGACGCTATTCCGTTCCACCGCCTGACGCGCCGCCACCGCGAATGCCTTCGCGGCGTGCGCGAACTCAAGGGGTCGAAGGAGATCGCCGAGGAACTCGGCATCGAAAAGAGCACCGTCGACAAATATCTGACCGAGGCGGTCAAGGTGCTCGGCGCGCGCAATCGCCGCGACGCCGCGCTCCAGCTCGCCGCGCATGAAGACGCCTCCGACACGCCCGCCGACGCCCCCGATAAAATGGGGGGGCATTCTGCACGGCTAGCCGATCCCCCCGCCGATCCGCCAATGCCGGTGACGCCGGACGACAGGATCGTCAGGGCACCGGGGGGTTCCGGGGAGCGATTGCCAGCGCAGCGCTTCCCGGGACTATCGATGCCCATCCGGCGGAAGGGACAGCGGGGCAATGATCTGACGATCGGCGGCCGGTTGATCTGGATACCCGCCATCGCCATCAGCATCGCCATCGGGTTCGGCATGCTGATGACCGGGCTCCAGGTCCTCACCGGCCTGATCGCGGCGATCACGCAGCGCCTGTCCTGACCAACAGCAGGCGCCCCGACCGGGGTGCGCAGGGGGAAGGGTGGTCATGTCGCAGAACAATCCCGTCTATGCCAATGCCGAGCTCGCCGCCGATGCGGTCGCCGCCTTGTTGTGGCGGCTCGAAACGCAGCTCGACGAGGCCTTCGCCACCGGCGGCGAACTGCTCGCCGCCTTGCCCCGCGCCCGCAGCGCCGCCAGACTGCCGGCGATCGCCGGGCAGCAGGCGTTCGAGGTATTCGGCCAGGCGATCCTCGCCATCGGCGCAGCGCGCGGCCATACGGTCGCCGGCCATCGCGTCATCGAGAAACTTGGTCGCCAGATCGGGTATGAGACCAGTTTCGGCGATGAACAGCCGAAGCCGGATGTCATCCCGTCGGGCGTCGATGCCAGTCATCTGCGCGTCGCCGCCTGAGTGTCATGGCTTGGCCACCAGATCGCTCCTTTGGCCGGCCAAGTCATGACACATATCCTCGTCTTCAACCTGGTCCTGTTCGGTGCGTGCCTCTATGCCCTGGCGGCGGGGGGCGCGCCCGAACGCTGGACCGCGGCGGTCTTCCTGGGGGGCGCGACAATGACCTTCCTGCTGCCGTTCCAGCCCAACGTCAGCTATCACACCGTGCATCTGCGCATCCTGGCGATCGACTGTCTCGTCCTGCTCGCGCTGGTCGGCATCGCGCTGCGCGCCGACCGCTTCTGGCCGCTCTACGTCAGCGCGCTGCACCTGCTCACCATCGCGATCCACGGCGTCAAGGCGCTCGATCCCACGCTCGTGCCGTGGATGTATGCCGGCGCGAGCGCCAAGATCGCCTATCCGATGCTGGTGCTGCTCGCGCTCGGCGTGATCCGCCACCGCCACCGTCTGGCGCTGTTCGGCAGCGATCGCGACTGGTCGCCGGTGCGGCCTGCGGACGCTGAGTCGCAATGACGCCGGATATCCGTCTGTGGCGCTGGCCCGAACGCGACCGCGAAAGCCATGAACGGCTCGCCGCTGCGATTTCGCGCCTGCGCGCGCTGGTCGCGCTGGGGCGCGGCGAGATCGTCGCCACCGCCCTCACCGGACCGGAGGAGCCCGACGACGCCGAACGTGCCCGCGCGCTGCTCGCCCAGCGCCGCTGCCGCAATGCGGCGGCCGGCTCGCTCGCCGAACTGTTCGGCGAGCCGGGATGGGACCTGCTGCTGATCCTGTTCATCGCCTATGAGGAAGGGCGGGTGATCGACGGTCGTACCCTGCTGGCCGAGGCGGGGGTGCGCCCCACCGTCGGCCGGCGCTGGCTGCTCGCGCTCGCCGCGCGCGACGTGATCCGCTGCGACCCGCATGCGCCCGAAGCCTGCCCGGTCGCGCTCACCGACGAAGGGGTGATGCTGACCCTGCGCTGCATCGCCGCGGCCTAGCCTGGGGCGGCGCGCTATGCCCGCTCCTATCCCTCGCCGAGCAGCCGGTCGGCCTCTTCGCGCATCATCTCGACGCCCTGGCAGACGTGCAGCCCGGCGACGGTCAGGCCGAGATCGTCGGACAGGCGGATGAGCTCCTCGCCGAGGCCGATCGCGCGTTGCAGCAGTTCCGCGCGGATCCGGGGCGGGATGGGGTCTTGATTCGTCGACATACGCCTTGCCTTCTGCCGACGCGCGGATACGCCAACACGGGTCGCGGCGCCGGAGCCAAGCTCCCTATCATACGTTCACAGACTGGTAACTGAACGGACGACCGATCCGTCGTCCCAAGATGAGAGGATTGCGACTGATGGCCGAGGATAATGCAGGCGCGGGCGCCGCGCAGGGTGCCGATGCGATGCGTGATGCCGCCGAAACCGCACGCGCCGGCTTCGCCGAACATGTCATCGATCCCGCCCGTCGCGCCGGCGAGGCGATGCGCGCCTCGGGCCAGAAGGCCGCCGACAATGGCGCGGCGATCGGCCTCAAGATCATCGAACAGGCCGAGCAGAATTCGCGCGAGGCGTTCGACGCGATGCGTGAAGCCGCCAAGGCCAAGGACCTCAGCGAGGTGATGCGCATCCAGGGCGAATATCTGCGCGAACAGGGCCAGCGATCGATGAACCAGGCGCGTGAGATGGGCGAGTTGATCATGCAGTTCGGCCGCGAGGCGGTCGCACCGCTGCGCGGGGGCAAGCCCGACCAAGGCTGAGTTTCGCGTTATTCCCGGGGGGCAAGCTTCGCACGGCTTCGCCTCCTCGGGTGAATGTCTGCTCCGGCCCCGCCGGGCGGGCCGGGGTATCGGCCACCTGTCGGCAAAAGCGGAAGGCCGCCCTCCGCGGCGATATCAGGCCGTCGGCACCGCCCGCGCCAGGATCAGCAGGTCATGGGCGACGCCATCGCGACCTTTGACATGATCCGTGAGCAGCGCCTCGCGTCGGAACGCCAGCCCCTCGAACAGCGCGATCGAGGCGGTCTGGTCGGGCGTCATCGTCGCGCTCAGCTTGGCGAGGCCGTGCGCATGGGCGATCGCGAGCAGCGCCTCGAGCAGGTCGCCGCCGAGCCCCGCGCCGCGGCGGTCGGGGGCGACGAGCAGCCGGATCTCGCCGACATGGCCGCTCCACCCGAGCGGATCGCGCACCAGCGCGCCGGTCGCGACGATCCGCCCGTCGTCCTCCGCGACGAGGCTGTCGATCCAGCCTTCGCCCACCGCCTGCTGCCATGCCTCGATGACGCGCTCGTGGCGCAGGTCGCGGCCAAGGAAGAGCAGATCATGTTCGGGCAGCGTCGCGGCGAAGGCGAGCATCGCCGCATCGTCGGTCGGGCGGAAGCGGCGGATCGTATGGCTCATCGGGAACGCTCCGGCTGGATCAGGCCGCGTCTATATGCCTGATACAGCCGGATTGTCGAAAGGCGATTGCACCGTCGGCGAGGGATCAGTCGGGTCGCGGCACACCGGTCGGAGTCACCGGCACCGGGCCGCTCGCCCGCGCGTCCAGTGTCGAATCGCCGCCGAGCACGCGGTACAGCGTCACCCGGTTGCTCGCGCCGGTCAGCGTCGTCGTGATCAGCGTGCGCTGCGCGGTGTAGAGCGAGCGCTGCGCGTCGAGGCTCGACAGGAAGGTGTCGATGCCGCCCTGATAGCGCGCGTTGACCAGTTGCAGCGTATCCGCCGCGGCGATCTGGAAATTGGTCTGCGCGCGCAACTGGTCGGCGATCGTGCCCTGCCGCGCGAGCGCGTCGGCCGTCTCCTGGAAGGCGGTCTGGATCGTCTTTTCGTAGGTGGCGAGCGCCGCGTCGCGCTGCGCCTGCGTATAGCGGACGTTGGCGCGGCCCGCGCCCGCTTGGAAGATCGGGTAGCTGATCGACGGCGCCGCCGAATAGCTGAACGCCCCGCCGGCGAAGAGCGTGCGCAGCGCGGTGCTCGCGAACCCGACCAGCCCGGTCAGCGAGATGCGCGGGAACAGCTCCGCCCGCGCCGCGCCGATCTCGGCATTATAGGCGCGCAGCGTATATTCCGCCTGCACGACATCGGGTCGACGTAGCAAGACGCCGCTGTCCAGCCCCGCCGGCAATGTCGCGATCGTCGCCTGCGCCTGATCGATCGATGCCGGCAGCAGCGCGGGGTCGATCGGCGCGCCGACGAGCAGTTGCAGCGCGTTGACGTCCTGCGCCACCAACGTCCGCTGCTCGGCGAGATCGGCGTTGGCGGTTTCGAGGATCTGTTCGGCCTGACGCACGTCGGTGCGGGCGCTGATCCCGCCCTCCAGCCGGGCGCGGGTGAGGCGGACGCTGGTCTGCGCGCTGGTCGCGGTATCCTGCGCCACCTTGAGCAGGCTGCGATCGGCGGCATAGGTCAGCCAGGCGTCGGCGATGTCCCCGACCAGCGTCAGCCGTGTCGCCCGCGCCGCGGCCTCGGTGGCGAAATAGCGATCGAGCGCGGCGCGCGACAGCGAACGGACGCGGCCGAACAGATCGAGCTCGAAGGCCGTGACGCCGAGCTGCGCGGAAAAGGCGCTGTTGCTCGAACTGGTCGTCGTCACCGTTCCGGTCGATCCCGTCCCGGTGCCGACCCCCGTGCCGGTTCCGGTCCCGGTTCCCGTATTGCCGGTGCTCGTGCCCGTACCCGTGTTGGTGCTGCCGCTGCTCGCGGTATTGCGCACGCCATTGCCGCCGCCCGACAGCGAATAGCGCCCGGTCGCATCGACCGCGGGGAACAGGTCCGCGCGCTGGATGCGATATTGCGCGCGCGCCGCGGTGATGTTGGCGGCGGCGACCCGCAGGTCGCGATTGTTGACCAGCGCCTGATCGATCAGGGTCTGAAGCCGCGGATCCTTGAAGATGTCGCGATAGGTGAAGGCGGGAAGTGCCGCTTCGCTCTGCTTCAGGTAGACGTCGCCGACCGGCCAGGAGGTCGGCACCGGCATCTCCGGCCGGACGTATTTGGGCTCCATCGAACAGCCCGCGAGTGCGGTCGCGGCGAGCGCCGCGGCGAGGATCGGGCGGCTCATCGGGCAGGCTCCGGCTCGGCGGGCGGCATCGGCGGGGCGGGCGGTTCCTTGTCGACCTTGCCGCCCTGATGCCCGGTCGGACGACCACGCATCTTGGCGAGCCCGTCGCGCACGCCGCGGCGGACCAGCACGAAGAACAGCGGAATGTAGAAGATCGCGAGGAAGGTCGCCGAGAGCATACCGCCGATCACCGCGGTACCGATCGCGATGCGGCTGTTCGCGCCCGCCCCGGTGGAAATCGCCAGCGGCAGCACGCCGAAGATGAAGGCGAAGCTGGTCATCAGGATCGGCCGCAGGCGGATCTTCGCGGCTTCCAGCGCCGCGTCGAACACGCGCGCACCCTTGCGTTCGGCCTGTTCGGCGAACTCGATCATCAGGATCGCATTCTTGGCGGCGAGACCCATCGTCGTCAGCAGTCCGATCTGGAGATAAACGTCGTTGGTCAGCCCGCGCAGCGTGACGAAGGCGATCGCGCCGATCAGCCCGAGCGGGATGACGAGCAGCACCGCGAACGGGATCGACCAGCTCTCATACAAGGCCGCGAGGCAGAGGAAGACGACGAGGATCGACAGACCGTAGAGCAGCGGCGCCTGCCCCGACGACAGCCGTTCCTGATAGGACAGGCCGGCCCAGCTCACCGAGGTGCCGGGGATCTTCGCGGCCAGCTCCGCCATACGCGCCATCGCGTCGCCCGAGCTTTTGCCCGGCGCCGCCGAACCCTGATATTCGAACGACGAAATGCCGTTGAAGCGGGAAAGCGTCGTCGGCGCGGTCGCCCAGCCGGTGCGCGAGAAGGAGGAGAATGGCACCATCTGGCCGTTCGAACCGCGGACGAACCAGTCCTTCAGATCCTCGGGCTCGGCGCGATATTGCGCGTCGCCCTGGACGTAGACGCGCTTGACGCGGCCGCGGTCGATGAAGTCGTTGACATAGGTACCGCCCCAGGCGGTGGTCAGCGTCGCATTGGCGTTGCTCTGGGTCAGGCCGAGCGCCGACAATTTCTGCTGGTCCATGTCGACGCGCAGCGTCGCGATGTCGGGCAATTCGGTGAGACGGACCGAGGCGAGCACCGGATCGGCATTGGCCATGGCGAGCAGTTTGTCGCGCGCGTCGTTGAACTGCTGCTGCGACAGGCCGCCGGTGTTCTGCAACTCCATCGTGAAGCCGTCCGACTGGCCGAGCCCGCGCACCGCCGGCGGCACCAGCGCGAACACCTGCGCATCGCGCAGCCCGCGGAAGGCGGCGGAGGCGCGGCCGGTGATCGCGTCGGCGGTGTTTTCCTTGCCCTTGCGTTCCGACCAGTCGACGAAGTTGAGGAAGCCCTGGCCGGTATTCTGCCCGGCCGAACCCGAACCGCCGCCGGCGACGGTGAACAGCACGGAGCTGTTCTTGCCCTCGTTCTGGACGAAGTAATTCTCGACCTGCTTCTGCACCTGGAGCGTCCGCGCCTGTGTCGCGCCGGCGGGCAGGCGGAACTGGACGATCGCCGACCCCTGGTCCTCGGTCGGCAGGAAGCCGGTCGGCAGCCGCAGGAAGAGGATCGCCAGCAGCGCGACGACGCCGACATAGATCAGCAGGAACAGCCACTTGCGATCGACCACCGCGCGCACCGCATTGGTGTAGCGCTCGACGCCGCGATCGAAATTGGTGTTGAACCAGTGGGAGGCCTTGGTCCCCCAGCCGGCGACGCGCGGAAACCGCCGCTTGAAGCCCTGTGCCTCGTCGACCTCCTGCGCCTTCTGCTTGAGCAGCGAGGCGGTGAGCGCCGGGCTGAGGATCAGCGCGACGAGCACCGACAGCACCATCGCCGCGACGATGGTCAGCGAGAATTGCCGGTAGATCACCCCGGTCGAGCCGCCGAAGAAGGCCATCGGCAGGAACACCGCCGACAGCACCAGCGCGATGGCGATCAGCGCGACGGTGATCTCGTTCATCGACTCGATCGTCGCTTCGCGCGGACTCATCTCCGGATTCTCTTCCATCAACCGCTCGACGTTCTCGACGACGACGATCGCGTCGTCGACGAGCAGGCCGATGGCGAGGACGAGGCCGAACAGGGTCAGCGTGTTGATCGAGAAACCGGCGAATTTGAACACCGCGAAGGTGCCGAGCAGCACCACCGGCACGGCGATCGTCGGGATCAGCGTCGCGCGCCAGCTCTGCAGGAAGACGAACATGACGATGACGACGAGGATCACCGCCTCGATCAGCGTCTTGACCACCTCTTCGATCGACAGCTGGATGAAGGCGGTGGTGTCGTTGGCATAAGCGACCTTGAGGCCGGGCGGGAAGGTCTTGGCGACGCGCGCCACCTCCGCCTTGACCAGCTCGGCGGTCGCCAGCGCGTCGGCGCCGGGGGCGAGCAGCACGGCGATACCCGCGCCGGGATGGCGGTTGATCCGGCTGACCGAGGCATAGCTTTCCGCGCCGAGCTCGATCCGCGCGACGTCGGACAGGCGCACGGTGGCGCCGGTCGGCAGCGTCTTGACGATGATCTGGCGGAATTGCTCGGGCGTCTGGAGCCGCGACTGGGCGGTGACGGTGGCGTTGAGCATCTGCTCGCTGCTCGACGGCAGGCCGCCGATCTCGCCGGCGGCGACCTCGGTATTCTGGTTCTGGATCGCGGTGGTGACGTCGCTGGGGATCAGCGAATAGCTCGCCAGCCGCGCCGGATCGAGCCAGATGCGCATCGCATATTGCGAGCCGAAGACGTTGACGTCGCCGACGCCCTGCACGCGCCCGAGCGGGTCCTGCAGATTGGAGACGAGATAGTCCGACACGTCCATGTTGGTGCGCTGGTCGGTCTCGTCATAGACGCCGACGATCAGCAGATTGTCCGGGTTGGACTTGCGGACGACGAGACCCTGTTGCTGCACCTGCTGCGGCAGGCGCGCGACGCCCTGCTGCACCTGGTTCTGCACCTGGACCTGCGCGATGTCGGGATCGGTGCCCTTTTCGAAGGTCGCGGTGATCGTCACCTGGCCGCGGCTCGACGAGGAGGAGCTGAAATAAAGCAGGCCGTCGATGCCGGTCAGCTGCTGTTCGATGACCTGCGTCACCGAATTCTGCAGCGTCTGCGCGTTCGCGCCGGGGAAGGTCGCGCGGATCGAGACTTGCGGCGGCGCGACGTCGGGATATTGCGCGATCGGCAGGCTGAGGATCGAGCCGACGCCGGCGAGCATGACGATGATCGCCAGCACCCAGGCGAAGATCGGGCGATCGATGAAGATGCGACTGATCACGGGGTCAGCCCGCCTTGCTTTGGGCGTTACCCTGCTGTGCGTCCTTGCCCTGCGGCGGCTTGACCACCTGCGGGCTGTTCGCCGGCACCGCCTTGACCTGCGCGTTGGGCTTGAGGTTGTTGAGCCCCTGCGTGATGATCTTGTCGCCGGGGTTGAGCCCGCTCGTCACCACCCAATAGCGCCCCTGCGTGCGCGACGCGGTGACCGACTTCTGCACCGTCTTGTTGTTCGGTCCGACCAGCATCACCGTCGCATTGCCCTTGGCGTCGCGGCTCAGCGCCTCCTGCGGCACGAGGAAGGCGCGCTGGTTGATCGCCTGCGCGAACTTGGCGCGGACGAACATGCCGGGCAGCAGCAACCCTTGCGGATTGGGGATGCTGGCGCGCAGCGTCACCGTGCCGGTTTCGGTGTTGACCAGGGCTTCGGAGAATTCGACGCTGCCGGTCTGGCCATAGTCGCTGCCGTCCTCGAGCGTCAGGCGGACCTGCGCGCGCGTCGGCACGATGCCGTTCTGCGACAGGCTGCGGCGCAGCGCGAGCATGTCGGCGGCGGATTGCTGGATGTCGACGAACATCGGATCGAGCCGCTGGATCTGCGCGAGCGGATCGGTCTGGCTCGCCGAGACGAGCGCGCCCACGGTGAACAGCGACCGGCCGATCCGGCCGCTGATCGGCGCCGGCACGGTGGTGAACTTGAGGTTGATCCGCGCCGTCTCCAGCGCCGCGCTGGTCTGCGCGACCGAGGCGGTCGCCTGTCGCGCGGTGGCGACGGCGTTGGTATATTCCTGCTGCGACACGGCCTGGATCGCGGCAAGCGGCTTGTAGCGTTCGGCCTGCACGCGCTGCGCTTCCTGATTGGCGCGCGCGCTTTGCAGATTGGCCTGCGCTTCGTTGACCGCGGCGCGGTAGAGGCGGGGGTCGATCTCGTAGAGCGGCTCGCCGCGCTTCACCAGCGAGCCTTCGGTGAAGAAGCGGCGGCGGATGATGCCGTTGACCTGCGGCCGGACGTCCGAGCTTTCATAGGCGTTGGTACGCGCCGCCAGTTCGGTGACCATCGCCGCCTGCGTCGGCTGGACGACGACATAGCCGACCGTGGTCGGACCCTTGCCGGGACCGCCTGCGCTGCCCTTGCCCTTGGCGTTCGAATCACCGCCCCCGCCGCAGGCGGCGAGGCTGAGAATCACTGCGGCGACCGCCGTGCCGGCACCCAACCGGCGGCCCCGAAACGCAAATGTCGTCAAGTATGTCACCCGGATGGTATCTCGGCTCGCGCAGCCGGGACCAGCGCGACAATGCGCGGCCCGACGATTGGTTGCTCTTGCTGGCCCATTGGCGGCGAACGCGGCGGAAATGCAACCCGAGTGCCGCGTTATTAATGTCGCAAATTGTCGCAGTGCGGGAAGGATCGGGACATGACGGATGATCGGGACAAGGCGCTCGCCGGCGCGGCGGCGGCGGCCGAGGTCGTCGACGGCATGCTCATCGGGCTCGGCACCGGCTCCACCGCCACCCATGCGATCGAAGCGATCGGCGCACGCGTCGCGCAGGGGCTGTCCATCCGTGCCGTCGCCACGTCGCGCGCCAGCGAGGCGCTTGCCCGACGGCTCGGTATCGCGATGCTCGACTTCGCCGACGTGCCGCGGCTCGACCTGACCATCGACGGCGCCGATGCGATCGACCCGCGGTTCTTCGCGATCAAGGGCGGCGGCGGCGCGATGCTGCGCGAGAAGGTGGTCGCCGCCGCCTCCGACCGGATGGTCGTCATCGCCGACGGCAGCAAGCGCGTCGCCGCGATCGACGCAGGGCCGCTGGTGCCGGTCGAAATCCTGCCGTTCGCGCGCGCCTCGGTGCTCGCGGCGCTGGGCGCGGGGGCGGTGCTGCGCGGCGGTGAGCATGAGCCCTATGTCACGGATAACGGGAATTATATTGCCGACTGCCGGATCGATCTCAGCGATCCGCGCGCGGTGGCGGCGCGTTTGGCGGCGATCCCCGGCGTGCTCGGCCACGGCCTGTTCCTCGACGAGGTCGATGCCGCCTATTTTGCGCAAAACGGGACCGTTTCGCGGCTGGAACGGGGGGATTACTCCGGCTAAGGCCTGCCGTACCGCAACAGATCGGGCGTGCAGGCGTTCGACGCAGGGTAAGAGCGAGGGCCTTTAATCCCATGACCGATACCAACACCGCGATCCACGAAGACGGTTCGCTGGAACGCCTCACCATCGATACCATCCGCACCCTGTCGATGGACGCGGTGCAGAAGGCCAATTCGGGTCACCCCGGCACGCCGATGGCGCTCGCCCCGGTCGGCTACACCCTCTGGTCGCAATTCCTGCGCTACGATCCGGCCAAGCCCGACTGGCCCAACCGCGACCGCTTCGTGCTGTCGGTGGGCCACGCCTCGATGCTGCTGTACAGCCTGATCCACCTCGCCGGGATCGAGGAGATCGACGCGGACGGCAACAAGACCGGCCGCCCGGCGCTCAGCCTCGACGATCTCAAGGGCTTCCGCCAGCTGTCGTCGCGCACGCCGGGCCATCCCGAGTTCCGCCATACCACCGGTGTCGAGACGACGACCGGGCCGCTGGGTGCGGGTTGCTCCAATTCGGTCGGCATGGCGATCGCCGAGCGCTGGCTCGCCGCGCGCTACAACCGTCCCGAGTTCACGCTGTTTGACCATGACGTCTATACGCTGTGCGGCGACGGCGACATGATGGAGGGCGTAGCCGCCGAGGCGGCCAGCCTCGCCGGTCACCTCAAGCTGTCCAATCTCTGCTGGATCTACGACAGCAACCATATCTCGATCGAGGGCGGGACCGATCTCGCCTTCGACGAGGATGTCGGGCTGCGCTTCCAGGCCTATGGCTGGAACGTCATCCACCTCGACGATGCCAACGACACCAAGGCCTTCGCCAAGGCGATCGAGACGTTCAAGGCGACCGACGACAAGCCGACCTTCATCGTCGTCCATTCGGTGATCGGCTGGGGCAGCCCCAAGGCGGGCAGCGAGAAGGCGCATGGCGAGCCGCTCGGCGTGGATAACGTCCGCGCCACCAAGAAGGCCTATGGCTGGCCCGAGGACAAGGATTTCTACATCCCCGAAGGCGTCGCCGAGCATTTCCACGACGCGATCGCCGGGCGCGGCGGCGCGCTGCGCGAGGAATGGGAAGCGACCTTCGCGCGCTATCGCGAGGCCAATCCGGAGCTCGGCGCCGAGCTCGCGCTGATGCTCAAGGACGAACTGCCCGAGGGCTGGGATGCGGACATTCCCGACTTCCCCGCCGACGAAAAGGGCATGGCGAGCCGCGATTCGGGCGGCAAGGTGCTCAACGCGCTCGCCAAGCGGGTGCCGTGGCTGATCGGCGGTTCGGCCGATCTCTCGCCGTCGACCAAGACCGACATCAAGGGCGCGCCCTCGTTCGAGGCGAACAATTACGGCGGCCAGAACTTCCACTTCGGCGTGCGCGAGCACGGCATGGGCGGCGTCGTCAACGGCATGACGCTGTCGCACGTGCGCGGCTACGGCTCGACCTTCCTCGTCTTCGCCGATTACATGCGCGCGCCGATCCGCCTGTCGGCGATCATGGAGCTGGCCAGCGTATGGGTGTTCACCCATGATTCGATCGGCGTCGGTGAGGATGGCCCGACCCACCAGCCGATCGAGCATCTCGCGACGCTGCGCGCGATCCCCGGCCTCGACACGATCCGTCCGGGCGATGCCAACGAGGTCGCCTACAGCTGGCGCGCCGCGCTGGAGGACGCCAGCCGCCCGACCGCGCTCATCTTCTCGCGCCAGGCGCTGCCGACGCTCGACCGCAGCAAATATGCCTCGGCCGAGGGCACGCTCAAGGGCGGCTACGTCCTCGCCGATTGCGAAGGCACGCCCGAGGTGATCCTGATCGCGACGGGCAGCGAATTGTCGCTGGTCGTGCAGGCGCACGAAAAGCTGTCGGCGGACGGCATCAAGAGCCGCGTCGTCTCGATGCCGAGCTGGTATCGCTACGAGCTCCAGTCGGAAGACTATAAGGAAAGCGTGCTGCCGTCGTCGGTGCCCTCGCGCCTCGCGGTCGAGCAGGCGGGCGAGATGGGCTGGCATCGCTATGTCGGCCTCAAGGGGCGTACGATCACCATGTCGACGTTCGGCGCCTCCGCCCCCATATCGAAGCTGCAGGACAAATACGGCTTCACCCTCGACAATGTCGTCAAGGTGGCGCGCGAAATGCTGGAGAGCAACAATGGGTAAGCTCAACGACCTGAGCGCCGCGGGCACCGCGGTCTGGCTCGACTTCGTCGATCGCAAGTTTCTCGAGGCCGGCGGCCTCGAGACGTTGGTCAAGGAGGATTCGCTGACCGGCGTCACCTCCAACCCGTCGATCTTCGAAAAGGCGATGGGGCATGGCGATGCCTATGACGAGACGCTCGCCGCCTTCGACAAGGAGAATCCCGGCGCGGCGACGATCGATCGCTACGAGCATCTCGCCATCCAGGACATCAAGGCCGCGGCCGAGACGCTCAAGCCGGTGTATGACCGGCTCGACTCGAAGGACGGCTATGTCAGCCTCGAAGTCTCGCCGTACATCGCCGACGATACCGACGCGACGATCGCCGAAGCAGAGAAGCTGTGGCACGCGGTCGACCGCGCCAATCTGATGATCAAGATCCCCGGTACGCCCGCCGGCGCGCCGGCGATCAGCGCGACGATTGCCAAGGGCATCAACGTCAACGTCACGCTGCTCTTCTCGCAGGAGGCCTATATCCGCGTCGCCGAGGCCTTTGCCACCGGCCTCGAAGAACGCGTCCGCCAGGGTCAGCCGATCGACCGCATCGCCAGCGTCGCCAGCTTCTTCGTCAGCCGCATCGACGCGGTGATCGACAAGGAGATCGACCGCCGCGTCGCCGACAATGATCCCGAGGCGGACACGCTGAAGGGGCTGCGCGGCAAAGTGGCGATCGCCAATGCCAAGATGGCCTATCAATGGTTCCTCGACTTCGAGAAGTCCGAGCGCTGGCAGGCGCTCGCCGCCAAGGGCGCGCAGCCGCAGCGGCTGCTGTGGGCCTCGACCGGGGTCAAGGACAAGGCCTATCCCGACACGCTCTACGTCGACACGCTGATCGGCCGCGACACGGTCAACACCATGCCGCCGGCGACGATGGACGCCTTCCGCGAACGCGGCACCGTCGCGCCGACGCTCGAACAGGATGTCGACGACGCCCGCCGCGTGCTGGCCGAGGTCGACCGGCTTGGCCTCGACCTGACCGGCGTGACCGATACGTTGGTCGAGCAGGGCGTCGCCTCCTTCGCCAAGGCGTTCGACGATCTGCTCGGATCGATCGCCGCCAAGCAGCCGGCAACGGCATGATCCGCCGCCCCGTCCTGATCCAGGGCGGGGCGACCGCCCGGTGCGGACACACCGGTTTCCCGCACAGCCACTGCCCGACGTCGCCGCGATATGGTCGCGGCGCGGCGGCAGGGCTGTGATCGGCGGCGAGCTTCGGCGGTGTGCGGCAGGTTGCGCAACGCAACCCATCCTCCACCGCTCCGTTTAACCGACATCACAATCAGCGTCAGGACAGCAAGCATGAAGATCGGACTGATCGGCCTCGGCCGCATGGGTGGCAATATCGCGCGCCGGCTGATGCACGCCGGCCATGAGGTGGTCGCCTATGATCGCAGCGCCGAGGCGGTGACGGCCCTCGCCAAGGATGGCGCGGAGGCGGCGCATTCGCTCGACGACGTGCGCGCCAAGCTCGGCAGTCCGGCGATCTGGTGGGTGATGTTGCCCGCCGGCGGCCCGACCGAAGAGACGATCCAGGCGATCGGTGCGGGCGCAAGCGACGGCGATATCATCATCGACGGCGGCAACACCTTCTACAAGGACGACATCCGCCGCGCCAAGGCGCTTGCCGACAAGGGCGTCCATTATGTCGACGTCGGCACCTCGGGCGGCGTCTGGGGGCTGGAGCGCGGCTATTGCATGATGATCGGCGGCGACGTCGAGACGGTCAATCTGCTCGATCCGATCTTCGACGCGCTTGCGCCCGGCTATGGCTCGATCCCGCGCACGCCGGGGCGCGTCGCCGAGGCGGTCGATGCCCGGGCGGAGAAGGGTTATATTCATGCCGGTCCCGCCGGTGCCGGCCATTTCGTCAAGATGATCCACAACGGCATCGAATATGGCCTGATGCAGGCCTATGCCGAGGGCTTCGACATCCTCAAGTCGAAGAGCAGCGACAAATTGCCCGAAGACGAGCGCTTCGACCTCAACCTGACCGACATCGCCGAAGTCTGGCGGCGCGGCAGCGTCATCTCGTCGTGGCTGCTCGATCTCACCGCGATCGCGCTCGCCAAGGACGGCATGCTCGAAGGCTTTTCGGGCAGCGTCGCCGATTCGGGCGAGGGCCAGTGGACGATCGACGCCGCGATGGAAGAGAAGGTGCCGGCCAACGTCCTCACCGCATCGCTGTTCGCGCGCTATCGCAGCCGGGTTGACCATACGTTCGGCGACAAGGTGCTGTCGGCGATGCGCTTCGGCTTCGGCGGCCATGTCGAGATGCCGCAGTGAGCCGTGAGGCACCGCCGATCCGGCTCGTCGTGTCGGACATCGACGGCACGCTCGTCGACAAGAGCAAGCAGGTCACGCCGGCCACCGTCGCGGCAGTGCGCCGGCTGGAGGAGGCCGGGATCGGCTTCACCGTGATCAGCGCGCGGCCGATGTCGGGGATCATGCCGATCGCCGAAAAGCTGGCGATCGACGCGCCGATGGCGGCGTTCAACGGCGGCATCATCTTCCGGCGGGACGGCAGCATCGCCGAGCAGCATCGCGTCGATGCGGCGGTGACGCGCGGCGTGATGGGGATCGCCGCCGACAGCGGCGCCGACATCTGGGTCTTCGCCGACGACCTTTGGTATGCCTCGACCGACGTCGGCGCGCATGTCGACAGCGAACGGCGCGCCTCCAATCAGGAGCCGATCGTCACCGACGATTTCGATGCGCTGCTCGACCATGCCGACAAGATCACCTTCGTCAGCGACGACGAGGCGATGCTCGCGCGCCTCTCCGAACGCTGCAAGGCGGCGCATGGCGACGATGCGACGATCGTGCAGAGCCAGGTCTATTATCTCGACGTCACCGCCCGCGCCGCCAACAAGGGCGCAGGGCTGGTCGCGCTCGCCAAGACCTTCGATCAGCCGCTCGACGCGATCGCGGTACTCGGCGACCAATATAATGATGTCCCAATGTTGGAACGCGCCGGCCTTTCTGTCGCGATGGGAAACGCGCCTGATCCGGTAAAGTCTATTGCTCATGCGGTGACGAGCGGCAATGACGCGGACGGCGTCGCGCACGCCATCGACACGATCATCTTTCCCCGTATTGGAGCTGTTGCATGAAACAACTGGTTGCCTTCGACCTCGACGGAACGCTGGCCGAGAGCAAGCAGCCCTTGCAGGAGCCGATGGGGGAGGCGCTCGCCGACCTGCTCGGCGTCGCGCATGTCGCAGTGATCTCGGGTGGCGACTGGCCGCAGTTCCAGAAGCAGGTCGCGAGCCGCCTGCCGGCGCGCGCCGATCTCAGCAAGCTGTGGCTGATGCCGACCACCGGCACCAAGCTCTACACCTATCGCGACGGCAGCTGGAACACCGTCTACGCCGAGCTGTTCGACGACGAGACCAAGGCCAAGATCCTCAAGGCGTTCGACGAATCGCTCGCGGCGACGGGTTTCACCCCGGAAAAGACCTGGGGCGAGCGGATCGAGGATCGCGGCAGCCAGATCACCTTCTCCGCGCTCGGCCAGGAAGCGCCGATCGCCGAAAAGGAGCATTGGGACCCCAAGTTCGAAAAGCGCAAGGTCATCCAGGCCGATCTCAAGCAGCGCCTGCCGGGCCTGTCGATCAACATGGGCGGCGCCACCTCGATCGACATCACGCGCGAAGGCGTCGACAAGGCCTATGGTCTCAAGAAGCTGCGCGACGAGAGCGGTATTCCGCTGGATAGCATGATGTTCATCGGCGACGCCATCTTCCCGGGCGGCAACGATTATCCCGCCAAGGAACTTGGCCTCGATACGGTCCGCGTCCGCGACCCGGAAGAGACGATCTCGGTCGTCACCGCGATCGTCGCCTGCCAGAAGTAAATAGGTACCGGGCGGCTCAGGCGATGGCCTCGAGCCGCTCGATTGTCGCGCGCCACTCGTCGGCGCAGCGGCGATCCTCGCCGAACGGAATGACGCAGGTGCGGACCGGTCCGTTGCGGTCGAGCTGGTAGCGGATTTCGAGGAAGGCGGTCTCGACCGTCGTGCTCACCGACCGCGACTTGCCGCCGAACGTATAGCCGCCGAACAGGCCGCCCGAAACGCCGCCGAGCGTCAACCGACCGCCCTCCCGCGTATCAGTATAGACCGTCGCCTCGCGTTCGACCGTGGCGTGGACGATCTGGTCGCGGCTCAGCCAGAGCTGGTGATAGTCGGTGTCATAGTCGGTGATGACGACATGCCCCCCGCGGGTGATCGCTGCGGCGCCGGGCGTATCCTGCCACCAGCTGATCGACAGATTGGCCGGTTCGGGAAGCGAATCGATCTGTCGCATCAGCGTCTGCGCCGCGGCGCGATAGCGGAACCTGATCGTCGGACGAAGGAAAAGACGCGTCACAACCGCGATGATCAGTCGCGCGATCAGATAGTTGATGACGCCGCCAAAGAGGGCCCAGCCAATCGAACCGTGCAGTAGGGCGCTGAGCACCGGGACCGCGACGAAGACGATGATGATCCCCCGCGGCATCCATAGCGCGATCTTCTGGACGTGCTGGACCGTCGCGCGGACATCATCATTGGGCGGCGCGATCCGCTCCGGCCTGAGACTGGATTGTTCTGCAATGGCATCCATGATCGCCCCCCGATCGATTTGCGACGATCATGCAAAGGCGATTCGATCAGGTCCAGCGCGGTCGCGTATCGCGTTGATTGGGCGACGGCCCGTCCGTTGGTGGGGGCCGGCGACTCGGGAGCGGCTCAGCCGAGCCGGTACAGGCCCGCGCCGTGCGACGGGATCGTCTGGCGGAATTGGTCGCTGGCGGTGCCGACCGACCGGCCGCTCCACAGATCGACCGCCGCCGCCGATCCGGCGAGGCCGAGCATCGCCAGCGGCACCGCCACCTCGCGCGCCTTGTCGGTGGTGTTGAACAGCGCGACGTAGACGCCGTTGCCCGCGATCGGGCGGGCCGACCAGATGCGCGTGCCGTCCGCGACGAAATGCGGGCGGTTGTCGCGGCTCGCCTGATTGACCGCCAGCACCGCCCGATTGGTCAGCAGCGCCAGCGTCGCCGCATCGAGCCGACGCAGATCGCCGCCCATGATCAGCGGCGACCGCGCGATCGACCACAGGGTCATCAGCGTCCGCTGCTCGTCCGGAGTGAATTTGGTCGCCCGTGCGCCGAGCGCCAATTGGCCGAGCGGCAGCATGTCGGCATCGGGCCAGCCCCCCGTCGTGTCGACCGCATGCCAGTTTTCGAGGCGCGTGAACTGCGCCTCCAGCATCGGCCATTCGTCCCAGAAATCGTCGCTGATCCGCCACATCTGCGCATGGCGGCGGACGTGGTCGGCGCGCGCCACCGGCGTTTCGCCCGGCGACAGGCTGAGCACGATCGGCCGGCCGCTATGCTGGATCGCGGCATGCGCCGCCTCGATCTCGGCCGCATGGGAATCATAGGGGCGGCTCATGTCGTCCATCTTGACGAAATCGACACCCCAGCCCGCGTAGAGCGCGAAGACGCTGTCATAATAGGCCTGCGCACCGGGCTTGCGCATGTCGACGCCGTACATGTCCGGGTTCCACGGGCAGATGCTCGCCGTGTCGGCAATGTCGCGGGCGTGATAGCGGGTATTGAGCACGGGCAGGTTGCGCTCGACCGCCAGCCGCGGAATGCCGCGCATCAGGTGGATGCCGAACCTGAGCCCCATCGCATGGACGTCGGCGGCGAGCGGCGCGAAGCCCTTGCCCCCCGCGCTCGACGGAAAGCGATTGGGGGCAGGGAGCAGCCGGCCATAGCCGTCGAGCGTCGGCTGCGGCCTGGTGCTGTACGTATAGCTCGACGCACCCGGCTCATACCACTGGATGTCGATGGTGAAGACGTCGTAGCCGAAGGGCAGCAGCCGCGTGCGCATGATCGCCGCGGTCTCGCGCGCCTGCGCCTCGTTGATCGTCGTCGCGAAGCTGTTCCAGCTGTTCCACCCCATCGGCGGTCGCGGGGCGAGCGTGGCCGGGGCGGGCGGTTCGGCCGTTGCGCGGGCGGCGAGGGCGGTCGTGGCCGCGAGCGCCGTGCCGGCGCCGATCAGCGTGCGACGGTCGATGGATGTACGGCTCATGATCCCCCCGGACAGAAAAGGCGCCCGTTCGTTGCGGGCGCCTTCTGGTAGACGATCCGGACGGGCCTGTCCGGCCTTTTGCGCCGCGGCGGGGGTCGGCCCCACCGCGGTGCGGGTCAGCGGTCAGGCGCTATAGTACATGTCATATTCGACCGGCGACGGCGTCATCTCCCAGCGGGCGACCTCGCCGCGCTTGATCTCGACATAGGCCTCGATCTGATCCTTCGAGAAGACGTCGCCCTTGAGCAGGAAGTCGTGGTCCGCTTCCAGGCTGTCGAGCGCCTCGCGCAGGCTGCCGCAGACGGTCGGCACCTGGGCCAGTTCGGCGGGCGGCAGGTCGTAGAGGTTCTTGTCCATCGCCTCGCCGGGGTGGATCTTGTTCTGAATGCCGTCCATCCCGGCCATCATCAGCGCCGCATAAGCGAGATAGGGATTGGCCATCGCATCCGGGAACCGCACCTCGACGCGCTTCGCCTTCGGACCGGTGCCGTAGGGGATGCGGCACGAGGCCGAGCGGTTGCGCGCCGAATAGGCGAGCAGCACCGGCGCTTCGTAACCTGGCACCAGCCGCTTGTAGCTGTTGGTGGTCGGGTTGGTGAAGGCGTTGATCGCCTTGGCGTGACGGATGATGCCGCCGATGAAGTAGAGGCACATGTCCGACAGGCCGGCATAGCCCTCACCGGCGAACAGCGGCGTCTTGCCGTTCCAGATCGAGAAGTGGGTGTGCATGCCCGAGCCGTTATCTTCCTTGATCGGCTTGGGCATGAAGGTCGCCGACTTGCCATAGGCATGGGCGACCTGATGCACGACATATTTGTAGATCTGCATGCGGTCGGCGGTGGTGGTCAGCGTGCCGAAGGTCAGGCCGAGCTCGTGCTGCGCGGCGGCCACCTCATGGTGATGCTTGTCGCAGGGCAGGCCCATTTCGAGCATGGTCGAGACCATCTCACCGCGGATGTCGACGGCGCTGTCGACCGGCGCGACCGGGAAATAGCCGCCCTTGGCGCGCGGCCGGTGGCCGAGGTTGCCGCCCTCATATTCGCGACCGGTGTTGGTCGGCAGCTCGATATCGTCGATCTTGAAGTAGGACGACGCATAATTGGTGTCGAACTGGACGTTGTCGAACATGAAGAATTCGGCTTCCGGGCCGACGTAGACGGTGTCGCCGATCCCGGTGGTCTTGAGATAGGCCTCGGCGCGCTTGGCGGTCGAGCGCGGGTCGCGCGCATAGAGTTCACCGGTCGACGGCTCGACGACGTCGCAGAAGACGATCAGCATCGGCGTCGCCGAGAAGGGATCGGTGTAGACCGCGTCGAGATCGGGCTTGAGCACCATGTCCGATTCGTTGATCGCCTTCCAGCCCTCGATCGAGCTGCCGTCGAACATCAGGCCGTCGGTCAGCTCGTCCTCGCCGATCAGGCCGGCGACCATCGTCAGATGCTGCCATTTGCCCTTCGGGTCGGTGAAGCGCAGATCGACCCACTCGATCTCTTCGTCCTTGATCTTGTTGAGGATGTCGTTGGCGGTCGCAGCCATATCAGGTCCCTTGCTCTGCTACGTGGCCCGGGCGATGCCGGGCAGGAAATTGCGTCGCGGCGGCGCATTCACATGGAATGTTGCGCCGCGTCAAATGACGATGCTGTCAGATCGCCGCTTCGTCGCGCTCGCCGGTGCGGATGCGCAGCGCTGCCTCGACCGGGATGACGAAGATCTTGCCGTCGCCGATCCGGCCGGTCTGCGCGGCATTGGCGATCGCCTCGACGACGCGGTCGGCGAGGGCGTCTTCGACCACCACCTCGAGCTTCACCTTGGGCAGGAAGTCGACGACATATTCGGCGCCGCGGTAGAGTTCGGTATGACCCTTCTGGCGGCCGAAGCCCTTGGCCTCGGTCACGGTGATGCCGCTCACGCCGATCTCGTGCAGCGCTTCCTTCACCTCATCCAGCTTGAATGGCTTGATGATGGCTTCGACCTTCTTCACCGCGATACGCCCCCTGAAAATCCCGCGCGTCTGGCGCGGGCGGTGCAGTAAACGTGCCAGTCCTGACCCTTCGGGGCAACCGGGATTCGGAGCGATTTGCTGCTTGTTAAACGGGCAGGTCGGGCCAGCTTGCTGCTTGGGCGGGCAGGCGGGCGCTGCCTACAGGATCGTCCGCACCGCCTCCGGCGGCCTGGCCAACACGACGCCCTTGTCGGTCTCGACCAGCGGGCGCTGGATGATGATGGGGTTGATCGCCATCGCCTCGAGGATCGCAGCGTCATCCGCCTCGCTGTCGGCGAGTCGCTTGCCGTCCGGCTCGCTGAGCCGCAGCCCGTCGCGCGGCGTGAGGCCGGCACGGGCGTAGAGCCGCGACAGGTCGGCGACGGTCGGCGGCCGTTTGAGATATTCGATCACGGTCACCGTTGCGCCCGCCTCCTCGAGCAGGGCGAGCGTCTTGCGCGAAGTGCCGCAGCGCGGATTGTGATAAATGGTCGCAATCATCGCGCTGCGGCTCCGGTTCAGAGAATGATCAGGCGTCCTGCTTGGCCAGCCATTCCTCGAGCCATTTGATCGTATAGCTGCCCGCCTGGAACTCGGGATCGTCGAGCAGCGCCTGATGCAGCGGGATGGTCGTCGTCGGGCCCTCGATCACGAATTCCTCCAGCGCCCGGCGCAGGCGGCGCAGCGCGCCCTGACGCGTCGTGCCGTAGACGATCAGCTTGGCGATCATCGAATCGTAATAGGGCGGCACGCGATAGCCGGCGTAGAGGCCGCTATCGACGCGGACGTGCATCCCGCCCGGTGCGTGATATTGCTTCACCAGCCCCGGCGAGGGGGCGAAGGTGCGCGGGTCCTCGGCGTTGATGCGGCATTCGATCGCATGGCCGCGGAACTGGACGTCCTCCTGCCGCAGCGTCAGCGGATGGCCTTCGGCGACGCGGATCTGTTCGCGGACGAGGTCGAGTCCGGTGATCATCTCGGTCACCGGATGTTCGACCTGCAGCCGGGTGTTCATCTCGATGAAGTAGAACTCGCCGTCTTCCCACAGGAACTCGATCGTGCCGGCGCCGCGATAGCCCATGTCGGCCATCGCCTTGGCGACGATGCCGCCCATCCGCTCGCGCTCCTCGGCGGAGATGATCGGCGAGGGCGCCTCTTCCAGTACCTTCTGGTGGCGGCGCTGCAACGAACAGTCGCGCTCGCCCAGGTGGATCGCGTTGCCATTGCCGTCGCCGAACACCTGGAATTCGATATGCCGCGGATTGCCCAGGTATTTTTCCATGTAGACGGTGGCGTCGCCGAACGCCGCCTTCGCCTCGGTCCCGGCCTGCTGCATCAGCGTTTCGAGATGCTCGGGGCCGGTGCACACCTTCATGCCGCGACCGCCGCCGCCGCTCGCCGCCTTGATGATGACCGGATAGCCGATCGCGTCCGCCAGCACCTTGGCCTCGGCGACGTCGCTGATCGCGCCGTCGCTGCCGGGAACGAGCGGCAGGCCGAGCGCGCCGGCGGTGCGCTTCGCCTCGACCTTGTCGCCCATCGTGCGGATATGTTCGGGCTTGGGGCCGACGAATAGCAGGTCGTGCATCTCGACGATCTCGGCGAAGCGGGCATTTTCGCTGAGGAAGCCGTAGCCGGGGTGGATCGCGTCGGCGCCGCTGATCTCGGCGGCCGAGATGATGTTGGGGATGTTGAGATAGCTGTCGGTCGCTGCCGGCGGCCCGATGCAGATCGCCTCGTCGGCGAGGCGGACGTGCATCGCCTCGGCGTCGGCGGTCGAATGGACCGCGACCGTCGTGATGCCCATCTCATGGCAAGCACGGTGGATGCGCAGCGCGATCTCGCCGCGGTTGGCGATCAGCAGCTTCTTGATCGGGCGCATGCCTTACTCGACCACCACGAGCGGCTGGTCGAATTCGACCGGCTGGCCGTTCTCGATCAGGATCTGGCGGACGATGCCGGCGGTCGGCGCGGTGATCGGGTTCATCACCTTCATCGCCTCGACGATCAGCAGCGTGTCGCCGGCCGACACCGCATTGCCGACCGCGATGAACGGCTTGGCGCCAGGCTCGGCGGACAGATAGGCGGTGCCGACCATCGGCGACTTGACCGCATTGGCGGCGGCGAGCGTCGGCGCCATCGCACCGGCCTCGGCGGCGGTAGGCTGCGGCGCTGCCGCGGCGGGAGCGGGCGCCGCCGCCGGCGGGGCGTAATGGAGCGGTGCGGCGGCAGCGGCGGCCTTGCGCGCGACGCGGATCTTGCGATCGCCTTCCTCCACCTCGATCTCGGTGAGGTGGGTGGCGTCGAGCAGTTCGGCGAGCTGGCGCACGAGGTTGACGTCAACCTGCATGCTCTGCGCAGGGGCCCCGGAGTTGGTCTGGTCGGTCATGGGGGAGCCTCCTGTCAGAAGCGCGCCGCCGCTTCAAGCGCAAGGGTATAGGACAGCGCTCCGAATCCGGCGATGGTGCCTTTCGCCGCACGCCCGACGAAGCTGGTGTGGCGGAATTCCTCGCGGGTGTGGGGGTTGGAGAGGTGAACCTCGATCACCGGCGTGCGGATGCCCTTGATCGCGTCGTGCACCGCGATCGACGTGTGCGTGAAGGCGCCCGCGTTGAGGATCACCGCCTTCGCGCCGCGCGCCTGCGCCTCGTGCAGCCAGTCGACCAGATGGCCTTCGTGATTCGACTGGCGCATGTCGATCTCCAGCCCCAGCTCCTGGGCGCGATCCTCGAGCTGGCCGGCAATGTCGTCGAGCGTGTCGGCGCCATAGATCTCGGGCTCGCGCGTGCCGAGCAGGTTGAGGTTGGGGCCGTTGAGGACGAAGATGGTGTCGGTCATCGGGTCGCTTTCGGTTGAACCGGAGAGATCGTGTGCCTAGGTGCAGCGCATCACCCTTAGTCCGTTCGCCCTGCGCTTGTCGAAGGGCAGCTCTCCTCTGTCGCACCGGGCCGAAGGGGAGAGCGGGGCTTCGACCGGCTCAGCCCGAACGGATGGGGGCGTGCGCCTCCTGCAAGCTTATGCCCCATAGCGACGGAACGGTATCGATCACGGTCAACGGCGCGCACAAGCGCGTCAACGCGGGGCTGAGCCTCGCCGAACTCGCCGCCGAACTGGGGCTGGTGCCGGAGAAGGTGGCGGTCGAGCGGAATCTCGAGGTGGTGCCGCGCTCGACGCTCGCCGAGGTGCGGGTCGAGGACGGCGACGATATCGAGATCGTCCATTTCGTCGGTGGCGGCGACCACCCGCGGGCGGTGGCCGACGACAGCTGGACCGTCGCGGGCCGGACCTTCCGCTCTCGCCTGATCGTCGGCACCGGCAAATACAAGGATTTCGCGCAGAACGCCGCCGCGCTCGAAGCATCGGGGGCGGAGATCGTCACCGTCGCGGTGCGTCGCGTCAACGTCAGCGATCGCAATGCGCCGATGCTGACCGACTTTATCGATCCCAAGAAGGTCACCTATCTGCCCAACACCGCCGGCTGTTTCGACGCCGAGAGCGCGATCCGCACCCTGCGGCTGGCGCGCGAGGCGGGCGGCTGGGATCTCGTCAAGCTGGAGGTGCTGGGCGAGGCGAAGACGCTCTATCCCGATATGCACGAAACGCTGCGCGCGACCGAGATCCTCGCCAACGAAGGCTTCAAGCCGATGGTTTATTGCGTCGACGATCCGATCGCGGCGAAGCGGCTGGAGAATGCCGGCGCCGTCGCGATCATGCCGCTCGGCGCGCCGATCGGCTCGGGGCTCGGCATCCAGAACCGCATCACGATCCGGCTGATCGTCGAGGGTGCGGGCGTGCCGGTGCTGGTCGACGCCGGCGTCGGCACCGCCTCCGACGCGGCGGTGGCGATGGAATTGGGCTGCGACGGCGTGCTGATGAACACCGCCATCGCCGAGGCGAAGGACCCGGTGATGATGGCGGCGGCGATGCGCGCGGCGGTCGAGGCGGGGCGGCTCGCCTATCGCGCGGGGCGCATGGGACAGCGGCGCTATGCCGATCCGTCGAGCCCGCTCGCCGGGCTGATCTGACGCCCCCTGACGGATTTGTCACGGAACCGGTCCGGTTCGAACCCGTTGTATTGTCGTAGATCAAGCGGCCCGGCTGGCGGGCTGACGATAACAGCAGGAGGTCCTGATGGGCGAGCTCACCGACAAGATCAAAGGCACCGTGAACGAAGCGATCGGCAACGCCAAGGAAGCGATCGGCAAGCACAATGACGACCCCAGCCTCGCCGCCGAGGGTCAGGCCCAGCAGGCAGAAGGCAAGGGCGAGAAGTTCAAGGGCAGCGTCAAGGGCGCGCTCGGCGACAATATCTGATAGGCTTATCGATTGCCGGCAAAGGGCCGTCCCGCAAATCCGGGGCGGCCTTTTCCATATGGAAAAAGGGAGATGCATATGAAGACGACGATGATGGCGCTGGCCGCGGGTGCGATGGCGCTGTCGCTGGCAGCGTGCGGCGGCAAGGGTGACGACAAGCTCGGCAGCGAGGTCAAGGCCGCCGCCGACAATCGCGCCGATGCGATGGAGAGCGCCGCCGACAATCTCGAGGATCAGGCCAAGGCGGAGCGCAAGAGCGCGGCGCAGCAGGCCGATGCGATCGACGACGCCGACGTCAATGCCGCGGCGATGTCGAGTGGCGAGAAGGCCGCGCTGATCAACGGCAGCGACAAGCTGCGCTGATCCGCGGCGGGCACCGGGGACTATTTGCTTCGGCGGGAAACATCGTTTGTCGTGAGTGGTTTACGGCCAATGACCCCGCCCTATAGCCAACCGTCCTCGGTCACCCACGACCAAGGTGAGATCATCGTCGACGGACCCGACGGCGTCGCCGTCTCGCTGACCCCGGAGGCGGCGCTCATCACCGCCGGCCGATTAGAGACCGAGGCAATCGAGGCCCTGCTCGAGCGTGGCAAGACCGTCGTCACCAAGCCGGTCGGCTGAGTGGCGCCACTCCGGCTACTCATCGCCGAAAGTGAGCCCCCCGCTGCCCGCGCTGAACGCCGCGACAGCGTTGGCCGCAGTTCGGGCGAGACCTTTTGCAAGCGGCTCACCGGGCTGATGCCGGAGGCGCGGTGCGAGCGGGTCAAGCCGGCGGACGCCGATGCCGGGATCCCCGCCGGGCTCGACGGCTATGATGCGGTGTTGCTGACTGGATCGCCGCTCCATCTCTATGAGGATACGCCCGAGGCGCGACGTGAGATCGCGTTCATGCGCGCGGTGTTCGCGTCGGGCACGCCAGCATTCGGATCGTGTGCCGGGCTTCAGGTCGCGGTGGTCGCCGCCGGCGGGCAGGTGCGGGCGATGGGGTCGCGGCGCGAGATCGGCTTCGCGCGCCGCATCTTTCGGCAGCCGGACGGTGTCGATCACCCGCTGCTCGCCGGGCGGCCGCCGGTGTTCGACGTGCCGGCGATCCACGGCGACGAGGTCGAGACCTTGCCGGACGGCGCGACGCTGCTCGCCTCCAACGGCGTCACCCACGTGCAGGCGGCGGAAATCCGGCACGACCGCGGCGTCTTCTGGGGTGTGCAATATCACCCCGAAATCTCGCTGCGCGAGGTCGCGGCGGCGCTGCGGCGGCAGGCGGAGGAGTTGATCGACCTCGGCATGGCGCGTGACCGGCTCGACGTCGAACAGCAGGCGGTGCTGGTCGACACCCTCCACCGCGAGCCCGAGCGGCGCGATCTCGCCTGGCGGCTCGGACTCGACGAACAGGTGCTCGATCCGATGATGCGGATGACCGAGCTGCGCAACTTCCTCGACCGGCTGGTGCTGCCGACCCGCGCCGCGCGTGGGCGGGGCTAGGCGGACCGCCGCGCCGCCATCGCTTCCAGCGTCGTCGCATTGCTGATCACGGCGATGTCGGTGCGCAAATGGAGCAGGCGGACCCCGCGTCGGTCGAGCGCCCGCGCCAGCGCCGGGGCGAAATCCTCGGTCTGCTCGACCGTCTCCGCCCAGCAGCCATAAGCGCGGGCGAGCGCGGCGAAGTCCGGGTTGGTCAGTGTCGTCGCCTGGACGCGGCCGGGATATTCACGCTCCTGGTGCATGCGGATCGTGCCGTAGCCACCATTGTCGATCACCAGCACCAGCATCTGCGCATCGTGCTGGACCGCGGTGGCGAGTTCCTGCCCGTTCATCAGGAAACAGCCGTCGCCGGCGAGCGCGACCACCTGCCGCTCGGGAAAGCGCAGCGCGGCGGCGACCGCGGCGGGGACGCCATAGCCCATCGCGCCGGCGGTCGGGGCGAGCTGCGTGCCGGGCGCCGTATAGCGCCAGTAGCGGTGCCACCAGCCGCTGTAATTGCCCGCGCCGTTGCACAGGATCGTGTCTGCCGGCAACGCCGCTTGCATCGCCGCGACGCAGGGGCCGAGATCCATCGCCACGCCGTCGCGGGGTGCGGGGGTCGACCAGGCCAGCCATTCGGCATGCGCCTCGGCGCCGCCGGGATGCGGCGGGCCGTCGATTGCCGCGAGCGCCTCGGCGAACTCGGCCATGCCGGCGCAGATCGCCAGATCGGTGCGATAGGTCATCCCGAGTTCGGTCGCATCGGGATGGACGTGGATCAGCCGCTGGCCGGGATGATCGGGGGTGATGAGCGTATAGCCGTCGGTCGTCGCCTCGCCGAGCCGCGCGCCGACGACGAGCAGCAGGTCGGCGGCCTTGACGCGCGCGACCAGCGCCGGATTGGGGCCGTAACCGAGATTGCCCGCATAAGCGGGGCAAGCGTTGGGGATCGCATCCTGCCGGCGAAAGGCGGTGGCGACGGCGATGCCGGTGCGATCTGCCCAGGCGGCGAAATCCTGCGCCGCGACATTGTCCCAACCGCCGCCGCCGACGATCGCCAGCGGCCGTTCGGCGGTGGCGAGCAGATCGGCTAGCTGCTCCAGCCCCGCCTCGTCGCAGCCCTGCGACAACCGTTCGACCCGCGGCCGGTCGGCGACCTCGGCGCTGTCACGCAGCATGTCCTCGGGCAAGGCGAGCACGACCGGACCGGGCCGGCCGCTCATCGCCACGGCATAGGCGCGTGCGACATATTCGGGGATGCGCGCCGCATCGTCGATCCGTGCCGCCCATTTGGCGAGCGGCGCGAACATCGCGGTCATGTCGACTTCCTGGAACGCCTCCCGGTCGCGGGTGCCGCGATCGACGTCGCCGACAAACAGGATCAGCGGCTGCGAATCCTGCCGGGCGACGTGCACGCCGATCGCGGCATTGGTCGCGCCGGGGCCACGGGTGACGAAGGCGATGCCGGGCCGGTGGCCGAGCGTGCCGTCGGCGCAGGCCATGAACGCCGCGCCACCCTCCTGTCGGCAGACCACCGTCGCGATCTCCGGCGTATCGTGCAGCGCGTCGAGCACGGCGAGGAAGCTTTCCCCCGGCACCGTGAAGATCCGCTCACAGCCTTGGGCGAGCAATTGCGCGACGAGGATCTGGCCGCCGGTGCGTGGGGTGGTGTCCATACCCCGATCCTGCCCAATCCCTCCGGAGAAGTCGAGCGATCCGAGGCAGATGGGCGTTAGCGGCGGGTGGTCGGACCGAAATCGAACCAGCCCGGGCGGCTGCCCGCGGGATAGGCGGGGCGGACGGTGCTGACCGGGCGGACGCGGCCGGTGATGCGCTCGCCGAGCGTCGGCGCGGCGGCGACCGGCGCGGCGGGGGCTGCGACCGGCGCGGTTTCTGCGGCGCGGGCGAGGCGGTCGTTCTCGCGCTCCAGTTCGGTGATGCGCCGGTTGGCCTCGGCGAGTGCGGTATCGCCCTGCTTGCGATAGCCGGCATGCGCCTCGCGCTCGTCGGCATAGCGCGTCTTCCACTTGCGCCCGCCGCTGCTGCTGGCGAGGCCGAAGAACCAGCCTGCGACAAGGCACAAGGCCAAAGCGGCGAATTGCGTCGTAGTGGTGAACAGCATCCGAGCCTCCCTGTTACGCAAGCATAACGAGCGCGATGGCGCTTGGTTCATCGCCGTCCGCAGCGAAAGCGGCATCCCGCCTGGCGACGAACATGGACAACATGGACACCTTGATCGAAACGATCAGGCCCGATCGTTTCGGATTTTGCGCTGATCGATCGAGGATGAGACAGAACCGCGGCGAGATAGCGCCCTCCGCGCGGTTAGGACAGCGGTCCTCATTTCGCGCGGCGGTGCAGGCGCTTGCCCGTGCCTCGGTCCTAGAAGGCGTCGCTGATCGAGCAGGCGGCGGGGCCGAGGATGACGATGAACAGCGTCGGCAGGATGAACAGGATCAGCGGGATCGTCATGATCGCCGGCAGCCGTGCCGCTTTCTCCTCGGCGCGCATCATCCGTTCGTTGCGGAATTCGGCCGACAGCACGCGCAGCGCCGAGGCGAGCGGCGTGCCGTATTTCTCGGTCTGGATCATCGTGGTGACGACGCCGCGGATCGCGTCGAGGTCGACGCGGCTGGCGAGATTCTCGAAGGCCTGACGCCGTTCGGTGAGGAAGCCCAGTTCGATCGCGGTCAGCGTGAATTCGTCGCCGAGTTCGGGATAGGCGCGGCCGAGCTCGCGCGCGACGCGGTGGAAGGCGGCGTCGACGGTGAGGCCCGCCTCGGCGCAGATCACCAGCAGGTCGAGCGCGTCGGGCAGCCCCTTGCGGATCGCGTCGCTGCGCTTGGTGATCTTGTTCTTGAGATAGAGGTCGGGCGCCTTGTAGGCGAGGATGAAGGTCACCGCGACCAGGGCATAGCGTTTGAACGCCGACCAGTCGGGGAAGTAATCGAGCCCGTAGACGAGCAGCACCATCAGCCCGCCGAACACGATCGGCAGCGCGAGCCGGCCGAAGATCACGCCGACCGCCCATTCCTTGGAACGGATGCCGGCGCGCATCAGCTTGAGCTGCGCGTCCTTGACCTGGCTGTCCTGCAACACCTTGAGCGAAGAGAGCAGGCCGCGCATCCAGTCGGTGGTGTCGTTGCGCTGGACGAGCTTGGCGCGCCGCTTGGTCGAGGCGGTGATGCCCGCCTTGAGCTGTTCGCGGCGCTCGTTGAGCACCTTGACGCGCTTGTTCATCGGATCGGTGACGGTGCGCATCACCGTGTAGAGCGCGAGCATCACCGCAAAGGCGGCGACGCCCGACAGGATGGTCGCGACCCAGAGCACGTCGATGCCCATCAGCGTCGGTCCGGAAGGCTGCATGTCTCGTTTCCCGCCCTGGCGCCGCTAGATTTCGAAGCTGACCATCTTGGCCATGATGAACACGCCGATCCCCATCCACAGCAGCCCGCCGATGCCGGCGATCATCAGCCGCGGTTCGGAGAAGAAGCCCTGCATATAGCCGGCGTTGATCATCCAGATCATGCCGAAGACGATGAACGGCAGCGATCCGACGATATAGGCCGAGGCCTTGGATTCGGACGACATCGCCTTGATCTTGAGCTTCATCTGGCCGCGCTGGCGCAGCACCGTGGCAAGATTGGCGAGCGTTTCGGCAAGGTTGCCGCCGGTTTCGCGCTGGATGGCGATGGTGATGACGAAGAACTGGAATTCGGGCGTGCCGAGCCGGTCGGCGGTGTCCTGCAACGCCGCGTCCATTGACTTGCCGATCTTCATCTTGTCGGAGACCATGCGGAATTCCTCGCCGACCGGGCCTTCCACCTCCTGGCCGACGACGCCGATCGTCTCGGTGACCGGCAGGCCCGAACGCAGGCCGCGGACGAGCAGTTCGATCGCATCGGGGAATTTGGCGGTGAAGCGCGCGACGCGGCGGCGGATGAAGAAGCCGACCAGCCAGTGCGGCAGCCCCGCGCCGACCGCGAGGCCGAACAGCAGGGCGAGCAGGATCGGCGCGCCCTTCAGGATCAGCAGTCCCGCGACGACGACGATCAGCCCGCCGCTGATCATGCCGTAGCGGCCGACGCTCCAGTCCTTGCCGGTCATCGCCAACCGCTGGGCGAGCTGCGCCGGATTGGGCAGCAGCCGGCCGAAGGCGAGATCGGTGCGGGTCTGGACGCGCCCGGCGGCGATGCGGCGCATCTGCGTGTCCGCCACCGTCGCGGCATCGCTGTGCCGGGTGCGGACCGACGACAGCCGCCGCGCCTGTGCGCGCTGCGCCGACGGGCCGGCGAGCGCGATGACGATCAGGCCGATCGTCATCACCCCGCCGAACGCCACCATGATCAGGGGAAGCAGGTCCATCGCCGCGCCGTTATTTCTTGGCGCGCTTGCTGAGCAGCGCCGAGAAGCCGCCGATCAGCGACTTGCGCTTGGCGGTCGCCTTGCCCTCGCTGCCGGTGGCGACCAGTTCCTCGCCGACGTTGAGGACGTGGCGGGTCAGTTCGATCAGCGGCGCCACCGTCTTGGTGTTCTTGCCCGCCTCGGCGATCGGCTTGCCGAGCTTGGCGGCCTGCGCGGCGAGCTTCTGGTCGAAGGGGATGAGGAAATCGATCTTGCGCTCGATCGAGCTTTCGAAGTCCTTGCGGCTGATCTCGAGCTGCGCGGCGGGGTGGACGCGGCTGGCGACGACGGTGAGGTGCGTCTGCGGCGCGTTGGTCTTGAGCCACGACAGCACCCGGATCGTGTCGCGTGCCGCGGCAAGCGTCAGGTCGGTGACGATCACCGCCGCCTGGATGTCGCTGATCAGATGCGGATGCTGGACCAGCATCGCGCGCGGCAGGTCGACCACCGTCGCCTCGAAGGCGGCGCGCATCTCTTCCTGCAACTGGTAGAAGGCGGCACCGTCGGTGACGAGCGGCGCGTTGATCGGCGCCTCGGCGGAAAGGACGGCGAGCTTCTCGGTCGCCTTGACCATCGCGCGTTCGATGAACAGCCCGTCGATGCGGCTCGGATTCTCGATCGCGTCGGTGAGGCCGCGGCCCGGTTCGAGATCAAGGGTGAGCGCACCGGTGCCGAAATGGACGTCGAGGTCGAGCAGCGCGACGGTGCGCTTCTCGCGCTCGGCGAGCAGCCATGCGGTCGAGGTGGCGACGGTCGAGGCGCCGACGCCGCCGCGCGTGCCGATCACCGCGATCGCACAATGCGGCCGGTCGACGTTCGCCTCGGCGAGCTTGGGGGCGTTGAGCATCGCCTGGGCATGGCCGAACGCCTCGCGCATCGCATCGGGATGCAGCGGCTTCAGCAGATAGTCCTGGATGCCGCTGGCGATCAGGTCGCGATACAGGCGCACGTCGTTGACCTGCCCCGCGGCGATCACCACCGTGCCGGGCTCGCACACCTCGGCGAGGCTGTTGATGTCGTTGAGCGGATCGCCCGATTCGGCGAGGTCGACGAGCAGGATCTGCGGGCTCGCCGAGACCGACAGCGACTGGACCGCATTGCGCAGCCCGCCCTTGTGGACCTTGTCGACCGACCAGCCGAGCTCGGCGGCGATCGGGCGCAGCAGTTCGGCGGTGGTGTCGTCGCAGACATAGGCGGCGAAGGGTTCGCGCTGCGCGGCGCCGGCGGGTTTCCAGGGCGCGTTCATCAATTGCCCCCCTTGGTGCTCGTCGCCTGGAGCGTGCCGGCGCCGGTCGGCGCCTTCTTGATATAGGCGTCGATCGCTTTGCGGTTGACGGTAGTGTCGGCGAGCGTCTGCGGATCGGCGCCATGGACCAGATCGCTCGGCCGCGCGATCATCGCGGCGAGATTGGTGTTCACCGCACAGCCGTAGTTGGACGAGGTGTTGGCGTCGAACTCGTTGCTCGAATTGCGGCTCCAGTCGGGGCAGCCGGGGACGGAGGCGTGCATCCGGCTGATCACCACGCGCACCGTGCCCGGCGTCACCGGCGCATCGGTGACCGGACGGTCGTCGGAGAGCAGCAGGCCGTAGCTCGCCACCACCGCTGCGACCTCGTCGCGCGCCGCGCCGGCATAGGCCGCCTCGTCGATCGCGACGCGGTCGCCGAAGCCGAGGTGCATCGCGTCCATCCAGCCGGCGAGACGGCGTCCCTCACCGGGCGCGAGGCCGCGGCCGCCGGTGGCGAGATCGAGCGCATAATCGTTGCGCGCGACGACCGGCTGATGGACCGATTCGAGGCCGCGATTGGTGGTGCCCATGCAGCCGCCGAGCAGCAGCGCGGGCAAAGTGGCGAGGAGGAGCGAACGCTTGGTCATCGACGCGAGGTCCTTGATCGGGGACGCAGGAGTGGGGGATGCGGGGGCCATCAGTCGGAGAAGCCCGGGGCGGGCGCGGCGCCCTTCTTCTTCGACGCGGCGCGCGGATCGGCGGCGGGCACCGGCTGGCGCTGCGGCACCGGCGGCACCGCGGCGGCGGCGCCGAGCGTCGGCGGCACCGGCTGGCCGCCGGGCACCATCACCGGCACCGGCCGCTGCCCGCTGCCGCCGCCGCCGACCTCGCCGAGCAGGATGCGCTCGGCATCGCCCGGTGCGCGATAGCCGTCGTGCGGCAGCGCGACCTGCGCCGGATTGTTGATCGGCTTGACCAGATAGGGGGTGATGATGATCACCAGCTCGGTCTCGTTGCGCTGGAAGTTGGTCGAGCGGAACAGCGAGCCGATGATCGGCAGGTCGCCGAGGAACGGCGTCTTGTCGATATTGTTGCCGTGCGTGTTCGACAGCAGCCCGCCGATCATCATGCTCTGGCCCGAGCCGAGCTCCAGCGTCGTCTCGGCGCGGCGGGTGGTGATGCCGGGGACGCGGGTGCCGCTGACCGTGACCGCGCTGGCATTGTCGATCTGCGACACCTCGGGACGGACGCGCAGCGAGATGCGGCCGTCGGACAGGACGGTCGGCGTATAGGCGAGGCTGACGCCATATTGCTTGTATTCGACGGTGACGGTGCCAAGTCCGCCGGACAGCGGGATCGGGATCTCGCCGCCGGCGAGGAAGGTCGCGGTCTCGCCCGACAGCGCGGTGAGATTGGGGTTGGCGAGCGTCGTCACCTGTCCCAGCGTCTCGCCGAGATCAACTGCGGCGAGCAGGTCGAGACCGAGCAGCTTGCCGGCGAGGCCGAGGGTTGACCCCGACGTGCCGGGCGCAACGAGGCTGTAACCTGAGCCCGTGTTGAAGCCCGTCGCCAATGGCTGCCCGGGGGCATATTGAGGGCTGACTCCACCGCGACCGATGCCGAACTTAAATCCGCCGGTTCCGTCCACCGAGCCGAGATTGACCCCGACGTTCTTGATGAACGTCCGGCTCACTTCCGCGATCCGCACCTGGAGGTTGACCTGCAACGGCGTCGCAGTGCGCAGGCGCGAGAGCACCTTGGTCGAATCGCCGACATAGGCCTGGACCAGCCGCTCCGCCTCGGCGGCGTCGCCCGGGCCGGCGACGGTGCCGGTGAGCAGCACCAGCCCGTTCATCGGCGTCGCGGTGAGATGCGCCTCCGGCATCGCCAGCTGCAGCATCGCCGCGATCGAATCGAGATTGTTGCCGACGCGGACGGTGGTCGCATAGACGACCGCGCCGCCCTTCGTCGTCGCCGAGATCGTCGTCTCGCCGGTCTTCTTGCCGAAGATGTAGAGCTGGGTCGGCGAGCGGACCTGGACGTCGGCGACCGAATCGTCGGCGACGAACACGTCGCTCATCGGCCGCGACAGCGTCACCAGCCGGCCGCGGCCGGTGTTGACCTGGACGATCGAGGCGCTGCGCGCGACGGTGGCATCGGGCGCCCGCGCATCGGCGACGCCGAGCGGCAATGCGATGCTGCTCGCCAGCATCAGGCCGAGGGCGGCGGCGCGACGGCGCGGCGCGCGGAAGGTCTGCGACGAAGCCATTAGTTCTTCCCTCCGACCGGTACGACGGTCACGCTGTTGCCGCGCGCGACGCGCACGACCGGCCCCTGGATGACGACCGCACCGGGGGTGCCGGGCGTGCCGGTTGCCGCGGTGGCGGTGGTCGGCGTGCGCGGCGGCACGGTGCTGCGCTGGAAGCGCGAGACGTCGGCGCCGGTCGCGTAGGTGCTGCCGCCGGTCTGCGGCTCGCTCGCGACGCGCAGCATCATCGCCTTTTCGGCGCGGGCATCGCCGTCGGGCACCTTGACCGCGCCGCTGGCGATCGCCTCTTCCAGCTGGGTCGAATTGTCGGCAAGCGCGCGCAGCGACAGCGACAGGTCGCCGATCGTCCGCGCCACCGCGATCTTCTCGGCCATTTTGGGCGTCGCCTCCAGCGTCACGGTCGAATAGGTGCTGACCTTGGACTTGCCGTCATCGCCGACGACATTGTCGGTGCGCTGGTCGGTGGCGAGCACGCGGACGTTGCGCATGATCGTCTCGGACACCTTGAGCGGCTGGCCATCGCCGCCGCCCGGCACCGTCTGCGTCAGCACGAGGTCGATGCGATCGCCCGGGAAGACGAAGCCGGCGACCGCCGCCTGGCTCGACACGCTCACCGTCACCGCGCGCATCCCCGGCGCGAGCGCCGCGGCGAGGAAGCCGCGATCGCCCGGGGAGACGAGCGCGCCGCGCGTCACCGGCTGGCCCGCGGTGATCGCGTTGCGGACGACGGTGCCGGTCAGCTTGCTGAGGTCGGTGCTCGGCTTGAGGTAATAGGCGTTGTCGACCAGCTCGCGGGGCCACGGCTGGAACTTGAGCGCGGTGGCATCGAGGATCGTGCCGACCGGCAGCGTACGGGTGGCGACCAGCACCTCGGGGCCGTTGGCGACGACCGGGGCGGGGGCGCCCATCGCCATCGCCTGCGGCGCCGACGAACCCGCGATCAACGTGCGGGCAAAGAATGCCGTGATGCCGGCGACGAGCAGGGCGCCCACCAGCAAAACGATCTTGCGACTATCCATGTTCTCAACGGGCCTTTCAGCACACCGGGGGCAGTGGCCGGACTATGAGCCGAGACTGGTTAAAATCCGGTTCGTCTTCAAAGCGCTGGCATTGTAGCGGGTAAGGCGAGCAGCGCCGCGGCGGCGATGGCGACGCCATAAGGCACCTCGACCTGGCCGATGCGGCGCTGCCATCGCCGCTCGATCATCATCGCGATCGTGATCGCCCCGCCGAGCACCGACATCACCATCAGCATCTGCAACAGCCCGCCGAGCGGCAGCCATAGCGCCAGCGCGCCGATCATCTTGACGTCGCCGCCGCCCATCCAGCCGCGCGCGAAGGCGCCGACGAACAGCGCGAAGACGATCGCCGCGACGAGCAGCTGCACGCCGACCTCCGCCCAGCCGAGGCCGAGCGCCCACCACCACAGGGGGGCGAGCAATGCGATCGCGGCATTCTTGACGTTGGCGATCTCACGGGTACGGGCATCCTCGATCCCCGCGGCCACCAGCAGTGCGCCGAGCATGACGGCCAAAGCCGCGACCAGAAGATTATCCCACCCCATCGTCATGCGTAGGTAGACGGGATGGCTTGCGAAAACGTAACCAGCGCGACGATGACCGAGCAAGACGAGCTGCGCCGCCAATGGCCCGCCGAATCGCGCCTGTCGCTATGGCGTGCGCCGGACGGCTGGCAGCACCGCCGCTTCGACTGGCCGCATCCCGCGCCGCGCGGCCGCGTGCTGGTGCAGGGCGGGCGCGCCGACATCATCGAGAAGTTCATCGAGACTTTCCGCCACCTGCATGCGCACGGCTGGTCGGTGACCGCGTTCGACTGGCGCGGGCAGGGCGGATCGGGCCGGCTCGCCGGCGATCGCCACGTCGGCCATGCGGCGAGCTTCGCGCCCTGGGTCGCCGATCTCGCCGCCTTCTGGCAGGACTGGCGCGGCGAGGCGGCGGGGCCGGCGGTGCTGCTCGGTCATTCGATGGGCGCGCATCTCGCGCTGCGCGCGATGCTCGACGGGGGCGTGACGCCCGATGCGGCGGTGCTGGTCGCGCCGATGATCGGCATCCGCTCGCCGCTCGGCAGCCGGATCGGCGCGCTGATTGCCGCGGCGGCGACGCGGTTCGGCGATCCGGCGCGGCCGGTGTGGAAGACGCGGCCCGGCGATGCCACCTCCGGCCATCGCCAGCAACGGCTGACCCATTCGCTCGAACGATATGGCGACGAGGCCTATTGGTATGGCCGCGACCCCGATCTGCTGCTCGGCCCGCCGAGCTGGGCCTGGGTGCGCGAGGCGTTCGTCTCCGGCGCGCGGCTGCTCGCCGACCCGCGGCTCACGCGGCTTGCGGTGCCGGTGCTGATGCTGGTCGCCGACCACGATCAGCTGGTCGACAGCGCCGCCGCGCGCCGCCTCGCCGCGCGATTGCCCGATGTCGAGCTGATCCGCTTCGGCGCGGAGGCGGCGCATGAGATCCTGCGCGAGGCGGATGGCGTGCGGCTGCGCGCCTGTCGGGCGATCACCGACTTTCTGGAGCGGCGGACGTGATCCACGACGTGGCCATCGTCGGCGGTGGCATCGCAGGGGCGGGGCTCGCCGCGGCGATCGTCGGCGCGGCGCGCGTGCTGCTGCTCGAGGCGGAGGCGCAGCCGGGCTATCACAGCACCGGGCGGTCGGCGGCCTTCTGGTCGGAGACCTATGGCGGCCCCGGCATCCAGCCGCTGACCAGCGCCTCCGGCCCGGCATTGCGTGACGGCGGCTTCCTGGCGCCGCTCGGCTCGCTCCACGTCGGCCGGGCGGCGGATGCCGCGCAGGTCGATGCGTTCGTCGACTCGTTCGCCGGTACCGCGGTGGCGCTGGAGCGGGTCGATCCGCACCAGCGGGTGCCGGGGCTGCGGCCCGACTGGACGCTCGGCGTGATGGAGGCGAGCTGCGCCTATATCGATGTCGCGGCGCTGCATGCCGCCTATCTCGCCGCGTTCCGGCGGGCCGGCGGCGTGATCGCCACCGATGCCGCGCTGATCGCGGCGCGGCGCAAGGCGGGGGTGTGGACGATCGACACGCCCGCCGGGACGTTCCGGGCGCGGCTGCTCGTCAATGCGGCGGGGGCGTGGGCCGATGCGGTCGCCGGGCGGGTCGGCGCCGCGCCGCTCGGCATCCAGCCCTATCGGCGGACGATGGTGCAGCTGCGCACCGAACCATCCGCGCCGGCGGGGATGCCGCTCGTCGCCGACATCGCCGGGCGCTTCTATTTCAAGCCCGAGGCGGGGCGGCTGTGGCTCAGTCCCCATGACGAGACGCCGGTCGGTCCGCATGACGTCGCGCCCGAGGAGGTCGACGTCGCGCAGGCGATCGACCGGCTCGAATCGGTCGTCGACTGGCGGGCCGTCGCGGTCGAGCGACGCTGGGCCGGCCTGCGCAGCTTCGCGCCCGACCGGCTGCCGGTCTATGGCTTCGACGCGCGGGTGCCGGGGCTGTTCTGGTGCGCGGGGCAGGGCGGCTTCGGCATCCAGACCGCCCCCGCCGGCGCGGCGGTGGCGGCGAGCCTGCTGCTCGGCACGCCGTTGGCGGCGCCCTATGCGGGGATCGACGTCGATCGTTATGCGGCGCGGCGCTTCCTGCCGGACTGACCGGGAGCAGGGTTGGCGCAGGGGTGCAGAGGGAGCATCCACGGCGCAGCCGCCGTCCCGACACCGCCGAGGTGACAGCGCCGCCGCCGCGCCACATCCAAACTCTCCGCGCCTCCGCGCCTCCACGTGAACAAATCTCTTCGCGTGTCCGCGTCTTCGCGTGATCAAAGCTGCCGACCATCAGGCGGAGAGGTCTGGGGAGGGGCAAGGATGGTTCACGCAAAGCCGCGAAGAAGAGTGCTCACGCGGAGGCGCGGAGGACGATCGGGACGGGCGGCTGGCTCCCTTTACCAGATTGTCCTGATCGCCGCTGGCGCGGCGGGGGTAGGGCTCTGCGTCTTCTGCGCGACTCCTTAAACGGCAGGCCGGCTCGCTGCGAGGGCGGCGTCGCTGGCCAGTTTGTCGACGCGTTCGTTGTCGGCGTCGCCGTTGTGGCCCTTGACCCAGACCCATTCGATCTCGTGCTTCTGCGTCTCGGCGAACAGCGCCTGCCAGAGTTCGGCGTTCTTCACCGGCTTCTTGTCGGCGGTGCGCCAGCCGTTCTTGCGCCAGCCGTGGATCCAGCGGGTCAGGCCGTCCATGACGTATTTGCTGTCGGTCGACAGGCGGATCTTGCACGGCCGCGTCAGCACGCGCAGCGCCTCGATCGCCGCGGTCAGCTCCATGCGGTTGTTGGTGGTCAGCCGCTCGCCGCCGGACAATTCCTTCTCGTGGCCGCCGAAGCGGAGCAGTGCTCCCCAGCCGCCGGGGCCGGGATTGCCCTTGCAGGCGCCGTCGGTGGCGATCTCGACGAGCGGGGCGGCGGCGGGGTCGGTCATGCAAAAGCCTCCGGATGGGCATCATACCAGTCGAGCCGGCGCAGATAGGCGAGAGGATCCTTGCGCGTCACCAGCGCATCGGCCGGCGTGTTGAGCCAGTCCCAGGCGCGGGTGAGCAGGAAGCGGAGCGCCGCGCCGCGCGCCAGCACCGGCAGCGCGGCGCGCTCCGCATCGGACAGGCCGTGCGCCGCCGCATAGCCGGCGAGCAGCGCCGCGCCGACGCCATCGAGCGGCTCGCCGCGCGGATCGAAAGCCCAGGACCCATGCATCACCGCGACGTCATAGGCGCGCAGATCGCGGCAGGCGAAGTAGAAATCGATCAAACCGGTCACGGAGTCGCCCAACATCAACACGTTGTCGGGGAACAGGTCGGCGTGGATGACGCTCGTCGGCAGATCGTGCGGCCAGTCCGCCTCGACTGCGGCGAGCGCGCCGTCGACGCGCGCATACAGGCCGGGCGCGATGCCATCGAGGTCGCCGCCGCAGCGTTCGAGCAACGGCCGCCAGTCGGCGATGCCGAGACTGTTGGCGCGTGTGCCGCTGAAATCCGCGGCGGCGCGGTGCAGCGCGCCGAGCGCTGCACCCGCGGTGGCGGCCTGCGCCGGGGTGGGGCGGGTCACCGACACGCCGGCGAGGAAGCGGATCAGGCAGGCGGGGCGGCCCTCGAGCTGCTGCACCGCGACGCCGTCGCGGTCGCGGATCGCTGGGGGCACCGGCAGTCCGCGCGCGGCGAGGTGATCGAGCAAGTCGAGGAAGAAGGGCAGGTCGCCGGCATCGACGCGCTTTTCGTAGAGCGTCAGGATAAAGCGCGCGCGATCGGTGTCGACCAGATAGTTGCTGTTCTCCACCCCCTCGGCGATGCCCTTGGCGGAGACGAGCGCGCCGACGCCGTCATAGCGGCGCAGGAAGGCGGACAGCGCCTCCGCCGAGACATGGGTGTAGACGGCCATGTGTTCCTCCCCCGATTGCCGCGCCCCCGGGCGCGGGCCGGGGAAGCGGGCGGCTATGCCGCGGCGTCGAGCCCGCGTGGCAGCTTGAACGCGATCGTCTCGCGCGTCGTCTCTTCCTCGCGCTCGGTGACGTCGAAACGGGTCGAGAGCAGCTCGACCAGCTCGCGCACGAGCAGCTCGGGCGCCGAGGCGCCGGCGGTGATGCCGAGCGTGCCGACGCCGTCGAGGAAGCGCCAGTCGAGATCGGCGGCGCGCTGGATCAGCCGCGCCGGAATCCCCTCGCGCTCCGCCACCTCGACCAGCCGCACCGAGTTGGACGAATTGGGTGCGCCGATCACCAGCATCGCATCGCACGCCGCGGCGATCGCCTTGACCGCCGCCTGCCGGTTGGAGGTGGCGTAGCAGATGTCCTCGCCGCGCGGCGGCAGCATGTTGGGGAAGCGGCGCTGCAACACCGCGACGACCGCGGCGGTATCGTCGACCGACAGCGTCGTCTGGGTGAGGAAGGCGAGATTGTCGGGATCGACCGGCGCGAAGGTCTCGGCATCGGCGGCGGTCTCGATCAGCGACATCGCGCCGTCCGGCACCTGTCCGAAGGTGCCGACCACCTCGGGATGGCCGGCGTGGCCGATGAAGATGATGTGGCGGCCGGTCGCGACCAGGCGTTCGGCCTGGCGGTGCACCTTCGACACCAGAGGGCAGGTGGCGTCGAGATATTCGAGCCCGCGGCTCTGCGCGTCGGCGGGCACCGATTTGGGCACGCCGTGCGCCGAGAAGACGACCGGCGCGCCGTTCGGCACCTGATCGAGCTCCTCGACGAACACCGCGCCCTGAGCGCGCAGCGTGTCGACGACGAACTTGTTGTGGACGATCTCGTGGCGGACGTAGACCGGCGCGCCGTGTTTCTCGATCGCGAGTTCGACGATGCGGATCGCGCGGTCGACGCCGGCGCAAAAGCCGCGCGGCGCGGCGATCAGCAGATCGAGGACGGGCTTGCCGCCGTCCGGCTGAAGAAGAGAGGCCATGGCGGTCGCTCTACGCGATTGCTTGCACGCGCGAAAGGCGCTTCCTATGGTGCGCGCCGTACCGCCGGGCCGCCGGCGACTGCGTCACTGACCGTTCGACAAAGGTATGCGTCCCCGTGAAAACCACGATTCTCGGCCTGTCCGCCCTCGCGCTGATCCTCTCGGGCTGCGCCAGCAAGGGCGAGATCGTCGAAGGCGGCATCTCGGCGGTGCGTTCGGCCTGTCCGACCGTCGGCGTCGCGGCGGGGACCGGCGACATCACCCTGTTCGACCCGGCGACCAGCCGTGACGAGAGCGCGATCGACGTCGTCGCCAACATGACGCACGTACGCGGCGCCTGCAACGACGCGGGCGACCAGATCGTCACCAGCGTCACCTTCGACGTGCTGGCGCGGCGCACCCGCGCCGATGCGGCGCGCGACGTGGTGCTGCCCTATTACATCGCCATCGTCCGCGGCGGCACCGCGGTGACCGCCAAGCGCAAGGGGGCGGTGACCGTCCATTTCGACGCCGGCCAGACGCGCGCGCAGGCGAGCGGCACCGCCTCTACGCAGATCGCGCGCGCCGCGGCGACGCTGCCCGACGAGGTGCGCGACCAGCTTACCCGCAAGCGCAAGGCGGGGGACGAGGATGCCGCGACCGATCCGCTCGCCCGGCCCGAGGTGCGCACCGCGGTGCTGCGCGCGACGTTCGAGGCGCTGGTGGGCTTCCAGCTCACCGACGATCAGCTGAAGTATAACGCGCAGCGCTGATCCGCGGCGGATGCGGGCCTTTCCGCATTGACTAAGCCCTTGCGGGACGCCAGAGCATCGCACGTCGATGCCGGGCGACCGGCATGGGCGGGCGCGGGAGAGAGCCTCTTCACAAGGAGGCCGCCGAAGGAGCAACCACCCCGGAATCTCTCAGGCATAACGGACCGCGCGCTGCCTTATCGACACTCTGGAAAGCGTTCCTTTGAGGAGCCACCGAAGGGGTAAGCCCGCCGCCTGTTATGCGCCGGGTGAAAGCTCTCAGGTCACCGTGACAGAGGGGGTATGACGAGATCGGATGCGGCTGGCCCGCGACCCGGATCGTGTGCCTTTTTTGGAGACGGTTGATGAGCGACACGCTGCCGGACACCCTGCCTGACCCGCTCGACGAGCTCGATGGCGACGAACCCGCCATCCAGTTGCTGCCGCTCGACGCGTGGCATCGCGCCCGCGGCGGCCGCATGGTGCCCTTCGCCGGCTATGAGATGCCCGTCCAATATGAAGGCATCATGGCCGAGCATCTGTGGACGCGCGAATCGGCGGGTCTGTTCGACGTCAGCCATATGGGGCAGGTCGGCCTGACCGGCGACGGCATCGACGCCGCCGCGGTCGCCGCCGCGCTCGAGAAGGTGCTGCCCGGCGACGTCGCGGGACTGGCGCCGACCAGGATCCGCTATTCGCTGCTGCTCAACGACGAGGGCGGCATCCTCGACGATCTGATGGTGACGACGCTGCCCGAAGAGGGCGAGCATCCGTTCGGGGCGGCGAGCCATTATGTCGTCGTCAACGGCGCGACCAAATATGACGATCTCGCCTATCTGCTCGACGTGCTGCCCGATGACGTGACGCTCAACCTGATGGAAGATCAGGCCCTGCTGGCGGTGCAGGGGCCCGAGGCGGTCGCTGCCGTCGCGCGGCTGGTGCCCGGCGTCGAGGCGCTGGTGTTCATGACCGCGGGCGCGTTCGCATGGAACGGCCATGCGCTGTGGATCAGCCGTTCGGGCTATACCGGCGAGGATGGTGTCGAGATCTCGATCCCCGCAGAGGCCGCCGCCGCCTTCGCCGATGCGATCTGCGCCGAGCCGGAGGTCAAGCCGATCGGCCTCGGTGCGCGCGATTCGCTGCGGCTCGAAGCCGGGCTGCCGCTCTACGGCCACGACCTCGATCCCGAGACGACGCCGGTGATGGCCGACCTCGGCTTCGCTTTGTCGAAGCGCCGCCGCGAGGCCGCCGACTTTGCCGGTGCGGCGCGCATCCTTGCCGAGCGCACCGACGGCCCCGCGGTCAAGCGCGTCGGCCTGTCGGTCGCCGGGCGCCAGCCGGTGCGCGAGGGGGCCAGCGTCGTCGACGCCGATGGCGCGGTGATCGGCCGCGTCACCAGCGGCGGCTTCGCGCCGAGCGTCGGCGCGCCGATCGCCATGGCCTATGTTCCCGCAGCGCTGGCGGAGGCGGGCACGCCGCTGCGCCTCGTCCAGCGCGGCAAGATCCATGAGGCGGTGGTCGCCCCGCTGCCCTTCGTTCCCCACCGCTATGTCCGCGCAGGAGGCAAGTGATGAGCCGTTATTTCACCGAAGATCATGAATGGGTCGATGTCGACGGCGACACCGGCACGGTCGGCATCTCCGACTATGCGCAGGGCCAGCTCGGCGACATCGTCTTCGTTGACGTGCCCGAGGCGGGCAAGCAGCTCGGCAAGGGCGACGAGGCGGCGGTCGTCGAGTCGGTCAAGGCTGCGTCGGACGTCTATGCGCCGGTGTCGGGCACGGTGACCGAGGGCAATGCCGCGCTCGCCGACGATCCCAGCCTGGTCAATTCGGACCCGGAGGCGGAGGGCTGGTTCTTCAAGATCACGCTCAGCGACCCGGCCGAGCTCAAGACGCTGATGGACGAAGCGGCCTACGCGGACTTCGTCGCGAAGCTGTGACCTATCTTAGCCCCTCCCCGGAAGGGGTGGGGCTTCCAAGGGAATGATGATGCGCTATCTGCCGCTTACCCAGCCCGATCGTGATGCGATGCTCTCGGTCATCGGCGCGGGATCGATCGACGATCTGTTCGTCGACGTGCCCGAGGCCGCCCGCCTGTCCGGGCCGATCGCCGGCCTGCCGGGCCATGCCTCCGAACTCGCGGTCGAGCGGCACATGACCGCGCTGGCGCGCAAGAACGTCGTCGCCGGCGAGGTGCCCTTCTTCCTCGGCGCCGGCGCCTATCGCCATCATGTGCCGGCGAGCGTCGACCATCTCATCCAGCGCGGCGAATTCCTCACCGCCTATACGCCCTATCAGCCGGAAATCGCGCAGGGCACGTTGCAGATGCTGTTCGAGTTTCAGACGCAGGTCGCGCGGATGCTCGGCACCGACGTCGCCAATGCCTCGATGTACGACGGCTCGACCGCCTGCTGGGAGGCGATCGGCATGGCGCGGCGCATCACGCGCAAGGGCAAGGCGATCCTGTCGGGCGGGCTCCACCCGCATTATGTCAGCGTCGCCAAGACGATGGCCAAATATACCGGCGACCAGTTGCAGACCGCGACGCCGGCGCTGACCGCCGAGACCGATGTCGAGGCGCTGATCGCGGCGATCGACGCGGACACGTCGTGCGTCGTCGTGCAATATCCCGACATCCTCGGCCGCATCACCGACCTCACCCCGCTCGCCGATGCCTGCCACGCCAACAAGGCGCTGCTGATCGCGGTCGTCACCGAGCCGGTGGCGCTCGGCGCGATCACCGCGCCGGGCGAGATGGACGCCGACATCGTCGTCGGCGAGGGCCAGTCACTCGGCGTCGGCCTGCAGTTCGGCGGCCCCTATGTCGGGCTGATGGGCTGCAAGGAGAAGTACATCCGCCAGATGCCCGGCCGCTTCTGCGGCGAGACGGTCGATGCCGACGGGCGCCGCGGTTTCGTGCTGACGCTGTCGACGCGCGAACAGCATATCCGGCGCGAGAAGGCGACGAGCAACATCTGCACCAACTCGGGGCTGTGCGCGCTTGCCTTCTCGGTGCACATGACCTTGCTCGGCGAGGCGGGGCTGCGCCGGCTTGCGGCGATCAATCATGCCGCCGCCTGCCGCGCCGCCGACCGGCTGTCGCAGGTGCCCGGCGTGGAGCTGGTCACCGAGAGCTTCTTCAACGAATTCACCGTCAGGCTGCCGGTCGAGGCGCGTCCCGTCGTGCGCACGCTCGCCGATCGCGGCATCCTCGCGGGCGTGTCGCTCGGCCGGCTCTATCCGGGCGAGGCGGCGCTCGCCAACGGGCTGATCGTCGCGGTGACCGAGACGACCAGCGCGGAGGACATCGAAACCCTTGCCGCCGCACTCGAGGAGGTTCTGGCATGAGCATCAATCAGAGCGGCTGGCGTCCGCAGATGACCGCGGGCGACGGCAAGCCCGCCGCACCGACCGCCACCGGCAACAAGGCGCTGATGCTGGAGGAAGCGCTGATCTTCGAGATCGGCGACACGCAGACCACCGGCGTCGACTTCACGGGCATCGATGCGGCGGCACCGGCGTCGCGCCTCGGTGGCCTCGCGCGCAAGGCGGCGATCGGCCTGCCCGGGCTCGCCGAGCCGGAGGCGGTGCGCCATTACACCCGCCTGTCGCGCCAGAATTATGCGATCGACCTGGGCCTGTTCCCGCTCGGCTCGTGCACGATGAAGCACAATCCGCGGCTCAACGAGAAGATGGCGCGACTGCCCGGCTTCGCCGACGTGCATCCGTTGCAGCCGGTCGATACGGTGCAGGGCGCGCTTGAGGTGATCCATCAGCTCGCGCACTGGCTGGTGACGCTGACCGGCATGACCAGCGTCGCGATGAGCCCCAAGGCGGGCGCGCACGGCGAATTGTGCGGCATCCTCGCGATCAAGGCGGCGCTGGAAGCGCGCGGCGAGGGGCATCGCAAGATCGTGCTGGTGCCCGAATCGGCGCACGGCACCAACCCCGCCACCGCCGCCTTCGCCGGCTTCGCGGTCGAGGACATTCCCGCCACCGCCGACGGCCGTGTCGACACCGCGGCGCTGATCGCGCGGCTCGGGCCGGACGTCGCCGGGGTGATGATCACCAACCCCAATACCTGCGGCCTGTTCGAACGCGACCTCAAGACGATCTCCGACGCGGTGCATGACGCGGGCGGCTACGTCTATTGCGACGGTGCCAATTTCAACGCGATCGTCGGCCGGGTGCGGCCGGGCGATCTCGGCGTCGATGCGATGCACATCAACCTGCACAAGACCTTCTCGACGCCGCACGGCGGCGGCGGGCCGGGCTCGGGGCCGGTGGTCTTTTCCGAGGCGCTGACGCCGTTCGCGCCGCTGCCGTTCGTCGAGAAGCAGGGCGAGCAATTCGTGCTGATCGAGGAGGAGAATGCCGGCGAGCATCACGCCGGCAGCTTCGGCCGGATGGTCGCCTTCCACGGCCAGATGGGCATGTTCACGCGCGCGCTGACCTATATCCTCAGCCACGGCGCCGACGGCCTGCGCCAGGTCGCCGAGGATGCGGTGCTCAACGCCAATTACGTGCTGCGCTCGCTGGAGGGCACGCTCGACGCGCCCTTCGCCAAGGCCGGGCCGTGCATGCACGAGGCGATCTTCTCCGACGCCAATCTCGCCGAGGGCTTCTCGACGCTGGATGTCGCCAAGGGGCTGATCGACGAGGGCTTCCACCCGATGACGGTCTATTTCCCGCTCGTCGTCCACGGCGCGATGCTGGTCGAGCCGACCGAGACCGAATCGAAGGCGGCGCTCGACCAGTTCGTCGGCGCGCTGCGCTCGGTGGCGGAACGGGCGAAGGCGGGCGATGCCAGCCTCAAGACCGCGCCGCATTTCGCGCCGCGCGCGCGCCTCGACGAGACGCAGGCGGCACGCAAGCCGGTGCTGGTGTGGAAGGACGCGCCGCTCGCCCAGGCGGCGGAGTAGCATCCGGTCCCCCGCCCGGGCGTGACGGGCGGGGGCGACCGTATCGGGCGGTCAGTCGGCGGGCTCGGTTTTCTCGACTTCATATGAATAGAGCCGCATGATCATGCCGATGATCGAGGTCGTCGCGCCGCAGACGAGGCACAGGGCGAGCGCGGAATCGCGACTGGCGCTGCGCCAGGAGACGATCGCCAGAAGAACGACGCTGAAGGTCGAAATGACGTAACCGGTCGCTTTGATTTTTGCGCTGCGGGGCAGGGATGGCCAGGCTGTCATCGTCCAGCGCTAGCTAATGGGTTGCTTCATGTCACCGATGTGCAGGCGACTGAACTCAAGTTTAGACTGGCGGGGCGGAGAGCGATGGACTGGATCAACTATGCCCTGCCGCTCGTCGTCGTCGCGGTGGTGATGGCGATCCGCTGGCGGCGGATGAAGCGGGTGCGGCCGCTCAAGCTCGAACATCTCTGGATCCTGCCGGCGGTCTATGCGGCGGTGATCGCCGTCACGTTCAGCCGCTTTCCGCCGCGCGGCCTCGGCTGGCTGTTCTGCCTCGTCGCGCTGGCGCTCGGCGCGGCGCTCGGCTGGCAGCGCGGCAAGATGATGCGGATCACGCTCGACCCCGAGACGCACCGGCTCGGCCAGACCGCGTCGCCGGCGGCCTTGCTGTTCATCGTGCTGCTGATCGTCGTGCGCAGCGGCGCGCGCGGCGCGATGACATATGCGGGGCCGGCGGGGCTCGATCCGATGGCGATCACCGACCTGTTGATGGCGCTGGCGCTCGGCCTGTTCAGTGCGCAGCGGCTGGAAATGTATCTGCGCGGCAAGCGGATGCTCGCGGCAGCGGGAAATCGGACGCCGCCGATCTGAGCCCCCGGTGATCTTTCTATAAGAGAGAGATCGACTGGGGGGACTATGTTCATCACTTGGGGATCGAAGACGGTCAGCCGCGATCTGGGGCCGGACGGGCGCAGACATTGCCCGACCTGCGAATGCCAGCGCGGTTTCTACAAGCATCTGGCGTATCGCGTGCATCACATCATGTGGCTGTTCCGCTGGCCGACCGGGGTGCGCTACGCCAGCCGGTGCGATCAATGTGGCCATGGCGCGCCGATCGACGCGGTGCAGGTGCGCGCGGACCTCGGCAAGTCGCCGGTCGCGTGGATCGATCGCTACGGCTGGCTGCTCGGCATCGCCGCGGTCGCCGCCTTCTTCCTGTGGGCGGTCCTGTCGGACCCGCATCCGCCGGTGCGCTGATCCGCGATCGTGCAGGGGGTGACGGACGCGGCGGCTTTGGCTAGGCGTCCCACGCATGAAGCACGCTCTCTCCGTCACCCGCGCACAGGATTTCGCCGCCTGGTATCAGACCGTCATCGCCGAGGCCGACCTCGCCGAGGAATCGGGGGTGCGCGGCTGCATGGTCATCCGGCCGTGGGGCTATGGCATCTGGGAGCGGATCCAGAGGCTGCTCGATGACCGGATCAAGGCGACCGGGCATGAGAATTGCTATTTCCCCCTGTTCATCCCGCTCTCCTATTTCGAGAAGGAGGCGGAGCATGTCGAGGGCTTCGCCAAGGAGATGGCGGTGGTCACGCACCACCGGCTGATCGGCGACGGCAAGGGCGGGCTGGTGCCCGATCCCGCCGCCAAGCTGGAGGAGCCGCTGGTCGTGCGCCCGACGTCGGAGACGGTGATCGGCACCGCTTTCTCGCGCTGGGTCCAGTCGTGGCGCGATCTGCCGGTGCTGATCAACCAATGGGCCAATGTCGTGCGGTGGGAGATGCGCACCCGCATGTTCCTGCGCACCAGCGAGTTCCTCTGGCAGGAGGGCCATACCGCGCACGCCACCGCCGACGAGGCGCGTGACGAGACGCTCAAGATGCTCGAAGTCTATCGCAGCTTCGCCGAGGAGTGCCTCGCGCTGCCGGTGGTCGCGGGCGAGAAGCCGGAGAACGAGCGCTTCCCCGGCGCGGTCGCGACCTACAGCATCGAGGCGATGATGCAGGACGGCAAGGCGCTGCAGGCGGGCACCAGCCATTTCCTCGGCACCAACTTCGCCCGCGCGCAGAACATCCGCTTCCAGAACGCCAGCGGCGAGCTCGAACTCGCGCAGACGACGAGCTGGGGGGTGAGCACGCGGATGATCGGCGGCGTCATCATGGTGCATGGCGATGACGACGGCCTGCGCGTGCCGCCGCGGATCGCGCCGTGGCAGGTGGTGATCGTGCCGATGCTGCGCGACACGCCCGAGGACGAGGCGCTGATCGCTTATGCCAAAGAGGTGCAGGCGGCGCTCGCCGGCCTGTCCGCGCTCGGCGAGCCGGTGCGCGCGCTGCTCGACCTCAAGCCCGCCAAGGCGGCGACCAAGCGCTGGGGCTGGGTCAAGAAGGGCGCGCCGATCGTCGTTGAGATCGGCGGGCGCGACATGGCGGGCGGCAACGTCTCGGTGATCCGCCGCGACCGGCTGTATCGCGAGGACGGCAAGCTCGATTCGCAGGTCCTGCCGCGCGACGGTTTCGTCGCGGAGGTGCCGGCGCTGCTCGCCGCGATCCAGCAGGCGCTGCATCACGAGGCGCGCGCGCGGCTGACCGCGGCGATCGTCCCGGCGGCGGATTTCGCCGCGGTCGAGGCGCATTTCGCCGAGGGGGCGGTCAACCCCGGCTGGGTCGAGGTGCAATGGTCACGGCCGACCGGCGCGGCGCTCGACGCGGTAATCGAGCGATTGAAGGCGCTCAAGCTGACGATCCGCAACGCGCCGTCCGATGCGGCGGCGGCGGACGGGACGTGCCTATTCACCGGCGCGCCGGCGGTGGAGCGGGTGTTGCTGGCGCGGGCGTATTGAGGGGCTTTCGCTAACGTCCCGCTCCCGTCCTCCCCCTTCGCGGCTACGCCGCTTTTCCCTCTCCCGCCGGGAGAGGGAAGAGGTCGCGCAGCGGCCGATAGGGTGAGAGCAGGGCGTGACGGTTGTGGCCTTAACCGCCCTAAGCCCTACGCCTCGTATGTCGCGCCGACGTGCGCCTCGCCCCGTGCCTCGGCGAGCTGGACCTGGCGGTGGCGTTCGGCGGCGCGCGCCCTGGCGGCGTCGTCACGCGTGGCGTGGCAGCGCGGGCAGCTCACGCCTTCCGCATAGAGCGGCGACTGGCGATCGTCGGCGGAGACCGGCATCCGGCACGCCCGGCACAGGCCGTGGCTGCCCGGCGCGAGACCGTGGCCGACCGCGACGCGCTCGTCGAAGACGAAACATTCGCCCTGCCATGCACTCTGTGCGGCGGGTATCTCCTCCAGATAGCGCAGGATGCCGCCCTTGAGGTGGAAGACGTCGGCGACGCCCTCCGCCTTGAGGAAGGCGGTCGCCTTTTCGCAGCGGATGCCGCCGGTGCAGAACATCGCCACCTGCTTGCCGCCGGCAAGCAGTTCGTCGCGATGCGCGCGGAACCAGGCGGGGAAGTCGCGGAAGCTGTGCGTCTGCGGATCGATCGCGCCGGCGAAGCTGCCGACCGCCACCTCGTAATCGTTGCGCGTGTCGATCACCACCGTCGCCGGATCGGCGATCAGCGCGTTCCAGTCGGCGGGCTCGACATAATGGCCGGCGGCGAGCGGATCGACATGTTCGACGCCCATCGTCACGATCTCGCGCTTGAGCCGCACCTTGGTGCGGTGGAACGGCATCGTCTCGGCGCGCGCCTCCTTGACGTCGAGCGTCGCACAGCCGGGAAGCGCGCGGATATGCGCGAGCACCGCCGCGACCCCCGCGTCGGGACCGGCGATCGTACCGTTGATCCCCTCGGGCGCGAGCAGCAGCGTGCCCTTCACCCCGGCGGCGAGGCAGGCGTCGAGCAGCGGGCCGCGCAAGCCGGCAGGATCGTCGAACGGGGTGAAGCGATAGAGCGCGCAGACGCGGAACGGCGACATGGCGGCGCTGTAGCGGCTCGCGCCGCCCGGCGCAAAGTTGGGGCATGACGTTGCCGGGTCCAATCCCTATCTTCGCTGCGTGAAACATAAAAACAGACCCGGTCTGCCGACACAGGCGCAGATCCTCCAGTTCATCGAAACCTCCGACGTGCCCGCCGGCAAGCGCGAGATCGCCAAGGCGTTCGGGCTCACCGCGCAGGAGAAGATCGCGCTCAAGGCCTTGCTCAAGGACATGGCGGACGAGGGGCTGATCGACAGCGCGCCCGGCCGCGCCTTTCACAAGATGGGGGGCTTGCCCAAGGTGACGGTGCTGCGCGTCGCCGACGTCGATGACGGCGGGACGGTCTGGGCAGTGCCCGATCGCTGGGAGGCGGAGACGCCGCCGCCGCGTCTGCGGGTGCGCGAGCGCAAGCGTGGCGCGCTCGGCATCGGCGAGCGCGTGCTGGCGCGCACCGAGCAAGCAGGCAACGGCTGGATCGCGCATCCGATGAAGGTGCTCGCCAAGGCGTCCGAACAGGTGCTCGGCGTGCTGCGGCGCGAGGGGGAGCGCTTCTGGCTGACCGGGGTCGAGAAGAAGGACCGCCGCGAATTCCCCGTCTCCGATACCGGCGGTGCCGAGGCGGGCGATCTGGTGATGGCCGAAATGACCGGCCGGCCGCCGCGGATCAGCGTGCGCGTCGTCCAGCGGCTCGGCGATCCGTTCGCCCCGCGCAGCTTCTCGCTGATCGCGATCCACAAGCTCGGCATCCCCGACGTGTTCACCGGCGATACGCTGGACGAGGCGGCGCGCGTCTCCGAACTGCCGCTCGGCGACGATCGCGAGGATCTGACGCACCTGCCGATCGTCGCGATCGATCCCGCCGATGCGCGCGACCACGACGATGCGGTGTGGGCCGCGCCCGACGACGATCCCGCCAACAGCGGCGGCTGGCAGGCGGTGGTGGCGATCGCCGACGTCAGTTTCTACGTGCGGCCGGGATCGGAGATCGACCGCGAGGCGCGGCGTCGCGGCAATTCGGTCTATTTCCCGGATCGGGTGGTGCCGATGCTGCCCGAGATCCTGTCGGCCGAGGTATGTTCGCTCAAGGAGGGCGAGGATCGCGCGGCGCTGGTGTGCCATCTGCAGATCAGCCGGTCGGGGGCGCTGAAGAGCTGGCGGTTTACGCGCGCAAGGGTGCGGATCGCGGCGAACCTGGCGTATGAAGAGGCGCAGGCGATTTCTGACTCATTCCTCCCCGGCACGGGGAGGGGGACCAGCGAAGCTGGTGGAGGGGGGGCGCCATCAGCGACACCGCCCGAGGAAGCGCCCCTCCACCACGCCGCTGCGCGGCGCGGTCCCCCTCCCCGTGCCGGGGAGGAATTGCGCGAATCCCTCCGCCACCTCTGGGACTGCTGGCGTGCGCTCGCCAAGGCGCGCGACGCGCGCGAGCCGCTCGATCTCGATTTGCCGGAACGGCGGGTGGTGCTCGACGAGATGGGGCGGATCATGTCGGTCGCGCCGCGCGAGCGGCTCGATGCGCACCGGCTGATCGAGGATTATATGATCGCCGCCAACGTCGCCGCCGCCAAGGCGCTGGAGGCGAAGAAGGCGCCGGTGATGTACCGCGTCCACGAGCCGCCCAGCCGCGAGAAGCTCGTCGCGCTCAAGGACTATCTCGAAACGTTCGACGTGCCGCTGGCGCTCGGGCAGGTGATCCGCCCGGCGACCTTCAATCACGTGCTGGCGCGCGTCGGCGATGCCGACTTTCGGCCGCAGGTGATGGAGCAGGTGCTGCGCACCCAGACCCAGGCCTATTACGCCCCCGCCAACCAGGGGCATTTCGGCCTGTCGCTCGGCTCCTATGCGCATTTCACGTCGCCGATCCGGCGCTATGCCGATCTGCTCGTCCACCGCTCGCTCGTCGCCGCCTATCGGCTCGGCGAGGGCGGGCTCGGCCAGACCGACGCGGCGGCGATGGACGTGATCGGCGAGACGATCAGCGGCTATGAGCGCCGGGCGATGGAGGCGGAGCGCGATACGATCGACCGCTATGTCGCCGCCTTCCTCGCCGAAAAGGTCGGCGAGACGGTCGGCGCGCGGATCACCGGCGTACAGAATTACGGCTTCTTCGCGACGGTGGAGGGGATCGGCGGCGACGGGCTGATGCCGGTGCGCGATCTCGGCGGTGAATATTTCCGCTTCGACGAGGCGTCGCGCACGCTGGTCGGCGAGCAGAGCGGCGAGGCCTATACGCTCGGCCAGCGCGTCGACCTGCGGCTGGCGGAGGCGAATCCGGTGTCGGGGGCGCTGCGCTTCGAACTGCCCGGCGGCAAGGGGGCGGCGCCGGGTGCGCGGCACGTCTCGTCATCGCGCAAGGACCGCGTCATCAAGCACCGCGGCCGACCGGCGAACATCCGCCATCAGGGCAAACGGCGGTGACCGCGCGGCTGACGCGCGAGCCGTCGCGCGGCACGGTGCGCGACCGCTATCTCGTCCGCGGCAGCATCGCGCCGCAGTTCGTCGCGGCGCATGCGGTGACCGCGGACGATGCGATCGCTTTCACCCCGCGCGACGCGCGCGAGGCGCGCGCCTTTGCGGCAATGATCGCCGACGGATCGATCCGCATGCCGGCGGCCGGGCGCTTCTGGTTCGACATGGATGCCTATGAGACCGCCGCCGCGGCGAGGCGGACGCGGCGCGTTCCGGTGCTCGTGCTGGTCGCGCTGCTGATCGCGGGCGTGGCGGTGGTCTTCTATCGCGGCTAGCAGTCGTTCGGCCCCGGCGCCGACAGCCGATGCCATCAAGTAAGTGAATCCCTTCGGCTTCCAAAGAGGAGCGGTCCTTGCTGGCGCGATCTCCCCAATTCTGCCTAAGATAAGAGACTGCCGATAGTCGGGCAGGGGCAACAATGCTTCTGGGGAGGGGCGGATGCGGCGGTGGTTCATCGGGGGAATCGCGCTCGCGATACCGGGCGGCAGCGCGGCACAAACCGCAGCGCATGCACCGCCCGGCGATATCGTCGTCGTCGGCGAGAAGCTGCGCGGCTCGGCGATCGGTGACAGCGCGCCGGTGGCGGTGCTCGATGCGCAGGCGATCAAGGCGCTCGGCGCGAGTCGGATCGACGATCTGCTGCGGCTGCTCAAGCCGCTCACCACCTCGAACAGCGGCGCCGATCCGGTGTTCCTGCTCAACGGGCGGCGCATCTCGGGCTATGAGGAATTGCAGACGCTGCCGCCCGAGGCGATCGAACGTACCGAGATCCTGGCGGAAAGCGACTCCGCGCGTTTCGGTTTTCCGCCGACGGTACGGATCACCAACTTCATCACCAAACGCCGCTTCCGTGCACTCGAGGCGAGCGAGGACTCGTCGACCACGACAGAGGGCGGCGGCAGCGCGGCGACCTTCCTGCTCGGGTCGACCCGGCTCGACAAGGATCGCCGCACCTCGGTGACCCTGTCGTACGAACGGCAGGATCCGCTCCTCGCATCGCGTCGCTCGCCGGCGCCCGACCCCGGCGTGCTCTATGATACGATTGGTACGATCGCGGCGCCGGCGGGCGGATCGGTCGATCCGGCGCTCGATGCGCTCGCCGGACGGCCGGTGACGAGCGTGTCGGTGCCGGGCGATCCGGGCGCGCGGGCCACGCTTGCCGGTTACGCCGCCGCGGCGGCGGGGCCGCGGCGGATCACCGATCTCGCGCCCTATCAGTCGCTCACCAGCCGCGACCAGCTGCGCGTCAATGCGACGCACGCGATGCCGATCGGCAACACGGTGACCGGATCGCTCAACCTGTCGATGGATGCGCAACGCGGGATGGGCCTCGCCGGCCTGTCGACCGCGGCGCTGCGCGTCCCCGCCGGCAATCCCGCCGCGCCCTTCGCCGGCGACGTGCTGCTCTACCGCTATCTGCCCGAGGCGGGGGTGCTGGCGCAGCGGACGCGCGCGCTGACGCTGCACGGCGGCGCGACGTTGCAGGGCAGCCTGCGGCGCTGGCTGTGGTCGGTGACCGGCAGCTACGACCGGAGCCGGACCAGCGCGATGGTCGATCTCGGCGTCGATACCGGCGCGGCGCAGGCGGCGATCGATGCCGGCGCCGATCCGTACCAGCCGTTCGATGCGGCGTGGCTGCGCCAGCGCGAGGTCAGCCGCAGTCGCACGCTCGCGCGGACCGTATCGGCCAAGGCCAACGTCACCGGGCCGCTGCTCGCGCTTCCCGCCGGCGACGCGCGCGTCACGCTGACCGCCGACGCCGCCCGCACGTCGAGCGCGGGGCGCTCCACCGCCGCCGCGACGCCGCCTTTGCGCCGCGATACGGAGAGCGCCAACGTCGCCTTCGAGCTGCCGCTCGCCTCGGCGGAGCGCGGCATCCTGTCGCCGCTGGGGACGCTCACCGCCAATGCCGGCATCGGTATCGCCGCCGTGTCCGATTACGGCAGCCTCGCCAGCCGCAACCTCGGGCTGATCTGGGCACCGCGCAAGCGGGTGCAGATCACCGCCTCGACCAGCGTCAGCCGCACCGCGCCGGAGATCGCGCTGCTCACCCAGCCGGTGGTCGCGGTGCCCAATGCGCCCTTCTTCGACTTCCTCACCGGCACCAGCCCGCTGGTCACCGTGGTCGCCGGCGGCAATCCCGCGCTCGGCCCGCAGCGGCGGCAGATCGATACCGCGGGTATCGGCTGGCAGCCGTTCCGCGGCAAGGAGTTGCGGTTCAACCTCGACTATATCGAGACGACGACCGACGGCCAGGTCAGCTATCCGGTCGGCGGCACCGATGCGTTGCAATCCGCCTTCCCCAACCGGTTCGAGCGGGATGCCGCCGGCCGGCTGGTGCTGGTCGACCTCCGCCCGCTCAATCTGGCGCGCGAGCGCGAGCGCAAGCTGCAGGCGCGCGTCTCGCTGTGGACGATGCTGGGGGCGAAGCCGCCCGAGCCACCGCCGCCCGCCAAGGAAGCGCCACCGCCTCCGCCGCCCAAGCCGCGACCGTCGCTCTATACGTTCGTCACTGCCACCGCCCGGATCGATGATCGCCTACTGCCCCGGGTGGGACAGCCTGAGCTCGATCTGCTCGCGGGGGAGTCGGTCACCGGCAACGGCGGACGAACGCGCTACGAGGTGCAGGGCACGCTCGGTGGCTCGGTGGGTGCGGTCAACGGCGGCGTGTTCGGCATGTGGCAGGGGGCGACGCGCATCCGCAGCCCGATCGCCGCGTCGGACCTGTCCTTTTCGGGACGGACCTTCCTGGCCCTCTACAGCACGATCGATGCGCAGAAGATCGCGAACGGCGCGGCCTGGGCGAAGAGCCTGAGCTTCCAGTTCAACGTCAACAACCTGCTCAACACGCGCACCGTCGTGCGCGATCGCAACGGCATGACGCCCTATCGCTATCAGCGCGCCTTCCTCGATCCCTATGGCCGGATGGTCAAGCTGACGGTGCGCAAGCTGTTCTGAGCGGCCACGAAAAAGGGCGGCCCGTTGCCGGACCGCCCTTTTTTGAACCCCAAAGGGCCGGATCGCTTAGCGCTTCGAGAACTGGAAGCTGCGACGCGCCTTGGCGCGGCCGTACTTCTTGCGCTCGACGGTGCGGCTGTCGCGGGTCAGGAAGCCTGCCGCCTTGACCGGGGCGCGCAGCACCGGCTCGAAGCGGGTCAGCGCCTGGCTGATGCCGTGCTTGACCGCGCCGGCCTGGCCCGACAGGCCGCCGCCCTTGACGGTGCAGACCACGTCATACTGGCCCTCGCGCTCGGTGATGCCGAACACCTGGTTGATGACGAGGCGCAGCGTCGGCCGTGCGAAATAGACTTCCTGATCGCGACCGTTGATCGTGATCTTGCCCGAACCCGGCTTGAGCCAGACACGTGCGACGGCGTCCTTGCGGCGGCCGGTCGCATAGGCGCGGCCGTATTTGTCGAGCATCTGCTCACGCAGCGGCGTGACGGGCAGCACCTGCGTCGGCGCGGCGGGGGCGTCGCCCTCGGCAGCGGCGGCGGGCGCACCGGTGGTCGCCGGAGCGGCCTGGGTCAGCGACGCGAGGTCGGAAAGCGACTGGCGATTGTCGGTCATTACGCGCCCACCTTGTTCTTGCGGTTCATGCCCGCGATATCGAGAACGTCCGGGTTCTGAGCTTCGTGCGGATGCTCGCTGCCCTTGAAGATGCGCAGGTTGCGCATCTGCTCACGGCCGAGCGGGCCGCGCGGGATCATGCGCTCGACGGCCTTTTCGAGCACGCGCTCCGGGAAGCGGCCGTCGAGGACCTTGGCGGCGGTGACACCCTTGATGCCGCCGGCATAGCCGGTGTGCTTGTAATAGACCTTCTTCGCGGCCTTGTTACCGGTGAAGCGGATCTTGTCGGCGTTGATGACGATGACATTGTCACCGCAGTCGACGTGCGGGGTGAACGACGTCTTGTGCTTGCCGCGCAGGACGTTGGCGATGATCGTCGCCGCGCGACCGACCACCAGGCCGTCGGCATCGACGATATGCCACTTCTTCTCCACCTCGTGCGGCTTGGCCGACTTGGTGGTCTTCATGAGCGCCTTCATGGCGTTGGACCTTTCGGTTTGAAACGAGGCACGCCGCCCGTCGCCGGGCGGCGTGATTGGTCGCGCTACTGCTGGAACGACCCCCAAAAGTCAAGCAAAGCGCGGCTTTGCTGACGGGTAAAATGATACCTGAGAGTCAGGCGGGGCGGCGGCCGACCGCGTGGGCGGCGCAGACGGTGGCGATCAGCAGCAGTGCGGCATTGGCCTGATGCGCGACGGCGAGGTCGATCTGCACGCCGCTGAGCAGGGTCGCGATGCCGAGCCCGATCTGCAACGCGACGAGGCCGATCACCCAGCGTCCCGCACCCGCGCCCATCCGGATCGCGCGCACCGCGAGCCAGACCAGCCCGGCGGCGGCAGCGAACGCCCACCAGCGATGGATGAACTGGACGACGACCGGATTGTCGACCGCGTTGCGCCAGCCGGGATCGACCATCGGCACGCCGGCCGGGAACAGCGCGTCGCCCATCAGCGGCCAGCTTGCGAAGGCATAGCCGGCGTCGAGCCCGGCGGTGAAGGCGCCGTAGATCAGCTGGACGACGAGCAGCGCAAGCGCGACCGCCGCGATCCGCGTCAGCCGGGCCGGTCGGGCGAGCGGGTTGTGGTGCAGCGCGATGAGGTCGAGCGCGGTCCACACGATCCCGGCGAGGATGGTGAGCGCGGTGAGCAGGTGCACCGCGAGGCGGACGTGGCTGACGTCGGTCCGCACCGACAGGCCCGAGGCGACCATCCACCAGCCGATCGCCCCCTGCAAGCCGCCGAGCGCGAGCAGCGCCACCAGCCGCCAGCCGTAACCGGCGGGGATGCGCCGTCGGATCGCGAACCACAGCAACGGCAGGCCGAAGGCGGCACCAATCACCCGGCCGAGCAGGCGATGCGTATATTCCCAGAAGAAGATGCGCTTGAACCCGTCGAGCGTCATCCCCTGGTTGAAGGCGGCATATTCGGGAATGCGCTTGTAGCCGTCGAACTCGGCCTGCCATTGCGCCTGCGTCAGCGGCGGGATGATGCCGCTGATCGGCTTCCACTGGGTGATCGACAGGCCGGATTCGGTCAGGCGGGTGATGCCGCCGACGACGACCATGGCGACGATCAGCGCGGCGACGACGATCAGCCAGCGCGCGACGCTGCGCGGCCGGACAGGCGAGAGGAAGGCGGCGCTGGGTTGAAGCATGGCAGCGTCATACGCCTTTTGGCGGCAGCTCGCCAGCAGCGCGATCGGATTGATCGCGCGCGATCGGAGCAGGCCTTCAGACCCGAGCGGTGCTTCCCCCGGCGATGGCATGCTGTAAGACAATCGTCCGCATCCTGGCGGTGGCGGCCGTGGGTCAGCGGGGTGCCCGTTGCAGATTGGTACGTGGCCACGGCGGCGCTCCCTCGTCATGCCGGAGCCGTTCCCGCATCCACGGTTCGGCAAAAGCACAAGCCGTTGATTGCGCGGCGCAGTGGACCCCGGAACACGCCCGGGGTGACGATTGGTCGAGGGGCGCGCACACGTCGTTGAGATTCCCATGGTGGCAGACGGTTGGCACCGCACCCGCGTCGATGCATGGCGCTAGCGCACCCGCGATGATAACCGCGACCGGCAAGTGCGGGAGGACGAGCGATGACGTGGTTCGATCGGTTCGGCTGCTCGGTGCCGCTGATCCAGGCACCGATGGCGGGGGTGGCGACGCCCGCGCTCGCCGCCGCGGTAAGCGAGGCGGGTGCGCTGGGATCGATCGGCGTCGGCGCGACCGATGCCGCCGGGGCCCGCGCGATGATTGACGCGATACGCGCCGCGACCGATCGGCCGTTCACCGTCAATCTGTTCGTCCACCGCACGCCCGACGCGGCTGCGGCCCGCGAGGCGGCGTGGCTCGCCGCGCTGGCGCCGGTCTTCGCCGCCTATGACGCCGAGCCCCCCGCGCGTTTGCATTCGCCGTATCGCAGCTTCGCCGATGATGTGGAGATGCTCGCGATGCTGGTCGAGACCGCGCCGCCGGTGGTCAGCTTCCATTTCGGCCTGCCGCCCGCGGCGGCGATCGCGGCGTTGCGCGCGGCGGGCAGCGTGCTGCTCGCCACCGCGACCAGCCTTGCCGAAGCGCGCGCGATCGAGGCGGCGGGGATCGACGCCGTCGTCGCGCAGGGGATCGAGGCGGGCGGCCATCGCGGCAGCTTCGATCCCGCCGCGCCGGACGATGCGCTCGGCACCGTCGCGCTGACCCGGTTGCTGGTCCGCGACGGCGGGCTGCCGGTGATCGCCGCCGGCGGTCTGATGGACGGCGCGGGCATCGCCGCCGCCTGTGCGCTCGGCGCGGTGGCGGCACAGCTCGGCACCGCCTTCGTCGCCTGTCCGGAATCGGCGGCGGACGAGGGCTATCGCGCCGCGCTGGCGGGCGAGGGGGCGTGGCATACGCGGCTGACGACGCATATCTCGGGGCGGCCGGCACGCGCGCTGGCCAATCGGTTCACCGCGTTCGAGCCGGACGTCGCGCCGCCCGACTATCCGATCGCTTATGCCGCCGGGAAGGCGCTTCACGCAGTCGCCCGAGCCCACGGCGAGCATGGTTATGGCGCGCATTGGGCGGGGCAGGGTGCGCCGCTCGCGCGGGCGATGCCGGCCGCCGACCTGGTCGCGACGCTACGGCGGGAATGGCATGCGGCCGGCGCGGGACGTGAGTCGCCTGCATAGGACAATGTCAATGTCACTTCTTTGCAACATACCGCAACATTTTGAAACGCGCTGACATTTACGATTACATCAGGCGCCCTGGCCGGTTAGCTGCGCGGCAGCAGGACAGACTCGTTGTCCTTCCAGTGCACAGGGTATCTCATGTTAGCAGCGTATCGTCACCGCCTCCTTGCCACCACTTTGCTCGTCGGCGCCGTATTCGCCGTGCCGGCCCAGGCGCAGGATAGCGCGCTGCCGACGCAGGGCACCCCCGCCGACACCACCAACGATCAGGCGGCGAGCCCCGCCGCGACCGGCGTCACCCCCGCCGGCGACGATGCGACCGCGCCGGGCGCGCCGGCGCCGGGCGGGGACATCGTCGTCACCGGCTCGCGCATCGCCTCGCCCGCCGCCGCCAGCGCCTCGCCGTTGCAGGTGATCGGCGCCGAGCAGATCCAGCAGCAGGGCGCGATCAACGTCCAGGAAGTGCTGTTGCAGAATCCGGCGTTCGGCACGCCCGGCATCAGCCGCACCAATTCGTCGTTCGCGACGCAGGGCGCCGGCGCCGCGACGGTCAATTTGCGCAACCTCGGCGAGGATCGCACGCTGGTGCTGGTCAACGGCCGCCGCTTCGTCTCGGGCCAGCCGGGCAGCCAGGCGGTCGACCTCAACGTCATCCCGACGCAGTTCATCGACCGCGTCGACGTGCTGACCGGCGGCGCCTCCGCGGTCTACGGCTCGGACGCGGTCGCGGGCGTGGTCAACATCATCTACAAGAAGAATTACGAAGGCCTCCAGGCGGATGGTCAGGTCGGCATCTCGCAGCGCGGCGATGGCTTCGACCGTCAGATCAGCCTGCTCGGCGGCAAGAATTTCGCCGACGGCCGCGGCAACATCATGCTGTTCGGCAGCTATTCGAAGCAGGGCACGGTGCTGAAGCGCGACCGGTCGACCGAGGGCGGTTCGAGTGCGGTCGATTCGACCAGCCTCACGAACCTGACCGGCGATCTTGGCGATCTGTTCACGCCGGCCCGCCCGACTCTGTCGAGCTATGCGCCGGGCGGCCGTGTCTTCGCCGGCGACCAGACCTTCAGCTACAACACGGGTTCGCTCGTCAATTGCAGCGACATCAGCTGCGGCGGCTTCAACCGGTCCGACTACCGTTATCTTGCGGTGCCGGTCGAGCGGTACGTCGCTGCCGGTCGTGCGACCTTCGAAGTATCGCCGGCCGCGAACCTGTGGGTCGAGGGCAATTACGCCAAGACCAAGGTCAACACCGTGATCGAGCCGTTCCCGCTCGATTCCACCTTCAATGTCGTCGGGGCCAGCGGCCGGGTGCCGATCCAGACGGTCGTCGGCGGCGTCACCTATCGCAACCCATATGTACCGGACGCGATCTTCAACGCGGCGACCGATACCGATGGCGACGGGCTGCGTGACATCAGCTTCGATCGTCGGCTTGCCGACTTCGGCAACCGGACGAGTTCGGCGGACCGCGATCTGTTCCGCATCGCCGGCGGCCTGACCGGCAAGTTCGCCGGCGATCGCTGGGGCTATGAGCTTTACGGCATCTACGGCCAGAGCAAGGAGCATCAGGACGGGACGGGCCAGTTCAACACGCTGCGCTTCCAGCAGGCGCTCAACGCCTATACCGATCCGGCGACCGGCCAGGTGGTCTGCGCCGATCCGGCGGCGCGCGCGGCCGGCTGCGTTCCCGCCAACATCTTCGGCATCGGCACCTTGGCGCCCGCGGCGGGATATCTTGCCGCGCCGACCTTCCTCGATGCCAAGGTGACGCAGACCGTGTTCGGCGGCAACGTCACTGGCAAGCTCTTCTCGGTGTTCGGTGCCGATCCGGTCGGCGTCAACATCGGCACGGAATATCGCCGCGAAACCAGCAGCAACTCCTTCGACCTGCTGACGCAGCAGGGTCTGAACGGCAACAATGCGCTGCCCGCGACCAGCGGCCGCTTCCACTTGTGGGAAGGGTTCGGCGAGGCGATCGTGCCGCTGTTGCAGGACCGGCCGTTCTTCCACTCGCTCAGCTTGCGTGGCGCGGTTCGCGTGTCCGACTATTCGACGGTCGGCACCACGGTCAGCTATAACTACGGCGGCGAGTGGGCGCCGGTGCAGGACGTCCGCTTCCGCGTGATTGCGGCGCGATCGGTCCGGGCGCCCAATATCAACGAGCTGTTCCAGCCCGCGCAGCAGGACTTTCCGAGCGGCCTGCTCGATCCCTGCACCGGCGTGACGCTGGCCTCGACGGGCACCTTGGCGACCCAGTGTCTCGCCGCAGCGGGCGTTCGCGCCAACATCGCCGCCAACAACGGGACGTTCACCGTCAATCAGAGCGATCGCCAGGGCATCACGAGCTTCGGCGGCGGCAACATCAACCTGCAGGAAGAAAAGAGCGACAGCTTCACTGCCGGCGTGGTGATCAACCCCCGTTCGGTCAGCGCGCTGCGCAACCTCGTCCTGACGGTCGATTACTTCAACGTGCGGATCCGCGATGCGATCATCTTCACGCCGCTGCAGTTCACGCTGTCGCAATGCTATGATCAGGGCAACCAGGATTACTGCACCCAGGTGGTGCGCCGCGCCGCCGCGCAGGGCGGCAACAGCGCCGGCTCGATCGATCAGGTCAACACCACCTATCGCAACAGCGGCGGGACCAAGACGTCGGGCGTCGACACGACGGTGACCTGGCGTCAGAATCTCACCGACTGGGGTCTTGCCGGTACGTTGAACCTGCACGGGTCGTACACGCATCTCATCTCCGGCTACACGGTGCCGGTGCCGGGATCGTCGCGCGACTATTTCGCGGGGGAGATCGGTGCATCGCGTGACCGGTTCACCATCAACGGCTCTTACGATCTCGGTGGCGTCGGCCTGACGATGACGGGGACTTGGCTCGGCCAGGCGAGCGTCGACGATCAGTTCACCGGTGAGCGGCCGGGGTCCGACCCGCGGGTTCGCGTCCGCCCGCAATTCTACCTCGATTCGCAGCTGCGCTTCCGCACCAACGACAAGTTCGAGTTCTTTGTCGGCGGCGACAATCTGCTCGACAACAAGCCGCCGTACCTCGCAGACGTCAGCAGCTCGGCGGGGCAGGACACCGATGCGGGCACCTACGACCCGCTTGGCCGCCGCTATTATGCGGGTGTGCGCATCGCTTATTGAGCGAGATCATCAACCTGCCACGCAAAAGGGGGCGGTCGCTGCGGCGGCCGCCCTTTTTTGTCGCCCGGCAGTGGGGCGAGGGCGCAATCACCGGTTGTCGGATGGTAGCGCTATCGATAAGCTTCGGGAAAACAAGGGCTTGGGGATACTCCCCGGCTCGCACCGCCGGCGGCAGACCGGCACCCAGTGGAGACGATGCCTGTGACCCGATGGAACCGGACCCTGTTGCTTGGCGTGGCGAGCGCCGCGATGCTCGTCGGCATCGGCCATGCCCAGACGCTGACCGTCACGCCGGCGGAGACGCTCGAGACGCAGGGCCTCACCGTCATCGTCGACCAGAACCACTTCAGCCCGATCTTCTTCGACGAGAAGAATGCCGGCATCCAGATGGTGCTGCACGGCGAGCGGATCGCCACCGACGGCGCGGTGCGGCTCGACCGCACGCCCGAACAATGGGCGCCGGTGCCCGAATTCGTCAGCCGCAGCCTCGGCAACGAACCCAATCAGGTCGTCGTCCGCTCGGCGTTCAAGCAGCAGCAGCTCGCCTATAGCGTCAAGGTCACCGCCGAGCCGGGCGGCTTCCGCATCGCCGTCGACCTCGATCAGCCGCTGCCTGCGGCGCTGGCCGGCAAGGCGGGCTTCAACCTCGATTTCCTGCCCTCCGCCTATTTCGGCAAGACCTATCTGACCGATACGGCGCCGGGGCTGTTCCCGCGCCACCCGACCGGGCCGATGGCCAAGGACGGATCGGGCGATCCGCTGCCGCTCGGGAGCGCTACCAAGACGATCACGCTGTCGCCCGAGGACCCGCTGACCCGCGTCAGCATCACCTCCGACACCGGCCGGCTCGACCTCTATGATGCACGGGCGCGGGCGCAGAACGGCTGGTTCGTCGTCCGATCGCTGATCGCGCCGGGCGCGCAGAAGGATGCGGTGGTCTGGCACGTCCGGCCCAATGTCGTGAAGAACTGGACGCGCGATCCGGTCGTTTCGTTCAACCAGGCGGGCTATACGCCCGGCCGCGCCAAGGTCGCGCTGATCGAGCTCGACCCGAACTTCAAGGCGCCGGCCGAGGCGGAGCTGGTCCGCCTCACCGCCGACGGCACGCAGTCGGTGCTGCGCGCGCGCACCCAGACGCGCGGCCATTGGACGCGCTACGACTATGCCGCCTTCGACTTTTCGTCGGTGCGCGAGCCGGGCCTCTATGCGATCCGCTATGCCGGCCGCACCACCAACCCGTTCCGCATCGCGCCCGACGCCTATCAGCGGCTGTGGCAGACCTCGCTCGACACGTTCATCGCCGAACAGATGGATCACGTCGGCATCCGCGAACAATATCGCGTCTGGTCGTCGCCCTCGCATCTCGACGACGCGCGGCAGGCGCCGCCCAACATCACCCATTTCGACGGTTACAAGATGGGGCCGAACCTCGATTCGCCGTTCAAGGCGGGCGAGCATATCCCCGGCCTCGCGGTCGGCGGCTGGCAGGACGCCGGCGATTACGACATCCAGACGCCCGAGAATGCCGCGGTGACGCGCGATCTGGTCTGGGCGCGCGAATTGTTCGGGCTCGACTGGGACGAGACGAGCATCGACGAGGCGGCGCGCAAGGTCGAGATCCGCAGGCCCGACGGCATCGAGGATGCGGTCCAGCAGATCCGCCACGGCACGCTGCAATTGCTCGCGCAATACAAGGTGTTCGGACACGCCATCGTCGGCATCGTCGATCCGTCGCTGCGCCAGTACGCGCATCTCGGCGATGCCGGGTCGCAGACCGACAACCGGCTCTATGACGCGAAGCTCGGCAAGGACGAAATCAAGGGCAATGCCTCGGGCACGCCCGACGATCGCTGGGCCTTCACCACCGATCTGCCCGCCAACAACCTCGCCGTCGCGGGCGGGCTTGCCGCCGCCAGCCGGGCGCTCGCCGGCAGCGACCCGAAGATGGCGGGCGAGGCGCTCGCCGCGGCCAAGGTGCTGTGGAGCAAGCAGCAGGGCGGGGTGGTCAAGGCCGGCGACGGCCGCGACGATTCCTCGTCGCCGCGCTCGGCGGAGGCGGCCAATGTCGTCGCGACGGTCGAGCTGCTGCTCACCACGCGCGATCGCGTCTATGCCGATCGCCTGCGCCAGTTGCAGCCGGTGATCGCGCAGAACTTCCCATGGCTCGCCGGTGCGGCGGTGCGGGCGATCCCGCTGATGGACGCGAATTATCGCGCCGCGCTGGTACCGCTGGTGCAGGACATGAAGGCCAAGGCGGACGGGCCGATGACCGCCAATCCGTTCGGCGTGCCGATCAGCGACGGATCGTGGGCGGGATCGAACCAGGTGGTCAGCTTCGGCACGACCATGTACCTGCTGCACAAGGCGTTTCCGGAGATCGTCGGCACCGCCTACACGCTCAACGCGATCGACTATGTGCTGGGGCGCCACCCCGCCAACAACCTGTCGCTGGTCTCGACCGTCGGCACCGCGTCGAAGCTGATCGGCTATGGCCATAACCGCGCAGATTACAGCTTCATCCCGGGCGGGATGGTGCCGGGCGTGCTGATCGTCAAACCCGATTATCCGGAGGCGAAGACCGACTGGCCGTTCCTGTGGTTCGAGAACGAATATACCGTCAGCACCACCTCCGCCTATATCCTCGCCGCGCGGGCGGCGGCGGTGGTCGCGGCCGAGACGCAGTGATGCGGCGCCGCGGTGGCGGACTGGTCGCGGCGGTGGGAATCGCGCTCGCACCCGCCGCCGCCGCGCAGTTGCCTGTCGGGCCGGTGCTGCCGCGGGTGGCGCCGCCAATCCCCTCCGATGCGCCGCACCGCATCGTCATCCCCAACCGGCCCGATCCGGTGCCGGTCGTCCTCCACGTCGCCGGCACCGGCAGTGACGACGGCGACGGTTCGGCCGCGCATCCCTTCGCGACGCTGCTGCGCGCGCAGGCGGCGGTGCGGCGGCTCAACCGCGATCACGATGTCACCGTGCGGATCGCCGCCGGTGCCTACCGGCTCGCCGCGCCGTTGCGCTTCACCGCCGATGACGGCGGGCAGAACGGCTATACCGTGCGCTGGGAAGGCGCGGCGGGCGCCTATCCGACCGTGTCGGGCGGCGTGCCGGTCACCGGCTGGACGCGCGCCGACCGCGGTCGCGACATCTGGGTCGCGGCGATCCCGCGCGGCAGCGATCCCTTGCAGCTCAGCGTCGCGGGCCGGCTCGCCAGCCGCGCCGCGATCGAGATCCCGCGCGCCGCAGTCGCCTTCACGCCGGCCGGGCTGACGATCACCGATCCGGCGTGGCGGGCGCTCGCGCAACTGCCCGATCAGCGCCGGATCGCGGTCGAGGGGATGAGCTGGTTCACGCATCGCCATGCGATGGTCGAGCGGATCGAGGGCGACCGCATCGTCATGCAGCAGCCCGGCTGGCGCAACAATCTGGTCGGCTATGACACGCTGGCGCGGCCGGTGTCGGCCGAGGTGGCGCGGCTGTTCCTGGTCAATGCGCTCGCCTTCCTGCGCGAGCCCGGCCAATTCTACGCCAACCCCGCCGCCGGTCGCCTCTATTACAAGCCGCGCGCCGGTGAGGCGATGGCGCGCACCGCGGTGGTGATGCCGCGGCTCGAATCCCTGCTGTCGATCGCCGGGAGCCACGACCGTCCCGTCGCCGACCTGCAATTCCGCGGCCTTTCATTCAGCGATACGAGCTGGCTGCAACCGGCGAGTGCCGAGGGCTATGCCAGCCAGCAGAGCGGATCCTATCTGTCCGGCGAGCTGCCCGACTATCCCGCCGATCCGATCCGCGACTGCAGCTGGGGCTGCCGCCCGTTCGAGGCGATGCGTAACCGCTTCCGCCAGCAGCCCGCCGCGGTACAGGTCGCGGCGGCGCGGCGCATCGTCTTCGACGACGACCGGTTCGCGCAGCTCGGCCAGGTCGCGCTCGGCATCGGCAACAATCCCGACGCCAACGATGCCGGCATCGGCCTCGGCGCCAGCGCGATCGAGGTGACGCGCAGCGCCTTTACCGATCTCGCCGGCGGCGCGATCATGGTCGGCGGGGTGCAGCCCGATGCGCATCACCCGCAGCGGCCCGAGATGGGGCTGCGCGATATCGTCATCCGCAACAACCGGATCAGCCACGTCTCGCGCGATTACAAGGAACAGTCGGCGATCCTGGTGACCTATGCCTCGGGCACGATCATCATGAACAACGACGTGTCCGACGCCCCCTATGACGGCATCGACGTCGGCTGGGGCTGGGGGACGAACGATCCCGGCGGCAGCGCCGAATACTGGCGCGGCCAGCGCGGCTATTACGACGCGCCGGGCAATCGGGTCTATGACACGCCGACGACGTTGCGCGACACGGTGATCGTCGGCAACCGCGTCGCCCGCGTCAAACAATGGTTTCCCGACGGCGGCGCGATCTACCATCTGTCCGCCGATCCCGGCGCGCTGATCGCCGAGAATTACGTCGCCGATGTCGCCGGATCGGGCGGCATCGCCATCTATCTCGACGAAGGCTCGCGCTACGTCACCGTCCGCAACAACGTCATCGATCGCGTCGGCGGCGTCTGGCTGACGCTCAATTCGCAGGACCATATCGCGCCGCGGCGCACCGCGATGGACAATCGCGCCACCGGCAATTGGTATAATTCGGGCCGGTTGCAGGGCGGCTGGACCGACTATCTCGACAATCGCGCCGAGGCGAATGTCGCGGTGACCGGCGACGCCTGGCCGGCCGCGGCGAAGGCGGTGATCGACAGGAGCGGCGTCCAGCCGGCGGCGGCGCGATAACGACAGGGGGTGCAACAATCGCGCGGACGCTTCGTTCGTCGCGCATCCCCCCTGATCGATACGAAAGGCCGATTATGTTCGGACTCACCAAGAAGGTGCGCTACGCCGTCGTCGCCGGCGGCCAGATCTCGCAGCAGGCATTCATGCCCGGCGTCGCGCGCACCAACAATTCGGAGATGGTCGCGCTGGTCACCGGCGATCCGGTCAAGGCCGACAAGCTCGCCAAACAGTATAAGCTCAAAGCCTATACCTACGAGCAATATGACGAACTGCTGCGGTCGGGCGAGATCGACGCCGTCTATGTCGCGACGCCCAACTTCCTCCACATGCAATATGCGGTGCCGGCGCTGGAAGCGGGCATCCACGTGCTGCTCGAAAAGCCGATGGCATCGAGCGTCGAGGAGGCCGAGCAGATCCTCGCCGCGCAGAAGAAGAGCGGCGCCAAGCTGATGATCGCCTATCGCCTGCACCACGAGCCCGGCACGGTCGAGATGGTCGCGCGCGCGCGCGGCAAGGAATTCGGCGAGCTGCGCAGCTTCGTTTCGGCCTTCTGCCAGAATGTCGCCGAGGCCAATTCGCGCGGCCACAACGGCTATTGGGGCGGGCCGGTGCCCGACATGGGCACCTATCCGCTCAACGCCGCGCGCAACCTCTTCTCGCTCGAGCCGATCGCGGTCCATGCCGTCGGCACCAAGACGCCCAACCGCGGCTTCAACTTCCACGATACCGTCGCGGTGACGCTGACCTTCCCCGGTGAACGGCTCGCGCAATTCACCGTCAGCTACGCCACCGCCTCCGCCGAATTCTTCGAGCTGGTCGGCACGCGCGCGAGCATCTACGCCTCGCCCGCCTTCATGTTCGGTCCCAAGGTCGGCATCCGCTATGTCGAGAAGACCGAGGATGGCGAGAAGACGCACAGCTTCGATCCGGTCGAGCAGTTCGGCAACGAGACGCAATATTTCTCCGACTGTATCCTCAATGATCGCGAACCGGAGGCGAATGGGGAGGAAGGCTTGCTCGACATGCACGTCCTCGCCGCGGTCGAACGCTCGCTCGAGACGGGCGAGACGGTGACGCTGCCGCCGCGCACCCGCGATCGCCGCATCGACCCGAAGCAGGCGCTGACGCTCAAGCCGGCGAAGGAACCGGGCGAGGACGAGCTGATCAGCGTGATACCCCAGTCGGCGTAACGGGGCAGGGCTCCGGTCCCCTTGGATCGGTGGGCGACCCGCCATCGGGCCGCCCGGATTGCATGCACCTCCGTGTTGGGGCACATCGTTCCCCACGGGGGTGCGCGCGCGTTGATCGAGCTTCTTTTCGCCGCGGGGTCGATGGTTGCCCAATCCGTCTCACCCGCCACCGCGGCTGTGGCGCCACAATTGCGCAATGCCGAGGATGTCATCACATATTCGGATTATCCCGAAGAGGCGTTGCGTCGGCGCGAATATGGCATCACCTCGATCGTCCTGCAGGTGACGGCACAAGGTAGCATTTCTGGCTGCGCCGTTACGGAAAGCAGCGGATCACCAACACTCGATAGGAAGACCTGCGCCGTCTACGTCAAGCGGGCGCGGTTCACTGGGGCAACCGATGCGACCGGCCAGCTGATCGCTGCCGAGTTCCGGGCCGGAACGAGTTGGGGTGTCGAAGACCATCAGCCCAGTACGTTGATGTCCGTGCCGCTGCTGGTGAAGACGCTGCCACCCGAGTATCGTGATCCGGTCAAGGCGCGATTGCTGTTCGACGCGAGCGGGCGTGTTGCGCGCTGCGATGTCACTACGACGAGCGGCAGCGGCGCGGCGGATCGCGCGGCGTGCACCTATATCAGGACCATCCTGACCGTGACCCCGCCGAAGGCCGCAACGTCGGACGTGGCGCCGGTGGCCGTCCGCTATCTGACGGCAAGCTATCTCGTCCAGCCGGGCGAGACGACCGCGCCGCGGTGATCGTCTGCCACCGCCGCACGCTGTCGGGCGGACGGTGGCGCGTCGATCAGAGGCGCTGACGATCGGAGGGCTTCCGCCGCGCCACCGCACCTGCTTAACTCACGCGATGCGTTACCTTTTATCCATCGCCATGCTCGCCGCCGCGCCCGCTTTCGCGCAGACCGCCGGCGCACCGGTCGACGCGGTCGATCCGCTGATCGGCACCGCGGGGGAAGGGCATACCTTTCCCGGCGCCACCGCGCCGTTCGGCATGGTGCAGCTGTCGCCCGATACCGATACCGGCTGCGAGATCCGCGCCTGCTACGGCCATGCCGCCGGCTATCGCTATGAGGACCCGACGATCCAGGGGTTCAGCCACACCCACTTCTCGGGTGCCGGCCATTCCGATCTCGGCGACGTGCTGGTGATGCCGATGGCGGGGACGGTGCGGCTCGATCCCGGCGATCCGGCGCGGCCGGGATCGGGTTATCGGTCGCGCTTCGATCACGCCAGCGAGACGGCGCGGCCCGGCTATTATGCGGTGACGCTCGCCGACAGCGGTATCCGCGCCGAGCTGACCGCGGGGACGCGGATCGGCGTGCATCGCTATCGCTTCCCGGCGGGCAGCGCCGCGCATCTCGTCATCGACCTGCGCTCGTCGCTCTACCATTATCCGGGCAAGATCCTGTGGTCGGGGCTGCATCTGCGCGGCGACGGCATCCTCACCGGCTTTCGCGAGACGCGCGGCTGGGCGCCGGGGCGCAAGCTCTTCTTCGCGATGCATTTTTCCGCACCGCTCACCGACCATGCCTTCGTCGATCGTGATACCGCCGTGCCGTACAAGGGCTTCCAGGGGCCGGGGCGGGGCAGCGAGGCGCTCGCGGAAAAGCTGGGGCGGGCGCTCGAGGCGCGGCTCGATTTCGGTTCGCTTGCCGCGCCGCTCGAGGTCAGGGTCGCCTTATCTGGCGTCGACGAGGATGCCGCGGTCGCCAATCTCGCCGCCGAGCCGGGGAATTTCGACGCGATCCGCGCCGCCACGACCGCGGCGTGGAACGACGCGCTCGGCGCGGTGGCGATCGACGCGCCCGCGCCGATGCGCCGCACCGTCTATACCGCGCTCTACCATGCCCTGCTCGCGCCGAGCGTGTGGAGCGATGCGGACGGCCGATATCGCGGGCCGGACGATCAGGTGCACAAGGCGGAGGGCTTCACCTTCCGGTCGACCTTCTCGTTATGGGATACGTTCCGCGCCGAACATCCGCTGCTGACGCTGATCCAGCCGGCGCAGACCACGGTCGACGTCGTCCGCTCGCTCGTCGCCAGCCGCGCGCATAGCCCCGACGGCATCCTGCCGGTGTGGCAGTTCGCCGGGCGCGAGACCTGGACGATGATCGGCTATCATGCCGCGCCGGTGATCGCCGACGCCTATCTGAAGGGTATCCGCGGCTTCGATGCCGATGCGGCGCTCGACGCGATGGTCGCGAGCGCGACCTATGCGCCCTATGGCGGGCTCGGCGACTATATGGCGCACGGCTATGTCCCGATCGACAAGGAGCCGGAAGCGGCGTCGAAGACGGTCGAATATGCCTATGACGACTGGACGATCGCGCGGATGGCGCGGGCGATGGGGCGGACCGCGATCGCCGACCGGTTCGACGCGCGCGCCGGCAACTGGCGCAACAGCTTCGACGCCAAGACCGGCTGGCTGCGCGCGCGCCTGTCGAGCGGCGCGTTCCGCACGCCGTTCGATCCGACCGCGATCAACTACGGATCGGATTATACAGAGGGCAATGCCTGGCAATATAGCTGGTTCATGCCGCAGGATCAGGCCGGCCTGTTCCGCCTGCTCGGCGGCGACGCCAAGGCGATCGCCAAGCTCGATGCGATGTTCGACTATGACACGAGCAAGCTCGACTATAGCCATGCCGAGGATATCGCCGGGCTAATCGGCCAATATATCCACGGCAACGAGCCGAGCCATCACGTCGCCTATCTCTACAGCTATGCCGGCGCGCCGTGGCGGACGCAGGAGCGGCTCGCGCAGATCGTCGCCTCGCAATACAGGCCGACGCCGGACGGGCTCGCCGGCAACGACGATCTGGGGCAGATGTCGGCATGGCTGGTGTTTACCGCGTTCGGTTTCTATCCGGTCGCACCGGGATCGAACGAATATGTCATCGGTCGCCCGTTCGTCGACCGCGCGGTGATGCGCCTGCCCGACGGCAAGAGCTTCACCGTCGTCGCCGATGGCCTGTCGCCGACGAACCGCTATGTCGCGGCGGTGACGCTCAACGGCAAGGCGCTGACCCGCAGCTATCTGCGCGATGCCGAGCTGCGCGCGGGCGGCGAATTGCGCTTCCGCATGGCGGCGACGCCCGACCGCGACTGGGGCCACAGCCGCGCCGCGCGCCCCTATTCACGCTCGACGCGATGACCGCGCGCCCTTGTCTGCGGGCGCATATCGCATAGATAGGTGCGAGCGTCGCAGCCCGCGCGATGATACGCTGCGACAGGGAGTGGGCGATGGCCTGGTATGAGAAGCTGGCCATAGTCGTCGGCATGGTGCTGTTCATGGAGTGTTTCGCCTGGGCGACGCACAAATATGTCATGCACGGCTGGGGCTGGGGCTGGCACAAATCGCATCATGAGCCGCATCAGGGCGCGTTCGAGAAGAATGATCTGTATGCGATCACCTTTGCGGTGATCGTGCTGGTGCTGTTCGTCGTCGGGCTGCGCTGGCCGCCCCTGTGGTGGGCGGCGCTCGGCATCACCGTCTATGGCGGCATCTACGCCTTCGTCCACGACATGATGGTGCATCAGCGTTTCGGCATGCGCTGGGTGCCGCGCCGCGGCTATTCGAAGCGCCTGCTGCAGGCCCATCGGCTGCACCATGCGGTCAAGGGCAAGGAGGGCGGGGTGAGCTTCGGCTTCCTGCTCGCGCCCGATCCGGTGAAGCTCAAGCGCAAGCTCGCCGAACGTCATTCGCGATGAGCGGGCGATGACCCGCGCCGCGACGACGCGGACCAGCCTGCTGCTGGCGCTGGCCATCGCCGGCGGCTGGCTGGCGATCCATATCGGCGGCATTTTCTTCTGGCGCTGGCAGCCCGCGACGCTGCCGGTCGCGGCGCTGCTCATCCTGGTGCAGGCATGGCTGAGCACCGGCCTGTTCATCATCGCGCATGACTGTATGCACGGATCCTTCGCGCCGGGGCGGCGGCGGTGGAATGCACTGGTCGGCACCGCCTGCCTCGGCGCCTATGCCGGCCTGTCGTATCGCGCGCTCTACCCGATGCATCACCGGCATCACGCCGCACCCGGCACCGAGCACGATCCCGATTTCCACGCCGGCGCGCCGCGGCGTGCGCTGCCGTGGTTCGTCCATTTCTTCCGCGGCTATTACACACACGGCCAGATTCTGCGGATCACCGTCGCGGCAATCGTCTACATGCTGCTCGGCGCGTCGCTGCTCAATATCGTGGTCTTCTGGGCGCTGCCGGCCCTGCTCGCGCTGGCGCAGCTCTTCCTGTTCGGCACCTATCTGCCGCACCGCCATGCCGATACGCCCTTTGCCGATGCCCATAATGCGCGCAGCAACGGCCTGTCGCCGCTCGCCTCGCTCGCCACCTGCTTCCACTTCGGTGCCTATCACCACGAACATCACCTCAGCCCGCAGACGCCGTGGTGGCAATTGCCGCGGGTGCGGCGCTAGGCGGCGTCAGGGCGCGGTCTTCACCTCGCGGCCGTGGTCGTCGATCGCCGCCTTGGGGGCTTCGGACATCGGGCTCGAACTGCCGGTGCCGCGGCCGCGCAGATGATCGATCTCCGCCTGACGGCGCTGGAGATAGAAGGTGCGCGTATTGGCATAGGGATCGGCGGCATTGTCGTGCAACTCGTGCAGCGTGTCGTCGAACTCGGCGCGATGGTCGAGCACGCCGAGCACCGCCGCGGGGACGACGAAGGCGGGCTTCGTCACCACGCGCCCGGCGGCGAGCGGCAGCACCAGCCGGTCGACCGCGCCGCCGAACAGGTCGCGCACCGTCGTCGGCCCGACCAGCGGCAGGAACATGAACGGCCCCGGCTTCACGCCGTAGAAGCCGAGCGTATCGGCGAAGCCATTGCCGCGGCGCGGCAGGCGGAAGGGTTTGCGCTTGGCGATGTCGAACGCGCCGAGCAGGCCGACGGTGGTGTTGATCCCGAACCGGCCGACCGTCTCGATCGCCTTGCCGATCTTGTGCTGGAGCAGGAAGTTGAGGAAGACGACCGGCTCGCGCAGATTGTAGAGGACGTTGTGGACGCCGTCGCGGAACGGCTTGGGCGCGGTTTTCTTATACGCGCGCGCGACCGGCGCGATCAGCGCCTTGTCGACGGCCTCGGTCGCCTCGAACGAGCGTTCGTTGACGGCGCGGAAGGGATCGATCTTCGCATCGCTGCGCCCGGTGATGACGATATCGGCCGGTTCGGTGATCGGTCCGGCAGGCAGCGGCTGCACCGTCTGCGGCAGGGCCGGCGGCGGCGTCTCCGGCGCAGCCATGGGCACCGGAACGGCGGGTGCGGCCTGATCGGCGGGTGCAACCTGATCGGGGGTCGGCGGAGCGGCCTGCGGCGCGACCGGCACGATGACGGGCGCGGTGTCGGTCCGGACGGTGGCGGGCGGGACTTGTGCCGGCGGTGTCTGCTGGGCGGGCGCAGAGGCGAGCGCCGAAACCGTCGTCCACACCACCCAATTCAGCATAAAACCCCATCAGCCGCGTTCGTGACTTTATAGCGGACGCGGGCCGATCAACCACAATTGCGCTTAACAAGCCACCAAGAAGCTGAGGACAGGGGCAAAAAGCGCCCGCCGACGGGCGGGCGCTTTTCCGGATCAGAGTCGCGACGCAGTGGTGTAGCGGGTGCGCTCGTTTTCAACCTGATCGGCGGTATAGGCCGGGGCGGCCTCGTCGAAGCCGGTCCAGCCGCTGTCGCGATAGGCAGCGCCGCGGGTCTGCGCGTCAACCGAGCGGTTGCGCTGGAGCACCGCCTCGGCCTCGCTCACCATATCATCCGGGACCCGCGCGCTGACCAGCGAGCCGCCGCGGCGGACGCCTTCGGCATAGACGTGCGCGTCGGCATCGTCATGGCCCGCATTCTTGAGCGCGCCGACGATGCCGCCGGTCGCCGCGCCGCCGGCCGCACCGATGCCGGCACCCGCTGCGGTCGCGGCGAGCCAGCCGGCGGCGACGATCGGGCCGAGACCCGGAATGGCGAGCAGGCCGAGTCCGGCAAGCAGGCCGCCGGCACCGCCGACGACCGCACCGGTCGACACGCCGCGGCTGACGTCGCCGTGATCGTCGACACCGTCATGATCCTGTTCGACATGCTCGCCGTGGCGCTTGTCGGCGTTGCTCGCGACGATGCTGATGTCGTCGTGCGACACGCCGAGCGATTCGAGTTCGCGTACCGCGGTGGTCGCATCGGCATAATCGTCGAACAGGCGGGTGATGGTCTGGGTCATGGTGTCTCTCCTGAAGGGTAGCGCGTCGGTCAGCGGGCGGTGATGTTGCCCTTGTAGTCGAGCATCACGGTGGCGCGCTTGCCGCCTTTCATCGCGCTGCCCTGCCACAGGCCGTCGCGCTTGGTCAGCTTGGTGACACCGGTATAGCCCGCCTTCGCGAAGCGGCCGCGCGCCTGGTCTTCGGTGAAGGAATTGGCGCCCTTGGCCGGCGCGGCGATGGTGTGCGGCGCACCGTTCTTGACCGCCGGATTGTGCGATCCTGCCTGATGGGACTGGGCCATCGCGCCACCGGCGCACAGGGTCATGGCGGCTGCCGCGATCACAAAGCGTTTCATGCAAACTCTCCTCTTCCGATCGGCGCCCAACGCGCGGCTTGGCGAAATGGAAGCAAGCTACTGAAAAGGTTTGGTAGTCAGGCCGGTCGGGTAGCTTTGTACCCAAGGCCGCGACACATGCGTTACAGACTATTGCTGATCAAAGGACCGCGATGCGCATTCCCCAGCCCGCCGAGCGCGGTGCCATTCTGAACGCCAAGCGCCAGCTCAAGATGGCGCGATCGACCCACGCCTATGTTCGCGGCAATACGGTAAAATTCTACGACTGGCTGGCGGAGTCGGCGGCGGCCAGACGGGTGCCGGCGGGGCCGGCGATCTGGATCTGCGGCGATTGCCATCTCGGCAATCTCGGCCCGATCAACGATGGCGACGGGCGCATCGCGATCCAGATCCGCGATCTCGACCAGGCGGTGATCGGCAATCCGGCGCATGACCTGATCCGGCTGGGCCTGTCGCTCGCCACCGCGGCGCGCGGCTCGGACCTGCCCGGCGTCACCACCGCGCATATGATCGAGGAGATGGCCGAGGGCTATGCACGGGCGATGCAGGACCCGGCGAGCGGCGACAGCGGCCCGGAACCCGACGTGGTGCGCAGCGTCCGCCGCCGCGCGCTTGGCCGGCGCTGGCGGCACCTTGCCAAGGAGCGGCTGCGCACCACCGAGCCGACGATCCCGCTCGGCCGCAAGTTCTGGCCGCTCGAGCCCGCCGAACGCGCCGCGCTCGCCGAGACGCTCGCCGCGCCCGAGGTGTCGGCGATGGTGCTCGCGCTCGACGACAAGGACCGCGACCGTACCGTCCGGCTGGTCGACGCGGCCTATTGGATGAAGGGGTGCAGCTCGCTCGGCCTGCTGCGCTTCGCCGCGCTCGCCGGACTCAAGAACGCCAAGGGCCGCTCGGATTATGCGCTGATCGACCTCAAGGAGGCGACGACGCCGATCGCGCCCGCCGCACGCGGTGCGCGCATGCCCGCCGATCAGGCGGAGCGCGTCGTCGCCGCGGCGCGCGCGCTGTCGCCGCACCTTGGCAGCCGGATGGTCGCGACTCGGCTGCTCGACCGCTCCTTGTTCGTGCGCGAATTGTCGCCGCAGGACCTCAAGATCGAGGTCGAGCAGTTCAGCGCGGGCGAGGCGGTCAAGGCGGCGCGCTATCTCGCCTTCGTCGTCGGCAAGGCGCATGCCCGCCAGCTCGATGCGGACGGCCGCGCCGCCTGGGCAGAGGTGATCGGCGCGGATCGCCGCGGGCGTATCGATGCGCCGGGCTGGCTGTGGGAGAGCGTCGTCGCCCTCGCCGGGCGGCATGAGGCGGGCTATCTAAACCATTGCCGCGACTATGCGCTGGCGAGCTGACGGTCAGCCGAGCCAGCGTTGCAGGCGGGGGCGATAGCGCAGGAAGCGACGATAGCCGCGCTCCAGCCAGCGCAGCGCTATCGGATGGCGGGCGACGAGGCCGAGCGGGCGAAGCAGCGGGATCGCGCGCCACATCGCCGCAAAGGCGGCGGCGCCCGACAGCAGCACGCCATCCTCGCGGGCATGGAACCGGTCGAGCAGGGCGGCGCGATCGATCGGGCAGGCGGTGTCGGGATCGGTCGCGTCGACGAAGCGGATCGCGCCGCGCGTATCGAACCGCCGCATGAGGGCGATCTCGCGTCGGCACAACGGGCAGGCGCCATCATGCCAGACGGTGAGGCGGGGTACGGTCATCCGCTTCCAATGAACGGCGGGCCGTTCCGGTTGCTCCGGCACAAATTCCCCGCCACGCCGGACCGGCGTGACGGGGCAGGTTGGGGGCAGGGGAAACGGCTTAGAAGCGCGCGCGGACGCCGAGACGATAGAAGCGGCCGAGCGTGTCGTAGAGCGCCGGATTGACGTCGAGCCCGGTGTTGGTCTGCGGCGAGGCTTCCGGATCATGATCGAACAGATTGTCGACCTTGAAGAACATGCTGACCTGCTTGGTCACGTTGAGCGAGCCGCCGATGTCGAAATAGAAGGCGCCCTTCATCTTGTTGTAGTCGATGGTCGGATTGTTGGCGGTCGAGACCGGGCAGTTGGTTGAGCAGACGATATATTGATTGCCGAAGACGCCGTCGCTGAACCAGCGCTCCTGGAGGAGCAGGCTGAACCGGTCATTGTCGTAGGTCTGGACCGCCAGCCACTTCCAGCTCGGCGTCGCCCCCGAATTGGCGCCGGCGCTGTCGACCGGGATGGTGCCGGGCAGGCCGGGATCGGTGATGAAGTTGATGACATGGGTGCCAAGGCCACGCAGCGTGAAATTGCCGCCGAGGCCGAGCGGATTGCGCCACTGGTAGCTCGCCTCGATGTCGAAGCCCTCGGTCTTGATCGAGGCGAGGTTGAACGACTGGACGTTGACGAACGCGGTCTGGTTGCTGCCGACCGGCACGTCGAGATTGAATGCGCCGCAGGTGTCCGGCAGGTTGGAGATATAGCAGAGGTTGACGATCTGCTGCGCCGACAGGCTGGAGACGACGTCGCTGACCTTGATCTTGTAATAGTCGAACGACAGGCTGAGCCCCGGCAGCCACGACGGCCGCGCATAGACGATGCCGGCCTCGGTGCTGCGCGCGGTTTCGGGGCGCAGATTGGGGTTGCCGATCGTATTCTGGATGATCAGCAGCTGGCGCCCGTTGGGATTGGCCGTCGTCTTGCGCGGATCGGTAAAGTTGGGAACGGTGGTGGTCGTCGGTGCGGCGAACAGTTCGGACAGGTTCGGCGCGCGCACGTCGCGCGACGTCACCGCGCGCAGGCGCAGGCCGTCGAGCGGCGTGTCCCAGGTGCCGCCGACCTTCCACGCGTAGATCACGCCCGAGGTCGAATATTTGGTCGCGCGGCCCGCTCCGTTGATGCTCGCCTTGCCCAGCGCCGCCGAGTCGAGGATCGGCAAATTGAGTTCGAGGAAGCTTTCGTAGACGTGATACTTGCCCGAGCCGTTCTTGTAATTGCCGGCATACCAGTTGCTGCCGACCGTCGAATTGAGGATCGGATCGGCGGGATAATCGGCCGAATTGGGGCTGATATCCGAGACGCCGGCGCCGTACGGATCGGCATTCACGCGATAGGCCTCACGCCGGTATTCGACACCCATCGCGATGGCGAGCGGACCGGCCCACAGGTCGATCGGCGTGCCCGAGATGCTGGCGGCGGCGGCATCCTGCGTCTGGCGGGTATGCTGGAACGGCCCGTTTTCCGGCACAATATAGGCGAGCGCCGCGGCGGACGGCGTCGCACCGCCGAAGATGTTGATCGGCTGGCAGCCGTTGGCGCGCGCCGTCGCATTGGCGCAGACGATCTGGCCGTTGAGCGTCGTTGCGTTGATCGCCTGGTTGTACCGGCCGTTCAGGCTGATGTTGTCGACATTGATGTCGGTGATGTTGATGCCGTGCTCGTAATAGATGTCATAGGTCCAGCTGGACCCGACCAGATCGGCCTTGCCCTTCAGACCGCCGACGAAGCGATACTGGCGGCGATCGGTGTTGACCTTGATGTTCGGCAGGATCGCGTTGCTGAGGCCATAGCCGAAGGTGGTGATGCCGTTGGCGGCGCAGGCGGCGCTGATCGACGCGGGCAGATAGGGATTGGAGCATTGGATGGTCAGCCCGGTCTTCGAGGCGCCGGGGTTGGGCTGGTTGTTGGTCTTGACCTGCGCGATATTGGCGGTGACGTACAGCTCGGTGTCCGGCGCGATGTCATAGCCGACGCGGGTATAGCCGTTGATCCGCTGCAACGCCGATTGCAGCGACGTGCCCGAGCCGACGTGGCCCGACTGATCGCCGCCGACGCAGAAGCCGACATAGCAGCCGATGACGTTGCCGCCCGCGGTCTTCGACGGCACGCCGTTCGATCCGTACTGGAACGGGAAGGGGTTGCCGTTGACGTCGAACGCCGTGCCCTGGAGCGGGCCGCTGCTGATCAGGCCGTATTTCGTATATTGATAGGCCTGTGCATGGTCGCGATAGAGGAATTGCGGCGTGCCGCCGGCGCGGTTGCCGGTGTCGACCAGGGTCGAGGCGCGATACCAGTCGCGGCTGCCGGCGAGGTCCTCGCCGAAATTGCCCGGGCCGACGCCCTGATCCTTGGCATATTCGCCGCTGAGGATGACGTGGAGCCTGTCGCCTGCGAACGCCTTGCCGACTGCGAGCTGCGCCAGCACCTGACCATCGTCGCCATAGGTCGTCACGCCGGTCTGCAGATTGCCCTTGACGCCGGTGAAGCGGGTGTCGGTGATGAAGTTGACGACACCGCCGACCGCATCCGATCCGTAGGAGGCGGAGGCGCCGCCGGTGACGATGTCGACGCGCTTGATCAGCAATTGCGGGAATTGGCTGATGTCCGTCACGCCGGTGACGTTGGCGCCGATGACACGCTGGCCGTCGAGCAGGGTGAGGGTGCGGATCGTGCCGAGGCCGCGCAGCGACAGCGAGCTGAGACCCTGCTGGCCGCTCGAGGTGCTGAACGTCCCCGTCGTCGCGCCGGTCGATCCCTGCAGCGAAGGCAATTGGACGACGGTGTTGAAGATGTTCGACTGGGCGTTCTGCTGGATCTGCTGTTCGCCGATCACCGTCGTCGGGGTCGGCGCGCTGAAGCCGTTGGCGGTGATGCGCGTCCCGGTGACGACGATGTCGCTCGCCGGCGTCTCGACCTGCGGTGCGTCGGCGGTGCCGTCGGTGGTGGTGGTCGGCTTGGTCAGCTGGTCGGGCGCGGCGGGGTCGGCGGAGCGGGTCGAATCGGGCACCGCCGACTGGTCCTGCACCAGCGGCTGCGCGATCGCCGGCATCGCGATCAGCATCGCCGCGAGCGCCATCGCGCTGGTAGCGCTACCCGACATTGCCGTGAAACGCCGTCGCGTGCGCGAGACCTTGCTCATCATCCATCCCCTTGCTGACAGGCTAGTGCCGACCGTTCCGGCCTGATCCCTGATCTTGGCTTCTGCTTACGCAAAGACGGGGGCGACGGCATCTACGACCAAAGTCGATCAAGCCGGCAGGGACATATGGTAGCGCCGTCGCCCGAGACGCGCGGACGCACGTTTCGCGGGCAGGAACCGCCCCCGACATGCGCGCTGCCGCGCATGCCGGTGAAAGGACGTTACGGACGCGCGGTGTAGAGCGCGTGGTGGGTGACGATCAGCAGCGTCCGCCCGTCCGCGCCGCCGAACAGCAATTGCAGCGGCCGGTCGGGCACGTCGATCCGCCCCGTCTCGCGGCCATCGGCGGCATAGACGAAGATCTGTCCGTTGGCGACGTAGACGCGGCCGTCGGGGCCGGCGACGACGCTCTCGCCGCCGCGCGGCGCGAACGGCTTGAGGTCGGTGATCGCGCCGCCCGCGCCGACGAGGCCGCTGTAGGTGCGGTCTTCCGAACCGTTGGGCACATAGAGTCGCTCACCGGGTTTGGCGGTGACGAGGCCATAGGTGTCGAGCGTATCGGAGAAGCGCCAGCCGCGATGATCCGCCGGCCCCTGCTGCCAGACGCGGAACGCCGGCAGCGCGAGGCTGCCGTCGGGCGAGACATATTCCCGCGCCTTGGGCTCGGCGACGTCGCGCGCGAACATTTCGGCGAGCGTGGTGAAATGGTCGGTCGCGGGGTCATATTGATCGCGGAACTCGCCGTTGACCCACAGGCTGGCGGGCAGGGCGAGGCGCGGATGCGGCCTGGTCGGCGTCGCGGGCAGCACGGTGATCGCGGCGGGGTGGGCGGGATCGAGGCTGTAGACGGTGCCCGCAGCACCGGCCGAGGACAGGACCATCAGCTTGCCCGACCGGTCGACCGCGAGGTTGACCGCGTCGAGCGGCGCATCGGCGACCACCGACAGCCCGTCGCCGGCGGTCCAGCGGTGGATCCGCTGCATCGGCCGATCGACGAAGTAGAGCGCGCCCGCGGCATCGACCGCGCCGCCGCCCAGAGCGTGAAAGCCCTCGGCGACCCTGGTCACCGCGACGCCGGCCGACGGTGGGGCGACCGGCGCGTCGCCGACATCGAGTACGGCGAATTCGCGCTCGCGGACCCCGGCGGCGCGGGTGATGTCGCGGATCGCGTTTTCGTACGGATATTTGCTCGCGCGCAGATAGGTGCCGCAGCCGGCTTCGTCGCAGGTCGCAAAGCCGCTTTCCGCATTCACATGCACGTTGCGGAAGCGGATGTTGCTCGATCCGGTCAGCGTGATCGCATCCGGCGCGGCTTGCAGCGAGCGGGTGACGCGATAGGCGTGGAGATTGGCGAACAGGATGTCGCGCGAGTTGCGGATCTCGAACGCCACCGTATCGCGGCTCTCGCCCGCTTCCTCCTCGGTCTGCGGCGCGAGGAACTCCCAGTTGCGCACATGGTCGAGGACGATCTCGGCGCGGCGATGATGCTCCGCCGACATCTGGTAGACGTGACCCGGCGTGGCGGTGTCGGTGACGAGCAGCCCCGCCGAGGCATAGGTGCTCGGCGTCCACAGCCCGTTGAACGTGCCGCCGCCGCCGTCGGTCACCCACAGGCTGGCGTTCTGCCCGTCCCAGCGCTGGAGCGGATCGGGGTCGCCGCTGTGATCGGCGTTATAGGGATCGAAGCGGCTGCCGTCGGCGCGGAAGGTGCCGTGCCCGCCCTGGAACTTGACGTCGTCGACCAGCGAGCGTTCGCCCGCCCGCCACAACAGGGCGGTGGCGCGCGGATTGCGTCCGCCGGTGGCGAGGCCGAGGCCGGAGACGATCGCGTCGCCACCGCGCGCGCTTGCGATCAGGGCATGCGGCGCGCCGATGCCGCGATAGGCGGGGCTGTCGTCGGCGAGCACGATCTGGGTGAGGCTGGGGTGGAGGCCGATCAGCACGCTGTCGGGACGCAGCGTCAGCGTGTCGCTGACCCGGTAGAAGCCGGCGGGGAAATAAAGCACCTTGCGGCTCGCTATGGCCTTGCGCAGTGCCTCGGTATCGTCGGTGCTGCCGTCGCCGGTGACGCCGAGATCGCGGACGTTGGTCCAGCTCGCGACCGGCGGCAGCGCGCGGATCGCCGGCGCCGGCCGTTTGGCGCCACCGGTCAGCGGCACCGCATCCATCCGCGTCGCGAACGTCCCCATCGCGCCGAGCGCCGGCAGCGTCAGGCCGTAGGTGAAGGCGCGCACCCGATAGCGCGCCGCCGGGCCTGCCACCGTCCGGCCGCTGTCGCGGAAGCGCGCGAACACCGGCGTTCCGGTGGCGGTCGCATCCTCGAAGCCGATCTGCGTATAGGCATTGCCTTCGTTGCTGATGATGACGCCGGCCTTGGCGACATTCTCGAACCGGACCTGCTTGCCCCACAGCCAGTCGCCATAGCCGCGGTCGATCTCGATCCCGACGGGCACGTTGCGGAAGACGGTGTTGACCAATGTCAGCCCCGCCTCATGCCCGCGGATCGCCGCGTCGCTTTGGCCCTCGAAGGTCGCGTCGAGCAGGGTGTAGGGCCAGGCGGGGGAGGGCTTTTCGGTGAGGATGCCATAGCGGCCGCCGAAGAAGCGCAGGTCCTGCCCGACGTTGCCGACCTGATAGATGCCGGCGAGCGCGGAGCCGAGGTGGAAGTCGATATGCGACAGATAGGCATGCTGCGCGGCGTGGAAGCGGACCGCGGTCGCCGCCGGATTGCCCTCGCCGATGACGAAGTCGACGTTGGCCATCGACGAATAGAAGGTGCCGGAATTGGCGTCGGCGATGGCGGGATCGAACGGCACGCTGGTCGGCGGCGGCACCGGCACCACGCGCGGCGTCTCACCCGGCTTGGTCGGCAGCGTGCCGGTGAAGAACACCATGCTGCCGACCCCGGTCTGGAAGCCGGGCGTGTTCGCCGCAAGCAGGATCACCGGCCGCCGCTTGCCGACGCCGAACAGCCGCACGCCCGGTCGCATGAACAGCGTGCGGGTGATCCGGTAGCGCCCTTCCGGCAGGAAGACGATGCCGCCGCCGCCCTGCGCGGCGACCGAGTCGATCGCGCGCTGGATCGTCGCGCCGTCGTCGGCGATGCCGTCGCCCGTCGCGGCGACGGTGACGGCGCGCGGATCGGCCGGCGCGGCGGTCAGGCTCGACACCGACGGCGTCGGCGCGGCGGCGAACAGCGGCGCGGCGGTGCCGGCGAGCAGCAGCATGGCGACGGGGGGAAGGCGGCGCGCCGCGCGGGGCCTGATCGTCATCACGGCGAATTCCTTGTAAAAAACGGGGCCGGAGCGCCGGTGCGCCCGAAGTAGGAGCGGCTGCGGCAGGCGACGATTGCGACAAAGGTCGTATGGTCAGCCGGGCACGGACGCGGGATAGCAGCGTTATCCGCACGCCGGCGCTCAGCCGGCGTCGAACGCAAAGGTAGCCGGTGCAGGGGCAAGCAGGGCGGACATATGCCGTCGTCGTCATGGGCGTGAGCGGCAGCGGCAAGTCGACCCTGTCGACGCGGCTCGGCTGCGCGCTCGCCTGCCCGGTGCTCGAAGGCGATGCCTTCCACTCCGCCGCCAGCGTCGCCAAGATGCAGGCGGGCCATCCGCTCACCGACGACGATCGCTGGCCGTGGCTCGACCGGCTCGGCGCGGCGCTCGGCGAGGCGGCGCTGGCAAGCGCGGGCGGCGTCGCGGTCGCGGCCTGTTCGGCGCTCAAGCGCAGCTATCGCGAACGCCTGTCCGCCGCCTCGGCGGTGCCGTTGCTGTTCGTGCTGCTCGACACCGGCGCCGCGGAGATCGCGCGGCGGATGGAGACGCGCTCGGGCCATTACATGCCGCCCAGCCTGCTCGGCAGCCAGCTCGCCACGCTCGAAAAGCCGACCAGCGACGAGGCGGCGGTGACGCTCGATGCGGCGCGGCCGGTCGAGACCTTGGTCGCCGAGGCGCTGACGTGGATCGATGCGCAGCACGGTGCGATCCTCGGAGCCGATCCGATATCCCGCCGGTCGCACTAGGACTGTCAAAGGGCGGTGAGTCTCGGGCCCCTCGACAGGGTCAGACCAAGCGGCTGAAACAGGGGAGTCTGCGCCGATTTCGGTCGGTCCGGCCCGGCTCACGGCATCAGCCGCTTGCGCCCCTGCGACAGGTGCCAGCGCATCGCCAGCGCCGCGCCGTCGGCATCGCGCGCGCGGATCGCATCGACGATCGCGTCATGTTCGTCCATCATCGCGCCGATCACCTCGGGCGGGCGCGAGCGCGAGATGTCGACGCCGGCGCGCAGGATGCGCATCACCTCGTCCTGCAGATGGTCGAACACCGGCACGAAGGCGGAATTGCCCGTCGCCTCGACGATCGCGCGGTGGAGCAGCCAGTCCTCGTCATGCGCCGGCGCGTTCGACAGCAGCGCGCTGCGCAGCGCCGCCAGCGCCTGTTCGATCACGTCGAGCTGGTCGGGCGAGCGCCGCTGCGCCGCGAGCCGTGCCGCCTCCGATTCCAACACGAAGCGGACCTCATAGGTGCCGAGCGTCTTGGCGAGCGCGTCCATCGGCATATGCGTGCTCAGCCGCTCGGACGGGCGGCGCTGCACATAGGAGCCGGCGCCGCGCCGCGCCGCGGTGATCCCGTCCGAGGCGAGGCGGGCGAGCGCCTCGCGCACGATCGTCCGCGACACGCCGAACGATTCGGCGAGCCGCGCTTCGGAGGGCAGCCGATCGCCGATCGCCAGGCCATCGTCGTTGATGATCGCGACGATCGCCGTATAGGCGCGGTCGACCAGGCGTACTTCGCTCATTCTGGCTCCTTTTCCCGCCGGTCAGACGACATAACTGAGCGCGACGACCAGCGCGAGGCCGACCACCGAGATCACCGTCTCGAGCAGGGACCAGGTCTTGAACGTGTCCGCGGTGCTGGTGCCGACATAGCTCTTGACCAGCCAGAAGCCGGGATCGTTGACGTGGCTGAAGAATACCGACCCGGCGCCGATCGCCAGCACCACCAGTTCGGGCGACACGCCCGACCCGGCGACGACGCCGGGCATGATGCCGACCGCGGTGATCGTCGCCACCGTCGCCGATCCCGCGGCGAGACGGATGCCGACCGCGACCAGCCAGCCGAGCAGCAGCGGCGACACCGCATACATCAGCACCAGCCGGGCGAGCAGGTCGGACAGGCCGGCGCTGACCAGCACCTGCTTGAGCGCGCCGCCCGCGCCGATCGCGAGCAGGATCGCGCCGGCCGCGGCCATCGTCTCATGCCACACCGCGTCCTGGATCTTCGCCTCGCGCAGCCGCGCGCCGAACAGCAGGGGGAGGGCGAGCAGATTGGTGACGAGCAGCGCGATCACCGGATTGCTCGCCGCGACCAGCCAGCCCGCGCCCTTCAGCCCCGGCGCCATCTGGCCGAGTTCGCCGGTCGCGATCAGCAGCACCGGCAGCAGCACGATGACGAGCGAGGCGAACCGGTTCGGTGTGGCGAGATCGAGACGGTGATCGTGGAGCAGCGGCGGCGCGAGCCGGACGCCGGGCGTGACGAAGCGCGCCAGCACCGGCCCGGCGAGGATCGCGGTCGGAATGGCGACGAGGATGCCGTAGAGCATCGTCTTGCCGAGGTTCGCGCCGAGCGCCTCAACCGCGAGCAACGGCCCGGGATGCGGTGGCACCAGCGCATGGACGACGCCGAGCCCGGCGAGTGCCGGCATGATCAGCCGCAGCTTGGCGCCGTCGCGCGCCGCCTGATCGTCCCCCGCCATCGCCTCCGCCGCGGCGACGACGATCGGCAGCAGCAGCACGAGACCGGTTTCGAAGAACAGCGGCAGGCCGATGACGATGGCGATGCCGAGCGTCGCCCACGGCGCTGCCCGCGCGCCGGTCAACCGCAACGCGCCCTGCGCCAGTGCCGCCGCGGCGCCCGACAAATGCAGCATCGCGCCGAGCGACAGGCCGAGGGCGACGACGAGGCCGGTGCCGCCGATGATGTCGCCGACACCCTTCTGCACCGCCTTGGCGATCTCGGGCAGCGGCAGGCCGGCGAACAGCCCGACCGCAAACGCGCCGCACAACAGGCCGATGAAGGGATGGAGCCGCCCGCGCACGATCATCGCCACCGCCAGCAGGATCCCGGCGAGCGCCGCGGCGATCAGGCGGATGTCGGCGGCGCTCATGCCGGCGTGCCCCCCGCGCGGTGACGGTCGCATGCGCCGATTCGATCGGAACCGCGCCCTGCCGGTCGTGGTGCTGCGCCGCTTGCCGCGCTGCCCTGCCTGTGCCGCATCGACACCCTCCCTCCTGTGCGGCGACGCCTTCGCCTGCCGTTTCTGAGCCTATCTGTAGGACAGGTTTTTACGGATCGGCAAGAAAAAAGGCTTGATCCCATCGTATTAGCTGGATCATACAAGAAACCTGTCTAACCGAATCCATGCAAATGGTTCGCAAGACCAAGATGGAGCGTCCGCCATGGACGTCCGCCGGCCGTTGGCCGTTTAGGGAGGATGACGATGGAAGGGACTTCCACACTCGCTCGCCAGACCGCGCCGCGCACCGCCGCTGCGCCGGGGGTGACGCCGACGCTCGAGTCGCTGACGCCGACGCAGATGAAGGTGCTGCACGGCGTCCATTCCGGGCTGCTCAACAAGCAGATCGCTTATGATCTCGGCATCGCCGAAGCGACGGTGAAGGCGCATATGACCGCGCTGATGCGCAAGCTCAACGTGCGCAACCGCACGCAGGTCGCGCTCGCCGCGCAGACGCTGGCGCGCCGCGCCTCCTGACCCTTTCACGCGGCCCGCCGGGTCGCGCCGCACGATCGAACCCCCGGGGAGACTGGCCTTGAAGCATATCTGGCTGCTTGGCGCGGCGGCGCTGATCGCGCCCGCGCCTGCGGTGGCGGCAACGACCTCCGTCTATCTCACCGCGCCCAAGGACGAGCGGGCGATCACCGTGCGTGGCGTCGGCGACGGCCGCGCCGACGACAGCGCCGCGATCCAGCAGGCGATCGACGCGGCTGCGGAAGGCGGCAAGGGCGGCGTCGTCTTCCTGCCCTCGGGCCGCTACCGGGTCAGCCGGACGATCTTCGTCCGCTCGGCGGTGCGTATCTTCGGCGTCGGCGCGACCCGGCCGGCGATCGTGCTCGGCGACAATAGCGCCGGCTTCGGCGAGGGCGTCGCGGCGGTGCTCGCCTTCACCGGCGAGGATCAGTATCGCGTCGGCAAGGCGCCGGTGCCGCCGCGGACCAGCGTGCCGTTCGATCCCGCGATCTTCGACGCGACCTCCAGCACCTTCTATTCGGCGATCAGCAACGTCGATTTCCGCATCGGGGCCGGCAATGCCGGCGCGGTCGCGGTCCGCTTCCGCGTCGCGCAGCACGGCTATATCCGCCATGCCGACTTCCATATCGGATCGGGGCTTGCCGGTGTCTATCAGGCTGGCAACGAGTTCGAGGACCTGCGCTTCTTTGGCGGCCGCTACGGCATCATGTCGGAAAAGACCTCGCCCGCCTGGCAGTTCACGCTGATCGACAGCGATTTCAGCGGCCAGCGCGATGCGGCGATCCGCGAGCATGAGGTCGATCTGACTTTGGTCAACGTCGCGATCCGCGATACGCCGGTCGGTATCGAGATCGACCGCGGCTATTCGGATTCGCTGTGGGGCAAGGACGTCCGCTTCGAGAACGTCTCGCAGACCGCGGTGCTGATCTCGGAAGAGAAGAGCGTGTTCACCCAGATCGGCTTCGACAATGCGATCGGCATCAACACGCCGACCTTCGCCCGCTTCCGCGACAGCGGCGCGACGGTGGCGGGCAAGGGTGCCCGCTATCGGGTCAGCGACTTTTCCTATGGGCTGAAGCTCGCCGGGCTCGGCACGATCGGCGATTATGCGACCGACGTGACGATGGCGCCGCTGGCGCGGGTGCCGGCCCGGCCCAGGCCGGCGATCGCGGCGCTGCCGCCGGTCAAGGCCTGGGCGAATGCGCACGACCTCGGCGTCAGGGGCGACGACACCACCGACGACACCGCCGCGCTGCAACGCGCGATCGACACGCATCGCGTCGTCTACCTGCCGATGGGCCGCTATCGCGTCACCGATACGATCAGGCTGCGCCCCGACAGCGTGCTGATCGCGCTCCACCCGAGCCTCACCCACGTCTATCTGCCCGACGAGACGCCCGCCTTCATGGGCGTCGGCAGCGCCAAGGCGCTGATTGAAAGCGCCAAGGGCGGCAATGCGATCGTCCACGGCCTCGGCCTGTGGACCGGCGGCGTCAATCCGCGCGCCACCGCCTTGCTGTGGAAGGCGGGCGAGCGGTCGATGGTCAACGACGTCAAGATCCAGGGCGGCGGCGGCACCGTGCTGACCAAGGGCAGCCCGATCGGCTTCGGCGATCCGCGCGCGCGCTTCGACGGCCAATATCCCAGCATCTGGGTGACCGACGGCGGCGGCGGCACCTTCGCCGCGCTCTGGTCGCCCAACACGCTGGCCTCCGCGGGATTCTACGTCTCTAACACCAAGACGCCGGGCCATGTCTACGAACTGTCGGCCGAGCATCACTATCGCCACGAGATCGTCCTCGACCATGTCGAGAATTGGGAATTCCTCGCGCCGCAGACCGAGCAGGAGGTCCGCGACGGCGTCAATGCGGTGTCGACCGAGTTCCGCAACTCGCGCAACATCCTGTTCGCCAATTACCACGGCTATCGCGTCACCCGCACGATCAAGCCGATGGACACCGCGGTGCGGCTGTACAATTCGGGCGAGATCCGCTTCCGTAACGTCCATGTGAATGCGGAGAGCGGCTTTGCGAGCTGCGACGCCAAGGGCTGCGGCACCTATACGCGTGCGAGCAAATTCCCCTTCGAGAATGCGATCAAGGACATGACGCGCCAGCAGGAGGTGCGCGAGCGCGAATTCGCCCGGCTCGACGTGCCGGCCGCGCCGGCCAGCGCCGCGACCGCACCGGCCATCCCCGTCTCGGCGGGGGTGCGCAAGCTCGCGGACGGCTTCTATTCGATTGCCGGCGCGGCGACCGATGCCAACGGCAAGCTCTATTTCATCGATCGCTTCTTCCAGCGCATCCATGGCTGGTCGGCGGGCGAGGGGCTGACGACGGTGTCCGACGCGCCGCTCGATCCGGTCAATCTCGCGGTCGACCGGTCGGGATCGTTGCTCGTCCTGTCGTCGGCGGGGCGCGACGGCAGCGTCTACAGCATCGATCCGCGCGATCCGGCCGCGGTCCGCGTCATCCCGCCGACGCCGGTGCGCGCCGGGCGCAAGGCGGCGACGCTGCTGCCGGTCAACGTCTGGGCGAACGGTGAATTCGCCGATCGGATCGACCCCAAGACCTATAGCTACCCGCCGCTCAGCGCCTTCTTCACCGGCAAGATGGGCGAGGCGAAGGCGCAGGAATATGTCTCGCCCGACGGATCGCTGGTGCTGCCGGCGTTCCGCGTCCGGAACCAGGGGCCGGACGATCATCAGGGCTGGCGCTGGTCCGACACGCTCGATTCCTACGGCTTCGTCGCGGCGCCGCAGGGCGGCCGGGTGACGCTGACCAACGGATCGGAGAACCGCACCTACAGCGGTTTCGTCGGCGAGGGCGGCCAGGTCACCGACCTCAAGGTGGTCGCCGATCGCGGCGGCGAGAGCGTCGCACGCGATGCGGCGGGCAACCTCTACGTCGCCAACGGGCAGGTGTTCGTCTACGCGCCCGACGGCACGCAGACGCGTCGGATCGACGTGCCCGAACGGCCGCTGCAACTGGTGATCGGCGGGGCGGGGCAGAAGACGCTGTTCATCCTTACCCACCATGCGCTCTACGCGGTGGATCTGTAGGGCGGGCCGTCGCCGGGCCCCGATCCGGTGCGATCGATAAGCGGCGCCCGCCCCCTGCCGGCCTGATCGCGGGCAGGGGGCGGGGCGGGCCGCCGCCGCTGCCACGCGCATCGGTCCGGAACCGTACCGCAACAATCGCGGCGTCCCGGGGGTTTGACGAAAGGACCTTGTCCCTCAACGCCCGCAGCGAGATGCCCGATGACCGACGCCCCGATCCGTTACCGTCCCGACGTCGAAGAGGTGAAGCCTGACGAGGCCGAGACGATCGCCGGCCTCAACCAGACGTTCGACGTCATCCTCGAACGGACCGCGGAAGATTACGGCCACGCCGTCCGCTCGGTCCACGCCAAGGCGCATGCGCTGCTCGAAGGTGAGATGACCATCGACGCCGACCTGCCGCCCGAGGTGGCGCAGGGTCTGTTCGCGACGCCCGGCCGGCACAAGCTGCTGATGCGCATCTCGACCAACGCCGGCGACATCCTGCCCGACGCGATCAGCCTGCCGCGCGGCCTCGCGATCAAGGTGTTCGACGTCGCGGGCGAGCGCCTGCCCGGCGCCGAGGGCGAGACGCAGGATTTCGTGCTCAACAACGGCAAGGTGTTCCAGGCGAAGGACGCCGCCGCATTCCTGTCCAACCTCAAGCTGCTCGCCAAGACCACCGACCGGCTGGAAGGCACGAAGACCGTGCTGTCGACGGTGCTGCGCGGCGTGCATAACGCGCTGGACGCAGTCGGTGCGCAGATCCCCGCAGTCGATACGCTCGGCGGCGCGCCCAATGTCGATCCGCTGGGAGAGACCTATTATTCGGTGACGCCGTATCGCTGGGGTGATTACATCGCCAAGTTCCGCATCGTCCCGGTCGCGCCGGCCCTGACCGCGCTCACCGGCCGCATCATCGACGCGAACGGCCGCGAGGATGCGATCCGCAGCGAGGTGCGCGAGGAAATGGCGCGGATCGACGCCGAATGGGAATTCCAGGTCCAGCTCTGCCGCGATCTCGATCGCCAGCCGGTTGAGGACCCGACGGTCGAATGGCAGGAAGAGGAAGCGCCGTTCCAGCGCGTCGCGACGATCCGCGCCGCGGCGCAGGACAGCTACAGCGACGCCCACGTCCAGCAGATCAACGAGCAGAGCCGCTTCAGCATCTGGACCGGACTTGCCGCGCACCAGCCACTCGGCAACGTCAACCGCGCGCGCAACGCGACCTATCGCCATTCGGCCGATTTCCGCGCCCGCGTCAACGGCTGCCCCTATCACGAGGCGATGCGCGCCGCCGAGTGAGCGGCGCCGACTGCACGAACCCAATGCCTATCGCCCGGTGGTGTGCGGTTCTTCAGGAACCGGATCACCCGGGACTCACAACCAACCATCTTAGGAGAATCATCATGACCCTGTCGGGCAAGACCATCGCCATCCTGATAGCGCCGCGTGGCACCGAGGATCCCGAATTCGCCAAGCCCAAGGCGGCGGTCGAGGCGGCCGGCGGTACCGTCACCGTGATCAGCCTGGAGACGGGCGAGGCGCAGACCGTCAATAACGATCTCGATCCGGGCAGCAGCTATACCGTCGACAAGGCGATCGGCGACGTCGCCGCCGCCGATTTCGACGGGCTGGTCATCCCCGGCGGTACGGTCGGCGCCGACAAGCTGCGCGGTTCGGACGCGGTGGTCGCCTTCGTCCGTGACTTCTTCGCGGCGGGTAAGCCGGTCGCGGCGATCTGCCACGCGCCGTGGACGCTGATCGAGGCCGACCAGCTTCAGGGCCGCACGCTCACCTCCTATCCGACGCTGGCGACCGACATCCGCAACGCCGGCGGAAACTGGGTCGATCAGGAGGTGGTGGTCGATAAAGGCCTCGTCACCAGCCGCAATCCCGACGATCTGCCCGCTTTCTGCGCCAAGCTCGTCGAGGAATTCGCCGAGGGTCGCCATCCGGCGCAGGCGGAGAATGCGTGATGGCGCGCTTCGCCGATACGGTCGTGCTGATCACCGGTGCCGCGTCCGGCATCGGTGAGGGGGCGGCGCGCCGCTTCGCCGAGGAAGGGGCGACGCTGATGCTCGGCGACATCGATGCGGCGGCGCTCGGTCGCCTCGCCGACGAGCTGCCCGGCACGGTGGCGGTGCAGACCACCGACGTCTCCGACCGTGCCGCCTGCGAAGCGCTCGTCCAGGCGACGATCGATCGCTTCGGGCGGATCGACGTGCTCGTCAACGACGCCGGCGTCGATCATCTCGGCAAGCTCGACGAGGGCGAGTTCAGCGCCTTCACCAAGGTGATCGAGACCGATCTCTACGGCGTCGTCCAGATGAGCCGCGCGGCGATCCGACATCTGCGCACGTCGAAGGGCTGCATCGTCAACATCTCGTCGGTATCGGGTCTGGGTGGCGACTGGAACCACAGTTTCTATTGTGCGGCAAAGGGCGCGGTGAGCAATTTCACGCGGGCGCTGGCGATGGACGAGGCGCAGCATGGCGTCCGCGTCAATGCGGTCAATCCGTCGCTCACCTATACCGCGCTGACCGCGGGGATGAAGGAGCAGCCCGAGCTGATCGCCAAGTTCGAGGAGCGGATCCCGCTCGGTCGCGGCGCCGAGCCGGCCGACATCGCCGGCGCGATCGCCTTCCTCGCCAGCGAGGACGCGCATTATGTCACCGGGGTCAACCTGCCGGTCGACGGCGGCCTGACCGCGTCGAACGGCCAGCCACCGCTGTCGTGACATTGGAACCAATAGAGCGGGAAGACCGCTGGTGACCCCTACGAGAATCGAACTCGTGCTTTCGCCGTGAGAGGGCGACGTCCTGACCGCTAGACGAAGGGGCCGTGCGGTGAGCCAGCGCCTCTAGGCGCTGGGGCAGGGGGCGTCAAGCGGGTTTCGCCGACGCCCCCGTTTATCAGGCGGCGACCTTGCGCCGCTCGGCCATTTCCGCGTTGAGCATCTCGGCGAGCAGGAAGGCGAGTTCGAGGCTCTGCCCGGCGTTGAGACGCGGGTCGCAATGCGTGTGATAGCGATCGGCGAGGCTCTGTTCGGTCACGTCGATCGCGCCGCCGGTGCATTCGGTGACGTTCTGGCCGGTCATTTCGGCATGGATGCCGCCGGCGTGCGTGCCCTCGGCGCGGTGGACGGCGAAGAAGCCGCGCACCTCGGCGAGGATGCGGTCGAACGGGCGCGTCTTGTAGCCGGTCACCGCCTTGACGGTATTGCCGTGCATCGGGTCGCAGCTCCACACCACCGGATGCCCCTCGCGCGTCACCGCGCGGACGAGCTTGGGCAACGCCGCCTCGATCTTGTCGAAGCCATAGCGGGTGATCAGCGTCATCCGCCCCGGCACGCGGCCGGGGTTGAGCGTGTCGAGCATGCGCAGCAGCGCGTCGGGTTCGAGGCTCGGCCCGCATTTGACGCCGATCGGATTGCCGATGCCGCGCAGGAACTCGACATGCGCCGAGCCTTCGAAGCGGGTGCGGTCGCCGATCCACAGGAAATGCGCCGAGGTGTCGTACCAGTCGCCGGTCAGCGAATCCTGCCGGGTCAGCGCCTGTTCGAACGGCAGCAGCAGGGCTTCATGGCTGGTATAGAAAGCGGTCTGCGCCAGTTGCGGCACGGTCTCGGGATCGATGCCGCACGCCGCCATGAATTCGAGCGCCTCGCCGATCCGGTCGGCGGTCTCGGCATATTTGCGCGACCACGGGCTGCGGCCCATGAAATCGTGCGTCCAGCGATGCACCTGGTGCAGATTGGCATAGCCGCCCTGTGCGAAGGCGCGCAGCAGGTTGAGCGTCGCCGCCGACTGCGAATAGGCGCGGATCATCCGCTGCGGATCGGGGATGCGGCTTTCGGGCGTGAAGGCGATGTCGTTGACGTTGTCGCCGCGATAGCTCGGCAGCTCGACGCCATCGATCACCTCGGTCGGCGCGGAACGCGGCTTGGCGAACTGGCCCGCCATGCGGCCGAGCTTCACCACCGGCAGCTTCGACGCATAGGTCAGCACCACCGCCATCTGCAGGATGACGCGGAAGGTGTCGCGGATGTTGTTCGCGCTGTGCTCGGCGAAGGATTCGGCGCAATCGCCGCCCTGCAACAGGAACGCCTTGCCGGCGGCGACCTCGGCCAGTTCGGCGGTCAGATTGCGCGCCTCGCCGGCGAAGACCAGCGGCGGGAAGGTGGCGAGCGTGTCGGTCGCCTGGGTGAGCGCGGCGGCGTCGGGATAGTCGGGAAGCTGGCGGGCATCGGCCTTGGTCCAGCTGTCGGGGGCCCAGTTCGCGGCCATGATCGGTGTGTCCTTCGGGTCTAAACGCCTCGCGACATGCGCCCAAAACGGCTTTGACGCAACGAAGGAACGCTTGGGGCAGTCACCGCGACGTCTTTGCGGGCAACCCCGCATTGCCGGTCATCGCTGCAATCCTCTAGGATGAAGGTAAAGACAGGGGGACGGGGCATGCGGTGGTTGATCATGGGGCTTGCTCTCGCCGTCGCCAGCCCGCTGGCGGCGCGCGATCTGCCGGTGCCGGCGGACAAGGGGTGGCAGCATGCGCAGACCGGATTGGTGCTGACCGCACAGATCGACGGGATGCGCCGTACCGCGCTGACCGATGCGACGGCGTCCGAGCATGACGTGATGGCACAATATCAGGCGGCCGACGGCAGCGTCAGCGCGACGATCTATCTCTTCCATCCCGCGGCCGACGATGTCGCCCTCTGGTTCGACCGGTCGCGCACCACGCTCGAGCAGCGCGATCTGTTCCGCAACGCCGCCCCGGCCAGCGCCGATCCGGTCGCCTTCGCTGCGCCGGGCGCGTCGACGCCGTCCGCGCTGCGGCAGGTCTACGGTATCGCGGGCGGCGCAATCCGCAGTACCGCGCTGGCGGCGATCCCGGTCGGTGACTGGATCGTTGTCATCCGGATGACCGCACCGACGCTGACCGCGACGCAGCTCGACGCGCGGCTCCAGGCCGTCATCGGCGGGATACGCTGGCCGAAGCCGGAGGGAATGCCGGCCCCGGCGGCGGTGCCGATCGTCGCCTGCACCACCGCCTTGCACTTCGCCAAGGCGCAACCGATCACGACGCTCGATATATTGTCGATGCTGAGCGGAAGCATCGCTGCCTCCGCGGCCAAGTCCGAGCCCGCCGGCCCGCGCCCCGTCTGGTGCCGCGACGGCGAGCCGCGCGTCGAATATGGCGTCTACCGGACGGACGAGCGGAGCTATGTCATGGCGCTGTACGACGCGGGCCGCACCGTCTCCGTCTTCCCGTCGATCATGGGGCAGATCGAGAAGAGCGGCAGCTATGCGGTCTCGCTCACCGATGTCGACGGGACGACGAGCGCCTTTCCGACCTTCGATCATATGCCGTCGCCGAAACAGCTCTGGAGCCTCGTCGGCAGCGGCAAGCGCGTCGCGGTCTCCACCGGCAATCGGGTGACCATCGACGCCAACGCGGTCAAATGACCGGATCGGCGGTTCCGCTGGCGCCGCCGCTCGCCTAGAAGCGGCGGATGATCAAGGCTCTGTTCTGCGTCGCGCTCGGATTGTCGCTGCCTTCGGCGGCCATGGCGCAGGATGCTGCGGCGACCTTTGCGGCGATCCGCGCGGTCGACGGGCGGATGGCGGGGATCGCCTATCGGCTGACCACCGCCAATGCCGCGCTGTGCCGCGAGCTGGCACCGACGCCGGGCTGGGCGATCCATGCGATCGACCAGTATGACGCGCCCTTGCGCGACGCGGCGCGGGTCAGCTTCGGGTTCGAGGCGCCGGTCGCGGTCGAGGCGGTGGTGCCGGGCGCGCCCGCGGCGTCGGCGGCGGTCCAGCCGGGCGATTCGATCACCGCCATCGACGGCAAGCCGCTCGCCGCCGTCGCCGGCAAGACGACGTCGAGCGCCACCCGCGACGCCGCGCTCGCGACGATCGCTTCACTGCCCGCCGACCGGCCGCTGCGCGTCGCGCTGGTCCGCGGCGGGCAGGCGCGCAGCGTCACCATCGCCGCTTCGCCGGGCTGTCGCAGCGCGTTCGAGGTGCTGCTCGGGCCGGGCATGGAGGCCTCGGCGGACGGGCGGATCGTGCAGATCGCGGTGCGCTTCTTCGAACGCTATAGCGACGACGAGGTGGCGGTGGTGGTCGCGCACGAGCTGGCGCACAACATCCTCCACCATGCGCGGCGGCTCGATGCCGCGGGGGTGAAGCGCGGGCTGCTCGCCGAGGTCGGGCGCAACGGCCGGCTGTTCCGGCTGACCGAGGATCAGGCCGATCTGCTCGGCATGTATCTGCTGCGCAACGCCGGCTATGATCCGCAGAGCGCGGTGCGCTTCTGGCGCGACCATGGCGGCGACGTCGACGGCGGCCTGTTCCGCAGCCGCACGCATCCGTCCTCGGCAGCCCGGGCCAAGGCGATCGAGGCGGAGATCGCGCGCATCCCCGCCGATGCGCCGCGCCCCTATGTGCCGCCGATCATCGCCACCGCCGACCAGCCGCTCGGCTAGGCGGCGGGCGGGATCGCGATCGCCCAGTCCCAGCCGAGCGGATCGCCGTCCATCACCTCCACCCCCAATGCGGCGAGTTCGTCGCGGATCGCGTCCGAGCGCGGGAAGTCCTTGGCCGCCCGCGCCTCGCGTCGTTCGGCGAGCCGCGCGGCGACCCCGGCGGCGTCGATCCCGGCGCTCGCCGGCCGGACGCGCAGATCCTCGCGTGCCAGCGTCGTCAGCCCGAGGCCGAATACCGCGTCGAAATCGGCGAGCGCCGCCAGCCGGTCTGCCGGGCTGATCCGTTTGTCGGCGAGCAGTTCGTCGAGCACCGGCAGCGCGCGCGGCGTGTTGAGATCGTCGGACAGCGCCGCATCGAGCCGTTCGCGATAGGGCGTCGCGGCGGCGGCGCCCTTCGCCTCGCCGCGGGCGCGCAGCGCCGCCACGGTCTGGACGTAGCGTTTGAGCCGGGTCTGCGCGGCGGCGAGATTCTCCCAGGAGAATTCGAGTTCGCTGCGATAATGCGCCTGCAGGCACATCAGCCGATAGGCGAGCGGATGGAAGCCGCGCTCGACCAGTGCCGGCAGGATCAGCGCGTCGCCCGCCGATTTGGAGACCTTGCCGGTGCGGTTGACGAGGAAATTGTTGTGCATCCACACGGTCGCGCCGGTGTCGGCGGTGCCGGAAAAGGCCTGGTTCTGCGCGATCTCATTGGGATGATGGATCTCGCGATGATCGATGCCGCCGGTGTGGATGTCGAAATGCGCGCCCAGATACTGGCGGCTCATCACCGAACATTCGAGGTGCCAGCCCGGCGCGCCGCGGCCCCACGGGCTGTCCCACTCCATCTGGCGGTTCTCGCCCGGCGCGCTGGTCCGCCAGATCGCGAAGTCGGCCGGGTGGCGCTTGCCCGCGACCGTCTCGATCCGCCCCTCGACCGGGCCCTCGTCGCGGAGGCCGGCGAGCCGGCCGTAATCCGGCACGGTGCTGGTGTCGAAATAGAGGCCGTCGGCGAGCTGGTAGCAATGCCGCTCGGCGATCGCCTCGCCGAAGGCGATCATCGGCCCGACGTGATCGGTGGCGAGCGGGAAGCGGGCCGGGTCGCGGACGTTGAGGTCCTTGAGGTTCGCCTTGAACGCCGCGGTATAATGCGCCGCGATCGCCCAGATGTCCTGCCCGCTGGCGCGCGCCGCCGCCTCCATCTTGTCGTCACCGGCATCGGCGTCGCTGGTCAGATGGCCGACGTCGGTGATGTTGATGACATGGGTGAGGCCATAGCCTTTCCAGGTCAGCACCCGGCCGAGCGTGTCGGTGAACAGATAGGCGCGCAGATTGCCGATATGCGCATAATGATAGACCGTCGGCCCGCACGAATAGATGCGGACATCGGCGGGGTCGGCGGGCTCGAACAGCTCGGTGGTGCGGGTCAGGCTGTTGTACAGCGTCAGCGGCGTCATGCCGCCGCTCTAGCCCGGTCGCCCCGCCGCCGCCAAGGGGCGGTTACCGGCGCAGCGGCAGATCGTCGCGCAGATAGACGAGCAGATGCGCCCCCTCGCGCGGGACGCGCGACACCAGGCGATAGCGGGCGGCAAGAGTGCGGGCCATGATCCGCTCGCTGGCGCGGTTCCACGGCGCCATCGGCACGTCCATCGTCACGATCACCGGTGGCCGCCGCGACAGGATGCGTGCAACCTCGTGCGCCTCGTCGATCCCGGTTGCGCCCTGTTCCGCCTCATAGGCGAGCGTCGAGGGGAAGGCGTAGGCGGTCGGGATGCAGGCCTTGGCCAGATGGTAGAGGATCGCGTCGCCGGCGAAGACATAGGGGCAGCCGCCGCGGTCGTTCGCCGCCATCACCCGGGCGACGGTGCGCGCCGAGTCCGCCTCGGTCGGCACCAGGGCGACGCGCGCGACGAACAGCGCCAGCCCATAGCCGAGCAGCAGCCAGGGCGCGGCGCGCCAGCGGCCGAGCGCGACGCCGGCGAGCATCGCCATCGGCACGAGCAGCGGCAGCGCATAATGATCGAAGAAGGCGCCGATCATCGCAAAGGCGACGAGCGCGGCGGCGAGCCAGCCGAAGGCGATCCACCGCTCCGGGGATCGCGGCCGCATCCGCCAGACCGCGGCGATGGCGATCAGCAGCGGCAGCAATTGCGCGGTCGTGCCGGCGAGCCGCGCGGCGATCTTGGCGGCGGGATAGCCCTTGCGCAGCGCGACCGAGGCGAAATTGGCGAACCAGAAGGCGTCGAACACCGCCGGCCCGCGCATCCAGTAGAAACCGACGATTAGCAGCGTCGGCAGCAGTCCGAGCAGCGCCCAGACCGCCGCCGCCGCGATCACTGCCGGCGCGGAGGCGCGCGCGCGATAAAGATACCAGAGGTGCGCGAGGCCGAAGAAGGCGCCTTCGACGACCGGCGTATATTTGGTCTGGATCGCCAGCCCGGCGAGCAGGCAGGCGACGCAGCCGCTGGCGACGATCGCGCCGACCGCCTGCGCCGCGGCGAGCCGCGGCAGGCGCAACGTCAGCACCGCCGCGCCGGCGACGAACAGATTGTAGAAGACCGGCGACTGCCCGCCGCGCCCGCTGAGCAACGACAGCCACAGCACATAGGCGAGCCCCGCGACGAACCCGCCCGTCGCCGTCGCCCCGAGCCGCCGGCTGCCGCGCATCACCAGCCAGCCGGTCGCCGCCGCGAACAGCGTCGCGACCAGCTGATAGGCGAGGATGCCGTCGCCGGGCAGCAGCCGCATCGCCGCGAAGATCAGGAACAGGCCGGGCGGCTTGCGATCCCACAGATCGACATAGGGCAGGGCACCGTGCAGCAGGCGGTCGCCGACCAGCAGATAATATTGCTCGTCGACATGGATGATCGGATTGCCAAAATCGCGGCAGCGCAGGATCACCGCCCATAGCAGCAACGCCGCGCCTTGCCCGAACATCGACAGCCCGAATGCGGGCCGCCGGAGCGCGGGCGATCGGCCGGCTACCGCGGCTGCGGCCGGGAAACGGGCCATATGGGTCATCGGTCCTTGATAATCCGTGACCGGCACAGCGTCATGCGGAACTTTTTTGCATAGGCCGGTGTGGCTTGGGCGGATCGGTGTCGTCTGTCATCGGGGCATCGCAGCGACCGACGCGCGGCGCCGACGTGGTCTGCGGGGGGTGGACCACGTCGGCATGCGTCGCGGTCCGCGATGCCGCCAGACACGTCCGCCGGGGGCATCATGTTTCTGCTCAACGACCATGATACGATGCTACGCAGCGCGGCGGGATCGTCGATCGCCGCGCGGCGGCTCGATCGGCGGCCGACGCCGCTGTGGACGGTGCTGATCCCGTTCTTCAACGAGCGCGATTATCTCGCCGCGACGATCGCCAGCCTCGCCGCGCAGACCGTGCCGGTGATCATGATCCTCGTCGACAATGGCTCGACCGACGGCAGCGCCGATGTCGCCCGCGCCGCGGTGCGCGCGCACGGGCTCGACGCGCTGGTCATCACCGAACCGACGCCGGGCAAGGTCACCGCGCTGCGCACCGGGCTCGGCTGGGTACGGACGCGCTATGTCGCGACCTGCGACGCCGATACGCTCTATCCGCCGCATTATCTCGCCGAGGCCGAGCGGCTGTTGCAGCGCGACCGCTGCGTCGTCGCCGGCGCCTATTTCGTCCCGCCGGGCGCGGAACAGCCGGCGCGCGATGCCGAGGCGCGGCGCATCCTGTCGGCGGCACGGCTGCTGCCCCGCCAATGCCATGCCGGCGGTGCGGGCCAGTGTTTCGACGTCGCCGCCCTGCGTGCGGCGGGCGGCTTCGACGCCGCGATCTGGGGCTTCATCCTCGAGGATCATGAGGTGATCCACCGGACGATGCGGCAGGGGCGGATGCTCTATTCGCGCGACCTGTGGTGCATGCCCTCGCCGCGCGAGCGCGACCGGGAGTCGATCCGCTGGACGCTGCTGGAACGGCTCGTCTATTCGGCCGCCGCCCCGGTCGCGGGCAGCTGGTTCTTCTATCGCTTCCTGGCGCGCCGGTTGCAGCGCCGCAAGTTGCTCAGCGTGCAGATGCGCGAGCGTGCGTTCCAGGATCTGGAGGGAACGGTCCTTGCCTAATCTGATTCTTTGCGCCGACGATTTCGCCTATTCGCGTGGCGTCAGCGAGACGATCGCCGAGCTCGCTGCCCTGGGCAAGCTCAACGCGACGAGCTGCATGACGCTGATGCCCGGCTGGGCAGAGGATGCCGCGCTGCTTCGCGACCTGCCCGCGCACGTTTCGATCGGCCTCCACCTGACGCTGACGCAGGAGCGGCCGCTCACCGATATGCCGCGGCTCGCCCCCGACGGTCGCCTGCCCGAGATCGATCCGCTCGCGCGCCGCGCGGCGCGGCGCAACCTGCCGCTCGACGAGATCGCCGCGGAGATCGCCGCGCAATTCGACGCCTTCACCGCGGCGATGGGCCGCGCCCCCGACTTCGTCGACGGCCACCAGCATAGCCATGCGCTGCCCGGCATCCGCGACATCGTCCTGTTCGAAACCGCGAGCCGCGCGCCCGATGCCTGGCTGCGCGACTGTACCGATCGCGTCGACGCGATGCTGGCGCGCCCCTTCGTCGGCAAGGCGATCGGCAGCGCCTATCATTCGCGCGGACTGCGCCGGGCGGCGGCGCGCTACCGGCTGCGCTGCAACGACAGTTTCGCCGGCCATTATGACTTTTCGAGCGACTACAAGACGCTCTTCCCGCGCTTCCTGCGCCGGGCCGCGGGCATGCATCTGGTGATGTGCCATCCCGGCGCGGGCAAGCGCGACGGCGATTCGATCGCGGCGGCACGGCCGCGCGAAGCAGATGCCTTGCGGAGATGGTCGATTGCGGACATGGCGGCGGCGGAAGGGCTGGCGTTTCCAGCCTGACGGGAGCGTGGACGCAGATTGGGCGAGGCTGGACTTCGCGCCATCTTCCTCGAACAGCGGACGATGCTGGCGCGGCTGCTGACCGCGCGGCTCGGCAGCCGCGACGAAGCGGAAGATGCGCTGCAAGACATGTGGTTACGGATCGACCAGCTCGCCGATCAGCCGATCGCGCAGCCGGTCGCCTTCCTGTGCCGCGTCGCCAGCAACCTCGCCACCGACCGGCGGATCGCGGCGGCACGGCGGGGCGCGCGCGAGGCGGCATGGCTGGAGGATCAGCCGGCTGCGGACGATCTGCCCGATGCCGAACGCACGCTGGTGATGCGCAACCAGCTGCGCGCGATCGAGGCGGCGATCGCGGCGATGCCCGAGCGGATGGCGACGGCATTGCGGCTCTATCGGATCGAAAACCGGCCGCAGCGCGCGATCGCCGAGGAATTGGGGATCAGCGTCAGCGGCGTCGAAAAGCTGTTGCAGCGCGCCTATCGGATTATTCATGCGCAGGCGAACGCGATTGCTGCGGATATGCCGGTCGCGCATCGTCATGATGATGGAAGGGGGCAGCGCCTGTGAGCCGTGACGCACCGAACATCATCGATCAGGCGATCGCCTGGCATCTGCGCCAAGCCGATATGGCGGCGACGGAGTGGGAGGCGTTCGTCGCCTGGCTCGAAGTCCCCGTGCATGCCGAGGCCTATGATCGGGTCACCCTGCTCGACCGGCAGATCGCCGAGGTCCGCTTTCCCGATCCGGCGCCGCTCCCGGTCGCGGCGAACGACGACGCGCCTCGTCACCGCCGCTGGTGGCCGCTCGCCGGGGGCGGCGCGATCGCCGCGGCGCTCGTGCTCGGGCTGACGATGCCGTCGGTGTTCGCGCCGGCCGCCGCCGACCACGTCTACGCCACCCGCGACGGCGAGCGCCGCGACGTCCGCCTCGCCGACGGCACGCAGGTCGCGCTCAACGGCGGCAGCCTGCTGCGCGTCAGCGGCGACGATCCGCGCCGGGTCGCGCTCGATTCGGGCGAGGCGCTGTTCCACGTCGTCCACGATGCCGCGCATCCCTTCGAACTGCGCGCCGGCAACCAAGTGGTGCGCGATCTCGGCACGACCTTCAACGTCGTCCACAGCGGTGCGCGAATCGCGGTCGCGGTCGCCGAGGGATCGGTGCTTTTCCAGCCGGACGGGGCGCAGCTGCGGCTGGGGGCCGGGCAGGCGGTGACGATGGCCGCGGACCACCGGCTGGTCCGCTCGACCCTGCCGACCGCGGTGATCGGCGGCTGGCGCACCGGCGATCTCAGCTTCGACGGCACCCCGGTCGGCGAGGTCGCCGCCAGCCTGCGCCGCGCGCTCGGCATCGATCTGCGCATCATCGGTGACTTGTCGAAACGGCCGTTTACCGGCATGATCCACGTTACAGGCGCTGCCGATCGCGACGTTCCGCATCTGGCCGATCTGATCGGGGCAACATGGCGGCGTAATGGCGAAGGCTGGGTTTTGGCGCAGCGCGACGCCGCAACGCCCTGAACTGTTACGAGCGCTGATCCTTGTCGCCGTCTGCCTGCCGGCGGCGGCGCAGGCGCGCGACCGGGTGATCGCCGTCACCATCCCCGCCACCACGCTCGACGCCGCCCTGCTGACGCTGGCGCGGACCAGCGGGGTGGAGATCGCCAGCACCGAAAGCGGCCTGCGTGCCGTCCGCTCCCGCCCGCTGCGCGGCACGATGACGGTCGCCGCCGCGCTCGACACCTTGCTCGCCGGCAGCGGCTATCGCGCGATCGCATTCGCGCACGGCGGCTATCGCATCGTCGCCGCGCCGCGCAAACGCCTGCCGCCGCCGCACCCGCGCGCCGCGCCGCCGCCACGTGCCGAGGCCGCCCCGGCGGATATCATCGTCACCGCGAGCAAGCAGCGCGTACCGCTGCTCCGCTATCCCGGCAGCCTGACGCTGATCGGCAAGGCGACGCAGGCAAACGGCAGTGCCGCGGCGATCAGCGATCTCGCCGCCGCCGATCCGATCCTGCAGAGCACGCAGCTCGGCGCGGGGCGCAACAAGGTGTTCATCCGCGGCATCGCCGACAGCAGCTTCAACGGCACGACGCAATCGACCGCGAGCGTCTATCTCGATGACGTCCAGCTCAACGCCTCCGGGCCGGACCCCGGCCTGCGCCTCTACGACATGCAGGCGATCGAGGTGATGGAGGGACCGCAGGGTACGCTGTACGGCGCCGGCGCGATCGGCGGCGTGCTGCGGCTGACCTCGAACGCGCCGGTGCTCGATCGCGTCGCGGCGGCGGCGGGCGGCGGCGTCACCGCGACGCAGGGCGGTGCGGCGGGTTTCGACCTGTCGGGGATGCTCAACCTGCCGCTGCTCGACGAGCGGCTGGCGCTGCGCGGCGTCGCCTATGGCGTGCGCGACGGCGGCTATATCGACGATCCGGTGCGTGGGAGAGCGGTCAATCGCGTCGATACGATCGGCGGGCGCGTCGCGCTGCGGGTGCAGCCCGGCCCCGGCTGGCGGATCGACGTCAGCGGCGCCGGCCAGCGGATCGAAGCCGCCGACGGCCAATATGCCGAGACGCGCGACAGCTACCGGCGCAGCAGCCGGCTGGCGCAGCCCTATCGCAACCGCTTCCTGTTCGGCCGCGTCGTCGTCAGCAAAGATTGGGACAGCGGCCTCCGGCTCGTCTCGGCGACCGGGGTGGCGGATTACCATACCCGCGAGCTGTTCGATGCGACGCCGCGCGGCAGCAGCCGGCCGGCGATCTATACGGTCGACAACGACAAGCTGCTGCTGTCGCAGGAATTGCGCCTGTCGCGATCGATACCGGGCGGTCCGTCCTGGCTTGCCGGGGTGACGTTGGTCAGCGACAATTCGGTCCTGTCGCGCGCGCTCGGCGGCCCGGGCAATCCGATGGATATCGTCGGCGTCACCAACGTCACCCGCGCCGCCTCGGCATTCGGCGAGACGACGCTGGCGGTAGCCCCGGCGCTATCGATGACGGTGGGCGGCCGTTTCACCAGCGCGCGCGTCGATGGCGAACCCTCGGCGACGCGGCGGCCGAACGCGTACATCAAGGGGCGTTCGACCCAGCGGATCGATCCGACGCTGGCGTTATCCTATCGCCTCGCGCCCGATGTCGCGCTGTTCGCGCGCTATCAGACCGGTTTCCGGACCGGCGGCCTCGCGGTCGCGCAGGGGATCGGCCGCGTCGCCAATTTCGCCCCCGATTCGATCGCGGTGGGCGAGGTCGGCCTGCGCCGAGTGCGCAGCGGCACGACCGGGCTCGGCCTGTCGGTGAGCGCCGCGACCGCGCGCTGGCGCGGCATCCAGGCCGATCTGCTCAACCGGCGCGGGCAGCCGTTCACCACCAATCTCGGCGACGCCAATATCCAGACGCTGGAGGCGGCGATCGACTGGGTGCCGGTGGTCGGGCTCAGCGTCGCGGCGTCGGCGCTCTATACCTACAACCGCGTGCGCGGACCGGTCGCCGACCAGTCGCGCGAGGACAATCGCCGCCTGCCCGAAACCCCGCCCTTCGCCGGCCATGCCGCGGTCGATTATGGCTGGGAGAGCGGCCAGCCGGTCGAGCCGCGCGTCGGCGTGACGTTCGACTATATCGGGCGCTCGGTGCTCGGCACCGGCGACCTGCTCGACGTCAGCCAGGGACGCTATGTAACGCTCGGCGCCTCGGCGGGGCTGCGCTGGCGCAGGGTCGACGTGACGCTGGGGCTCGACAATGTGACCAACGCCGCCGCCAATCGCTTCGCCTTCGGCAATCCGTTCGGCCTCGCCGCGCGCAACCAGGTGACGCCGCTGCGGCCGCGCAATGCCCGGCTCGGCGTGTCGGTGGCGTGGTGATACGCGAGCTTCCGCACCCGCTGGGCGCTGGCGGACACGAGGAGATGTGGCGATGACGATCATCCGCAATGCGACCACGCCGGCGATGCCCGGCAAGACGCCGGGATGGTTCACCGGCGACGTGCGCCTCGACAATGTCGTCGCGGCCAATCGGCCGGGCCGGCTCCGTGCTCGTCACCTTCGCGCCCGGCGCGCGCACCGTCTGGCACACACATCCCGCCGGCCAGACGATCATCGTCACCGCGGGCAGGGGCTGGGCGCAGCGCGAGGGCCGTCCACGTGAAGAGATCCTGCGGGGCGATACGATCGTCTTTGACGCTGGCGAGCGCCACTGGCACGGCGCCACCGCGACGACGGGGATGAGTCATATCGCGATGACCGAGAGCATCGATGGCTCCGCAGTGACGTGGCTCGATCCGGTCACCGATACGGACTATCGCGACTGATCGTTCGCCTTGCCGCCGGAGGATCTTCGCCGGCAGCCTCTAGTCTGCCGCGGCATCTGCTCCGGCACGGGCGATGAGCCGCTGCGCCTGTTTCAGATGAGGCGCATCCACCATCCGGCCGTCGACCTGCAGCGCACCGGCGTCGGGCGCCGCGGCGAAGGCGGCAGTGATGCGGCGGGCCGCGGCGATCTGCGTTTCGGTCGGGGTGAAGGCGGCGTTGATCGCGGCGACCTGCGCCGGGTGGATCGCCATCATCCCGGTGAAGCCGTCGCGCGCCGCGCGGGCGGCATAAGCGGCAAGCCCGTCGAGGTCGCGGAACGCGGGATAGACGGTGTCGATCGCCGCCACCCCCGCGGCATGCGCGGCGAACAGGGTCAGGGATCGCGCCATCTCATAGGGCGGCGTGTAGCGGCCGTCGTCCTCGCGGCTGGTCGTCGCGCCGATCGCCGCAGGCAGGTCTTCCGCCCCCCAGGTGAGGCCGGCGAGCGGGACCTCTGCCTGCGCGTAACTCCCGAGCGCGAAGATCGCCGCGGGGGTTTCGGTGGCGATCGGCAGCACCGGTGCGGCGATCCCGACCGCGGCCAGCCGTTGCGCAAGCTCGGTCAGGCTCGCGGCGCCCTCCGCCTTGGGCAGGACGATCGCATCGGGGGCGAGGCCGCGCAGGGCGGCGAGATCGTCGGCGACGAAGCCGCCATCGAGCGGGTTGATCCGGACGAACAGCCGTACCGATCCGCGCGGCTCGCCCAGCCGCGCCGCCACCGCCGCGCGCGCCGCGGGCTTGGCCGCCGCCGCCACCGCATCTTCGAAATCGAGGATCAGCGCGTCGGCGCCGCTCGCCTCGGCCTTGGCGAACCGCTCCGGCCGGTCGCCCGGCACGAACAGCAGCGAGCGCAGCCTCATGCCGCCGACCGTTTGAGCAGGGCGGTGCGCAGGCATTCGCAGACGATCTCATCGCGCTGGTTGCGCATCCGGTGCGCGAAGGTGACGATCCCGGCATCGGGCCGCGAGCGGCTGTCCTTGAGCGCCACCACCTCGGTCTCGGCGCGCAGCGTGTCGCCGAGGAAGACCGGCTTCGGCATCACCAGTCTGTCATAGCCGAGATTGGCGACGAGCGTGCCGAGCGTTGTGTCGCCGACCGACAGGCCGATCATCAGCGCGAAGGTGAAGGTGCCGTTGACGAGGATCTGGCCGAACTCGCTCGCCCGCGCCGCCTCGGCATCGATGTGCAGCGGCTGCGGATTGTGCGTCATCGTCGAGAAGAGCAGATTGTCCGTCTCGGTGACGGTACGGCGGATGTCGTGGGCGATCCGGTCGCCGACCTGCCAGGCGTCGTAGGCGCGTCCTGCCATCATTCCTCTCCCGTCGCGATGCGGGCGAGCAGGGTGCCTTCGGGCACCTGCGCGCCCTCGGCGACCTTGAGTTCGGCGACGCGGCCGTCGAACGGCGCGACCAGTGCCTGCTCCATCTTCATCGCCTCGAGCACCAGCAGCCGTTCACCGCGCGTCACCGCCTGACCGGGGGCGATGAGCACCGCGATCACCCGGCCCGGCATCGGCGAGAGGATCGCGCCGTCGCCCTCGCTGCCGCCGGCGAGCATATCGGCGCGGGGCGGGCCGAACGGCCATGCCTCGCCGTCGAGGAACAGCACGCCGTCCTGATTGTGGCCCGCGGCGCGCGGCTGCGCGACGAGATGCGTGCTGCCCGCCACCGCGACCGCGACCGATGTCACCGGCGTCCGGTTGACCCGGAAGCCGCGCAGCCCGACCCACGGATCGCGTCCCTCGGGCAGCAGCGCCGCCGCCGCTGCGGCGAGCACGGCGGGAGAGGGGTCGGCAGCGGGGATCAGATCGTCGCCATGGCGTTCGATGAAGCCGGTATCGACCGCGCCGGCGACGAAGGCGGGATGCGCCGCCGCGCGGGCGAGGAAGGCGGCGTTGGTCTTCACCGGCCATACCTGCGTATCCCGTGCCGCCGCGGCAAGCTTCGCCGCCGCCTCGCGCCGGGTGGTGCCGTGGACGATCAGCTTGGCGATCATCGGGTCGTAATAAGGCGTCACCGCGCCGCCCTGCTCGACGCCGCTGTCGACCCGCACCCCGGGCGGGAAGTGCAGCCGGTCGAGCGGGCCGGTCGAGGGGAGGAAGCCGCTCGCCGGATTTTCGGCATAGAGCCGCGCCTCCATCGCCCAGCCGTGGATGGCGAGATCCTCCTGCCGGCGCGGCAGCGGCTCGCCCGCGGCGACGCGCAACTGCCATTCGACCAGATCCTGTCCGGTGATCGCTTCGGTGACGGGATGCTCGACCTGCAGCCGGGTGTTCATCTCCATGAACCAGATGCGATCGGCGCGCAGGCCTTCGGAGCCGTCGGCGATGAACTCGATCGTCCCCGCGCCGACATAGTCGACCGCGCGCGCCGCCTTGACCGCGGCGTCGCACACCGCGGCGCGCGTCGCGGCGTCCATGCCGGGGGCAGGGGCCTCCTCGATCACCTTCTGGTGGCGGCGCTGGAGCGAGCAATCACGCTCGAACAGATGGACGACCTGGCCGTGGCGGTCGCCGAACACCTGCACCTCGATATGGCGCGGCGACAGGATGTATTTCTCGATCAGCACCTGCGTGTTGCCGAACGAGGCGGCGGCCTCGCGCCGGCAACTGGCGAGCAGCTCGGCGAACTCCTCGCGCGCATCGACCTTGCGCATGCCCTTGCCGCCGCCGCCGGCGACCGCCTTGATGAGCACGGGATAGCCGATCGCATCGGCCTCCGCCTGCAGCCGGGCGGGGGATTGATCGTCGCCGAGATAACCGGGGGTGACCGGTACGCCCGCGGCGATCATCCGCTGCTTGGCGGCGTCCTTGAGGCCCATCGCGCGGATGCTCGCCGGCGGCGCGCCGACCCAGATCAGCCCGGCGGCGATCACCGCCTCGGCGAAGTCGGCGTTCTCCGACAGGAAGCCGTAGCCGGGGTGGATCGCGCTTGCGCCCGTCTCGCGCGCCGCGGCGAGGATGCGGTCCTGGCGCAGATAGCTGTCGGCGGCGGGCGCGGTGCCGATGCACACCGCCGCGTCGGCCTCACGGACGAAGGGCATGGCGGCGTCGACATCGGAATGGACCGCGATGGTGCGGATGCCGAGCGCCCGCGCGGTGCGGATGATGCGGCGGGCGATCTCGCCGCGATTGGCGATGAGCAGGCTGTCGATCATGGCCATCACATCCGGAACACGCCGAACGACGGCGACTGGGGGGTCGGCGCGTTGAGCGCCGCGGAGAAGGCGAGGCCGAGCACCTCGCGCGTCTGCACCGGATCGATGATGCCATCGTCCCACAGCCGCGCGGTCGCGTAATAGGGGTTGCCCTCGTCTTCGTATTTCTGGCGGATCGGCGCCTTGAACGCCTCGGCCTGTTCGGGCGTCCAGCCGTCGGCGTCGCGGTGGACGGTGGCGAGCACGCTCGCCGCCTGTTCGCCGCCCATCACCGAGATGCGCGCATTGGGCCAGCTGAACAGGAAGCGCGGCGAATAGGCGCGGCCGCACATGCCGTAATTGCCCGCGCCGAAGCTGCCGCCGATCAACAACGTGATCTTCGGCACCGAGGCGGTGGCGACCGCGGTGACGAGCTTGGCGCCGTTCTTGGCGATCCCCTCCGCCTCATATCGGCCGCCGACCATGAAGCCCGAGATATTCTGGAGAAACAGCAGCGGGACGCGGCGCTGGCAGGCGAGCTCGATGAAATGCGCGCCCTTGAGCGCGCTCTCCGAGAAGAGCACGCCGTTATTGGCGAGGATCGCCACCGGCATGCCCCAGATGCGCGCGAAGCCGCAGACGAGCGTGGTGCCGTACAGTGGCTTGAATTCGTGGAAGTCGGAGCCGTCGACGATCCGCCCGATCACCTCATGCACGTCATAGGGCGCGCGCACGTCCTGCGGCACGAGTCCGTAGAGGTCCTGCGCGTCGAGCAGCGGCGGGCGGGGATCGGTGACTTCGATGTCGACCGCCTTGGGCCGGTTGAGCGTCGCGACGATGTCCCGGACGATCAGCAGCGCGTGTTCGTCGTTCTCCGCGACGTGATCGACCACGCCCGACTTGCGCGCATGCGTCTCGGCGCCGCCCAGTTCCTCCGCCGAGATCACCTCGCCGGTCGCGGCCTTGACCAGCGGCGGGCCGGCGAGGAAGATCGTGCCCTGGTTGCGGACGATCACCGTCTCGTCCGACATGGCGGGAACATAGGCGCCGCCGGCGGTGCAGCTGCCCATCACGCAGGCGATCTGCGCGATCCCCTCCGCCGACATCTGCGCCTGGTTGAAGAAGATGCGGCCGAAATGATCGCGGTCGGGGAAGACTTCCGCCTGATGCGGCAGATTGGCGCCGCCCGAATCGACCAGATAGATGCACGGCAAGCGGTTCTCGCGCGCGATCTCCTGCGCGCGCAGGTGCTTCTTGACCGTCATCGGGAAATAGGCGCCGCCCTTCACCGTCGGATCGTTGGCGATGATCAGGCATTCGCGGCCCGAGACGCGGCCGATGCCGGCGATCATCCCGGCGCCGGGCGCGGCATCGTCGTACATGCCGTTCGCCGCCAGCGCGCCGATCTCGAGGAACGGCGAGCCGGGATCGAGCAGCCGCTCGACGCGATCGCGCGGCAGCAGCTTGCCGCGCGCGACATGGCGGGCGCGATGCTGCTCCGATCCGCCGAGCGCGCTCGCCGCGATCCGGTCGCGCAGCGTGTCGGCGAGTGCGCGATTGTGCGCGGCGTTGGCGGTGAACTCGGCCGAGGTCGCGTCGATAGCGGTACGCAGCGTCGTCATTGCGCGCGCGGCGCGTCATGGCCGATCAGCTCGCGGCCGATCAGCATGCGGCGGACCTCGTTGGTGCCGGCGCCGATGTCGAGCAACTTGGCGTCGCGCCAATAGCGTTCGACCGGCCAGTCCTTGGTATAGCCCGCGCCGCCCAGCGCCTGGATCGCCTCGCCGGCCACCTTCACCGCGCTTTCCGAGGCGAGCAGGATGCAGCCCGCCGCGTCGAAGCGCGTCGTCTGCCCCGCGTCGCACGCCTTGGCGACCGCATAGACATAGGCGCGCGCCGCGTTGAGCGCGACATACATGTCGGCGACCTTGGCCTGCATCAGCTGGAACTCGCCGATCGGCCGGCCGAACTGCCGGCGTTCGCGGACATAGGGCAATACGACGTCGAGGCACGCCTGCATGATGCCGAGCTGGATGCCCGATAGCACGACGCGCTCGTAATCGAGTCCCGACATCAGCACCTTCACGCCGCCATTGAGCGGCCCCATCACCTGCGCGTCGGGCACGAAACAATCGTCGAACACCAGTTCGGCGGTGGGCGAGCCGCGCATGCCGACCTTGTCGATCTTCTGCCCGATGGAGAAGCCGGCGAAGTCCTTCTCGATCAGGAAGGCGGTGATGCCCTTCGACCCGCCGTCGGGGATCGTCTTGGCGTAGACGACCAGCGTATCCGCATAAGCGGCGTTGGTGATCCAGAATTTGGTGCCGTTGAGCCGCCAGCCGCCATCGACCTTGTCGGCGCGCAGCTTCATCGACACGACGTCCGATCCCGCGCCCGCCTCCGACATGGCGAGGCTGCCGACATGGTCGCCGGAGATGAGCTTGGGCAGATACTTCGCCTTCTGCTCGGCGTTGCCCCAGCGGCGGATCTGGTTGACGCAGAGATTGGAGTGCGCGCCATAGCTGAGCCCGATCGCGGCGGAAACGCGGCTGATCTCCTCGCAGGCGACGAGATGTTCGAGATAGCCGAGGCCGAGCCCGCCGTCCGCTTCCTCGACGGTGATGCCGTGCAGGCCGAGCGCACCCATCTCGGGCCACAGTTCGCGTGCGAAGCGATCCTCGGCATCGACCGCGGCAGCGATCGGCGCGATCCGGTCGAGCGCGAAGCGGCGCGTCGTCTCACGAATCGTATCGGCCATCTCGCCCAGGGCGAAATCCAGCTCAGCCATCCTGCTCTCCAACATGTTTTGCTGGTCTTTTAGGCATTCGGATCGAGGATGGAAATTTCAAAGTCAGCGGCGGCAAGGCGCGCTATCACGCCTGCCGCCGCCGCCTCTCGCAACATTCCGCGTCAGCGGGATCAGTACATCGGCCCGCCGCCGGTCACCGGAACCACCGCGCCGGTCATGTAGCTTCCCTCCGCCGAGGCGAGCAGGACATAGGCGGGGGCGAGTTCGCCGGGCTGGCCGGCGCGGCCGAGCGGGGTCGACTGGCCGAGCGTCTTCAATTCGTCGGTCGGTTTGGCGATCGGCTGGATCGGCGTCCACACCGGCCCCGGCGCCACCGCGTTGACGCGGATCCCCTTGGGTGCGAGCAGGTTCGACAGGCCGATCGTCAGGCTGGCGATCGCTCCCTTGGTGGTGGCGTAGACGATCATATTCTCGGTCGCGACCTTGGCCTGGATGCTCGTCGTGTTGACGATCGCCGATCCCGGCTTGAGGTGTGGCGCGGCGGCCTTGGCGAGGCGGATCATCGCGAAGACGTTGGCGGCGAAGGCGCCCTCCATCTCTGCATCGTCGATACTGGCGAGATCCTCGTTCATCGTCTGCGCGGCGGCGTTGTTGACGAGAATGTCGAGCTTGCCGAGCCCGCCGACGGTGCGCTCGACCAGCGCGTTGCATTGCGCGACGCTGCGGATGTCGCCGGGCAGCAGCAGGCAGCGCCTGCCCGCCTTCTCGACCCACGATTTGGTGTCCTCGGCATCGACCTGCTCGTCGGCGAGGTAGGAGATGGCGACGTCGGCGCCTTCACGCGCATAAGCGATCGCCACCGCCTTGCCGATGCCGGAGTCGCCGCCGGTGATCAGCGCGACGCGGCCGTCGAGCAGGCCCTTGCCGCGATAGCTGTCCTCGCCATGATCGGGGCGGGTGCGCATCTTGTCTTCGAGGCCGGGGCGCGGCTGTTCGGGTTCGTTCGGGAATTCGGTCGGCGCGCTGGTGCGGGGATCGTCGGTCATGGCATGTCCTGTCCGAAAGGGGGGCGCGACAGGAACGACGCAGGCGGCGGATCGCTCCGCCGCATGATCACGCCTGCCAGCCGCCGCCGAGCGCGAGGAACAGCTGCACCTGATCGCCGGCGAGCCGGCTTTCCGCCGCGGCGAGCGTCTGGTCGGCGCCGATCGCGGTGCGCTGCGCGTCGAGCACCGGCAGGAAGCCGGTCCGCCCCGCGCGGAACAGCGTCTCGGCATCGCGTGCCGCTTTGCCCGCCTGACGGCTGGCATCGCGCAGGGCGGCGACGCGGTCGAGGTCGCGGGCGTAGACGGTGAGGCCGCTTTCCGTCTCGCGCAGCGCGGTGAGCACCGCGCCGTCGAAACGTGCGTAAGCGGCGTCGCTGTCGGCCTGCGCCGCGGCGATCCGCGCGCGCACCCGCGTGCGGTTGGGGAATTGCCAGCTGATCAGCGGCCCCAGCGAGAATTTGTAGGTGTCGCTGCCGAAGGCGTTCTCGGCGAGGCCGACGGAGCCGATCGACGCGCCGAGCGCGATGCGCGGATAGAGGTCGGCGGTGGCGACGCCGATCCGGGCGGTGGCGGCACGCAGCTCCCATTCGGCGCGGCGCACGTCGGGGCGGCGGCGGAGCAAGGCGGCACCGTCGCCGATCGGGATCGGCCGGTCGAGATGCGGCTCGGCGGTGCAGGCGGCGACGTCGCGGTCGAACTCGGCGGGCGGGCGGCCGGTCAGCGTCGCGAGCCGGTAGAGCGCGAGGCGCTGCGTCGCCTGCAAGCCGGGCAGCGTCGCGCGGACCTGCGCCTCCTGCGCGGTCGAACGGGTCGCGTCGAGCGAACCGCTGCGCCCGGCGCGCACCAGCCGCTGCGTCAATTGCGTCGTCCGCCGTTGCAGGTCGAGCGCGCGCTGCGCGACGGCGATCTCGCGCGCCGAGGCGCAGGCATCGAGATAGGCGCGCGTCGTATCCGCGGCGACGGTGATGCGGACGCTGTCATAGGCGGCGCGCGTCGCGGCGACATCCGCATCGGCGGCCTCGATCGCGCGGCGCACCTGCCCGGCAAGGTCGAGCTGGTAGGAAATGCCCGCGTTCGCCGCATAGACGAACGACCGCGGCAGCGCGGCGCCGGGCCGCAATTCCTCCTCGGCCGAACGCTGGCCGTAGCCGGGCGCCGCCTGCAACGCGGTCTGCACGCGGCGGCCATCCTCGGCGACGTCGAGCGAGGCCTGCGCCCGCGCGATATTGGCGGTGGCGACGCGCAGATCGGTGTTGGCGGCGAGCGCTTGTTCGACCAGCCGGTCGAGCAGCGGATCGCGGTAGAGCTGCCACCAGCGATCGGGCACCGGCGCCAGCGCGGCGAAAGCGGCCTCGTTGCCGCCGACGAACGGCGCCGCCGCGGCCGGGCGGTCGATCACCGCCGCCGCAGGCCGGTGATAGTCGGGGCCGGCGGTGGTGCAGCCGGCGAGCAGCGCGGCGGTGGCGGCGGCGAGGCCGAGGCGGCAGGTCATGCCGTCGCGCCCTTGTCGTGCGGCGTCCGCGGCATCACCTCGACCGTCGCGGTGCGGCCGACGACGAGCATCGCGCCGCGCGGCAGCCGGTCGATCGCCACCCGCACCGGGATGCGCTGCGCGAGCCGCACCCAGCTGAAGGTCGGATTGACGTTGGCGAGCAGATTGGCGCCGGCGCTGCGGTCGCGATCCTCGATACCGCCGGCGATGCTCTGGACATGGCCGGTGATCGCCTGATCGTCGCCCATCAGCCGCACCCGCACCGGGTCACCGACATGGACGCGCGGCAGCTTGGTCTCTTCGAAATAGCCGATGATATGCAGCGAGCCGCGGTCGATGATCGCGAATTCCGGATGACCGGCGGTGGCATAGTCGCCGGGCCGCAGGTCGAGGTTGCTGACCGTACCGGCGACGCTCGCCCGCACCTCGGTCCGGGCGAGGTTGAGCCGCGCGGTGGCGAGCGCGATCTGCGCCTGCGACAAGGCGGTGGCGAGCTGCGCGACCTTGGCGTCGCCCTGCTCGCGCACCTCGCCGGCGACGAGGTCGCCGAGCGTGCGGTTGCGCTGCGCCTCGCGCCGTGCCTGTGCGAGCAGCACGCGCTGCGCCGCGACCGCCGTTTCCGCCTGCGCCACCGCCAGCCGGTAGCGCGGCCGGTCGACGCGGAACAGCGGCGTTCCCGCCGCGACCGGCTGGTTGTCGCGGACGAGCACCTCGGTGACGAGGCCGGAGACGTCGGGCGCGACCTGGACGATATCCGCGCGGACGCGGCCGTCGCGCGTCCACGGCTCGGTCTCGTAATGGTCCCAGAGACGGCGGCCGGCGACGACCGCGAGCAGGACGAGGGCGAGGGTGACGCCGATCCGTGAGGCGACGCGCAACGAAGGATGGAGGGTCATAAGCTTTCTAGCCGAACGGGCTCGGGCCGAGCAGGCTGGCGGGGTCGCCGCCGGTGATCAGGCCGGCGATGCCGGCCCACAGGATGACGGTCAGCGCGACATCGAACAGGCCGCGATGCCAGACGAAACGATAGAGGTGCGCGCGGGCGAGCGCCCAGCCGATCAGCTCGGCAGCGGCGAAGGCGAGGATCGCGGCGAGCAGCAGCGGGTGGACGAAGACCCCGGCGATATCGATGTCGCCGGTCATGCCGCCGCCCTCGCATCCTGCCAGTCGTTCGCCGCCGGAAAGACGTTGCGGCGCAGGCCGACGAGATTGACCATCGCGTCGCGCCGCTGCGCCGGATCGGCGATGGCCTGGCCCGCCGCCAGCGCCTCGTCGATCTGCGCCAGAAGCTCCGCAGACGGCGTCGCCTCGTCGCCGCGGGCAAGATCGCGGAAGTGCCGGGCGAGCGCGCTGCGCAACGGCGCCTGATCGGCGAGCGGCGCGATCTGCGCGATGCTGAGCCCGACGCGCAATTCGCGCAGCGTCGCCGCGGCGGCGTCGCGCTCCTCGTCCTCGACCTCGCCGATGCGGCTGGCGAGCAGGCCGACGCGGTCGAGCATGCGGCTGCGCCACGCGGTGACCTGCCCCGCGGCGGTGTCGACCGGACGTTCGGCGAGCTGCGCGAGGTCGCGCCAGCCGGCGCGGCGGAGCCGGCGGATCGCGGTGCCCGCGCCGATGCTCCGCACCAGCCGCGTCGTCATCATCGCCGCGGCGATGCCGATGACCTGCGCGACATTGCCGTTGAAGAAGCTCGCCGCATCGACGGTGAAGCGATTGGTGAGCGCGAGGCCGCCGGCGAAGCCGATCAGCATCGGCACCATCCGACCGTACCAGCTCGGCAGCGCCATCACCGCCCCCATGGCGAGCAGCGGCGGCGCCATCGCCAGCGTCAGCATCGCAAAACCGTCGATCGCCGGCAGGATCGCGAACAGATAGAGTGCGGCGAGCGGCAGCGAGGCGATCGTCCAGATCAGGAAGCCGCGCTGCGCCGGCACCGGATCGTCGAGCGTCGCGAAGAAGCAGCAGACCACCGCCGCGATCATCGCCGCCACCGCGCCCTCCGGCCAGCCGGTGGCGATCCAGAACAGGCAGCAGCCGAGCACGCAGAGCAACGTCGCGAAGGCCGACAGCGCCGCGAGACCATAATCGCGGTGCAGCGGGCGGGTGACGCTCGCCACGGACACCGGCGGGCGGCTGCCCGGCTGCGCCACCGCGGCGGCGAGCGCACGGGTCTCGCCCAGTGCCAGCACCAGCTCCTCGAGCCGGGCGAGCAGGTTGAGCGCGAGCAGGTCGCGCCAGGTCGTGGTGTCCGCCGCCGTGCGGGCGGCGTGCAGTTCGGCGAGCACGGGTTCGGCGGAGAGGGCAGAGTCGCTCACCCAGCCACGCACCGACGCGACCGCCGCGGCGACATCCATGGGCGTCTGCTCGCGCAACTGGCGCCAGCGGTCCTCGATTGCCGAGACGAGCGGGATCAGCAGCACGAGCCGGTCCTGCATCGCGGTCAGCACCGCGCGGGTCGGGCGCAGCCGGGCGGTATCGAACGGAATGTGCGTCGCGGTGACGTGAAGGTCGGTGATATCGCCGGCGAGCTTGCGCCGCGCGCGGGCGGTGCCGGATGCGGGGACGGGGGCGAGCACGTCGCCGATCCACTGCTCCGCTTCACCAAGCACGACGCGGACGCGCGCGCCGAACACCTGGCCGACGCTGCGTGGCCAGACGACGGCATGGATGATCGCGGCGCTGAGCACGCCGATGCCGATCTCCTGCACGCGCAGGATCGCGGTGTCGAAGATCATCTCCGGATGCGTCACCGACGGGAAGCCGATCAGCGCGGCGGTATAGCCCGCGAGCATGAAGACGTAGGAGCGCGGCGTGCGATCGAGCAGCGAGACGAACTGGCACAGCGCGACCCAGCCGGCGAGCGCCAGCGACAGCAGCAGCGGCGCGTCGACCAGCGCCGGCACCAGCAGCACCGCGACGCTGCCGCCGACGATCGTGCCGATCAGCCGGAACACCGCCTTCGATCGCACCGCGCCACTGAGGGGCTGGCTGGTGATATAGACGGTCGCCATCGCCCAGAACGGCCGCTCCAGCCCGAGCGAGAAGGAGACGAACAGCGCCAGCATCGCCGCGGCGAAGCAATTGGCGGAGAACACCGTCTCGCGCAGGCCGATCCGCATCGTCGTTGCTCAGCCCTGCGCGTCGAGACGCGCCATCGTCGCGTGCAGCCGGTCGAGCACGCGCGTCGCGATGACGAGCTCCTCCGCCTCGATACAGGCGAGCAGCGTCTGGCGGATCTCGGCGGTGCGTTCCTCGACCTGCGCGGCGAGCGTCGTCCCGGCCGGGGTGAGGTGGAGCAGCCGCGCGCGCTTGTCGGTGCTGTCGACGCGCCGCTCGACGAAGCCGCTGCGTTCGAGCTGGTCGATCAGCGGCACCACCGACGGCGCCTCGACCCCGAGCTGATCGGCGAGCGCGCCCTGGCGCAGGCCCTCACTGGCGCGGCCGATCAGCATCACCGCCAGCGCCGGCGTATGCGACAGCGACAGGCCGGCGAGCCCGTTGTCGAGCGCGCGTCGGTAGCGCCGGCCGAGCGGGACGAGGTGGGCGGAGAAAGCGCGCATCTGGGCAGGGGTGGGGGAGGTCACGACTGCTAGATAGTTAGGTAACTAATCATCCGCAACCGAAAAGCGTTGGCGTCGCGCGGCTTTCACAATCGCGCGGCATGGCGGCGAGACTTTGGAGGAGCCCGCCATGATTCTCGACCGCCGCCTGCTGATCAAGACCGCGATGATCGGACTGGGCGCGACCGCCTTGCCGGGCGGCGCGTTCGCCGTGCAGGCGATGGGCGCGGCGCGCGGCTTCACCCATGCGGTGGCGAGCGGCGAGCCCGCCGCCGATTCGATGCTGCTGTGGACGCGCTACGTCCCCGCCGACGGCGGCGCGGTCGAGTTGCGCGTTGAGGTCGCCGAGACGCCGGACTTCGCGCGCATCGTCGCCGGCGGCGCGCAGATCACCGGGCCGTGGCGCGATCATACCGCCAAGATCACCGTCGACGGCTTGCAGCCCGGCCGCCGCTATCATTACCGCTTCGTCGCCCCCGACGGCAGCCGCTCGCCGGTCGGCCGGACCGCGACCTTGCCCGAAGACGGCATGGCGCCGTGGCGCGCGGCGATCTTCTCCTGCTCGAACATCGGCTTCGGCTGGTTCAACGCTTATGCGCATGCGGTCGCCCAGGGTGATTTCGACTGCGCCATCCACCTCGGCGACTATTTCTACGAATATGCGCCGGCGCATTATCCGCTGCCCGCCGACGCGGTGCCCGGCCGCACGCCAGCGCCGCTCGCCGAGACGATCCACCTCGCCGATTACCGGCTGCGCTACGGCAGCTATCGCGCCGATCCCGATCTCCAGGCGCTGCACGCGGCGATGCCGATGATCGTCCAGTGGGACGATCACGAGAGCGCCAACGACAGCTGGGAGGGCGGCGCCGAGAACCACGATCCCGCCACCGAAGGCGATTGGAACGCCCGCCGTGCCGCCTCGATCCAGGCCTATCGCGAATGGATGCCGGTGTCCGACGAGCCGTGGCGGGCCTATGATATCGGCGGCCTCGCGACGCTGTTCCGCACCGAGACGCGGCTGCTCGCGCGCACCCGCCAGCCCGATATCGCGCCGCTGTTCCGCGCCGCCGATCCGGCAACGGCGCTCAAGGCGTTCCGCGACGGCGCATGGCAGGACCCGGCTGCGACGATGATGGGCAGCCAGCAGGAGGTGTGGCTCGCGCATGCGATGCGCGCCTCGGTGCGCAGCGGCCGGCCGTGGCAGATCGTCGGCTTCGGCACGATCATGGGCGCGACGGTGATGCCGGCGGAGACGGAGCGATGGCTCGCCGACATGACGCCGGCGGCGCAGGGCTATGTCCACGCCGGCGTCGTCGCGGGGCAGCTCGGCCTGCCGTTCAATTACGACAATTGGGGCGGCTATCCCGCCGCCCGCGCGCGCTTCCTCAGGTCGGTGCAGCAGCTTGGCGGCAATACCGTGGTGATCTCCGGCGACAGCCACAACGCCTGGGCCTATGATCTCGCGCAGGACGGCCGCCCCGCCGCGGTCGAGTTCGCCGGGCATAGCGTCACCTCGCCGGGGTTCGAGAGCAGCCTCAAGACCGATCCGGCGCGCGTCGCCGCCGCGCTGGTCCGCGCCAACCCGGAGCTGAAATGGTGCGACACGTCGCGGCGCGGCTATATGGCGATGACGATCGCCGCCGATCACGTCACCAACGACTGGATCATGGTCGACGGGATCAAGACGCGCACGCCGCGTGCCGCGCCCGGCCACCGCGCCACGGTGTTGCGCGATCGCCACGTCATGGCGTGAAACGCCGGTTTGCCGCAACACTTTGGCGTTCGACTTGGTAGCGCAATCGATACGACCGGGAACCGTCACATAGCGTCCGTAACGGCCCCGATCACGCCGCGGTGATGCGGCGGATTTGGGGATCATTATGTCACGGATGTTCAACGCGGTGCATCGGTGCCGCGGCGCTTTGTTGCTGGCGGTTTCGCTGGCCACGCTCGGTCAGGCTTCGGCTGCGGCGGCACAGGCGGCTGCCGCAGCCGACCCGGCCGCCGCGACCCCTGCGCCGCAGGAGGACGATGCCAACGGCGTCGTCGTCGTCACCGCGACGCGGACGACGCGATCGGCGGTGACCCTCGACGGTGCCGAGATCCAGAAGGTGCTGCCCGGCGTCAATCCGGTGAAGGCGATCCAGACGCTGCCCGGCGTCCAGTTCGAAACCGCCGATCCGTGGGGGAATAACGAGCAGAACATCTCGCTGATCGTCCACGGCTTCAACCAGAACCAGCTCGGCTTCACGCTCGACGGGGTGCCGCTCGGCGACCAGTCCTACGGCAATTACAACGGCCTCTCGCCGCAGCGTGCGGTGATCAGCGAGGATGTCGGCTCGGTCCGGCTGACCTCGGGCGCCGCCGACCTCGCCACCGCCTCGGCGAGCAATCTCGGCGGCGGGCTGGAGACCTATACCAGCGCCCCTGCCGCCCGCGCCGGCGTCCGCTTCGCGCAGACGCTCGGCAGCTATGACGCGCAGCGAACCTATCTCCGCATCGACAGCGGCGCGGCGGAGGCGCTCGGCGGCACCAACAGCGGCTATCTGTCGATCGTCCGCCAGAAGGCGCGCGCCTGGGAATTTCGCGCCAACCAGGGCGGCTGGCAGGGCAATGCCAAATTCGTCCACAAGGGCGAGCATGGCACGCTGACCGGCTATGCGGCATTCTCCGACAAGGCGGAGCCCAATCAGGATTCGGTCGCGCACAATGCCGGCGGGATCGAGCCCTATTTCCGCACCGTCCTCTATCCGGACTGGCAGGCCGCGCTCGCCTATGTCGATGCCAACGGCAAGCCGCCGGCCAACAACCCCAATAACTACAGCAATTATTACGGCGATGCGCAGCGCACCGATTATCTGTTCTACGTCAAATACGATTATCGCTTCAGCGACGCGGTGACCTTCTCCAATCAGGTCTATGGTCATCATGACGAAGGGCAGGGGCAGATCGTCGGGCCAGTGTCGGCGGCGGGGCTGCCGGGGCTGTTCGCCGTCTATTTTCCCGGCCAGAACCTGAAGTCGGTGTTCGGCGGTTCGGGTTATGCGCTGCGCACCACCGAATATGGCATCGACCGCCGGGGCTGGCTCTCGTCGCTCGCGATCACCGCGGACGACCACGAGATCGGCCTCGGCGGCTGGTATGAGCATAACCGCAACACAATCTTCCGCCGCTGGTATGCGGTGCCGGTCGATGCCGCGCCGCCGTCGCCCTATGAATGGGCCGATCCCGCGCTGCGCAAGCTGACGCAATATGCCAGCGTCGTCAGCTATGACGTGGTGCAGCTGCATCTGCAGGACCGCTGGCACGTCACCCCCAATCTTGCGGTCGAGGCCGGATTTAAGTCGAGCCTGCAATTCGCCGACGGCCGCGTCCCGACCCAGCCGCTGCCCAACGCGATGCCGCTGCCCGGCGGCGCGTCGACCCGCTACCCGGAAGGCAAGCTCAACACGCGCAAATGGTTCCTTCCGGCGATCGGCGCGGTGTGGGACGTGACCGCCGACGATCAGGTGTTCGGCCATATCCAGCAGAACGTCCGCCAGTTCCAGGCGTCGATCGCCGCCGGCCTGTCGCCCTATAACGTCGGCAGCCAGGACCTGTTTGAAGCGATCAAGGCCAATACCCAGCCGGAGAGCGCCTGGACCTATGAGGCCGGCGTCCGCACCCGGCGGCGAGTGCAGGCCGGCCCGCTCACCGCGATCGAGGCGCAGGTCAGCGCCTATCACGTCGATTTCAGCAACCGGCTGCTCCAGATCAGCTCGACGCAGGTGATCGGATCGGTGCTCGGCGGTGCGAGCATCCTCCAGAACGTCGGCGCGGTGCGCACCAACGGCATCGACGCGGCGGCGACGCTGCGCTTCGGGCCGGCGGTGTCGCTGTACAATGCGCTGTCGTACAACCGGTCGCGCTATGCCGATGATTATACCAGCGGCAGCAGCATCATCCGCACCGCGGGCAAGGAAGTGCCGAACGTCGCGCGCTGGCTCAACAAGACGGTGCTGACACTCGCCGACGGGCCGTTCGAGACGCAAGTGATCGGCGATTACGTCGGTCGCCGCTTCGCCACCTATACCAACGACCAGTCGGTGCCGGGGCGGTTCCTGCTCAATCTCCAGGCGGCCTATACGCTGCCGCAGGATCGCATCGCCGGGCTGCACAACCTGCGCTTCGCGGTCAACATCACCAACCTGACCGCGCGTCGCGGCATCTATGAGATCGGCGGGGTGGGGATCACGAAGACCTACAACACCTACGCGCAGCCGCCGCGGATGGCGTTCTTCACGCTCTCCGGCGGCTTCTGACCGGGCGGCGGGGCGGGGGCTGCGGCCCCCGCCTCACGACCGGCGGAGGCGACCGCGGAACAGGCCGCGGTGCGCGACCGCCTCGAACATCTCACCCGGCCCCTCGGGGTCGAGCACCTCATTGTCGGCGAGCCATTCCTCCAGCCCGTCGAGGTCGGGCACGCTATAGGGCCGCAGCGAGCGGCCGGGACCGCGCAATCGCTCGATCGTCTCGATCAGCGAGCCGGTCTGTTCGAGCAACTGGTCGACGCGTTCGGCGGGCACGTCGAGATGCTCGGCGATCAGGTCGCTGCGCACCGCGAGGATCTTGGCTTCGAGCCCGGCATCGGGATGGCGCGCCGCGTCGAGGATCACGTCGCATTCGGTATCGAGGCGCAGCGAGCGGTTGTTGATGTTGGCGGAGCCGACGCGCAACTGCTGGTCGTCGATAATGGTGATCTTGGCGTGGCAGTAGATCGCGGTGCCGCCGCGCGTGAAGGGATGGTAGAGGCGCAGCCGCCCGTGGGTGTCGCGCCGCCGCAGCGTCTCGACCAGCCGCGCGCGCGCGGTGTCCATCGCCAGCGGTTCGAGCCAGCCTTGCGCGGTGAGCGGGTTGACGATGACGATCTCCGGCCCGTCCACTTCGTCGAGCCGCGCGGCGATCGCCTCGGCGATGCGACGCGAGGCGAAATACTGGCTTTCGCAATAGATATGGCGTTTGGCCGAACGGATCTGGTCGAGGAACAGCGCCTCGACCTCGGTCACCGCGGGCGAATCGGGCATCTCGGGCTGGCTGCGCGCGATGCCGAGATCGACGTCCTCGAACATCGTGTCGAGCGACGGCGGCCAGCAGCTCCCCGCGACCTCGACCGCCGGCAGGCTCGCGCCGGTCGCGAGCTGCCAGCGCGCACGGCACAATTCGGCGAGCGCGGCGGCGGCCTTGCCGGTGATGGCGGTGGTCGCGTCATGCCACGGCTTGTAGGGCTTGCCGCCGGGCAGCTTGCGACCCGGATCGTCGTCACGATGCGCGCGCGTGTCCCAGCGTTCGGCGGTCATGTCGATGCCGCCGCAAAAGGCGAGGCAATCGTCGATCGAGACGATCTTCTGATGGTGCGACGAGGCGGTCGGGTGATGGTGATCGAGCTTGACGTGGATGCGCGGGTGGCGCGCCCATTTGAGCACGGTGAACATCGTCTTGCCGCGCAGCACCGATTTGAGCGCGCCGACATCCCAGCGCAGCAGATAGAGTTCCAGCTCGGGATTGCGCTCGACCAGCCAGTAGAGGAAGTCGCCGACCGTTTCCGGCCCTTCGGTGCTGACCGTGCTGCCGACCAGCCGGATGCGCGCGTCAAAGTCCCAGCCGACCAGCATGATCCGCCGCTTGGCTTGCAGGAAGGCCTCGCGCGCGACGCCGAAATAGCGGTCTGCGTCGACGATCACCGACAGGCGGTCGGCGTGGGCGATACGCCAGACGTTGCGGTCGCATGCGAGCAACCCGGATCGGTCGGTGCCTGAATCGCCCATAGGCCTGCGTCTGTCCTTCCTATCGGCCGTAGATGCGATCGAGCACCTCGGCGCTGCGCGCGAACCGGGCCGCGGCAGGATCGAATGCGGGCGAGGCAGCGAGCTGCTCCGCCCAAACGGCAGCCGACCGCGCACCCCAGGCATCGGGCGGCGTGGTCAGCGTGGTCGCGTGCGTACCGGCGAAATGCTGCGCCGTGAAGTCATAGAAGGAGCCATCGACGTTGCGCAGCGCCGCCCCGCCGCGGCTGCCGTAGAAGGCCGCCTCGATCACCGCGTCGCGGCCGGCGTGGAGATTCCACGAACAGGCGAGGCGAACGATGGCCGTGCCCGCGGTGAACTGCGCGACGGCATAATCCTCGACACCGCCGGGGGCGAGCGGCCTGCCGCCGGCGCGCAGCTGCGCCGTCACGTCCGATACCGGCGGGAAATCGAGCGTCCACAAGGCGAGGTCGACGAGGTGGACGCCGAGGTCAATGACGCAGCCGCCGCCCGACTGCGCCGCATCGAAGAACCACGGCTTGCCTGGTCCGTAGGCGTTGTGGAAGGTGAGATTGATCGCGAAGACGTCGCCGAGCGTACCGTCGCGGACGAGGCCGGCGATCGTGCGCATCGCCTCGGTATGGCGGTAGGACAGGTCGACGCCGAGCAGCCGGTCGGCGGCGCGCGCCGCGTCGATCACCGCCTGCGCCTCAACGGCGGAACGGCCGAGCGGCTTCTGGCAGAACACCGACGCGCCGGCGGACAAAGCGGTGATCGCCTGATCGGCATGCAGCGCCGAGGGCGTCGCGATCACCACTCCGTCGAGCCCGAGCGACAGCATCGCGTCGAGTGACTCGACCACCGCGGCCTCGGTCGCGACGGCGCGGGCCTCGGCGACGCAGTCCGCGGACGGGTCGCAGATCGCCGCGACCTCGATCGCACCCGTCTCGGCCATCGCCGCCATGCGATGGCGGCCGATCCATCCTGTCCCCAGAAATCCCACGCGTGGCTTAGTCATCACCCGTCCTTGTACGTAAATCCTCCCCGGGACGGGGCCAGCGGGTTGAGCATGCCCCACATGCTCAAGGATCGTCCGGGGGACGATCCGACCCGATGCCGGGGACCGCCGCGTAGCGGTGGTGGAGGGGGCTCGCCGCAAGCGATATCGTTTGTGGAGGCCCCCCTCCACCAGCTGCGCTGGTCCCCCTCCCCGTGCCGGGGAGGATTGCTATTCCAGTTCCACCAGCGCCTTGACGAAGCCGGCCGGCTTGTCGCGCGTCGCATCCAGTGCCTCGGCCAATTGCCCCAGCGGATAGCGATGCGTGTAGAGCGGCGTCGGATCGAACCGCGCGCTCGCCACCGCGTCGATCGCCTCGCGCAGACCCTGCATCTGCACCGCCGGATCGCGCTCGTGCGCGTTGATCACGTCGATGCCCTTCCAGTTCCATTCCTGCATGTTGACCTGGCGCGGCCCGTCCTGGTGATAGCCGGCGACGACCAGCCGCCCGCCGAAGCCGATCAGCGCGGTGGCGAGGTCGAGCGGCCAGGATTTGCCGACCGCCTCGATCACCCGCTCGCACAATCGCGGTTCGCCGTCGTCACCGGGGGTGAGCGCCTTGACCGTTTCGATGATCCGCCAGTGATCGTCCATCACGATCGTCTCGGCGGCGCCGTAATGGCGGGCGAGGTCGAGGCTTTCCTGCCGGCGCGAGATGGCGATGACGCGTGCGCCGGCATCGCTGGCGAGCTTGGTCAGCACCGCGCCGAGAAAGCCGATGCCGATGATCGCCACCGTCTGTCCGGCACGGATGTCGCTGCGGCGGAAGATGTTGAACGCGCAGCCGAGCGGCTCGCCCGGAAAGGGCTGCCCGTCGAGTGCGGCGGGCAGCGGCGCGACCCGGTCGGCCGGCGCGACGTCATAGCCGGCGAAGCTGCGATAGGAGAGCGCCGCGACCCGGTCTCCGACCGCCAATCCGCTGACGCCCGCGCCGAGCGCGTCGATCCGGCCCCAGCCTTCGTGGCCGAGCCCGCCCGGCTCGCCGGGATAGGTCAGCCACGGCAGACCCGCCCAGGGCTCGAGGTTCGAGGCGCAGACGCCGCAGCCTTCGAGCTTGAGCCGGATTTCGCCGGGGCCGGGCTGCGGCAGCGGCGCCTCGGTCAGCGTGATCTGCCCCGGCGCGGTCAGCACGGCCGCTGGCATGCGCTCTGCACCCAATTGGTTCTGCAACGATCTATCCTTCATGAACGAGCCCGGCATGGCGTCGACGCTGCATGGCAATATCGCCCGGCCGAGCGAACGCGGAGCGCGATCGCGCCGCCGCCGCGCGCGACGCTCATTCCGCCGCCACGGCGGAGGGGCGCGCCGGCGCATAGCGGTCGATCATCCAGGCGCAGAAATCGGCGAATTGCTGCGGGTCGCGCGCCGCGCTGCTGTGATGCGGCTGGACGCCGAGATGCTCGGGCGTGAAGCAGAAGGTCACCGTCACGTCGAAATCGGCGAGCGCCTCCATCTGCCGGTCGAACCAGTCGATCGCGTCCGGGCGGAAGCTGTCCGCCCAGCTGAGGCCGGTGCGCAGCCGCTTGGTGCCGAGCCGCTTCATCCACGCCACCGCCTCGTCGAGCCGCGGGTCCTGATAATGGAACCATTGCATCAGGCCCATCCGGTCGGCGACCGCGGCATAATCGTCGAGGCCGGGCTTGGCCGTGCCGTCCTCGCGGATCAGGCCCATGTAGAAGTGGCGGTAATAGCTCGACCCTTCCGCCTCGCGGTGCCGCGTCGTCGCGCCCCAGCTCTGCGGCAGGTCGAACAGCGAATACCAGAAGACGCGCGGCACGCGGTCGAGCAGCAGCTCGGCGGTGCGGCGCACGCCGAATTGCTGCACCTCTTCCGCGCCGAAGCTGCCGACGCCGACCTCGGTCGCCCAGATCGGCCTGTCGGGCACCACCGCCTCGATCTCGGCGATCTTGTCGGGCCAGGCGTGGATCGGCCACAGGTTCCAGTCGAGCGGAAAGCCGTGCACCGCGACGACGTCGACCGCGTCGAGTGCGCCGTAGCCGCGCATCCGCCGCACCCAGTCGGGATCGATCGGGCTCATCCCGCCGAGCACGCGCGTCACCGCCGGGTTGACCGCATGGATCGCCTGTCCGGCGCGGATCACCGTATCGGCGAAGATCGACCAGTCGGGATCGACCTCGACATCCCAATGCGACTTGTTGTTGGGCTCGTTCCAGATCATCGCGGCTTCGATCATGCCTGCCTCCCTTTCGCCGGATAGACCGCGGCCGGTCCGTATGCCTGATAGGGGACGGCGGCGATGCGGCACAGATAGACTTCGGCCTCCGGCTGCTGCTCGATCCGGAAGCCCGCCGCGCGCAGCATCGCCGCGCTTCCCGCGGCATTGGGCGCCCACCAGTTGGTCCAGTCTCCGGCAAAGCGCTGCTCGATGAAGTGCAGCTTCGGATAGCCGGGTTCGTCGAACAGCGGCGGAGGCGTGTGCGTGCCGGGGACGAAGAAGGGATGGTCCTCCGGCACCGGGGCGATCTCGGTCGAACCTTGCTGCATCGTCTGGAACAGCATCAGGTCGCCGGCGACATGCTCGCGGATCAGGTCGAGCGCGAGCAACGGGTGGCGCAGATGGTAGAGCACGCCCATGAAGATGACGAGATCGAATCGCTCGCCAAGCGCAGCGACGTCATAGACGGAGAGGTTGCGGAACTCGATCCCCTCCTGGCCGAGTGCCGCGCTCGCCAGCCGTGCCTGGTCCAGATAGCGTTCGTCGCTGTCGATGCCGACGACCCGCGCGGCGCCGCGCCGCTTCATCTCGACCGAATAGAAACCGGCGTTGCAGCCGATGTCGAGCACCGACCGGCCGGTGAGGTCGGCGGGCAGCGCATCGGCGAAGCGCCGGTACTTGAAGCGGGGATAGTCGCCGAGGAAATGATCGGGCGCGGTGTGGATGCCGTGGCCGAGGTCGATGTTGTGGAACCAGGGGGCGAGGCGATCGACCTCGGCTTGCAGCGTTTCGGGTGTCATGCAGCGACCTGTTCGTTGAGGCTGATGAGCCTGGCGCCCCAGTCGCCGACGACGATGCGGCTGACCGAGGCGGGGCCGACGTCGAAGCGGAGCAGCCGGTCGAGCGGCAGGCCGAGCGCGAAGGCGACCGCGCCGCGGATCATGTCGGAATGGCTGACCAGCGCGATATGCGCGCCGTCCTGCTGCGTCGCGGCGGTGGTGATATAGCCGACGATCCGCGCCTGCGCCTCCGCCATCGTCTCGCCGCCGGGGACGCGGGCGGTGTCGCGATGATCGTTCCACGCCTGCCAGTCCGGTCCGCCGAGATCGGCGAAGGCGATGCCCGTCCAGTCGCCGAGGTCGATTTCGGTGAGCGCGTCAATCGGTTCGGGCGCCGGCAGGCCACAGGCGGCGGCGATCGCGGCGGCGGTTTCGCGCGTGCGGTCGAGCGGGCTGCATACGATCCGCTCGATCGGCATGTCGGCGCGTCGCACTGCCAGGCCGCGGCCGAGCGCCGCCGCCTGCGCGCGTCCGGCCTCGCTCAGCGGTACACCGGCGCGACGACCCGACAGCCGCTGGTCGAGATCGATATGGGCCGCGTGGCGGATCAGGAGAAAGGTCGCCGTCACTGTCCCGCCATTCCGCCGCCATCCCCCATGCCGCCCGGTCATCCCCAACAGCGGATTGATCTCGGTTAACGAGATTACCGCATAACCCCGTAGGAACAAAGAAGAAGAACCTTCGTTCCACAACCGTAGCGAATAATCGCCAATTGGGGGCGGGTCGGCGGATGAACAGAAAAGACAGCAATACAGCGGTGGTGTCGTTGATCCGGATCAATAGACTATGACCGAAACGGTATTGATCACGGGTGGGGCGGGCTTCATAGGCCGCTTCGTTGGAGAAGAATTGCTGCGCCGCGGCAATCACGTGCGCGTTCTCGACAGTCTCATTCCGCAGGTGCACGGCGAGGTCGACCGGCCGCCGCTGCTCTCTGACGGCATCGAGCTGATCCGCGGCGACGTGCGCGACGGTGCCGCCGTGACCCGCGCGCTCGACGGCGTCGACAGCGTCATCCACCTCGCCGCCGAAGTCGGTGTCGGCCAGTCGATGTACGAGGTCGAGCGCTATACCTCGACCAACGATGTCGGCACCGCGGTGCTGTTCGAGAAACTGATCGACCAGCCGGTGCGGCGCGTCGTCACCGCCTCGTCGATGTCGATCTACGGCGAGGGCCTGTATCGCGACGCCGACGGCCGTACGATCGAGGACGCCGAGCGCGGCGCGGTGCGCGACGGCATGGCGAACTGGGACCCGACCGACGCGCAGGGCCGCCCGCTGACCCCGATCGCAACGCCGGAATGGAAGCGGCCGAGCCTCGCCTCGATCTACGCGCTCAACAAATATGTGCAGGAGCGCACCACCCATATCATGGCCAAGCCCTATGGGATCGAGGGGGTCTGCCTGCGCCTGTTCAACGTCTATGGTCCGGGTCAGGCGCTGTCCAACCCCTATACCGGCGTACTGGCGATCTTCGCCTCGCGCCTGCTCAACGGCCAGCAGCCGATGATCTTCGAGGACGGCGAGCAGCGCCGCGACTTCGTCCACGTCAGCGACGTGGCGCGCGCCTTCGCCGATGCCCTGGTGCTGCCCGAGGCAGTCGGCGAGACGTTCAACATCGGTTCGGGCCAGGACCGGTCGGTGACGCAGGTCGCCGAGGCGCTGGCGAAGGCGATGAACAAGAACGACATCCGCCCCGAGATCGTCGGCAAGGCGCGGATCGGCGACATCCGCCATTGCTTCTGCGACACCAGCCTCGCCGAACGCCGGCTCGGCTTCACCGCGCGGCAGGATTTCATCGAAGGGCTCGCCGAACTCGCCGAATGGGTCGGCGAACAGCGCGCCGAGGACAATGTCGCGCAGGCGCGGGCGGAGCTCGAACAGCGGGGGCTGGTCGCATGACGGCCGGTCTCGCAGAGCGATCCGGCGAAGCGGGGGCGTTCCGTGGCTGCTGAGGCGCCGATCCTCGTCACCGGCGGCGCCGGCTTCATCGGCTCGAACATCGCCGACCGGTTGGCGGGCGAGGGGCATGACGTCATCGTCTATGACGCGCTCAGCCGGCCGGGTGTCGAGCGCAATCTGCGCTGGTTGCAGGAGCGGCACGGCGACCGGATCACCGCGATCCGGGCCGACGTCCGCGACCGCGACGCGCTCGATCGCGCGGTCGCGCCGGCGCAGGCGGTGTTCCACATGGCGGCGCAGGTCGCGGTGACGACCAGCATGGACGATCCGCGCGACGATCTTGAGATCAACATCCTCGGCACGTTCAACCTGCTCGAGGCGGTGCGCCGCAAGCCCGGCACGCCGGTGATCTTCGCCTCGACCAACAAGGTCTATGGCGATCTCGCCGACCTCGAATTCGAACGGCAGGGCGAGGCCTATCAGCCGGTCGATACGAGCGTGCGGCGTCACGGCATCGGCGAGGACCGGCCGCTCGACTTCCACACGCCCTATGGCGTGTCGAAGGGGGCCGCCGACCAATATGTGCTCGATTATGCGCGCAGCTTCGGCGTGCCTGCCGCGGTGCTGCGGATGAGCTGCATCTACGGCCAGCGCCAGATGGGCACCGAGGATCAGGGCTGGGTCGCCCATTTCCTGATCCGCGCACTCGAAGGCCAGCCGATCACGCTCTACGGCGACGGCTATCAGGTCCGCGACATCCTCGACGTCGCCAATGCGGTCGAGGCCTATCTGCAGGCGTGGCGGCGGATCGATACCGTCAAGGGACGGGCGTTCAACCTCGGCGGCGGGCCGGACAATGCGATCTCGCTGCGCGTGCTGCTCGCCCATATCGGCCGGTTGATCGGGCGCGAGGTGGCGATCCATGCCGCCGACTGGCGCGCCGGCGATCAGCGCTATTTCGTCGCCGACACGCGCGCCGCGGAGGCTGCCTTGGGCCTGTCGGCGCGGGTCGGCTGGCGGGAGGGCGTCGCGGCGCTGGCACGCTGGCTCGCCGCCGAACGCGGCTTCGACATCGCCATCGCCGATCCGCAGCCGATGGCGGCGGAATGAGGCTGCTGCTGACCACCGATGCGGTCGGCGGCGTCTGGCAGTATACGGCGGAGCTGGCGGTGGCGCTCGCCGCACGCGGCGTGACCAGCGTCGTCGCGGTGCTCGGGCCGCCGCCCAATGCCGACCAGCGCGCGATGCTCGATGCGGCGGGCAGGGCAGTGACGCTCGTCGGCACCGGCCTGCCGCTCGACTGGACCTGTCACGAGGCCGCGCCGGTCGAGGCCGCGGGCGCGGCGATCGCCGCGCTGGCAGTCGCGCAGGGCGTCGACCTCATCCACTATAATATGCCGACGCTTGCTGCGGCGGGAGCGCCGCTGCCGTCGATCGCGGTGGCGCATGGCTGTGTCGCGACCTGGTGGCAGGCGGCGCGGGACGTACCGCTCGCCGCGGATTATCGCTGGCACCGCGCGCTCACCGCCGCGGGGTTGCGCGCGGTCGACCGGGTGGTCGCGCCGAGCGCCGCTTATGCCGAGGTCGTCGCGCGCCATTATGCGCTCGCCCGACCGGTGCTCGCGATCCACAACGGCCGCAGCCTGTCGGAGGTCGCGCCTGCCGGCGCGCCCGCCGATGTCGCGCTGACGGTCGGGCGATTGTGGGACGACGTCAAGAACGCCGCTCTGCTCGATCGCGCTGCGGCGCGGCTGCCGATCCCCTTCCTCGCCGCCGGCGCGACGCGCGGGCCGCATGGCGAGACGATCCAGCTCGAGCATCTGCATAGGCTCGGCGAGGTGTCGGGCGCGCAATTGGCGCGGCATCTCGCGCGGTGCCCGATCTTCGTCTCCGCCGCGCGGTTCGAGCCGTTCGGGCTGGCGGTGCTCGAAGCGGCGCAGGCGGGATGTGCGCTCGTCCTCGCCGACATTCCGACGTTCCGCGAGCTGTGGGAGGGGGTCGCGCTGTTCGTGCCGGCCGACGGCCATGACCACGGCTGGTGCCGCGCGATCGAGGCGCTGGCGCTAGACGGTCCGCGTCGCGCCGCGCTCGGCGAGGCGGCGCGGCTGCGTGCCGCGCGCTACACACCGGCCGCGACCGCCGACCAGATGCTCGCGCTGTATCGCGCGACGCTCACCCGACCGACCATTCGAAGAGCCGCCGCATGAAGATCGTCTATTTCACCCACAGCCTCGTCTCCTGCTGGAACCACGGCAATGCCCATTTCCTCCGCGGCGTGCTCAGCGAGCTGCTCGCTCGCGGCCACGACGTCCGCGTCTATGCGCCCGAACACGCCTGGAGCCTTGCCAATCTCGTCGCCGATCACGGGCCGGACGGGCTCGACGCCTATCGCGCCGCCTATCCCGAACTCGGCTCGGTCAGCTATCCGCTCGGCGCGGATGTCGCGGCGATGGTCGACGGGGCCGATCTCGTCATCGTCCACGAATGGAACGACCATGATCTGGTCGCGGCGCTCGGCGGGCTGCGGCGGCGGGGCGCGCCCTGGACGTTGCTGTTCCACGACACGCATCATCGCGCGGTCAGCGAGCCCGATCAGATGCGCGCCTATGACCTGTCCGGCTATGACGGCGTGCTCGCCTTCGGTGAGGCGCTGAGCGAGGTCTATCGCGGCTGGGGCTGGGGCGATCGGGTATGGACCTGGCACGAGGCGGCCGATGTCCGTCGCTTCCATCCGCCGGCCGAGGAGGGCCCGCGCGACGGCCTCGTCTGGATCGGCAATTGGGGCGACGGCGAACGCACCGAGGAGCTGGAGACCTTCCTGTTCGAACCCGCGCGGGAGGCGGGACTGTCGCTCGACATCTACGGCGTCCGCTACCCGCAACCGGCGCGCGAGACGCTCGCCCGCTATGGCGCGCGCTATCACGGCTGGGCACCGAATGCCGCCGCGCCGGGGCTGTTCGCGCGCGCGCTGGCGACGGTGCACGTGCCGCGGCGCTATTATGCGACGATCCTCCCCGGCATCCCGACGATCCGCGTCTTCGAGGCGCTCGCCTGCGGCATCCCGCTCGTCTCGGCCCCGTGGCAGGACAGCGAGCGGCTGTTCCGCGACGGTGATTTCCTGATGGTATCATCGGGCGATGCGATGACCCAGGCGTTGCGCGACCTGCGCGAGGATGCGGATCTGCGCGCCGCGCTCGTCGCCTCGGGGCGCGAGACGATCCTCGCCCGCCATACCTGCGCGCATCGCGTCGACGAGCTGCTCGCCATCGTCGCGCGGATCGCGCCCCACGCCCGCAAGGACGCTGCATGAAGATCGCCTTTTACGGCTCCAGCCTGGTATCGAGCTACTGGAACGGTGCCGCCACTTATTATCGCGGGATCCTCAAGGCGCTGCACGCCCGCGGCTATGACATCACCTTCTACGAACCCGATGCGTTCGATCGGCAGCAGCACCGCGACATCGACCCGCCGCCCTATGCCCGGTCGGTGGTCTATCCGGCCACGGTCGAGGCGCTGAACGGCGTGCTGGCCGAGGCGGCGGCGGCGGATATCGTCGTCAAGGCGAATGGCGTCGGCGTGTTCGATGCGGAGCTGCTCGACGGCATCGTCCGCCATGCGCGCGGCGACGCGCTGACCGTCTTCTGGGACGTCGACGCCGCCGCGACGCTCGACGAGATGCGCGCCGATGCGAGCCATCCGGTGCTGCGCGCGCTGCCGGCGCTCGACATGGTGCTGACCTATGGCGGCGGCCCGCCGGTGGTCGACGCCTATACCGGCTTCGGCGCACGGCATTGCATCCCGGTCTACAATGCGGTCGATCCGGAGACGCATCATCCGGTGCCGCGCGACGAGCGCTTCGCCTGTGATCTCGCCTTCCTCGGCAACCGGCTGCCCGATCGCGAGGCGCGGGTCGAGGAATTCTTCCTCCGCCCCGCCGCCGCGCTGCCCAAGCAACGCTTTCTGATCGGCGGCAACGGCTGGGAGAGCAAGGCGATGCCGGACAACGTCCGGCACCGCGGCCACGTCTATACCGCCGAGCATAACGCCTTCAACTGCACGCCGCGCGCGGTGCTCAACGTCGCGCGCGACAGCATGGCGCATATCGGGTTCTCCCCAGCGACGCGGGTGTTCGAGGCGGCGGGCGCCGCCGCCTGCCTGATCACCGACGCATGGGAGGGGATCGAGCAGTTCCTGATCCCCGACGTCGAGGTGCTGGTCGCCCGCGACGGGCAGGACGTCGCCGATCATCTCGCGGCTCTGACCCCCGACCGCGCCGCCGCGATCGGCGAGGCGGCGCGCCGGCGCGTCCTGGCGGAGCACACCTACGATCTGCGCGCCGAGCAGGTCGACGCGCTGTTCCGGGCGCATCGCGCGCAGGCGGCGGCATGAGGCTCGTCGTCCTCGGCCTCAGCCTCGGATCGTCCTGGGGCAATGGCCATGCCACCACCTTCCGTGCCTTGCTCAAGGCGTTCGCCGCGCGGGGGCACGACATCCTGTTCCTCGAACGGGAGGTGCCCTGGTATGCCGGCGATCATCGCGATCTGATCGATCCCGAATATTGCGAGCTCGCCTATTACCGCGACCTCGCCGATCTCGGACGCTGGCGGGGCAGGGTGGCGCAGGCCGATGCGGTAATCGTCGGCTCCTACGTGCCCGACGGCGTCGCGGTCGGGCGCTGGGTGCAGGCAGAGGCATGCGGCGTCACCGCCTTCTACGACATCGATACGCCGGTGACGCTCGCCAAGCTGGCGCGCGGCGATTTCGAATATCTCTCGCCGGCGATCATCCCCGGCTACGACCTGTATCTCAGCTTCACCGGCGGGCCGACGCTCGACCGGCTCGAACGCGAATTCAAGGCGCCCGCGGCGCGCGCGCTCTATTGCTCGGTCGACACCGCCGCCTATCGGCCGCTCGACGTGCCCACACGCTGGGACCTCAGCTATCTCGGCACCTATAGCGATGATCGCCAGCCGACGCTGACCCGGCTGCTGATCGACGTCGCCCGCGCCGAGCCGCAGCGCCGGTTCGCGGTCGCCGGCCCGCAATATCCCGCCGGCATCGACTGGCCGGACAATGTCGAGCGGATCGAGCATCTGCCGCCCGCCGGTCATGCCGCTTTCTATTCGGCGTCGCGCTTCACGCTCAACGTCACCCGCGCCGATATGATCGCGGCGGGCTGGTCGCCCTCGGTCCGCCTGTTCGAGGCGGCGGCGTGCGGCACGCCGATCATCTCGGATCGCTGGGACGGGCTCGACGCGATCCTCGCCGACGACGCGGAGATCATCCTGGCCGACACCGGCGACGACGTCCGCACGGCGCTGACGCGCGACGCCGCCGCGATCGGCGCCGCCGCGCGCCGCCGCGTCCTCGCCGCGCACGGCGCGGATACGCGCGCCGCCGAGCTAGAGGCCTATCTGGCCGATCGCATCACGGCGTGCGCGGCGTGACGGCGGCGACAGACGAACGCGCTTGCCTGGCGGAGCAAGCCCGGCAATGGAACGTTCCGGTAACGATCCTTGTTCGAGCAGGCTGATGAGAGACGATCCGACGCAAAGCGATCAAACCGACGGCGAGGTGGCGCGCTATCCGCAGACCGGGCGCTTCCTGATGGGGCGCGGCCGGACGCGGATGACGCCCGAGGAACGCCGCGTGCTGGAAGATACGGCGATGGCGGTGAAGGACTATCCCGCCCGTCATCATCTCGTCCGCCGTGGCGAGCCGGTCGACAGCAGCATGATGCTGATCGAAGGCTATGTGACGCGCTATATGGACGATCGCGAGGGCTATCGGCAGCTCGTCTCGGTCCACGTGCCGGGCGATTTCGTCGATCTGCACGGCTTTCCGACCGGGCGGCTCGATCATGACATCGGCACGCTCGGGCCGGTCAAGGTGGCGTTGTTCGATCATCAGGCGCTGGTCGGCATCACCGAACGCCATCCGACGCTGACCCGCTTCCTGTGGTTCGCGACGCTGATCGACGCGGCGATGCACCGCGAATGGATCTTCCGGCTCGGCCGGCTCGGCGCCGAGGGGCGGCTCGCGCATCTCTTCTGCGAATTGTATGCGCGGCTCGAGATGGTCGGGCTGGCGCAGGACGGACAGTTCGACCTGCCGCTGACCCAGCCCGATCTCGCCGAGGCGTGCGGGCTGACCGGCGTCCACGTCAATCGTACCTTGCGCACCTTGCGCGAGCGCGGCCTGCTCACCTTCAAGAACGGGCGGGTCGAGATTCTCGATCACCGTGGCCTGTGCACCACCGCCGAATTCAACAGCGATTATCTCTACTCGGACTGCGGCGTCTGGAAAACCTCGTGAGCATGGATGGCGGACATCCCCGTTGGTCCAGACGGTGGCGGGGGAGGTATCGATCGAGGTCGGGCAGGTGCTGCTCGACGGTCCGGGCGGTATCGCGGTGACGATGACGCCGGCCGCCGCGGCGGAGACCGGGCGGCGGCTGCTTGCGGCGGCGGACCGTATCGCGACGCAATCGGCGGGGTGACGTGGAGGGATCAGCGGCTATGCTGGCCCGCCGACCCATCCGGAGATCGCCGTGTTCCCCCTGATCCTTGCCGCTGCCGTCAGCCTGCCGCTCGCCGCCGGTGCGCTGGTCGCCGGCGACACCGCCGTCGCCGAGGCGCGCCCCGGCGCGACCAATCCGCTGCTCGCCGACTGGACCGGCCCTTATGGCGGCGTGCCGCCGTGGGACAAGGTGACGCCCGAGCTGTTCCCCGAGGCGTTCACCGTCGGCCTTGCCGAGCGCGCCGCCGAATATCGCCGCATCGCCGACAATCCGGCGGCACCGACCTTCGCCAACACCTTCGTGCCGATGCAGCTCGCGGGGCAGCGGTTCGGCCGGGTGATGACGCTGTTCGGCGTGATGACCGGCAATCGCAACACGCCGGCCTATCAGGCGCTCGACCGCGAATGGTCGCCGAAGATCGCCGCCGCCTCCGACGCGATCACCTTCGATGCCAAGCTGTTCGCCCGGATCGCCGCGATATATGCGGCGCGCGCGCAGCTCGACTCGCAGCAGCAGCGGCTGGTGACGCGCACCTATGACAGTTTCGTGCGACAGGGCGCGAAGCTCGATGCCGCGCAGAAGGCGCGGCTGTCGCAGTACAACCAGCAGCTCGCCAGCGCGTTCAGCGAATTCTCGCGGCGGTTGCTCGCCGACGAATCGACCGCGATCGCGGTGACGGACGAGGCGATGCTCGCCGGCGTGCCGGACAGCGTCAAGGCGGTGGCGAAGGCGGCGGCGACCGAACGCGGCCAGGCGGGCTGGGCGATTGTCAACACCCGCTCGGCGGTCGACCCGGTGCTGACCTTTGCGCAGAACCGCGCGTTGCGTGAACAGGTGTGGCGCGCCTTCACCAACCGCGGCGACAATGGCGACGCCAACGACACGAATGCGGTGATCGCGCAGATCGTCAAGCTGCGCGCCGACCGTGCGCATCTGCTCGGCTTCGCGACGCATGCCGACTGGCGGATGCAGGATACGATGGCCAAGACGCCGGCGGCGGCGATGGCGCTGATGCTGCGCGTCTGGCCGGCGGCGACCGCGCGCGTCGCCGAAGAGGTGCGCGACATGCAGGCGATCGCCGACCAGAGCGGCGCCAAGCTCACCATCGCGCCGTGGGATTACCGCTTCTACCAGGAACAGGTGCGCAAGCGCCGCTACGACCTCGATCAGGCGGAACTCAAACCCTATTTCGAACTCAACAACATCATCCAGGGGTCGCTATATGCCGCCAACCGGCTGTACGGGCTGACCTTCAAGGAGATCACCGGCACGGTACCGGTGTTCGATCCCGACATGCGCGTCTGGCACGTCACCGATCGCAACGGCCGTGAGGTCGGCCTGTTCTATCGCGACGATTTCGCCCGCACCGGCAAACGCTCGGGTGCCTGGGCGAATACCTATCGCGGCCAGCGTCGCCTCGCGCCGGCACAGACGGTGCTGTCCTCGAACAACAACAATTTCGCCAAGGGCGCGAAGGGGGCGCCGGTGCTGATCAGCCTCGACGATGCGCAGACGCTGTTCCACGAATTCGGCCATGCGATCCATGCGATGCTGCAGGACGTCACCTATCCCGGCCTCGCCGGAACGCCGCGCGACTTCGTCGAATTCCCCAGCCAGGTGAACGAGCATTGGCTGCTGACCCGCGACGTCCTCGACAAATATGCCCGCCATTACCAGACCGGCGCGGCGATGCCGCAGGCGCTGCTCGACAAGATCGATGCCTCGAAGACGTTCAATCAGGGCTTTGCCACCACCGAATATCTCGCCTCGGCGATCGTCGACATGAAGCTGCACACGGTGGCGGACGGCGTCGTCGATCCGGATGCATTCGAGCGGACGACGTTGGCCGCGATCGGCATGCCGAACGCCCTAGTGATGCGGCACCGCCTGCCGCAGTTCAATCACCTGTTCGCGTCCGACAGCTATTCGGCGGGCTATTACAGCTACCTCTGGTCGGAGACGATGGACGCCGACACCTTCGCGGCGTTCGAAGAGGCGGGCAGTCCGTGGGACAAGGCGACCGCCGACCGGTTCGCGCGCATCCTGCTGTCGACCGGCAACGAGACCGACCGCGCCGAGGCCTATCGCGCCTTCCGCGGCCGCGATCCCGATGTCGGCGCGCTGCTGCGCAAGCGCGGCTTTGCGGCGGCGGCGGCACGGTGAGCAGCGCGGGCGCGCCGGCGGGGCGGCTCCGCTCGATCCTCGGCGGGTCGGCGGGCAATCTGGTCGAATGGTTCGACTGGTACGTCTATTCGGCGTTCGGCCTCTATTTCGCTCCGCACTTCTTCCCCAAGGGCGATCCGACCGCGCAATTGCTCAACACCGCGGCGGTGTTCGCGGTCGGCTTCGTGATGCGGCCGATCGGCGCGTGGATCATGGGCATCTATGCGGACCGGCGCGGGCGCAAGGCGGGGCTGACGCTGTCGGTGACGCTGATGTGCGCGGGCGCGCTGCTGATCGCCATCTGTCCGGGCTATGATTCGATCCGCTGGGGGGCGCCGGCGCTGCTCGTCGTCGCGCGGTTGATGCAGGGCCTGTCGGTCGGCGGCGAATATGGTGCGAGCGCGGTCTATCTGTCGGAAATGGCGGGGCGCAACCGGCGCGGCTTCTTCTCGTCCTTCCAATATGTCACGCTGATCGCCGGGCAGTTGCTCGCGCTGTTCACGCTGCTTCTGCTCCAGACGGTGCTGAGCGAGGCGCAGCTCGAAAGCTGGGGCTGGCGCATTCCGTTCGCGCTCGGCGGGCTGCTCGCGATCGCGGTCTTCTTCATCCGCCGCGGCCTGATGGAGACCGAGGCCTTTGCCAATGCGCAGGACAAGCCCAAATCGAGCGGCTGGCTGCTGTTCACCACCCACCCGCGCGAGGCGGCGACGGTGGTGCTGCTCACCGCCGGCGGCACGCTCGCCTTCTATGCCTATACCACGTACATGCAGAAGTTCCTGGTCAACACCAGCGGCTTCAGCCGCGAAACCGCGACCTGGGTGATGACCGGCGCGCTGGCGCTCTACGCGCTGATCCAGCCGCTCGCCGGCGCCCTGTCGGACCGGATCGGGCGGCGGCCGCTGATGATCGGCTTCGGCGTCGCCGGCGTGCTGGCGACGGTGCCGATCTTCCGCGCGCTGGAGACGGTGCGCGATCCGCTCGCCGCCTTCGCGCTCGTCATGGCGGCGCTGGTGATCGTCACCGGCTATACCGCGATCAATGCGGTGGTGAAGGCGGAGCTGTTCCCGGCGCATATCCGCGCGCTCGGCGTCGCGCTTCCCTATGCGATCGCCAATACCGTGTTCGGCGGCACCGCCGAATATGTCGCGCTCTGGCTGAAGGGCGCGCAGATGGAGCGGGCCTTCTATTGGTATGTCACGGCGATGATCGCGGTGTCGCTGGTCACCTATTGGCGGATGCGCGATACGCAGGTGCACAGCCGGATCGTCGAGGACTGACGGTCAGGCGGCGCGCGGCAGTTCGATCGTCGCGCACAGCCCGCCGTCGCTGCGGTTGGCGAGCCGCACGTCGCCGCCCGCCTCGCGCACGATCGTCCGCGCCAGCGCGAGGCCGAGGCCGATGCCGCCGGTGTCGCGATTGCGCGACGTCTCCAGCCGGGTGAACGCCTCGAACACGTCGGAAAGCCGGTTGTCGGGGATGCCCGGCCCGCGATCGGCGACCTCGATACACACGCTGGCCGGCTCGGCGATCAGCCGCACCTCGGCGCTGCCGCCATATTTGACCGCATTCTCGATGAGGTTGCGGATCGCGCGGCGGATCAGCGACGGGCGCAGCCGCATGCGCAGCCGGGCCGCTTCCTCGAAGGCGACGTCCTGGCCGAGATCGCGGAAATCCTCGACCACCGCATCGACCAGGGCGGCAAGGTCGACTTCGGTCAGCGGTTCGCTCGGCCGCCCCATCCGTGCGAGCGACAGGATATCGTCGAGCGTGCGGTTCATCTCGGCGATCGTCTCCGCCATGCGCGCGCGGTCGGTATCATCGTCGACCGATTCGATGCGGACCCGCAAGGCGGCGAGCGGCGTGCGCAGATCGTGGCCGATCGCGCCGAGCATCCGGTCCTTCTCGTCGAGCATCGCGGTGACGCGCCATTGCAACGCGTTGAACGAGCGGACGAGCAGGATGATGTCGGCCGGGCCACGCTCGACCACGGCGACCGGTGGCTCGCCGCCGCCGCGTCCGAAGCGTTGCGCCGCCGCGGTCAGCTCGCGCAGCGGCCGCGCGATATGCCGTGCGATCCACAGCACCGGCAGCAGCACGACGCCGTAGAGGATCAGCGTCTGCAGGAACAGGCGCCAGAACAGCCGCACGCCGCCGTCGTCGTCCCATGGCACGATCACCGTCAGCCAGCCGTGTCGCGGCTGTTCGATCGCGATCAGCAGCATCTGTTCGGGATGGTCGCGCTCGCGCCGGACCCGTTCGCCGCGTGAGGCGTCGCGCCGCTGCGTCGCATCGTCGACCTCGGCCCAGTCGCGCAGGCCGGTGTCGATCCGCCCGACGTCGACGCCCTGTTCGCGCAGCTGCGTCCGCAGTTCGGCGGCGAGTTCGGGCAGGCGCGGCAGGCCGGCGGGGATCACCGCGCGGGTGGCGCGGCGGATGCGGCCATGGTCCGGCGCGATCGGCCGACCGCCCTGCGCCTCGCGTTCGAGCGCATCGGCGATGCGGATCGCCACCGGCCGCGTCGCCTGGGCGAGGCGGAAGGCGGCGCGCTCGCGCAGCGCCAGCCCGAAATTCACCGCCTGCGCGATGAACAGCGCGAGCGCGATCAGCACCGCCATCTGGCCGGCAAGGCTGCGCGGCCACCATCTCACAGCCGCGTCACCTCCGCCGCCAGCGTATAGCCGCCGCCCCACACCGTCTTGATGATCTCGGGCAGCTTGGCGTCGGTCTCGATCTTGCGGCGCAGGCGGCTGATCTGATTGTCGATCGCGCGATCGAACGCCGCCGCCTCGCGCCCCTGCGTCAGGTCGAGCAACTGGTCGCGGGTCAGCACCTGCCGCGGCCGCGTCACCAGCGCGAGCAGCAGGTTATATTCGCCGGTCGACAGCGGCACCGACACGCCCTCGCGATCCACCAGGGCCCGCTCGCCGGTCTTGAGCACCCAGCCGGCGAAGGCATAGGAGCCGCTTTCCGGCGCATGCTGGCGCGCGCCGCCGGCGGTGAGGCGGCGCAGCACCACCTTGACCCGCGTCGCCAGTTCGCGCGGGGAGAAGGGCTTCACGACATAATCGTCGGCGCCCATCTCCAGCCCGACGATCCGGTCGGTCTCCTCCGCCTTGGCGGTGAGCAGGATCACCGGCGTGTCGCTGGTCGCGGCGATATGGCGGCAGAGCGACAGGCCGTCCTCGCCCGGCATCATCACGTCGAGGATGACGAGATCGATCGCATAAGCGGCAAGCCGCATCCGCGCGCTTTCCGCATCCGCCGACTGGGTGACGCGGAATCCCTGTTTGGTGAGATATTGCGCGAGCGGCTCGCGGATCGAACGCTCGTCGTCGACGAGCAGCAGGTGCGGCATGTCTCCCATCGCTTCGGCATTAGCCACGGCGCACCTCTCCTGCAAAGGCCGGACGGACCGAAGGCCCGTCCGATCCGTATCTTATTGCTCCGGCGGGGCGGGCGGCATGCCATTGTCGCGGGGGCCGCGCATCGGCCGCGCCGCGGCGAGTTCGGCCGCGTCGAGCCTGCCGTCATGGTTGGTGTCGAGCCGGTCGAAGCGTCGCCCGGCATGGTCGAGCGCTTGCGCACGGGTCATCGCCTCGGCGCCCTCGCGGGGCGGGCGGGCGCCGTCGCGCGGCGGCGGCGGCGCGTCACCGGCGCGGCGATCCCGGCCGCGCCATTGCGCCCGCATCGCGGCGCGGGCGGCCTCGCGTTCGTCCGGCGTCACCGTGCCGTCCTTGTTGGTGTCCATCGCGGTGAAGCGCGCATCCGCCTCCGCGAGCATCTCGGCCCGCGTGATGACGCCGTCGTGATCCGCGTCGAGCCGCATCATCCCGCCGCCTGCGCCGGGCGGGGGTGGCGGCGGCGGCGGCGTCTGCGCGCCCGCCGCGCCCGCGATCATGCCCGCGGCCATCATCGCCGCCAAAGTCCTGCGTATCACCTGCACCTCCACCCCGGCGGGGCCGATCCCCGTCCATCCGGTCTTGCCTATCGTAGGCGGGTGTCGCCGGCGTGTGTCGGCACGGGAGAAAAGTGTAACAAGCTGTCGCGGGCGGTCGGTCAGCCGCGGATCGCGCGATCGTCGAACAGACCGAACAGCAGCGTCGAGGCGTAGATGGCGACGGCGCGATCGCGCGGCATCGCCGCCGCCCATTTGCGCATGTCGAACGCGGCATTCTGCAACGCCATCAGCGCCTGCGCCGCGATCAGCGCATCGACCGCGCGGATCGATCCTTCGGCGATGCCGTCCATCATCGTGCCGGCGAAACGGCGCGCGATCCGGTTGGAGCGATCGACCATCGCGCTGCGCACCTCGCCCGGCAGGCCGGACAGCGCCGTCGTGCGGAGCAGCGGCGTACGCTCGGCGAACTGGACGTCGAGCAGCGTCGCGATCGTGCTGACCAGCCGCTGCCAGTGCGATCCGCCCGCGGCATCGGCCTGCCGCTGCGTGTCGGAGATGGTGTCGAAGCTGCGCCGGTAGCAGGCGATCACCAGATCGTCCTTGGCATCGAGATGATGGTAGAAGCTGCCCTTGGTGACGTTGAGCTCGGCGGCGATCCGCTGCACCGAGGCGCCGCGATAGCCGAGTTCGTTGATCAGCCGCGTCGCCGCGAGCAGGAAGGCGGCGCGGCCCGGCTCGCCCTCGTCGTGCGTCAGGTCGATCGGCTGCGGCGTCCAGGCCACGTCCGCGGCGGCGATGCCGGATTCGAACACGTCCATCAGCCGCGCCTCGACGCGGGCATATTCGTCGGGCTCGTAGCGGACCAGCCAGACCGGCAGCCAGAAGGTGTTTTCGAGCAGCACGTGCGCGCGGGCGCCGAACAGGTCGGTCTCGGCACGATTGGCCGGCGGGCCCCACAGGCCGCGCGTTCGCCGGAACACCTCGCGCCAGCGATTCAGCAATCGGGTACGGTTGGGTTCCTCGGTCGCGCGCAGATCGGACAGCACCGCCATGGCGCGTTCCTCGCCCCGCTGGACGCGCGTCAACCGTTCCATGTTGAGCGACAGATAGCGTCGGACGCGCTCGCGCGGCGTCGCGGCGGCATGCGCCTCGTCGATCATCGCGAGCAACTGATCGAGCGTATGCTCGAACGCGGCGGCGGCGAGATCTTCCTTGCGCTTGAAGTAATAAGTGACGCTGGTGGTGTTGAGGCCGACGCGGCGGGCGACGTCGGCGAAGGTCATGCCTTTGGCGCTCTGTTCGTTGATCGCCTCGGCGGCGGCGGCCAGGATCGCGTCGCGCTTGGCGCGGAAGCGCTTCGTGCCCGTCTCCTCATCATTGGTGACGCCGGTGGCGTCCGCCTCGCGTTGCTCCATGCCGCCCGTCTACCAATGCTGGTTTCGAAGAAACAGTGTTTTCTACATGCCTTGCCGATCCTCGCCCGGCGGGGCGAGGGGGCGCTGGTCGGCGCTTTACCGAATGTGCGGTATGGCCTAGACAATGGCGAGAGAACGGCTGGAGAGGTTGGATGGATTTCACGCTGAGCCAACGCGAGACCGAATTTCGCGACCGCGTGCGCGCCTTCATCGACGCCGAGATCCGCCCGCGCCGCGCCGAGCATGACGCCGAGGCGGCGAGCGGCGAGCGGTGGAAGGTGATCCCGACGATCGAGGCGTGCAAGGCCAAGGCCAGGGCGGCGGGGTTGTGGAACCTGTTCATGCCGCCGCATTCGGGGCAGGCGCATGTCGACGACCGCTTCGTGTTCGAAGGCACGCAGCTCACCAACCTCGAATATGCCTTGTGCGCGGAAGAGATGGGGCGGATCGACTGGGCGGCGGAGGTGTTCAACTGCTCCGCGCCCGACACCGGCAATATGGAGGTGCTGCACCGCTACGGCACGCTGGCGCAGAAACAGCGTTGGCTCGCGCCGCTGATGCACGGCGAGATCCGCTCGGCCTTCCTGATGACCGAGCCGGCGGTCGCCTCGTCCGACGCGACCAACATCGAAACCTCGATGGTCCGCGACGGCGATCACTACGTCATCAACGGCCGCAAATGGTGGTCGAGCGGGGTCGGCGATCCGCGGTGCCGCATCGCGATCGTCATGGGCAAGACCGATCCCGACGCGCCGCGCCACGCGCAGCAGAGCATGATCCTGGTGCCGATGGACACGCCCGGCGTGACGATCGAGCGGATGCTCAGCGTCTACGGCTATGACCATGCGCCGCACGGCCATGGCGAGGTGGTGCTGCGCGACGTGCGCGTGCCGGTCGATCACATGCTGCTTGGCGAGGGGCGGGGGTTCGAGATCGCGCAGGGGCGGCTGGGGCCGGGCCGCATCCATCATTGCATGCGGACGATCGGCGTCGCCGAGACCGCGATCGAGGCGATGGCGCGGCGGCTGCTCGGCCGCGTCGCCTTCGGCAAGCGGATCGCCGATCAGTCGGTGTGGGAGCAGCGCATCGCCAAGGCGCGGATCGATATCGAGATGACGCGGCTGCTCTGCCTCAAGGCGGCGGACATGATGGACCGCGCCGGCAACAAATCGGCGCAGCTCGAAATCGCGATGATCAAGGTCGCCGCACCGACCATGGCCTTGCAGATCCTCGACGACGCGATCCAGGCGCATGGCGGCGGCGGCGTGTCGCAGGACTTCCACCTCGCCCATGCCTGGGCGGCGATGCGGACGCTGCGCTTCGCCGACGGCCCCGACGAGGTGCACAATCGCGCGATCGCCCGCGCCGAATTCGGCCGCCACGCCGATGCTGCGGCCCCGCGGCCCGACCGGCGATGAAGGCGGCGGTGCTCCACGCGGCGGGCGCGCCGCTGACGATCGAGGACGTCACCGTCGCCGATCCGCTGCCGCACGAGGTGCTGATCCGCACCTGCGCGGTCGGCGTCTGCCGGTCCGACCTGCATTTCGTCGACGGCGTCTATCCGCATGCGCTGCCGACAATTCCCGGCCACGAGGCGGCGGGGATCGTCGAGGCTGTCGGCAGCGAGGTGCGCACGGTCAAGGTCGGCGATCCGGTCGTCACCTGCCTGTCCGCCTATTGCGGGCAATGCGAATTCTGCGTCACCGGGCGGATGGCGCTGTGCGTCGATGCCGCGGTGCGCCGGCCGAAGGGCGCGCCGCCGCGGCTGATGCTCGGCGACAGACCGGTCGCGCAGATGCTCAACCTGTCCGCCTATGCCGAGCTGATGCTCGTCCACGACCATGCCTGCGTCGCGATCGATCCGGCGATGCCGCTCGACCGCGCCGCGCTGCTCGGCTGCGCGGTGACGACCGGCGCGGGCGCGGTGTTCAACACCAGCGACGTGACGCCCGGCGAGACGGTGTGCGTGATCGGCTGCGGCGGCATCGGCCTCGCCGCGGTCAATGCCGCGCGGATCGCCGGCGCCGGACGGATCATCGCGCTCGATCCGGTCGCGGAGAAGCGCGCGCTCGCCGAGCAGCTGGGCGCGACGCACAGCCTGGACGCGGCCGATCCGACCGCGGCGGATGCGGTGATCGCGCTGACCCGCGGCGGTGTCCATCATGCCATCGAGGCGGTCGGCCGCACCGACAGTGCCGCGACCGCGGTCAAGGTGCTGCGCCGCGGCGGTACCGCGACGATCCTCGGCATGCTGCCGCCGGGCGAGCGGGTCGGCCTGTCCGCGATCGACCTGCTGTCGGGCAAGCGGTTGCAGGGCGGGCTGATGGGCAGCAACCGCTTTCCGGTCGATATCCCGCGGCTGGTCGATTTCTATCTGCGCGGCCTGCTCGACCTCGATACGATCATCGCCGAACGGCTGCCGCTGGCGCGGATCAACGATGCGTTCGCGACCCTGCGGCAGGGCGATGCGACGCGCACCGTGATCACCTTCGCATGACCGACACCATCCCCGTCGCCGACAAGGATCGGCTCGACCTCGCCCGGCTCACCCCCTGGCTGGAGGCGAACGTCGCCGACTTCGCCGGGCCGATCCGCTATGCCAAATTCGCCGGCGGCCAGTCCAACCCGACCTATCGGATCGACAGCCCGTCGGGCGCCTATGTGCTGCGGCGCAAGCCCTTCGGGTCGCTGCTGCCCTCCGCCCATGCGGTCGATCGCGAATTCCGGTTGATCGCCGGCCTGCATCCGACCGGCTTCCCGGTCGCGCGACCCTATGCCCTGTGCCACGACGAAGGCGTGATCGGCGCGGTCTTCTACGTCATGGCGCTGGTCGATGGCCGATCGCTGTGGGACGGCACGCTGCCGGACCACGCGCCGGCCGAGCGCATGGCGCTCTACGAGGCGATGGTCGATACGCTCGCCGACCTGCACGCCGTCGACTATGTCGCGGCGGGGCTCGGCGATTACGGACGGCCGGGCAATTATTTCGCGCGCCAGGTCGAGCGCTGGACGCGGCAGTATCGCGCCAGCGAGACCGAGCCGATGCCGGAGGTGGAGCGGCTGATCGACTTCCTGCCGCGCACCGTGCCCGAACAGACACGCACCGCGATCGTCCACGGCGACTATCGCATCGACAATATGATCTTCGCCCCCGCCGAACCGCGGGTGACGGCGGTGCTCGACTGGGAATTGTCGACGCTCGGCGATCCGCTCGCCGATTTCTCCTACTTCCTGATGAGCTGGGTGACCGAGCCGGAGGGACGGTCGGGGGTGAAGGGGCAGACCGGTGCCGCCACCGGCATCCCGACCATGGAGCAGGTGGTGGCGCGCTATTGCGCGCGGACCGGTCGTGACGGGATGCCCGACCTCAACTGGTATTTCGCCTATAATCTGTTCCGGCTGACCGGCATCGTCCAGGGCATCAAGAAGCGCATCGTCGACGGCACCGCATCGAGCGCGCAGGCGGAACGGTCCGCGGCGCAGGTCCATCGGCTCGCCGCGGCGAGCTGGCAGTTCGCGCAGGCGGCCGGCGCGTGACTTCGGGAGGACAGATGGCACGCTTCGACGGCAGATCGATCCTCGTCACCGGCGCCGGCAGCGGCATCGGCCGCGCCGCCGCGGTCGCCTTCGCCGCCGAGGGGGGACAGGTGATCGTCGCCGATCGCAGCGACGCGGGCGAGGCGGTCGCCGCCGCCATCGCCGACGCCGGCGGCATCGCGCGCGCGATCCGCATCGACGCGGGTGACGAGGGTGACGTGCAGCGCGCGATGGCACTTGCCGACAGCGCGTTCGGCGGGCTCGACATCGTCTTCGCCAATGCCGGTATCTCGGGCGGCATGGCGAATATCTTCGACACCGATGTCGCGCTGATCGGCGAGGTGCTGCGCGTCAATCTGATCGGGCCGTTCCTCGCGATCAAGCACGGCGCACCGCGGATCGCCGCGCGCGGCGGCGGCGCGATCGTGCTGACCGCGAGCGTCGCCGGCTTGCGCTCGGGCGCGGGATCGCCGGCCTATTCGGCGTCCAAGGCGGGGGTGATCAACCTCGCCGCGGTCGCCGCGCAGCAATTGTCGGGGAGCAACGTGCGCGTCAACGCGCTCTGCCCCGGCCTGACCGAGACCGGCATGACCCGGCCGGTGTTCGACTTCGCGCGTGACGCCGGCAAGGGCGACCGGCTCGGCCGGCTCAATCCGCTGCGCCGCGGCGCGCAGCCGGAGGAGCTGGCGCGGGTCGCGCTGTTCCTCGCCTCCGACGAGGCGAGCTACGTCAACGGCCAGGCGATCGTGGTGGACGGCGGACTGTCGTCGAGCCACCCGGTGACGCGCCAGGACTATGGCAAGACCGCGGTATGACAGGCCCGGAGGGAAGTGACTTGCCACCGTCATCATCGCGGCGCAGCCTGTGGCCATGATCCCGCTGCTCGCCGCCGCCTTGCTGCCCACCGTACCGCCGGCTCCGCCGATCGAGTCGAACCGGCAGGCGCTGCTGCGCTGGGTGATGAGCCCCGTCCTCTGCCACGGCGGCGAGCGGGTCGTCGCCGAGCGGGTGGTGCGGGCGGCTGATCCGCAGGCGGCGATGGTTTCGAGCGGCATGCCAGCCCTGACCCCGGTGGCGATCGACTTCCGTATCGATGCCGCCGGCCGTCCGCTGTCGATCACCCCGGTCCGCGCCGGCTGGCGCGCCTATGGCGAGGATGTCGTCCCCGCGCTGGCCGCGGCGCGCTTCGCGGCGGGCGTGGAACGCGCGCGTTGCACCGTCACCTTCACGCCGCATGTCGAGCCGCTGGCCACGGCACCGGTCGCCGAGCTGATCGCTTATGCCGCGACGACCCCGAACATGCCGCGCGAAATGTGGGCGAAGCTGCTCCCCGCGGGCGCGGATTGCAGCGATCCCGAGCCCGAGGTGCTGCTGCGCGCCTTTCCGTCGTTCAAGTCGCTGCCCGCCCAGCCGGGATATGTCAGCACGACGATGGTCGGTTATGACATCGCCGCGAACGGCAAGCCGGTACGGCCGCACCCCATCGTTGCAAGCGGATCGCCGGCGCTCGACGCGGCGGCGCTGACCGCGGTATCGCGTTCCCGCTTCGAACGCGGGGCGCGGCACGGCTGCGCCTTCCGCTATTGGAAGGGCGCGACGCCGCTCGCCGCGCCGCCCGCGCCCGAAGAGGCGAGCGTCCGTCCCGCCGATGCAACCTGCCCGCTGACGCATGAGTATGAGCGCAAGCCGGTACTGCGCTATCCCGCCGCCTATAATCGCCGCACCATCGAAGGCTGGGCGATCATCGCCTTCGATGTCGCCTCTTGGGGGCAGACCGGCAATATCCGCGTGCTCGCCAGCGAACCGTCGACCGATTTCGCCGAGGCGGCGACGCAGATGGTCCGCGGGGTTACGATGCCGCCGTCGCCGCATGGCTATACCGGCTGTATCGAGCGCGTCTTCTACCGGATCCGCAAGCCCGGCGAGCGTCCGAACGCCGCCGATCCGCTTCCGCCGGTCCTTTATTGACCGCGCCGGCGCATCAGCCCTTCCTGCGCGACGCTCGCCACCAGCCGGCCGTCGCGGGTGAAGATGCTGCCGCGGTTCATGCCGCGGGCGTGGCCCGCCCAGGGGCTGTCGGTGGTGTAGAGCAGCCATTCATCGGCGCGAAACGGTTCGTGCAACCATAGCGCATGGTCGAGGCTGGCGCATTGCATCTCCGGCATCAGCCAGTTGACGCCGTGCGGCATCATCGCCGTCGCCATCAGCGCCATGTCCGAGGCGTAGGCGAGCGCGGCCCGGTGCAGTTGCGGGTCGTCGCCGATCGGTGCGGCGACGCGGAACCAGGCGGCGTTGCTCGGCTCGCGTTTGACCGGCTGGAACCAGCTGCGCGGATAGAGCGGCCGCATCTCGATCGCATTCTGGCGGCGCAGGAAGAAGGCGCGAACCTTCTCGGGCACCTGATCGGCGATGGCGAGGCGCAGCTCCTGTTCCGATTTGAGCGCCTCGGGCGGCGGCACGTCGGGCATCGCATTCTGATGGTGGAAGCCGTCTTCGGGCAGCTGGAAGGAGGCGGCGAGGTTGAGGATCGGCTGCCCCTTCTGCAACGCGACGACGCGCCGGGTCGCGAAGCTGCGCCCTTCGAAGTCGCGGATGACGCGGAAGACGATCGGGAAATCCTCGTCGCCCGCGCGCATGAAATAGGCGTGGAGCGAATGTGCGGCCTTGTCCTCGACCGACCGCTGTGCCGCCTGCAACGCCTGTGCGATCACCTGACCGCCGAACACCCGCCCGCGGCCGCCCGGCTGGCGCGCGCCGCGATACAGGTCGGTGTCGATTTCCTCGACATCGAGCAGCGTCACCAGCATCGCCGCCAGCTCGTCCGGCGTTTTCCGGGGCGGTCCCGAGTGTGAAGAAGCCGTTTCGTCCATCAATATCCCGCATGCCTCGCCAGACGATCGGCGTGGAAGCCGACGTCGCCGAACAGTTCCGCGAGCACCCGCGCCCGCTTCATGTAGAAGCCGACGTCATACTCATCCGTCATGCCGATGCCACCATGCATCTGAATGGCTTCCTGTACCGACAGCGTCGTCGCCATGCCGGTCATCGCCTTGGCGACCGACACCGCCTCGTCGGCGCGATCGCTGCCCGCATCGAGCAATTGCTGCGCCTTGAGCACCGCGGCGCGCGCCACCTCCATCTCGCTGTACAGATGCGCGGCGCGATGCTGCAGCGCCTGGAAGCTGCCGATCGTCGTGCCGAACTGCTTGCGCTCCTTCAGATAGCCGACGGTCATGTCCATCGCGCCGCCGCCGACGCCGACCAGTTCCGCCGCCGCGCCCGTCCGACCGGCGCGGAGCAGGCGGCCGAGCGGGTCACGGCCGGCGTCGACCTCGCCGATCACCGCATCGGCATCGACCTCGACGCCCTCGAAGCGCAGGCGCGCGGCGAGGCTGGCGTCGGCGAGCCGCTCGGGCGTCGCGGTCAGTCCGGCCGCATCGCGCGGGACCGCGAACAGCGTGACGCCGTCCTGATCGTCGGCGCCGCCGGCGGTGCGTGCCGCGACGATCAGCAGGTCGGCGACATGGCCGTGGGCGACGAACTGTTTGGCGCCGGTGAGGCGGAAGCCGTTGCCGGCCCGTTCGGCGGTCATCGCGATCCGGTCGCGATGCTTCGGCCCCTCGTCGATCGCCAGCGCCGCGATCGCGTCGCCGACCGCGATCCGCGGCAGCCATTCGCCCGCCTGCGCGCTGCCCTGCAAGGCCGCCACCGCCGCCACCGCGGTCGACAGGAAGGGCGACGGGGAGAGGTTGCGGCCGATCTCCTCCAGCACCACGCCCGCCTCGACATGGCCGAGGCCGAGGCCGCCATGCGCCTCGTCGATCAGGATGCCGGTGAAGCCCATCTCGGCGAACTGCTTCCACAGGTCGCGCGAGAAGCCGGTCGGGTCGTTGGCGTCACGCAGGCCACGCAGATGCGCGACCGGGGCATGTTCGGCGACGAAGTCCTTGGCGGTGTCGCGGAGCATCGTCTGTTCGTCGTTGAGGTAGAGAGGCATGGTTGCATTCCCGTGTTCCGGCGGAGGCCGGAACCCAGGGTTCCGGGCGTGCCGCTTCATGGCCCTGGGCTCCTGCTTCCGCAGGAGCCCGATCTCGCTCTAGGTGCCCGGCAGCTCGAGGATGCGCTTGGCGATGATGTTGAGCTGGATCTCGCTGGTTCCGCCCTCGATCGAATTGGCCTTGGTGCGCAGCCAGGCGCGCGGCACCGCCCCGGTGCGCGAGCGTTCGCTCTCCCACTCCAGGGCGTCCGAGCCGCCCGCCGCCATCATCAGCTCGTGGCGGTCCTTGTTCAGCTCGGTGCCGACATATTTCATCATGCTCGGCTGGGCGGGATGGGCGAGCCCGGCCTTGAGTTCGTCGATGAACCGCTCGCTCATCGCACCGAACGCCTTGGCGCGCACCTCGAACAGCGCGATCTGCGTACGCAGCACCGGATCGGCGAGGCGGCCGTCAGCATCGACGCCGATGGTGGCGATCGCCCCCTCGACCAGCGGATTGCGCCCGCCGCCGCCGAGGCCCATGCCGCTGATCATCTCGCGCTCGTGGCCGAGGAGGTATTTGGCGACGTCCCAGCCCTTGTTCTCGTCGTGGATGCGATTGGCCTTGGGCACCTTCACGTCGTCGAAGAAGGTCTCGCAGAAAGGCGAATAGCCGCTGATCAGCAGGATCGGCTTGGTCGAGACGCCGGGCGTCGCCATGTCGAACAGCACGAAGCTGATCCCGCCCTGCTTCGATTCCTTGCTGGTACGCACCAGGCAGAAAATCCAGTCGGCCTTGTCGGCATAGCTGGTCCACACCTTCTGGCCGTTGACAATATAATGATCGCCGCCGTCCTCCGCACTGGTGGCGAGGCCGGCGAGGTCGCTGCCGGCATTGGGTTCGGAATAGCCCTGGCACCAGCGGATCTCGCCGCGTGCGATCTTGGGCAGGTGCTCCAGCTTCTGCGCCTCGGTGCCGTATTTGAGCAGCGCCGGCCCAAGCATCGAGATGCCGAACGAATTGAGCGGGTTGCGCGCGCGGATCGCCGCCATCTCCTCGCGCAGCACCTTGGTCTCTGCCGCGGACAGGCCGCCGCCGCCATAGGCCGCGGGCCAGTCGGGCACGGTCCAGCCGCGCTCCGCCATCGCCTTCAGCCATTGCGCCTGCGGCGGGTTGGCGGCGGGATCGTAGCGCCGCCCGCCCCAGCAGATGTCGGCGTCGGAGCGCACCGGCTCGCGCATCTCGGGCGGGCAATGGTCCGCCAGCCAGGCGCGGGTCTGGGTGCGGAAGGTGTCGAGGTCGGTCATAATGTCCTCTCCCTGCGGATCGCTGGCGCGATCGCGATCGTTACTTGATGCTGCCGCTCTTCAGGCTCTGCGCGACCGTGAAGCCATGCTTCTCCAGCCCGGCGACGACCTTGTCGTAACCCTCGGTCTTCGCCCAGAACATCGGGCCGCCGCGATAGACCGGCCAGCCATAGCCGTAGATCCACACGACATCGACGTCGGACGCGCGCTGCGCCTTGCCTTCCTCCAGGATCAGCGCGCCTTCGTTGACCATCGGGTAGAGCGTGCGTTCGACGATCTCCTCGTCGGTCACCTCGTGCTGCGGCGTGCCGGTCTTGTCGCGCCAGTCCTGGATGATCTCGGCGACGCGCGGCGAGGGGGACGGATTGCGCTTTTCGTCATAGTCGTAGAAGCCGGCTTGGCGTTTCTGGCCCCAGCGCCCTTCGGCGGCGAGCGCGTCGCGGACGTTCTCGATCCGGTTCGGGTCGCGGTGCCAGCCGATGTCGACGCCGGCGAGGTCGGCCATCTGGAACGGCCCCATCGGCATGCCGAAGGCGACGTGGACGCGGTCGATCTGCTCGGGCGTCGCGCCTTCGAGCAGCAGCTTGTTGGCCTCGACCTGCCGCGGCATCAGCATGCGGTTGCCGATGAAGCCATAAGTGACGCCCGCGACCACCGCGACCTTGCGGATCGTCTTGGCGAGCGCCATCACCGTCGCGAGCACGTCCGGCGCGGTCTTGGCGCCGCGCACCACCTCGAGCAGCTTCATCACATTGGCGGGCGAGAAGAAGTGCATGCCGAGCACGTCCTGCGGCCGGCTGGTGCAGGCGGCGATCGCGTCGATGTCGAGATAGGAGGTGTTCGAAGCAAGGATCGCGCCCGGCTTGGCGATGCCGTCGAGCCGGCCGAAGATCTCCTGCTTGACCGCCATCGTCTCATACACCGCCTCGATCACCAGATCGCAGTCGACGAGCGCATCGAAGTCGAGCGTCGGGGTCAGCGCCGCCATCGCGGTGTCGACCTGTCCCGACGTCATCCGCCCCTTGGCGGCGGTCGCCTCGTAATTCCTGCGGATCACGCCGGTGCCGCGGTCGAGCGCCTCCTGCGCCATCTCGACGATCGTCACCGGAATGCCCGCCGACAGGAAGTTCATCGCGATGCCGCCGCCCATCGTGCCCGCGCCGATCACGCCGACGCGCCTGATCGGGCGCAGCGGCGTGTCGGCCGGCACGTCGTCGATCTTCGCGGCTTGCCGTTCGGCGAAGAAGATATGGCGCTGGGCGGCCGACTGGTTGCCGGTCATCAGCCGCAGGAATTCCTTCCGTTCGAAGGCGATGCCCTGGTCGAACGGCACTTCGGTCGCCTTGACGACGCAGGCGATGTTGGCGGCGGGCGCGTCGAAGCTGCGGAAGCGGCGGGCATTCTCCTTCTGGAAGGCGGCGACCGCCTCGGGATCGGGCTGCACCGCGCGTTCTGAGGCGCGCGGGATCGGCCGCACCGCCTTCACCTCGCCGGCGAAAGCGATGGCGTCGGCGGCGAGGCTGTCCTCGCCGACGATCCGGTCGATCAGGCCCGCCTCCTGCGCCCGCTTGGCGGAGATCGGGTCGCCCTTGGCGGTCATCTCCAGCGCCAGCCGCACGCCGGCGAGCCGCGGCAGCCGCTGCGTACCGCCCGCGCCGGGCAGCAGGCCGAGCTTGACCTCCGGCGTGCCGATCTTGGCGGAGGGCACGGCGACCCGGTAATGGCAGCCGAGCGCGACCTCGCAGCCGCCGCCCAAGGCGGTGCCGTGGATCGCCGCGACGACGGGCTTGCTGCTCGCCTCGATCCGGTCGACGACGGTGGGCAGCATCGGCTCGACCGGGGGCTTGCCGAATTCGGTGATGTCGGCGCCGGCGAAGAAGGTGCGGCCGTCGCAGCGGATCACCATCGCGGCGATCGCGCCGTCCGCCTCGCCCTCCTCGATCGCCGCTTCGAGACCCTGGCGGACCGCGGCGCCGAGCGCGTTGACCGGCGGATTGTCGGCGATGATGACGAGCACGTCGCCATGGCGTTCGGTGCGGATCGGCGAGGTCATTCGGGCATCCTTCCTAAGGGTCAATCGAGCGCCGCGTAGAGCATCGTCTTGAGCTCACGGCGGATCGGATAGAGGCTCGACGGCGTGAACTGCGTCATGAACACCATGTGCAGCCGCTCGACGGGATCGATGAAGAAGGCGGTGGAGAAGATGCCGCCCCAATAATATTCGCCGACGCTGCCGGGGAGCATCGATCGCGCCACGTCCTGCGTCACCGCAAAGCCGAGCCCGAAGCCGGTGCCGGCATTGTGCGCCTCGCTGAACAGCGAGCGCGACAGGCTGGCGAGATCGCCGCCGCCGGGCAGATGGTTCATCCGCATCAGCTCCAGCGTCTTGCGGCCGAGGATGCGCGCGCCGTCGAGCGTGCCGCCCTGTTCGCACATCCGGCAGAAGCGGTGATAGTCGAGCGCGGTCGAGACGAGGCCGCCGCCGCCCGACAGCAGGCGCGGCGGCTTCGCCCAGGCGCTCTGCGCGCCGCGATCGTAGAGGACGCGCTCGCCGTCGGCGTTGAGGGCATAGCAATCGGTGAGCCGGTCGATCTTGTCGGGCGGCACGTGGAAGCCGGTATCGTCCATGCCGAGCGGCGCGAAAATCCGCTCGCGCAGCACGACGTCGAGCGTCTGCCCGGTCAGCCGCTCGATGACCGCGCCGAGCACGTCGGTGGCGACCGAATAATTCCATCCCTCGCCGGGCGGGAATTCGAGCGGCAGCCGGGCGAGCGCGGCGACGAAGCCGTCGAGGTCCTGTTCGCCGTGCCAGCGCTCCAGCCGCTGCGCGCGATAGGCGGCGTCGATGTTGGAACGGTTCTGGAAGCCGTAGGTCAGGCCCGCGGTATGGCGCAGCAGATCGAGCATGCGCATCGGCGTGGCGGGCGGACGGGTGACGAAGGGCATGCCGCCGCCGCCGCTCTGATAGACGCCGGTGTCGGCGAAGGCGGGCAGCACATCGTGCACCGGCGTATCGAGCGCGACCAGCCCCGATTCGACCAGCGTCATGAACGCCACCGAGGTGATCGGCTTGGTCATCGAGGCGATGCGGAACAGCGACCCCTCGTTCACCGCCGCGCCGCCCTCGCGCGCCGCACCCAGGTGCGAAAAATGGACGATCCCGCCGTCACGCGCGACGAGCAGCTGCGCGTGCGGCAGCAGACCAGTGTCGAGGTACCGCGCCTTTACAAAGGCATCGATCGCGGCGAGGCGTGCCGCCGATAGGCCGTGCCGGGGATGTGACGGCGCTGTCATGTGGTTGCCATACCCCATTTTCTAACTCGCGTTCCATATCGCCTTGAGTGAAGCCGGAATCAACAGTAACCTTTCGTCGAATTCGAACAGGGGGCCGGCGTTTCTCGGCCGACCGAAGGGACGTGGCATGGCGGCGGGAACGGGGCAGGGCTGGCCGGCGATGACGATGGCGGAGGTGCGCGATGCGCTCACCGCGCCGGGCGCGCGCTTCGAGATGGAGGAGGTGGCGATCGACGGCATCGCGACCCGGACATGGAAGAACGCACCCGCCTCGCTCGCCGCGCTGCTCGCCGCGAGCCGGGGGCAGGGCGAGCGGACCTTCCTCGTGCTCGACGACGATCGCGTCAGCTATGCGGCGCATCACCGCGCGGTGGCGGCGCTGGCCGGGCATCTCGTCGCGCTCGGCATCGGCCGCGGCGATCGCGTCGCGCTGGCGATGCGCAACCTGCCCGAATGGCCGATGGTGTTCTTCGCGATCGGCGCGATCGGCGCGATCGTCGTTCCGCTCAACGCCTGGTGGAGCGCGGACGAGCTCGATTTCGCCCTGCGCGACTCGGGCGCACGCCTGCTGATCTGCGACGGCGAACGATTGGCGCGGCTCGCCACGCCCCTGTCGGCCTTGCCGGAGCTGCCGGTCATCGTGACGCGATCGGCGGCGCCGGGGCGGGCGGTGCGGCTCGAATCGCTGATCGGCGCTCCGGCGGACTGGGCCGGTCTTGCCGATGCCGACCTGCCGCAGGTGGGAATCGCGCCCGACGATGCCGCGGCGATCTTCTACACCAGCGGCACCACCGGGCGGCCCAAGGGCGCGGTGCTCAGCCATCGCAATCTCGCCAGCAACGTCCTGTCGAACGGCTATGCCGCGGCGCGCGTCTGCCTGCGCCGGGGGGAGATCCCGCCCGAGCCGGCGCCGCGCGTCGCGCTGATGGTCATCCCCTTCTTCCACGTCACCGGCTGTTCGGCGTCGCTGCTGCCGCTGGTGGCGACGGGATCGACGATCGTGCTGATGCCGAAGTGGGACGCGACCCAGGCGCTCGGCCTGATCGAGCGCGAGCGCGTCACCACCACCGGCGGCGTGCCGACGATCGCCTGGCAGTTGCTCGAACATCCCGACCGGGCGCGCTACGATCTCTCCTCGCTGGAGGCGATCGCTTATGGCGGCGCGCCGTCGGCGCCCGACCTCGTCCGCCGCATCCGCAGCGATCTCAGCGCGGCGCCGGGAAACGGCTGGGGGATGACCGAGACGACCGCGACGGTCACCTCGCTCGCGGCGGAGGATTATCTGCATCGGCCCGACAGCGCGGGCGCGCCGGTCGCCGTCGCCGATCTGGCCATCCGCGACGCGGACGGGATCACCGACCTGCCGCCGGGCACGCTCGGCGAATTGTGGGCGCGCGGGCCGATGGTGGTGCGCGGCTATTGGAACCGCCCGGAGGAGAGCGCCGCGACCTTCGTCGACGGCTGGGTGCGGACCGGCGATATCGCCCGAATCGATACGGAGGGCTTTCTGTTCATCGCCGACCGCGCCAAGGACGTGATCATCCGCGGCGGCGAGAACATCTATTCGATCGAGGTCGAGAATGTCCTCTATGCGCATCCGTCGGTCACCGACGCGGCGCTGATCGGGGTGCCGCACCGGACGCTCGGCGAGGAGCCGGTCGCGGTGGTGCATCTCTGCCCCGGCTGCACCGCCGATGCGGCGGAATTGCAGGCGTTCGTCCGCGCCCGGCTCGCCGGCTTCAAGGTACCGGTGGCGATCCGCTTCATGACCACGCCGCTGCCGCGCAATGCCAGCGGCAAGATCCTGAAAAGCGAGCTCAAGCATTGCTTCGTCACGGAGCAGGCGGACACCGCCTGACGATGCGGCAAGAAGCAGGATGGCGCCCGCAAAAAATACGCTAGAGCGGTGGGATGGCCGACGCTCCCGCTCCCGATCCGACCCCGATGACACCCGAGGATCAGGTCGCGCTCGGCGCGCCGCTGCTGCCCGGCGGGCGGTCGGAGATCGGGCGGATCGCGCAGCGGCGTGACCGGCTGCTCGCCGCGCTGACGCTGATCGCCGGCATCGGCCTGACGCTCGGCACGCCGTTCGCGCTCAAGTCGGGTGCGGAATTCTTCATGCCGCTCACCGCGGCGCTGGTGATCGCCATCGCGCTGGTGCCGGTGCTCGAATGGCTGGAGCGACGGCGGATGCCCTCGGCGCTCGCCGCGCTGCTGTGCGTGCTCGTCTTCCTGATCATCGCCAATATCGCGATCGCCGCGATCGTCGTGCCGGCGACCGACTTCTTCCAGCTGCTGCCGAGCCGGATCAGCCGCATCCAGCACAATCTGTCGCCGCTGCTCGATCTCTATTCGACGCTGGAGAAGTCGGTGAACAAGATGTTCCGGCAGATCGCGTCGACCCCGGTGCGGCAGCCGCAGACCGCCGCGGTGGCGCCGCCCAGCTCGATCCTCGAACTCGCCGCGACCTCGGCGCCGACGGTGATCGTCCAGTTCTTCTTCGGCATCCTGATCGTCTTCTTCTTCCTGTCCGGCTGGACCGGGATGCGCAAGAAGACGATCACCCGCCGCAACAGCTTCGACGGCGCGATGGCGACCGCGCGCGTCATCCAGGATGTCGTCGACGACGTGTCCGCCTATCTCGGCACGATCACGCTGATCAACCTGACGCTCGGAGGCGTGGTCGCCGGCGTGCTCTATTTCATCGGCATGCCGTCGCCGCTGATGTGGGGCGGGATCGTCGCGCTGCTCAACTACATTCCGTATTTCGGGCCGATCATCGCCGCCTTCCTGCTCGCGATCGGCGGCATGATGACCTTTACCGACATCTGGGTGGCGATGCTGCCGCCGGCGGTGATGATCGGCTGTCACCTGCTCGAGGCGAATGCGATCACGCCGCTGATCGTCGGGCATCGGCTGACGATCAGCCCGCTGATGATCCTCGTCTCGATCAGCTTCTGGGGCTGGGTATGGGGGACGGCGGGGGCGTTGCTCGCGGTGCCGCTGCTGATCATCATCCAGACCGTGCTGGGCGCGGCGGGCAAGCCCGACATCGCCGGATTCCTGTTCGAACACGGCACGCTGGTGCAGCAGGAACGGCTGCGCCGGCGCCGCGGCGACGACGATGGCGAGCGGCCGAACGAATAGGCCGTTGACACCCCCCGATCGCTCGCCTAGTTGGCGCGCCTCAACGCTTTCAGCGGGTGTAGCTCAGTTGGTTAGAGCGCCGGCCTGTCACGCCGGAGGTCGCGGGTTCGAGCCCCGTCACTCGCGCCATTCCCTTCGTGGGATTGGGAAAGACTATCGGAACATGCGGGAGTATGTCGCGTCGCTCAGCCGGGCGGACGATCTGCTCCGACCGCGTATCACGCGGGTGTAGCTCAGTTGGTTAGAGCGCCGGCCTGTCACGCCGGAGGTCGCGGGTTCGAGCCCCGTCACTCGCGCCATCCGCTTTCGCGGATGAGCGTTCCCGCCGCGGCTAGCGCCAGCGGCCCGTCTCCATCCACAGCAGCAGCGGCTTCATCGGCACGATCCAGACGATCCCGGCGATGAGGTAGAAGGGCAATTGCAGCCACCACGCCCAGCCGCCGACGACGCCCGATGCGCTGACGATGATCGCCGACCACAGGCCGATCAGCGCGATGATGAGCAGCACGCCCGCGGGCTTGCGCCAACTGGGGGTCATGGGACGATCCAATCCGATTCGGTGACGATGGCATGCAGCGGTACGTCCCACGGATCGGCGGGGCAATGATCGACCTGCTGCACCGACCAAGCGACACCGACCCGCCACGCGAACGGCAGCCGCGCGAAGGCTCGATCGTAGAAGCCCGCGCCCTGACCCAGTCGATGCCCGTCGGCGTCGAAGCCGAGCAGCGGAGTGAGGATGATGTCCGGCACGACCTCGGGGGCGTCGGCGTCGGGCTGGCGCAGCCGGTAGAGCCCCTCGCTAAGATCGTCGCCGCACCGCCACGCCAGGAAGCGCATCGGCCGATCGCGCCGCGTGACGTGCGGCAGCGCCAGACGGCACCCGGCGTCGGCGGCGGCGGCGAGCAGCGGGGCGGGATCGGCCTCGCTGCCGAACGGCGCATAGCCGGCGACGACCGTCCCCGCGGTCAGGCGATCGGTGAACGCCGGCGGCACGCGCATCGGCCGGTCGCGCGCGGCTCCGTCGCGGACGGCACGCAGGCGGGCGCGGAGGGCTGGCTTGTCGATCATCGCTCCGGTCGCGGCGCGGAAGAGAAAGGCGGGTGGCGGGACCGCCGTGGCCGTGTGCCAAAATATCCACCGACGCCCAGTAACGTCAGGTGGGGACCATGTGCGTCGGACCAGGGTCCGGGCAGGGACAGCCCCCTTGGATGATGAATAGCCTCAGGGATAAAGTAAGGCTCGTACCGGGCAGAACCCGCCGCTGCCTGATTTAGGATGTCGCGACGCCGGTGGCAATGGGGGGAAGGCTAACCCGCGACCGGATCGCGCTCCAGCGCATTGGCCAGTGCCTCCAGCCGGTCGGCGATGCGGGCGAGCGCCGGCTCGCTGACCGCGGCGCCCTCGGGCGGCCGGTGCTGGATCTCGTCGAGCGCGTCCGCCAGCATCAGCGCGACGAACAGCATCGCGCGCTCCCCGGGCACGTTGCCCGCGGCGCGCAGCGCGCCCGGCCAGCGTTCGTCGAGCATCCGGCCGAGCTGTTGCAGCCGCGCTTCCTCGCCGTCGCGGCAGGCGACGGTGAACGGCCGGGTGCCGATCGTCAGCGTCACGTTCGCCATCAGGATGCGGAGCCGCGGGCGATGACGTCGTCGAGCGCGCTCACCGCCTCGGCCATCCGCGCCTTCAGCGCGGCGTGGCGACGCGCGAGGGCGTCGCCGGCCCGGGCGCGCGCATCAATCGCGGATTCGATTCGGGCGATCGCAGCGTCGATGCGATCGACCGCACTAAGAGTATCGGGCATGCGGAGGGACGTAGGCGCGGCCGTGGCGAGCGGCAAGCCGGCAAAGTCCGTCCCGCAATCGGCCCGGCGCACGCCACGCGCGGTTGACAGACCGGGGGGCAGACTCGCAAAGGCTGGCGCGCCCGGCGCGGCCCCTGTGTCGCCGCGCAGCTCATGCATTGGCGAGGAGAGCCCAGATGACGGTGAAGGTTGCGATCAACGGCTTCGGACGGATCGGACGTCTGGTGGCGCGGGCGATCATCGAACGGAACGCCGGCGATCTCGAACTGGTGGCGATCAACGATCTCGCCGATGCCAAGTCGAACGCCTGGCTGTTCAGCCGCGACAGCGTCCACGGCAAATATCCCGGCACCGTCGCCGCGGAAGGTAATGACCTCGTCATCGACGGCAAGCGCATCCGCGTCACCGCCGAGCGCGATCCCGCCAATCTGCCGCACAAGGACCTGGGCGTCGAGCTGGTGCTCGAATGCACCGGCTTCTTCACCGATCAGGCGTCGTGCCAGAAGCATATCGATGCCGGCGCCAAGAAGGTGCTGATCTCGGCGCCGGGCAAGGGCGTCGACCTGACCGTCGTCTATGGCGTCAACCACGACAAGCTGACCGCCGAGCACACGATCGTGTCGAACGCGTCGTGCACCACCAACTGCCTCGCGCCCGTCGCCAAGGTGCTCAACGATGCGATCGGTATCGAGCGCGGCCTGATGACGACGGTGCACGCCTATACCAACGATCAGAAGATCCTCGACCAGATCCACCCCGACCTGCGCCGGGCGCGCGCCGCGGCGATGTCGATGATCCCGACCACCACCGGCGCGGCGCGCGCGGTCGGCGAGGTGCTGCCCGAGCTCAAGGGCCGGCTCGACGGGTCGGCGATCCGCGTGCCGGTGCCCGACGTCAGCCTGGTCGACCTGACCTTCACCCCCAAGCGCGACACGACCAAGGACGAGGTCAATGCGATCCTCAAGGCGGCGTCGGAAGATGGTCCGCTCAAGGGCGTGCTGGTCTTCTCGGACGAACCGCTCGTCTCGATCGACCTGATGCACACGCCGCAATCGTCGACCGTCGACAGCCTCGAAACCGCGGTGATCGACGGTAAGCTGGTCCGTGTGGTCAGCTGGTACGACAATGAATGGGGCTTTTCCAACCGCATGGTCGACACCGCGACCGTGATGGCGAGCTTCCTCTAAGCCGATGGGCGCCTCGGGCGGCGTGCTCGCTGGCATTGCCCGGCACGCCCGGCCCAAGGGGCCGATGGAGCTGCTCGATGCGATCGAGGTGACCGTCGAGGGCGGGCTGCACGGCGACTTTCGCGGTGCGGTCAAGCCCGGCGGTCGCGGCCGGCGGCAGGTGACGATGATGGAGCGGCGCGACTGGGACGCGGCGATGGCCGAACTCGGCCACGTCCTCCCCTGGCAGGAGCGGCGCGCCAATCTGCTGCTCGACGGCATCGACATCCCGCAGGTACCGGGCGCGGTTCTCCGGATCGGCACGGTCGAGCTGGAGATTTCGTTCGAATGCGATCCGTGCAGCCGCATGGAGACGATCGCTGAGGGACTGAAGGCGGCGCTGACGCCCGACTGGCGCGGCGGCGCCTGTGCGCGGGTGCGGCGCGGCGGCCGGATCGCGGTCGGCGATGCGGTGACGGTGATCGAGGCGGGTCGCTGACCCGATGGCATGACATGAGGAAGATGCGATGACCAAGGCCTTCAAGACGCTCGACGACATGGGGGAAGTTTCGGGCAAGCGCGTGCTCGTCCGCGAGGATCTGAACGTGCCGATGGCGGATGGCGCGGTGACCGACGATACGCGGCTGCGCGCGACGCTGCCGACCGTCACCGAACTCGCCGATCGCGGCGCGATCGTGCTGATCCTTGCCCATTATGGCCGCCCCAAGGGCGTGCCCAGCCCCGACATGTCGCTGGCGATGCTGGCGCGGCCGTATAGCCACGTGCTCGGCCGCGAGGTGCGCTACATCGACTGGGAGGGGGCCGAGGAGGCGGTGGCGACGCTGCAGCCCGGCGATATCGCGATCCTCGAAAATACCCGCTTCTTCGGCGGCGAGGAGAAGAACGACGCTGCCGTGGTCGAGCGCTTCGCCCGGCTCGGCGATCTCTACGTCAACGATGCCTTCTCAGCCGCGCACCGCGCGCATGCCTCGACCGAGGGGCTGGCGCATGTGCTGCCCGCCTTCGCCGGCCGGGCGATGGAAGCGGAACTCGATGCGCTGGAAAAGGCGCTCGGCAAGCCCGAGCATCCGGTCGCGGCGGTGGTCGGGGGCGCGAAGGTGTCGACCAAGCTCGACGTGCTCAAGCATCTCGTCACCCGCGTCGATCATCTGATCATCGGTGGCGGCATGGCCAATACCTTCCTCGCCGCGCGCGGCGTCAACGTCGGAAAGTCGCTGTGCGAGCACGACCTCACCGGCACCGCCGACGAGATCCTCGACGCCGCGGATCGCGCCAATTGCACCGTCCATCTGCCCTATGACGTGGTGGTCGCGAAGGAATTCCGCGCCAATCCGCCGGTCCGCACGATCAACGTCCATGAGGTCGCGGCGGACGAGATGATCCTCGACGTCGGGCCGAGCGCGGTCGAGGCGCTGGGCGACGTGCTCAAGAACTGCCGCACTCTGGTGTGGAACGGCCCGCTCGGCGCGTTCGAGACCGCGCCGTTCGACGTCGCCACCGTCAGCCTCGCGCGCACCGCCGCGGCGCTGACGCAGGACGGCAGCCTCGTCTCGGTCGCCGGCGGCGGCGATACCGTCGCCGCGCTCAACCAGGCGGGGGTGGCGGATCGCTTCACCTTCGTCTCGACCGCGGGCGGCGCCTTCCTCGAATGGATGGAAGGCAAGGACCTGCCCGGCGTCGCCGCGCTGATCCGCGGTTGATCGGACGGGGCGCCGCTCAGGCGGGCGGCGCCTCGGCGAGCAGCGGCGCGAGGATCGTGTTGAGATCGTCGAGTTCGAACGCCGCCGCCTTGGCGTAGCGGACGACGCCGGCGCGATCGATGACGTAATTGGTCGGCAGCGCGTTGCCGATCAGCGGATAGGCGCCCTTCACCCGTCGCGCCGGGGTGATCGCCAGCGCCGCGAACAGCGGCTTCATCCGGAAGGCCGGCACCGAATCCTCGGTCGCGATCGCGAAGACACGCAGGCCATGGCGCTTCTGCATGCGATAATAGCCGTCGAGCAGCGGCAGTTCGTGGCGACACGGCCCGCACCAGGTCGCCCAGAAATTGAGCACCACCACCTCGCCGCGCAGGTCGGCGAGCTTGACCTTGCTGCCGTCGATCAGCGTCAGCTCGGCCGGTGGCGCCGGCCGCCCGACCACCGAGGCCGGCGGATCGGCGCGGGTCGCCGGCGCGGCGACGCAGAAGGCGACGGCGGCGGCCGCATATCGAAAAGCCCGCATGATGATCTCCCCCGCGACCATCTGATCACGCCCGCGGCGGACCGGTCAAGCCGGGCCGGCTAAACGGTTGATCAAAGTCCCCGTCCGCAGTAGGTTAAACGCGTTAAACAGGCAGGTGGCATGCTCGGCGTTCGACTCGACACGGAATTGGAAGAGCGGCTCGCTGCGGTCGCGCGCACGCAGGGGCGCAGCAAAAGCGATATCGCACGCGAGGCGGTGCGCCGCTACGTCGATCTGCACGACGAGGCCTATCGGCGCGAGGCACGCCGCCAGTCGACCCGCGCCTCGGCGCGCCTTTCGGTCGCCGACGGCGTCTTCTGGCAGGATGGCGCGGCGTGGAGATAAGCCATGGCGCGATCGTGCTGGCCGACGGCCCGGCAGGCGAGCCGCAGCGGCCCTGCGTCGTCGTCCAGTCGGATCTGTTCAACGCGACGCATGCGACGATCACCGTCTGCCCGCTGACCAACGTCATCGGCGGCGAGGCGCTGTTCCGCGTCGTCATGTCGCCGCGCGAGCACAATGGCCTCACCGCCGAATGCGAAGTGCAGATCGACCGTATTTCGAGCATCGCGCGCGAGCGGATCACGCAGGTGATCGGCCATGCCAGTCCCACCCGCATGGAGCAGATCGACCAGGCGTTGCGCCGCTGGCTGATGCTCTGACCCTATCCGTCCCAAGGAGCCGACCCATGACCACCAACGTCACGCCCGCCGTCAAGGCGATCCTCGACAAATATGAAGCGACCAGCCCGGCGGTGAAGGCGAACCTCGCCCGCATCCTGATGCACGGCAAATTGGGCGGCACCGGCAAGCTGGTGATCCTGCCGGTCGACCAGGGGTTCGAGCACGGGCCGGCACGCTCCTTCGCGGTCAACCCGCCCGCCTATGATCCGCACTACCATTACCAGATCGCGGTCGACGCCGGCCTGTCGGCCTATGCCGCGCCGCTCGGCCCGCTCGAGGCGGGGGCGGACACCTTCGCCGGGCAGATCCCGACCATCCTCAAGATGAACAGCTCGAATAGCTGGGCGACGAGCATCGATCAGGCGGTGACGGCGAGCGTCTCGGATGCGCTGCGGCTCGGTTGCGCGGCGATCGGCTTCACCATCTATCCGGGCTCGGACGCGATCTTCGAGCAGATGGAGGAGATCCGCGAGCTGAGCGAGGAGGCCAAGTCGGTCGGCATCGCCACGGTGATCTGGAGCTATCCGCGCGGCGGCAAGCTCAGCAAGGACGGCGAGCTCGCGCTCGATGTCGGCGCCTATGCCGCGCATATGGCGGCGCTGCTCGGCGCGCATATCATCAAGGTCAAGCTGCCCTCCGCGCATATCGAGCAGGAAGAGGCCAAGCGTGTCTACGAAGGCACCGACTGGTCGAACCAGGCCGATCGCGTCCGTCACGTCGTCCAGGCGAGCTTCGCCGGCCGGCGCATCGTCGTCTTCTCGGGCGGCGCGGCGAAGGGGGCGGATGCCGTCTATCAGGACGCGCGCGACATCCTCGCCGGCGGCGGCAACGGTTCGATCATCGGCCGCAACACCTTCCAGCGCAGCCGCGAGGATGCGCTCGACATGCTCGGCAAGCTGATCGCCATCTACAAGGGCGAGGCGGCCTGACGCGATGACGTACGCCGCGTCGGAGCCGGATCACGATCCGCCCGGCGCGGCTGCGACCGCCGCTGTGGTCGACCTGCCGCAGCGCTTCGCCTATCATCGCTCGGTGGCGCCCTTGTTGTGGACGCTGGTCGTGATTGGTTCGATCGAGCTCGCGGTCACGCATCTGCTCGTCGCGCTGTGGAGCCGTCCAGTGGCGCTGGCCGTGTCCGCCGTCACGCTGGCGGCGCTGGCCTGGCTGGTGCGCGCCTTGCTGATGATGAAGCGTCGCCCCGTGCTGCTCGATCACGCGCGGCTGGTGATGCAGGTGGGCACGATCCGGCGTGTCGATATTCCGCGCGACGCCGTCGCCGGACTGAGGCCGTCGCTGCCCGCGGCGGCGCTCAAGCAGCGTTCGACGCTGAACCTCGCGCTGCTCGCCTATCCCAACGTCATCGTCGATCTGCACCGGCCGCTGCCGGGCCGCCGCGGCATCGTCACGATCGCGCACCGGCTCGATGATCCTGCCGCTTTCGTCGCGGCGTGGAAGGCGCTAGGCGCTCAGCGATGACCGAAGACGATCCGCTGGGCCCGCTCGACCCTGATTTCGCCGCGCATTTCGAGCGTGCCGACCGCCGGCCGCCGTGCCAGCTCTATCTGATCTCGCCGCTCGACGTCACCGGCGGCTTCGCCGACCGGCTGGCGCGCGCGCTCGACGCCGGGCCGGTCGCGGCCTTCCAGCTGCGCATCAAGGATGTCGACCAGCATGGCGCCGCCAAGCTGGCCGAGCCGCTGCAGCGGATCTGCGCCGACCGCGAGGTCGCCTTCATCGTCAACGACAGTATCGCGCTGGCCAAGCGGCTCGGCGCCGATGGCGTGCATCTCGGCCAGGAGGACGGCGATCCGCGCGAGGCGCGTGACGCGCTCGGGCCGACCGTCCAGATCGGCGTGACCTGCCACGACAGCCGTCATCTCGCGATGGAGGCGGGCGAGGCCGGCGCGGATTACGTCGCCTTCGGTGCCTTCTTCCCGACGGCGACCAAGACGGTCGAGCATCATGCCGATCCGTCGATCCTGTCGTGGTGGGCGTCGATGTTCGAACTGCCGAGCGTCGCGATCGGCGGCATCACCCCGGTCAACGCACCCGCGCTGGTGACGGCGGGCGCCGATTTCCTCGCCGTGTCGGGCGCGGTCTGGGGCGGTGACGAGGCGGCGGCGGTGCGCGCTTTCGCGGCGGTGCTGGCGGGCTGACGCCGACAGTCTTGCGGCGACGCCGCGGCAGATTGTACAATCCTCCCCGGGGAAACGGGTGGGGTTTTGTAAAGTGTTGAAAGTATTGGTGTGGGCCGCGGTCGGTTGGCTGGTTGCGGCGGGCGTCCTCACGACTTCGGAGGCGGTGGCGCAACAACGGCGTGACTATGTGACGCCGAGCATCGCCGCGCATGCCGGTCTCGCCGCCTTGTCGCAAGCCTGCACGATGCGCGTCCCGCCGCCGTTGATCGCGGCGAAGACCCGGTTGCAGTCGCTGGCGGTGCGCAACGGCTGGCCGCTGCCGCGCTTCGAGGCGACCTATGCCGCCGCGCTCGCGCTCGCCGTGCGGCGGATCGCCACCACGCAGCCGGGACAGCGCGCGCAGGCCTGCGGGCGGTTGCGGGCGATGGCGGGGGAGCCTGCGCACCCGGCTCCGGTGGGATAGGGCGCGGCAGGCAACCCGCCGGCGCTTCGGCCGTTTGATCCACCAGCGTAACGGTCGGAAAGGACGGCGGCATGAGGATGGCAATGGCAGCGGCCTGGCTCGCAGGCATGGCGATCGCCGCGCCGACGGCGGCGCAGCAGCGGCCGGCCGCACCGAGCGCGCCGGCGATCGACCGCACCATCCTCCACGTCCAGGTCATCCTCGACTCGCTCGGCTTCGGCCCCGGGGTGATCGACGGCAAGGGCGGACAATCGCTCGCCGCGGCGCTCAAGGGCTTCCAGGAGGCGAAGGGCCTGCCGCGTACCGGCAAGCCCGACGCGGCGACCTTGCAGGCGCTCTATCCCTATCGCGCCAGGCGCCCGACCGCGCGCTTCGTGCTGACCCGCGAGGCGCTCGCCGGTCCCTATTACAATCCGCTGCCGAGGGATTATGGCGAACAGGCGAAGCTGCCGGGCATCGGCTATGCGACGCCGATGGAGAAGCTGGCGGAGATGTTCCACACCCAGCCGGCGGTGCTGATCGCGCTCAATTCGCCCGACACCCGGCTCAAGGTCGGCGATGCGATCATCGTCCCCAATGTGCTGCCCGCGAGCCGCGCCTATGACCCCAAGCTGCCCGATCACTGGCGGCAGACGCTCGCTATGTTCAACGTCGACGCGCGTCAGCCGACCGCCGACCACATCATCGTCGACAAGTCGGACAAGGTGCTGCGCGTCCTCGACAAGGACGATCGTCTGATCGCGCAGTTCAGCGCGACGACGGGGTCGCAGCACGATCCGCTGCCGCTCGGTCGCTGGACGATCAACGGCGCCGACTATAACCCCAAATTCCACTATAATCCGGCGCTGTTCTGGGATGCCAAGACGGGCGACGAGAAGGAGATGCTGCCGCCGGGGCCAAATGGACCGGTCGGCGTCGTCTGGCTCGACCTGTCGAAGGAGCATTACGGCATCCACGGCACGCCGCATCCCGAACTGATCGGCCGCACCGAAAGCCATGGCTGCATCCGCCTGACCAACTGGGATGCGGCGCGGCTCGCACAGATGGTCAGGCCGGGCACCAAGGCGGTGTTCAAGGCGTGAGCGGGCGCCGGTATGGCGGCGGCTATAATGAGGGCAGGCGGTTGTCGCGACGATACCGGCCGCGACGGGCAGGGGATGATATGACGGATCGCGGGATGCGCGCTGGATCGTGGTCGGAAGCTAGCCGCCCGCCGCGGCGCGCCCCGGGGTCTGTGGCATGACCCGTTTCGGCTGGATCGTCCTCACGGTCTTCGTCCTCGTCGCCGCGGGGTTCGCCGCGATGACCAGCTTCGGCACCGCCCGTCATCGCCGCCTCGACACGGCGGTGACACAGCCTTTGCCATCGTCGTCGCCTGCCGCCAGCGCCGCGCTGCTCACCGTGCCGGTGAAGGGCGTGCGGCGCGAGGCGATCGTCGACAGCTGGAACGACGCACGCGGCGGCGGCACGCGCGGGCATCACGGAACGGATATTTCCGCCGCCGCCGGCACGCCCGTCATCGCCGCGGCGGCAGGGACGGTCGAGAAGCTGTTCCAATCGAATCTCGGCGGCACCACCGCCTATGTCCGTTCGCTGGACCGGCGCTGGATCTATTATTACGCGCACCTCTCCGGTTATGCGCCGGGCCTGCACGAGGGGCAGGGGGTGCGCGCGGGCGAGCCGATCGGTTTCGTCGGCGACACCGGCGACGCCGGACCCGGCAATTACCACCTTCATTTCGGCCTGCAGCGGATGCGGCCGGACGAACGCTGGCACCAGGGCATAGACGTCAATCCCTTTCCGCTGCTTGCCGCGCGCGGGCAGGGACGGTAAGGAGCGCGACCGGGCGCGCGCCGGACGCGCGCCTCTCTCGCTCTTTCCAATAGGTTCAGATCCATGAAGATCAGCGGCGTGGACATCCGTCCCGGCAACATCATCGAATATGAGGGCGGCATCTGGCGCGCCGTCAAGATCCAGCATACGCAGCCCGGCAAGGGTGGCGCCTATATGCAGGTCGAGATGAAGAACCTGATCGACGGCCGCAAGAACAACGTCCGCTTCCGCTCCGCCGAAACGGTCGAGCGCGTCCGCCTCGACACCAAGGACTTCCAGTTCCTGTTCCGCGACGGCGATGCGCTGACCTTCATGGACAAGGACAATTACGAGCAGATCACGCTCGATGCCGGTATCCTCGGCGATGCTGCGGCCTTCCTGCAGGACGGCATGGACGTGGTGCTCGAACTCTATGACGAAAAGCCGATCTCGGTCGAACTGCCGAGCACGATCGAGGCGATGATCGTCGAGGCCGATGCGGTGGTGAAGGGCCAGACCGCATCGTCGTCGTACAAGCCGGCGATCCTCGACAATGGCGTGCGCGTGATGGTGCCGCCGCATATCGGCGCGGGCACGCGCATCGTCGTCGACGTCTACGAACAGACCTACGTCCGCCGGGCGGACTGACGACCTATCCCTTTCCCTGCGGGAGAGGGAAGCCGAGTGTTACGAGGTCGGGTGAGGGCAGGTCCTTCTTCCGGCCTCACCCTCCCACCGCCTGCGGCGGCGGGCCCAGCTGCGGGGTGGACCACGCCCCGCGTGATTCAGGTCATGCCCGGGGCATGACCTACCCCGCAACTCTCTCCCGGCGGGAGAGGGGTATAGAGAAGACTTATGCCCTCCCATTCCGGCCTCTTCACCGTCATCGAACGCGCCGCGCGCAAGGCCGGCACGGCGCTGCGCCGCGACTTCAACGAGGTGCAGCACCTCCAGGTCAGCCGCAAGGGGCCTGCCGACTTCGTGTCGATCGCCGACAAGCGCGCCGAACAGACGCTGTTCGACGAATTGCGCCGCGCGCGCCCGGACTGGGGATTCCTGATGGAAGAGGGCGGTGAGGTCGCGGGGGATCCCGACAAGCCGCGCTTCATCATCGATCCGCTCGACGGCACCTCCAACTTCCTGCACGGTATCCCGCATTTCGCCATCTCGATCGCGGTCGAGGAGCCGACCCCGGCGGGCAAGCGTGAGATCACCACGGCCCTGGTCTACCAGCCGCTCACCGACGAGAGCTTCTGGGCAGAGAAGGGGCGCGGCGCGTGGCTCACCGACCAGCGGCTGCGCGTCTCGGCGCGGCGCGATCTGTCGGAAGCGCTGATCGCGACCGGCATCCCGTTCCTCGGCCATGGCGATTTCGTCCAGTGGAGCCGCATCTTCGGTGCGATCGCCCCCGAGGTCGCCGGCATCCGCCGCTTCGGTGCGGCGGCGCTGGATCTTGCCTGGGTCGCGGCGGGCCGGTTCGACGGCTATTGGGAATCGGGGCTCAAGCCCTGGGACGCCGCCGCGGGCATGCTGCTGGTCAAGGAGGCCGGCGGCTACGTCACCGACTTCCGCGGCGCCGACCGGGCGATGGAGCGCAACGAGTTCCTCGCCGCCAATGACGGCCTGCACGTCAAGCTGCACAAGCTGGTCGCCGGCGCACTGCGCTAAGCGCAAGGCCTGCCTCTGTCCCCGTCCCGGCGGAGGGGATGGAGCGCTCCCAGCATCGGGCGGGGGCGGGGCGATATCGCCCCCGTCGTCGCGATCAATTGAGAGTGATTCGCAGGCGGTTCGCGGCCTTGCCCGTGCTCGCCCGGAGGCCTAAAGCGGCCCCCACATCCTTCGCACCTGCGAGAAGTCTCTTGGTCGATCTGTCGCAATATCTGCCCATCCTGCTCTTCCTGGGCGTCGCCCTGGCGCTGTCGAGCACGTTCGTGTTCCTGCCGATGCTCGTTGCCCGGCTGACCGGCACCGACAAGCCCAACGAGCAGAAGCTGTCGGAATATGAATGCGGTTTCCCCGCCTTCGAGGACCCGCGCAGCCAGTTCGACGTGCGATTTTATTTGATCGCCATTCTGTTCATCATCTTCGATCTCGAAGCCGCGTTCCTATATCCTTGGGCAGTCTCGGTCTTCAGCATCGGCTGGACCGCATGGATCTCCATGATGATCTTCATCGGCGAACTGGCCCTGGGCCTCGTCTATGCCTGGAAAAAGGGAGCGTTGGATTGGGAATGACCCCTATGTCCGGACCGGTAGAACTCGCCCGCTCGGCGGCGCCCACCTCGGTGGTGCCGCCCGATCAGGGTTTCTTCGACAGCCTCAACGGCGAGCTCAACGACAAGGGCTTCCTCGTCACCTCGACCGAGGAGCTGTTCCAATGGGCGCGCACCGGCTCGTTGTGGTGGATGACCTTCGGCCTCGCCTGCTGCGCGGTCGAGATGATCCACGTCAACATGCCGCGCTACGACCTCGAACGGTTCGGCGCTGCGCCGCGCGCGTCGCCGCGCCAGTCGGACGTGATGATCGTCGCCGGCACCTTGTGCAACAAGATGGCGCCGGCGCTGCGCAAGGTCTACGACCAGATGTCGGAGCCCAAATACGTCGTGTCGATGGGCAGCTGCGCCAATGGCGGCGGCTATTACCATTACAGCTATTCGGTCGTGCGCGGCTGTGATCGCGTCGTGCCGGTCGACATCTACGTCCCCGGTTGCCCGCCGACCGCCGAGGCGTTGCTCTACGGCATCATGCAGCTTCAGCGGAAGATCCGCCGCCAGGGGAGCATCGAACGGTGAGGGCGCCCGCTCCCGCCTGGGCCGCCGACCTCAACGGCGAGACGATCGAGACCGTGCGCGCGACGCTCGGCGCGGCTTTGCTCGACGCGGTCGAGCAGGTCGGCGAGATCGCGCTGTACGTCGAGCGCACCGCGATCGTCGATGCGCTGACCAAGCTGCGCGACACGCCCGGCCTCGAATATCAGCAACTGATGGAGATCGCCGGCGTCGATTATCCGGACCGTCCCGAACGGTTCGAGGTGGTCTATTGCCTGCTCTCGCTGACCCGCAACCACCGCCTCCACGTCCATGTCTCGACCGACGACGTCAAGCCGGTGCCGTCGGTGACGGGGATCTGGCCGGTCGCCGGCTGGCTCGAGCGCGAGGTGTACGACATGTACGGCGTGCTGTTCACCGGCAATGCCGACCTGCGTCGTATCCTCACCGATTACGGCTTCCGCGGTCATCCGCAGCGCAAGGACTTCCCGCTCTCGGGCTTCGTCGAGATGCGCTATTCGGAAGAGGCGAAGCGGGTGATCTACGAGCCGGTCAAGCTGGCGCAGGATTTCCGCAACTTCGACTTCCAGAGCCCGTGGGAGGGCGCCGCTTACGTGCTTCCCGGCGACGAGAAGGGCATGCTGCCCGAGGCGAAGGGCGCGCCGACGCCGCTCAAGGCCGACGACATCGCCAAGGCCGATGCCGCGCGCACCCCGACGCAGGCGCCCAGGGCCGGCAGCGAACCCTATGCCAAGAACGACACCTCCGGCACCGCCAACACCGGCGCCGGCGAGCGCGATCCGGGGAATGCGCGCGAGGACAAGCCCAAGGATTCGGACGTCGTGCCGACCAAGGGTGGAGGACAGAATCAGTGAGCCAGGACACGCACGTCGCGCCCGCCACCCACAGTGTCGATCCCTATGTCGACGAGCTGATGCACGTCACCAGCCCGGCGCATCCGACCGAGGGTGACGTCACGATCCAGAATTACACGATCAACTTCGGTCCCCAGCATCCGGCGGCGCATGGCGTGTTGCGGCTGGTGATGGAACTCGACGGCGAGATCATCGAGCGGATCGATCCGCACGTCGGCCTGCTCCATCGCGGCACCGAGAAGCTGATCGAATACAAGACCTACGCCCAGGCGATCCCCTATTTCGACCGGCTCGATTATTGCTCGCCCGCGTGCATGGAGCATACCTTCGTGCTCGCGATCGAGAAGCTGCTCGATATCGAGGTGCCGCTGCGCGCCCAGTATCTGCGCGTCTTCTTCGCCGAGCTGACCCGTATCTCGAACCACATGCTCAACCTCGGCAGCCACGTCATGGACGTCGGCGCGATGACGCCGAACCTGTGGATGTTCGAGATCCGCGAGGATTGCTACGGCTTCCTCGAGCGCGCCACCGGGGCGCGGATGCATCACAATTACTTCCGGCCGGGCGGCGTCCATCAGGACGTGCCGCTCAAGCTGCTGACCGATATCGCCGACTGGCTCGACACGCGTCTGCCGCGGCTGTTCGAGGATGCGATCAGCCTCGTCGCGGACAACCGCATCTTCAAGCAGCGCAACGTCGATATCGCGACGGTCAGCCGCGAGGATGCGATCGCCTGGGGCTTCTCGGGCCCGATGATCCGCGCGGCGGGCATTCCGTGGGACCTGCGCAAGTCGCAGCCCTATGACGTCTACGACCGGATGGAGTTCGACGTTCCCGTCGGCACGCGCGGCGATTGCTACGATCGCTTCATGGTGCGCGTCGAGGAGGTTCGCCAATCGGCGCGGATCATGAAGCAGTGCCTGCGCGATATGCCCGAGGGGCCGATCGCCTCGACCGACCGCAAAGTCGTGCCGCCCAAGCGCGCCGAGATGAAGCAGTCGATGGAAGCGCTGATCCATCACTTCAAGCTCTACACCGAGGGCTATCACGTCCCCGCCGGCGAGGTCTATGTCGCGACCGAGAGCCCGAAGGGCGAGTTCGGCGTGTTCCTCGTCGCGGACGGCTCGAACAAGCCCTATCGCTGCAAGATCCGGCCGACCGCGTTCAGCCATCTGCAGGCGATGGATTTCATGAGCCGCGGTCATATGCTCGCGGATACGACCGCGATCCTGGGGGCGATGGATATCGTGTTCGGTGAGTGCGACCGGTGACGGAGAATGTCGAGAACCTGATATTGGAACGGCTGCGTCGTATCGACGACCGGCTGTCGAATATCGAGGGCGACATGCATGATGTGAAGTTGCGGATGACGGTCGTCGAGGAGCATATCGGCAATCTCGTTCTGTCGGTATCCGGATTGAATGCGCGAATGGACCGCTTCGATGAGCGGCTGACCCGTGTGGAGCGCCGCATGGAATTGCGGGGTGGAGAATAATGGCCGAAGCAGCACATATCCCCGACGAGGCTGAAACCCGCGCACGCTGGGGCAGCTTCGCCTGGACCGAAGAGAATCAGCGGAAGGCGAACGAGATTCTCGCGCGCTATCCCAAGGGGCGCGAGCAATCGGCGTCGATCCCGTTCCTCGATCTGGCGCAGCGCCAGGTCGGTGCGGAGACTCAGACGCAGGGCTGGCTGCCCGTGCCGGTGATCGAGTTCGTCGCGCGCCAGATCGGCGTGCCGTATATGCGCGTGTTCGAGGTCGCGACCTTCTACACGATGTTCAACCTGGCGCCGGTCGGCCGCTACCACGTGCAGGTCTGCGGGACGACGCCGTGCATGCTGCGCGGCTCCGACGACGTGCTCGCGGCTTGCAAGAACCGCGGACTGGTCAAGGGCGGGACGACGCCGGACGGCATGTTCACGCTGACCGAGGTGGAATGCCTCGGCACCTGCGCCAATGCGCCGATGGTGCAGATCAACGACGACAATTACGAGGATCTGGATTACGACCGGACCGTCGCGGTGCTGGAAGCGCTCGCCAATGGCGAGACGCCCCGCACCGGATCGACGATCGGCCGCCAGACCAGCTGCCCCGAAGGCGGCCCGACGACGCTGACCGCGATGGTCGACGCCAACCACGATTATCGGAGTGAGTGGGCATGACCGTAGAGGATACCCGCTTTATCACCGAGATGCTGCGCGGCATTCGTGGCGACATGGCCGACGTGAAGGACCGGATCGTCAACATGGAGTTGCGGCAGACCGCGATGGAGCACCGCTTGCTCGGTATCGATACCCATTTGGCTGCCGTGCAGCAGGGTGTCGACGGCTTGTCGAGCGACATGCGCCGCGTCAAGCAGCGCCTTGACCTAGTGGACGGACACGCCTGATGCTTGCTGACAAGGACCGCATCTTCACCAACGTCTATGGGTTCCAGCCGTGGAACCTGGAAGCGGCGCTGAAGCGGGGCGACTGGGACAATACCAAGGCGCTGATGGCGCTCGGCCAGGACGCGATCATCGACGTGATCAAGGCGAGCGGGCTGCGCGGCCGTGGCGGCGCGGGCTTCCCGACCGGCACCAAATGGTCGTTCATGCCCAAGGAGCCCAAGCCCGACCGGCCGAACTTCCTCGTCATCAACGCCGACGAGTCGGAGCCGGGTTCGTGCAAGGACCGCGAGATCATCCGTCACGATCCGCACAAGCTGATCGAGGGCGCGCTGATCGCGGGCTATGCGATGCGCGCGCGCGCCGCCTATATCTACATCCGCGGCGAATATATCCGCGAGGCGGAGACGCTGTTCGCGGCGGTCGCCGAAGCCTATGACAAGGGGCTGATCGGCAAGAACGCCAGCGGGTCGGGCTATGACTTCGACGTCTTCGTCCATCGCGGCGCCGGCGCTTATATCTGCGGCGAAGAGACCGCGATGCTCGAAAGCCTCGAAGGCAAGAAGGGCCAGCCGCGGCTCAAGCCGCCGTTCCCGGCGGGTGCCGGCCTCTATGGCTGCCCGACGACGGTCAACAACGTCGAGTCGATCGCGGTCGCGCCGACGATCCTGCGTCGCGGTGCGGCGTGGTTCTCGAGCTTCGGGCGCGAGAACAACAAGGGCACCAAGCTCTATCAGATCAGCGGCCATGTGAATAAGCCGTGCGTGGTCGAGGACGCGATGGGGCTGAGCTTCCGCGAATTGATCGAGACGCATTGCGGCGGCATCCGCGGCGGCTGGGACAATCTGCTCGCGGTGATCCCGGGCGGCTCGTCGGTGCCGCTGGTGCCCGCCAAGGACATCATCGATGCGCCGATGGACTTCGACGGGCTGAAGGCGGTCGGTTCGGGCCTCGGCACCGCGGCGGTGATCGTCATGGACAAGTCGACCGACATCGTCCGCGCGATCAGCCGCATCTCCTATTTCTACAAGCATGAGAGCTGCGGCCAGTGCACGCCGTGTCGCGAAGGCACCGGCTGGATGTGGCGGGTGATGGAGCGGCTGCGCACCGGCGACGCCGACATCGCCGAGATCGACACGCTGCAGCAGGTCACCAAGCAGGTCGAGGGCCATACGATCTGCGCGCTCGGCGACGCCGCGGCCTGGCCGATCCAGGGTCTGATCCGTCACTTCCGGCCGGAGATCGAGCGCCGGATCATCGAACGTAGCGGTGGCGATCTCGCCCCGATGCAGGAAGCTGCCGAATAATGCCCAAGCTGAAAGTAGACGGGATCGAGGTCGAGGTGCCGCAGGGCGCGACGGTCCTCCAGGCGTGCGAAGCCGCGGGCAAGGAAATCCCGCGCTTCTGCTATCACGAGCGGCTGTCGATCGCCGGCAATTGCCGCATGTGCCTCGTCGAGGTGAAGCCGGGGCCGCCGAAGCCGCAGGCATCGTGCGCGCTGCCCGCCGCGGACAATCAAGAAGTGTTCACCACTACGCCGATGGTGAAGAACGCGCGCGAAGGCGTGATGGAATTCCTGCTGATCAACCATCCACTCGACTGCCCGATCTGCGATCAGGGCGGCGAGTGCGATCTGCAGGACCAGTCGGTCGCCTATGGCAAGGGCCACAGCCGCTACACCGAGAACAAGCGCGCGGTGACCGAGAAATATATGGGTCCAATCGTCAAGACGATCATGACCCGCTGCATCCAGTGCACCCGCTGCGTCCGCTTCGCCGAAGAGGTCGCCGGGGTCGAGGAGATCGGCGCGATCTATCGCGGCGAGGACATGCAGATCACCTCCTATCTCGAACAGGCGGTGACCAGCGAGCTGAGCGGCAACGTCGTCGATCTGTGCCCGGTCGGCGCGCTGACCAGCAAGCCCTATGCCTATGAGGCGCGGCCCTGGGAGCTCAAGAAGACGCTGACGATCGACGTGCAGGATGCGGTCGGCACCAACATCCGCCTCGACAGCCGCGGCCGCCAGGTGCTGCGCTGCGTCCCGCGCATCAACGAGGACGTCAACGAGGAATGGGCACATGACAAGACGCGCCATCACGTCGACGGCCTGATCCGTCGCCGGCTGGATCGCCCCTATGTGCGGCGCGACGGCAAGCTCGCGCCGGTGAGCTGGGACGAAGCGTTCGCGGTGATCAAGGACCGTGTCGCGGCGGCTGGCTCGGACGTCGCCGCTGTCGCGGGCGATCTTGTCGACTGCGAGACGATGTATGCGGCCAAGGCGCTGCTCGCCCGGCTCGGCTCGACCAAGCTCGAAGGCCGGCAGACCGGCATGGCCTATGACACGTCGAGCCTCGCCGCGGTCAACTTCAACACGACGATCGCCGGGGTCGAACAGGCCGATGCGATCCTGCTCGTCGGCACCAATCTGCGCTGGGAAGCGCCTCTGGTGAACACGCGCATCCGCAAGGCGATCAAGAAGGGCGCCAAGGTCTTCGCGATCGGTCCCGAGACCGAGCTGACCTATAAGGTCGAATGGCTCGGCAGCGACCTGTCGCTGCTCGGCAACCTGCCCGAGGCGGTCGCGACGCTGTTCGGCGAGGCCAAGGCGCCGATGATCATCGTCGGCGGGGCGGCGCTCAAGGGCGGCCATGGCGCGACGCTCGACTTCGCCAAGCGCTTCAACCTCGTGCGCGAGGGCTGGAACGGCTATAACGTCGTCCATATGGCGGCGAGCCGGATGGGCGGGCTGATGCTCGGCTATGCCCAGGCGGGCGGCATCGCCGACGTCACCGATGCGGCGGTGACCTTCTTCCTCGGCGCGGACGAGGTGGATTACACCAAGTTCGGCGGCTTCAAGGTCTATGTCGGCCACCACGGCGACGCCGGCGCGCATCATGCCGACGTCATCCTGCCGGGCGTGACCTATGCCGAGAAGTCGGGCACCTGGGTCAACACCGAGGGTCGGGTCCAGCGCGGCGAGCGCGCGGTGTTTGCACCAGGCGATGCGCGCGAGGATTGGACGATCTTCCGCGCCTTGTCCGAAGTGCTCGGGACGACGCTGCCGTTCGACAGCCTTGCCGGCCTGCGCGAGGCGATGGCGACCGAGGTGCCGGCGCTGCGTCAGGTCAATACTTTGGTGGCGTTCGACTGGAACCCGCCGTCGCTCGACACGGCCGGGCAGGGCAGCCTGTCGGGCTATCCGATCAAGGATTTCTATCTGACCAATGCCATCTGCCGCGCATCGCCGACGATGCAGCGCTGCTCGGCCGAACTGGTCCATGGCGAGACGTTCGCGGAGGCGGCGGAGTGACTGACTTCTTCAACACGACCGTCGGCATGTCCTACGGCTGGGCCTGGTTCGTCGCGACGATCATCGGGATCCTGGTCATCGCGCTGCCGCTGATGCTGGCGGTGGCGATGATCATCTACGCCGATCGCAAGATTTGGGCGGCGATGGCGCTGCGCCGCGGCCCGAACGTCGTCGGGCCGTTCGGCCTGCTCCAGTCGTTCGCCGACGGCCTCAAGGTGTTCCTGCAGGAAACGATCGTTCCGGCCGCGGCCAATCGCGGGCTGTTCCTGCTCGCGCCGATCATCACCTTCACGGTCGCGCTGATCGTCTGGGCGGTGGTGCCGTTCGGTGCGGGCGTGGTGCTCGCCGACATCAACGTCGGTCTGCTCTATGTGCTCGCCGCCTCGTCGCTCGGCGTTTATGGCGTGATCCTGTCGGGCTGGGCGTCGAACTCGAAATATCCCTTCTATTCGGCGCTGCGCGCCGCGGCGCAGATGGTCAGCTATGAAGTCGCGATCGGCTTCATCCTGATCTCGGTGGTGATGTGGGCGGGGACGTTCAATCTCAGCGGCATCGTCATGGCGCAGCAGAGCACGCTCAACCTCCACATCAACGCGTTCGGCATCAATCCGCTGCTGTTCCCGATGGCGGTGATGTTCTTCATCTCCAGCCTCGCGGAAACGCAGCGCGCGCCGTTCGATCTGACCGAGGCGGAGAGCGAGCTCGTCGCCGGCTATCAGACCGAATATAGCTCGATGAGTTTCGCGCTGTTCTGGCTCGGCGAATATGCCAACGTGCTGCTGATGTGCGCGCTCAACGCGACGCTGTTCTGGGGCGGCTGGCTGCCGCCGATCGACTGGGCGCCGCTCTATTATGTGCCGGGGATCATCTGGCTGTTCGCCAAGATGCTGTTCTTCTTCTTCGTGTTCAGCTGGGTCAAGGCGACGGTGCCGCGCTACCGCTACGACCAGCTGATGCGGCTGGGGTGGAAGGTGTTCCTGCCGCTGTCGCTGTTCTGGGTGTTCCTGGTGTCGGGCGTGCTGATGCTGATGCGCGTCCCGGTCGCGGGATGAGCCGCGCCAGCGAATGGATGACGGCCCGCGGCCTCAGGCCGCAGGCCTTGCGTGACCGGGCGCTTGCGGGCGTCGGGATCGGATTGATGGTCGTGTTGATCGACCGAATGATGGGATTGGGCTCTTGAGCGTCGGACAGATCATCAAGTCGTTCACCTTGTGGGAGTTCGTGAAAGCGCACGCCCTCACGCTGAAGTATTTCTTCAAGCCCAAGGCGACGATCAACTATCCCTATGAGCGCAACCCGGTGAGCCCGCGGTTCCGCGGCGAGCACGTGCTGCGTCGCTATCCGAATGGCGAGGAACGCTGCATCGCCTGCAAATTGTGCGAGGCGGTGTGCCCGGCGCAGGCGATCACGATCGAGGCCGAGCCGCGCGACGACGGCAGCCGCCGCACGACGCGCTACGATCTCGACATGACCAAGTGCATCTTCTGCGGCCTGTGCCAGGAAGCCTGCCCGGTCGATGCGATCGTCGAGGGGCCGAACCTCGAATATTCGACCGAGACGCGCGAGGAGCTGATCTACGACAAGGCCAAGCTGCTCGACAATGGCGATCGTTGGGAGCGGTCGATCGCGGCGAACCTTGCCGCCGATGCGCCATACCGTTAATGCGCGCCGCATTCGTTTTCGGGCTTAGGGGGCCGACCAAATCGTGATCCAGGCCATCGCCTTTTATCTCTTCGCGATCATCGTGATCGGTTCGGGAGCGATGACGATCTCGTCGCGCAATCCGGTCCATTCGGTGATGTGGCTGATCCTCGCCTTCTTCAATGCGGCGGGGCTGATGGTGCTCGTCGGCGCCGAGTTCATCGCGATGCTGCTCGTCATCGTCTATGTCGGTGCGGTCGCGGTGCTGTTCCTGTTCGTGGTGATGATGCTCGATATCGAGGTCGCGCAGCTGCGCGCCGGTATCGCGCGCTACGCCGCGCTCGGGCTGGCGCTCGCCGCCGGGCTGCTGATCGAGATCGTCATCGGCATCAAGGCGTGGAGCGCCGGCACCTTGCAGGTCAGCCGCCGCCTGGCGCCGACCGACACCGCGGTGCCCAACATCCAGGCGATGGGGCAGCTGCTCTACACGCGCTATCTGTTCGTGTTCGAGGCGGCGGGTTTCGTCCTGCTCGTCGCGATGATCGGCGCGATCGTGCTGACGCACCGCCAGCGTGGCGGCGTGCGCGGGCAGAACATCAGCCGCCAGAATGCGCGCCGTCCCGAGGATGCGACGCGCAACGTCCAGCCGCCGGTCGGCCAAGGGGTTCAACTGTGACTATCGGCCTTATCCATTATCTGGTCGTCGCCGCGATCCTGTTCACGATGGGCGTGCTCGGCATCTTCCTCAACCGGAAGAATCTGATCGTCATCCTGATGGCGATCGAGCTGATCCTGCTGGCGGTGAACCTCAACCTCGTCGCCTTCTCCGCCTATCTGCACGATCTGGTCGGCCAGATCTTCGCGATGTTCGTGCTGACCGTCGCCGCCGGCGAGGCGGCGATCGGGCTGGCGATCCTGGTGATCTATTTCCGTGGCCGCGGCACCATCGCGGTCGACGACGTCAATCGGATGAAGGGCTAAATACCGGTGCACTCCATCCTCCTCATCGTCTTCCTGCCGCTGCTCGCGGCGGTGGTCGCCGGGCTTGGCAACAAGGCGATCGGCTTCGTGCCGGCCAAGGCGATCACCACCGGCGCGCTGTTCGCCTCGTGCCTGCTGAGCTGGCCGATCTTCCTCGGCTTCCTCGCCGGCACCAACACGGCGACCGTCGTGCCGGTGCTGACCTGGATCGTCAGCGGCGACATGGCGGTCGACTGGTCGCTCCGCGTCGACCAGCTGACCGCGATCATGCTGGTGGTGATCACCAGCGTGTCGGCGCTCGTCCACCTCTATAGCTGGGGCTATATGAGCGAGGACCCGGATCAGCCGCGCTTCTTCGCCTATCTGTCGCTGTTCACCTTCGCGATGCTGATGCTCGTCACCGCGGACACGCTGGTGCAGATGTTCTTCGGCTGGGAAGGCGTCGGTCTCGCCAGCTATCTGCTGATCGGCTTCTGGTTCCGCAAGCCGAGCGCCAATGCCGCCGCGATCAAGGCGTTCGTCGTCAACCGCGTCGGCGATCTCGGCTTCATGCTCGGCATCTTCGGCACCTTCCTGGTGTTCGGCACCGTCTCGATCCCGGCGATCCTCGCCGCCGCGCCGACGATGGCCGGCTCGACGATCGGCTTCCTCGGCATGCGTGCCGATACGATGACGGTGCTTTGCCTGCTGCTGTTCGTCGGCGCGATGGGCAAGTCGGCGCAGCTCGGCCTGCACACCTGGCTGCCGGACGCGATGGAAGGCCCGACCCCGGTGTCGGCGCTGATCCATGCGGCGACGATGGTCACCGCGGGCGTGTTCATGGTGTGCCGCCTGTCGCCGATGTTCGAAATGTCGCCGACCGCGCTCCACGTCGTGATGGGCGTCGGCGCCGCGACCTGTCTGTTCGCCGCGACGGTGGGCATGGTGCAGACCGACATCAAGCGCGTCATCGCCTATTCGACCTGCTCGCAGCTCGGCTATATGTTCTTCGCCGCGGGCGTCGGCGCCTATGGCGCGGCGATGTTCCACCTGTTCACGCACGCCTTCTTCAAGGCCTTGCTGTTCCTCGGCGCCGGCTCGGTGATCCATGCGATGCACCATGAGCAGGACATGCGCTATTACGGCGGTCTGCGGAAAAGCATTCCGCTGACCTTCTGGGGCATGATGATGGGGACGCTGGCGATCACCGGTGTCGGCCTGCCGGCGCTGTTCGGCAATCCGCTCGCCATTGGCTTTGCCGGCTTCCACTCGAAGGACGCGATCATCGAGGCGAGCTGGGCGGCGGGCGAGCCCGGCGTCTGGTTCGTTGGCGTGCTCGTTGCGCTGATCACCAGCTTCTATTCGTGGCGGCTGATGTTCCTGACCTTCTGGGGCACGCCGCGCTGGGCCGCGTCCGAGCATATCCAGCATGCGCTGCACGACGCGCATGGCCATGGCCATGACGACCATGGGCACGACGCGCACGGACATGACTCGCATCATCCTGACGAGGCGCATGCCAATCCGGCGCAGGCCGAGGACAGCGGCGATCGCCCGTCAGTACACGGCGCGTCGCAGCAGGACCTGCCCGCCGGCACCGGCGGCTATCATCCGCACGAAAGCCCGTGGCCGATGCTGGTGCCGCTGGTCATCCTGTCGATCGGCGCAATTGCGGCCGGCTTCGTCTTCCACGGCTATTTCATCGAGCCGAGCGCGGGCGAGAGCTTCTGGAAGGGCGACATCGCCTTCCGTGAGCATCTGATGCATGCGATGCACGAGGTGCCGGTGCCGGTGAAGCTGTCGGCGACGATCGCGATGCTGATCGGACTGGCGACGGCCTGGTATGCCTATATCAAGGCGCCGAGCTTCCCGGCGGCGGTGGCGGACCAGTTCCGCATCCTCTACCGCTTCCTCGTTCACAAATATTACTTTGACGAACTCTATCACCTGCTCTTCGTCCGTCCCGCCTTCGCCATCGGCCGTCTGCTGTGGCACCGCGGTGACGAGCAGACGATCGACCGGTTCGGGCCGAACGGCTCGGCCTGGGTGGTGCAGCTCTCCAGCCGGCTCGCGGGCCGGCTCCAGAACGGATATGTCTATACTTATGCCTTCGTCATGCTGATCGGTCTCACCGCCGTCGTCACCTGGGCGATCGCACAATGAGCGGGCTGCCCATCCTCTCGATCATGCTGCTGATCCCCGCGGTTGCGGCGATCGCCTGCCTGTTCGTCCCCGCCGCGACCGCGCGCCTGCTCGCGCTCGCCGCCACCTTCGTCGATCTCGCGCTCGGCATCCTGCTGTGGGCGAATTACGATATCGGCGGCGCGCAATGGCAGTTCGTCGAGCACGGGCCGTCGTTCGGCTTCTTCCGCTGGGACCTCGGCATCGACGGCTTCGCGCTGATGCTGATCATGCTCAGCGTCTTCCTGATGCCGATCTGCATCGGGGCGAGCTGGCGGTCGGTGACCAACCGCGTGCCGGAATATATGGCCGCGTTCCTGCTCACCGAAACGCTGATGATCGGCACCTTCGCGGCGCAGGACCTGTTCCTCTTCTACCTGTTCTTCGAAGCCGGCCTGATCCCGATGTATCTGATCATCGGCATCTGGGGCGGGGTGAACCGGATCTACGCCTCCTACAAGTTCTTCCTCTACACGCTGCTCGGCTCGCTGCTGATGCTCGTCGCGATGCTCTACATGGCGCAGACCGCGGGCACGTCGAGCATCCCGGCGTTGCAGACCTTCGACTTCCCGGCGCACGTCCAGACGTGGCTGTGGCTCGCCTTCTTCGCCTCCTTCGCGGTGAAGATGCCGATGTGGCCGGTCCACACCTGGCTGCCCGATGCGCACGTGCAGGCGCCGACCGCGGGATCGGTGATCCTGGCGGGCGTGCTGCTCAAGCTCGGCGGCTATGGCTTCCTGCGCTTCAGCCTGCCGATGTTCCCCGAGGCATCGGGCCAGCTGACCTGGCTGATCTTCGGCCTGTCGGCGGTGGCGGTGATCTACACCAGCCTCGTCGCGCTGGTGCAGTCGGACATGAAGAAGCTGATCGCCTATTCGTCGGTCGCGCATATGGCGATCGTCACGATCGGCCTGTTCGCCTTCAACCGGCAGGGGATCGAGGGCGCGATGATCATGATGCTCAGCCACGGGCTGGTGTCGGGCGCGCTGTTCCTGTGCGTCGGCGTGATCTACGACCGGCTGCATACCCGCGAGATCAGCCGCTATGGCGGTCTGGCGATCAACATGCCGCGTTATGCGCTGTTCTTCCTGTTCTTCACCATGGCGTCGATCGGCCTGCCGGGAACCAGCGGCTTCGTCGCCGAATTCCTGTCGCTGATGGGCACCTATCAGGTGTCGACCTGGATCGCCTTGCTGTGCACGACGAGCATCATCCTCGGCGCGGCCTATATGCTCTACCTCTACCGCCGCGTCGTCTTCGGCGAGCTCAAGTCCGACGACACGCGTGCGATGGAGGATCTGTCGCACCGGGAATTGTGGCTGCTCGCGCCGATCGCCGCGGTCGCTCTGTGGATGGGCGTCTATCCCGAGAGCTTCATGGCGCCGATGCGCAAGGATGTCGGTGTGCTGCTCGCCCGCATCGATCGCGCGGCGCCCCCGTCCGACTCCCAGCCGACTGCCGGCAAGCCCCTCGCCGCCGCGCCGGCCGCCCACGGAATGACCCACTGATGGATTACGCCGCCAATCTCGCCATGACCCTGCCCGAGCTGATCCTCGGGGCGGGGGCGATCATCCTGATGCTGGTCGCCGCCTGGGGCGGTCCGGCGTCGACGCGCGCCATCTCCTGGGCCGCGGTCGCGATCCTCGCCGGCGCCTGCCTCGCGCTGGTCGGCCCGGCCAGCTACGGCGGGGCGGCCTTCGACGGCCTCTACCGCGCCGATGCCTTCGCCGCTTTCGCCAAGGTGCTGATCTTCATCGCAGCGGCGGTCGGGATCATCATGGCGCCGGACTTTTTCGAGCGCACGCACGGCGACGATCTGCGCCCCGAATATCCGGTGCTGATCCTGCTTTCCGCCGCCGGCATGGGCCTGATGGTCTCGGCCAGCGACATGCTGACGCTGTACGTCGGCCTCGAATTGCAGAGCCTTGCCGCTTATGTGCTGGCGAGCTTCATGCGCCGTGACACGCGGTCGGCGGAGGCGGGCCTCAAATATTTCGTGCTCGGCGCGCTGGCGAGCGGCATCCTGCTCTACGGCATCAGCCTCGTCTACGGCTTCTCGGGGACGACGCTGTTCAGCGGCATCGCCGCCGCTTACGCCGGGCCGCAGTCGCTCGGGCTGCTGTTCGGGCTGGTGTTCGTCTTCGCCGGTATCGCGTTCAAGATCTCGGCGGTGCCGTTCCATATGTGGACGCCCGACGTCTACGAAGGCGCGCCGACCCCGGTCACCGCCTTCTTCGCCTCGGCACCCAAGGTGGCGGCGATGGGCCTCGCGGTCCGCGTCGCGGTCGAGGCAATGGGTCCGGCGACCGATCAGTGGCGCCAGATCGTCATCTTCGCCGCGCTCGCCTCGATCGTACTCGGCGCGGTGGCGGCGATCGGCCAGACCAACATCAAGCGTCTGCTCGCCTATTCGTCGATCAATAACGTCGGCTTCGCGCTCGTCGGTCTCGCCGCGGGAACGCCCGAGGGTGTTTCGGGCGTGCTGATCTACATGACCATCTATATCGCGATGACGCTCGGCTCGTTCCTGATCGTGTTGCAGATGCGCGGCGAGGACGGTCAGCCGATTGAGAGCATCGCCGCGCTCTCCGGCATGTCGCGGACTCGCCCGGGTCTCGCCGCGGCGCTGGCGATCTTCATGTTCAGCCTCGCCGGCATCCCGCCGCTGTTCGGCTTCTACGCCAAGTTCGCGGTGTTCGATGCGGCGGTGCGCGCCGGACTGTTCCCGCTCGCGGTGGTCGGTATCGCCGCCTCGACGATCGGTGCTTATTATTATCTGCGCGTCGTCAAGACGATGTACTTTGACGAGCCGGCCCCGGCGTTCGTCAAGGGCAACAGCCCGATCGAGGGCGGTCTGATCGCGCTGACCGCCGCGTTCGTGTCGCCGCTCGGCTATCTCGCCATCCCGCTGCTCGGCGGCTGGACGATGAGTGCGGCGCACGCGCTGTTCCCGGCGATTTGACGATCCGCACGGTCGCCGCCACCGGCTCGACCAACGCCGATATGCTCCTCCTCGCGCGTGACGGCGCGGCGGAGGGGCTCTGGCTCCGCGCCGACCGGCAGACGGACGGCAAGGGGCGGCTCGGTCGGGCCTGGGTGTCGGAGCCGGGCAATCTCTATGCCAGCACGCTCGTCCGGCTCAGCCACGATGATCCGCCGCCGGCGACGCTCGCGCTGGTCGCCGCGGTCGCGCTGCACGAGGCAGTCGGTGCGGTCCTGCCCGTCGGCGGTCCGGCCGCGACGCTAAAATGGCCCAATGACCTGCTGATCGGCGAGGCCAAGCTGTCGGGCATCCTGCTCGAACGCAGCGGCGATGCGGTCGTCGTCGGCATCGGGGTCAATCTTGCGCATCACCCCGATCTTGCCGATCGCCCGACCACCAGCCTGGCGGCGCAGGGCGCGCCGGTTGCCGCGGCCGTCTTCGCCGAGGAGCTGGCGGAGGTCTTCGCGCGATGGCTCGCGATCTGGCGGGGGCAGGGGATGGCGCCGGTCCGTGATGGCTGGCTGGCGGCGGCGCATCCGGTCGGCACGCCGCTCCACGTCCGGCTGCCCGACGGCAGCAGCCGCGACGGGCTGTTCGCGGGGCTCGAGGCGGATGGCGCGCTGATCCTCCACTTGGCCTCGGGCCAACGGCATGTCATTCACGCCGCCGACGTATCTGTCCTGAAGGATTAGCGATGCTGCTCGCGGTGGATGCCGGCAACACCAATGTCGTCTTCGCGCTGGTCGAGGGGCGAACGATCAAGGCGCGCTGGCGCATCGCCACCGATCCGCGCCGCACCGCCGACGAATATGCCGTCTGGCTCAGCCAGTTGCTGGCGCTCGAAGGCTTTGAGCGCAGCGCGATCGAGGCGGTGATCATCGCCACCGTCGTGCCGCGCGCGCTGCACAATCTGCAGGTGCTCGCGCAGAAATATTTCGGCAGCGAGGCGCTGATCGCCGGCCGCGCACCGGTGCCGTGGAGTATGGCGATCGACGTCGACGAGCCGCAGAGCCTCGGCGCCGATCGCGCGGTCAATACGATCGCGGCGCATGCGCTGCATGACGGCGACCTGATCGTCATCGACTTCGGCACCGCGACGACCTTCGATTCGAGCGACTATGCCGGCACCTACAAGGGCGGGATCATCGCGCCGGGGATCAACCTGTCGCTCGACGCGCTGGTCAGCGCCGCCGCGAAACTGCCGCGGATCGCGATCGAGGCGCCGCGCGGCAACGGCAGCGTGATCGGCCGCAACACCGTCGATCAGATGAACATCGGCATCTATTGGGGCTATATCGCGATGATCGAGGGGCTGGTGGCGCGGATGAAGGCGGAGATCGGACGACCGGTCAAAGTCATCGCCACCGGCGGCCTCGCCACCCTGTTCGAACAACATACCGACGTATTCGACGTCATCGAGCCCGACCTGACGATCCAGGGGCTGGCGATCATGTACCAAAACGCCCATATTGCCTGAGACGCGCTCGCGCCAATCTTCGGCCCGCCGGGCGACACTCTTTGAAAGACCTAAATGACTCCCAAGACCAACGAACTTCTCTTCTGTGCCCTGGGCGGCTCCGGCGAGATCGGCATGAACGTCAATCTTTACGGCCATGCCGGCAAATGGCTGATGGTCGATTGCGGCGTGACCTTCGCCGATGCCGCCTATCCGGGGATCGACATCGTCCTGCCCGACCTGTCCTTCATCGAGGATCGCTTGGGCGACCTCGTCGGCATCGTGCTGACCCATGGTCATGAGGACCATATCGGCGCCTTGCCCTATCTCGCGGAAGACCTCGGCGTGCCGCTCTATGCGACGCCGTTCACCGCCGGGCTGATCCGTGGCAAGCTGGAGGAAGAGGGCAACGCCCATCGCGTCAAGCTGCGCGTCATCCAGCCCGCCAAGGACGGCGGCATCGCCGGCGTGCAGATCGGGCCGTTCGGCGTCAGCTTCATCGAATTGTCGCATTCCATCCCCGAGCCCAATGCATTGGTCATCGAGACCAAGGCGGGCCGCGTCTTCCACACCGGCGACTGGAAGCTCGATCCGACGCCGGTGATCGGCAAGCCGACCAGCCCGGCGCAGCTGACCCGCATCGGCGATGCCGGCGTCGACGTGCTGGTCTGCGATTCGACCAACGTCTTCAACGCCGAGGCTTCGGGGTCGGAAGCGTCGGTGCGGGTCGGCCTCGCCGAGCAGATCGGCCGCGCCAAGGGGCGGGTGCTCGTCACGACCTTCGCCTCGAACGCGGCGCGGCTGCATACCTTGGGTGAGGTTGCCAAGGAGACGGGGCGCAAATTGTGCGTCACCGGCCGCTCGCTCGACCGGATCCTCAAGGTGGCGCGCGCGACCGGCTATCTCGGCGACTTCCCCGAGACGGTCGATCCCGAGACGGCGATGCGCCTGCCGAAGAACAAGGTGCTGATCGTCGCCACCGGCGGTCAGGGCGAACCGCGCGCGGCGCTCGCCCGCGTCGCCGACGGATCGCATACGATCAAGCTCGATTTCGGCGATACGGTGATCTTCTCGTCGAAGCAGATCCCCGGCAATGAGGTCGCGATCGGCAAGATCCAGAATACGCTGGCCGCCAAGGGCGTGGTGATGATCACCGAGCGTCAGGCGCACGTCCACGTCTCGGGCCACCCCGGCCGCCCCGAACTGTCGCAGATGTACAAGTGGATCCGGCCGGAGGTGCTGGTGCCGGTGCATGGCGAGATGCGCCATATGATGGAACATGCCCGCTTCGCGCTGAGCGAGGGCGTGCCGCAGTCGATCGTGCAGAGCGACGGCGACATCCTGCGGCTGCTGCCCGGCAAGGTCGAGAAGATCGGCAATGCCGGAGTCGGCCGGCTGGTGCTCGACGGTGACGTCATCCTTCCGGCGGACGGTTCGACGATCAACGAGCGGCGCCGGCTTGCGATCAACGGCCAGATCTCGGTCGCGGTCGCGATCGGTCGTGACGGGCGCGCGCTCGGTCGCCCGCAGATCCGCGTCCAGGGCGTGCCGGTCGAAGAGGATCGCGCCGCCTTCGTCGAGGATGCCGCCGAGGCGGCGGCCGAGGCGATGAAGGGCCAGAAGCGCGAGATCGATCGCCGCCGCGAGGATATCCGCCTGGCGGTGCGCCGCGTCGCGACGCGCTGGACCGGCAAGAAGCCGGTCGTCGACGTGCTGATCGTCGAGGCCTGATCCCCGATGCGCTGGACGTCGATGCTCGCGATCTACGTCCTGTTCTGGGCGTTCTCGGTCTTCCTGGTGCTGCCCTGGGGCGTGCGCACCACGCAGGAGGCCGGCGGCGATTATGTCGCCGGCCAGGCCGAGAGCGCGCCGCACGAGTTCCGGCTCGGCCGACTGGCGGTGCGCGTGACGATCGTCGCGACGCTATTGTTCGCGCTGTTCGCCGCCAATTATCACTATGGCTGGGTGACGCCGGCGATGCTCGACCTGTTCGATCGCGCCGCCGTCTATAACGCGGCCTGACCGGCCGGTTGGGGCAACCGTACCGCAAGAGGCCGCTGCGGTCTCCCTCTGTGCTCCTGCGCAAGCAGGAGCCCAGGGCCGCAGGGGCGATCAGTCGGTGTTGACCCTGACCCAAGGTCCTGCTTGCGCAGGGACACGGCGAGCGCGAACGACGGTACCCACGCTCGCTGTCACTTCGGTGGATGCCCCGGCGCGCGGCTAGCGCAGCCGCTCGATCGCCTGCGCCAGCGCGACGTATAATTTGCCCATATCCGACGACAGCAACGTCACGCTCAGCGGCGATCCGTCGCGCTGGGCAAGCACAGTGCGCAACATGCCCTCAAAGTCGTGGATGTAGCGGTTGACCGCATCGCGGAACGCCGCATCGTCGTCGTAGAGCTGCGCAATCTCGCGCGCGTCGCCGGGTTCGAGCACCCGCACCGCGCGGCGGGTGAAGACACCGCGGTCGCCCTTGAGATAGGCCGCCCAGGCGCTGTCGGTGATATCGGGGGCGAAGGCCTTTGTGATGTCGATCGACGCCGAGTTGAGCGATTCGATCAGCGCCGAGGCACGCCGCGCGAAGGTGTCGTGCTGGGCCTCCTCGCGTTCGGCGCGGGCCTCCTCGATCCGCGCCTCGACCAGCGCGCCCTGTTCGAGGATCTGGCGGACCTGCGCGGAGAGGCGCTCGGTCGCGCGCGTCGCGGCGGCGACGGCGTTTTCCGTGGCGTCGGTGATCGCCTGCACCTGGCGGGCGACGGTGTCGCCGGTGGCGCGGCGCAGCGCCGCGGTGCCCGCTTCCTCCCATTGCGCCGCCGCATCGGGAATGACCGCGGCGAGCGTCTCGCGCGCCTTGTCGGCGGCGACCGTCGCCGTCTCGCGCACGCGCAGCAGCGCATCGACCAGCCGCGGCGCGGCATCGTCGGCGAACCGGTGGGTGCGCTCGATCGTCTCGTCGACCATCATGCCGAGCGCATCCGCCTTGGCGCGCCCTTCGCCGAGCGTCTGGAGCAGGCTGCCCGACAGGCGTTCGAGCGTGCTGCTCTGTTCGGCGACGACATCGGCGATCGCGGCGATCGCCTCGTGCGTACTCTCCGCGGCGGTGACCAGGGCGAGCAGTTCGGGCTTGGCGGCGACGACGACCTGCTTGCTCGCCAGCACCTTGGCGTCGAGCCGCGACAGCGCCTCGGGCAATGTCTCGTCGATCTCGCGCGCCGCAGCGTCGAGCGCGATCAGCAGGGATTCGGTGGTGGCGATCGTCCGGGTCGCCATCGTGTCGCCGCTGCGCAACGCCTCGGTCATCGCATCGGCCGAACCGCCGAGCGCGCTGATCGACGCGGCGAGCATCTGCGATCGATCGACGCCCTGGCTGTGCAGGCGATCGAGCCGGCCCTCGACCGCGCCGATTTCGGCGTCGAGACCGGCGAGCAGCGTTTCGCTCGCCTTGCGCTGATCGGTGAGGCGCAGCGACACCCGGTCGATGACGTCCTCGATGCCGCCGATCCGCTCGGCGAGCACATCGACGCTGTCACGCGCCGCGATATCGAGCGCGGCCTGGTTGGCGCGCAGCATCGCAAGCATCGCATCGCCCTGCGCGGCGATGACCTTGCGCGCCTCGTCGACCGCATCGGCGGTACGGCCGAGCAGCGCGTCAACCTCGCCCGACATCGTTGCGGTCACGCTTTCGAGCCGGGCGCCGGCGGTTTCGCTGGTCGCCTCCATCCGGGCGAGATGCGCGGCGAGCTTCTGCGCGGCATTGCCGGTGACGAGGTCGGCCTCGCGACCCCGTTCGGCGAGTGCGGCGAGTTGCGCGGTGAGCGCGGCGGCATGTTCGCTCGCGGCGAGGCCGGTGTCGTCGAGCAGGTGCTGGACGTCGGCCACCTCCGCCTGCGCGCGCGGCAGTGAGGCGAGCAGCACGCCGAGGCTCTGGTGCGCATCGGCCGCTGCCTGCGACAGCGCATAGGCATGAGCCTCCGCCTGGTCGATCTGTTGCGCCATGCCGCGGCTGACCGTGGTGAGCCGTTCGCTCGCCGTGTCGCCCATCGTGCGCAGCGTGTCGATCTGGTCGGCGAGCTGGCGGCGGTTGCCGTCGAGCGCCTGCGCCACCTGGGCGACCGCGCGTTCAAGACTCGCCGCCTCCGCCCGCATCGCCGCGGCGGTGGCGCCGAAGCGGCGCGCCTCGCGCCGGCTGGTGCGCTGCACCAGCAGATAGCCGACGCCGAGCAGCATCGGCACCACCGCCAGCGCGGCGATCAGCTCGATCAGGGCGACCGGCGGCAGCGTCGGCAGCTGGTCGCGCGCCAGCCAGAGCATGCCGACGACCCAGGCGAGGGCGACAAGGCCGAGCAGCGCCGGCACCAGCCAGCCGATTCGTACCGGCGCGGGGTCGGCGACCGGATCGGCCCACGGCGCCGCCGGCTCGCCCCATGCGGCGGTGTTTTCCGCCGGATATCCGTCGGCGAGATCGAGTTCATCCGCCGCGTGGGCGTCGCCGGTGGCGCTGTTCGCCCGCATGTCGATGATCATGGAACCCCCGTTCTTCGACGGCGAACCTACCCGTCTTCGCCTTGCTCATAAAGCAAAACCGCAACACTTGGTTAAGCTGTCGACTGCTACACGCCGGGAATGGCTTATGATCCGGGCGCGATCGATGCGGCTTTGGCCGCGGCAGTGGGGGACGAACCGGCGCTGATCGCCGAGTTGCGCATGGCGTTCGTCGACAGCGCGGAGCGGGCGCTCGTCGCGCTCGAGGCCGCCGCCGACGAAGAGGCGTGGCGCACCGCCGCGGCGCGGCTCAAGGGGCTGGCGGCGAGCTTCGGGGCGGTGCGGCTGATGGCACTGGCCGGCGAGGCGGCCGACGCGCCGCAGGACGCCGCGATCCTTGCCCGGCTCCAGCGGTCGGTCAGCCGGCTGTAGCCGATCGGCGCGACAAAGCGCGCTCTGCTCTAGGCAGCGGCGGCATCACCGCCTAACAGCGGCCGGATGCTCGCCGGCCTCCTCTTCGCCATGCATGACGCCGACGATCGGCCCGCGATGCTCACCGCGACGCTGCCGTTCGGCGGCGTGACGCTGATCGAATATCAGGCGCGATTGCTGATCGCGGCGGGCGCATCGCAGATCGTCATCCTCGTCGCGCGGCTCACCCCCGAATTGCTCGGCGCGATCAGCCGCATCGGCAAGCGCGGCGTCGCGGTCGATCCGGTGCGCAGCGCCGCGGAAGCGGCGGAGAAGCTGCACCCGCTCGCACGCGTGGTGATGCTCGCCGACGGCCTCACCACCACGGCGGCGACGCTGGCGACGCTGACGCGCGACGGCGGCGACGCACTGCTGGTGATGCCCGAGGAGCAGGCGACGATGGGCTATGAGCGCGTCGGCAGCGGCATGGTCTGGGCGGGGGTGGCGCGGCTCGATCCGCGGCGGCTCGCCGAACTGGCGGTGATGCCGCGCGATTATGACGTCCAGTCGACGCTGGTGCGGCTCGCGTCGCAGGCGCGGGCGGTGCATCTGCTGCTGCCGCCGGAGGCGGTGCGCGGCGGCCATGGCGTCGGCCATTCGGCGCAGGCGCTGGAGGCGCGAGGGCGGATCGTGCTCGCGGCGATGATCTCGGGACGCAGCGGCTGGTTCGAGCGGTTCGTCACCGCGCCGCTCGGGCGCGCCGTCATTCCGCTGATCGTGCCGCGGACCGTCTCGGCGGTGGTCGCCGCGGCGGGGGCGGGGCTGATCGGCCTGTGCGGGCTGGCGCTGGTCGCCTTCGACCATCCGGGGCCGGGGCTGCTGCTGGCGCTGCTCGGCACGCTCGGCGTCGCCTTGGCCGAGATGCTTGCCGATCTGCGCGACGAGCGGTCGCATGCACGCTGGATCGGCATCGTCGCGCAGGCGATCCCGGCGATCGCCGTCCTGCTCCACGGTCGCGCGATCAGCGAGGCGCGGGCGGATGGCGCACCCGAGCTGCTCGCGGTCGGGCTCGTGCTGCTCGCCGCGCTCGGTGAACGCGCGCTGGGCGCCGCGCCGCGGCGGCCCTGGTGGGGCAGTCCGCCGGCCTATCTGCTGCTCGCCTGGCTCGGCGCCTTCGTCTCCGCGCCGGTCGTCGGGCTCGGTGCCGCCACCCTCTATGCCGCCGCGACGCTGACCGCCGCAATCGAACGATTGCGTTGGCAGCCTTAGCGCTGTTTTAATGATAGGGCGCTAGCGTCCAAGCCATGGCGGTCGGACCGGAACAGGAGCGGGACGTGCTCGGCACCCGTATTGAAGCAAGCCACCGGCTCGCCGCACGGGCCGACGCGCGCCTGACGGGGGCGATCGCCGATATCTTCCTGCCCGACGACGCCCGGCTCGACGAGCGCACGCGGCTTGCGTTGCGCCGCGTGCTCGACGGCGTGATCGCGGCGATCGAGGCGGAGATCCGTCGGCACGCGGCGCGTATCCTCTCCGGCCGGGGCGCGGCGGATCACGCCGACCAGTTGCTCAATGCGCAGGCTACGGTCGCCGGGCGGCTGACGCAGGCGGGCGTGCTGCGCGACCGGCTGCTCATCGACGAATTGCTGTCGCAGGTGCGATGCGACCTGATCGCCGAACGTCTGTCGCCGACCGAGGCGACGCCCGACCAGGCGAGCCTGCTGGTGCGGCTGACCGATGTCGACGACGGCGTCGTCGCCGCGGCGGCGCGCGCGCTGCTCTCGGCGGAGACGCGGCGGCGGGCGGCGGCCGAACAGGGCGGCGTGCCCGGCGGCATCCTCCCCGCCGAGCGGCATCACCAGCTCGTCTGGTGGGTCGCCGCGGCGATCCGCGACGGGCTCGGCACCGGCGACGGCCTTGCCGATCGCGCGATCATCGAGGCGGCGCAACGCAACCTCGCCGCGCATGACGAGGGGCAGCGGCCCGAGGCCGCCGCGGTGCGGCTGGCGGCGGCGATCGACGCGCGTCCGCACGAGATCGGCGATCTGCTGGTCGAGACGCTGGGCGACCGGCGGTTGCTCCTGTTCATCGCCGTGCTCGCCCGCGCGGTCGATCTCGATTTCGAAGCGGCGCGGACGATCGTGCTCGAGCCCGAGGGCGACCGGCTGTGGCTGGCGCTGCGCGTCGCGGAGATCGACCGGCAGACGATCGCCCGGATCGCGCTAATGCTGTCCGATGCCGATCCCCGACGCGATATCGAGGCCTTCGCCGACGATCTCGACGCGATCGTGGCGGTGCCGGCGGAGGGTGCGCGTGCGGCGCTGGCGCCGCTGTCGCTGCACCACGACATGCGGCTTGCCCTGGCCGCGCTGGCGCGGGGCGAGGCACGATGAGGGTCGATGCCATTCCCGACGTGCCGCTCAGCCATGCGACGCTCGATGCCGATGGTCGATTGCTCGCCGCCGATCCGGCGCTGATCGCGCTCAACGATCAGGCGGGTGGCGCGATCGGTGCGACCCTCGCGGTGCCGCAGCTCGCCGGCATCGTCCGGCTGGCGATGCGGCTCGGCATCCTCGTCTCGCGCGCGGTCACCGTCGCCGATCAGGATGCTGACCTCGAACTCTGGGTGCGCGTCCAGCCCGAAGGCGACGGCCTGCGCATGGCGGTGAGCGGCTGGCGCGGGCTGCGGCCGCAGCCGGTGACGCAGCGGCCGATCGCGAGCGTGATCGAAGAGGGCGCGCTGTCGTGGGAGACCGACGCCGGATTGCGGCTGACGTTCGTCGCGATCGATCCCGCCCGGCGGCTCGGCTGCGATGCGCTGGCGCTGCTCGGCCAGCCGCTGACCAGCCTGTTCACGCTCGACGCGACCGAAAGCGGCGCGCTGCCGATCCTCGAAGCGGTGGCACGCCGGCGGCCGTTCGACGAGCAGCGCGCGCGGCTGCGCCAGGGCGACATGCGGATGGTGCTGACCGCGACGGTCAAGGAAGATGCCGGCGGCGCCTTCGCCGGTCTGGCCGGCGTCGCGCGGGTCGCCGAGCCGCCCGCCAGCGCGCCGGCGCCGGTGTCGCCCGACTTCACCGAGGGCCTCGACCGGGCGCTGCGCGCACCGCTCGCCAAGATCATCGCGCATGCCGATACCATCCATGCCGAGGCGGAGGGGCCGATGCAGCCGGATTATGTCGGCTATGCCACGGATATCGCCAACGCCGGGCGGCATCTGCTCGGGCTGGTCGACGATCTGGTCGATCTGCAGGCGATCGAGCGGCCCGATTTCACGCTTGAGACCGACGGCATCGATCTCGCCGACGTGGCGCGCCGCGCCGCGGGACTGCTGTCGGTGCGCGCCGCCAATGCCGGGGTGGCGATCGCACGGCCGTTGCCCGAGCTGCATCTGCCGGTGACCGGCGACTTCCGGCGGGCGCTGCAGATCATGGTCAATCTGATCGGCAATGCGCTGCGCTACTCGCCCGAGGGCGGCGTGGTCAGCGTCACGGTCAACCGCGTCGGCGATCGCGCCGAGGCGGTGGTGACGGATCAGGGCAAGGGCATCGCGGCGGAGGATCAGGCGCGCATCTTCGACAAGTTCGAACGCGTCGACCCGAGCGAGGTGGGCGGCAACGGCCTCGGCCTCTATATCGCGCGGCGTCTGGCGCGGGCGATGGGCGGGGATCTGTCGGTGGAAAGCGCCCCCGGCAGGGGCGCCAGCTTCACCCTGTCGCTGCCGGCCTGACGCTAGCGGCGCAACCGGCGCGCGACGAGGATGAGCAGCAGCCCGGCGACCGCGAGCACGACGCCCCGGTCGGCCCACGGCCGCTGATCGAGCATGAAGCTCGACTCGGGCCAATGGATATAGCCAAGGCCCTGGCCGATCCACAGCATCCCCATCAGCGCCATCAGCACGCCGACGGAGAGCAGGACCGGCCGGGCGCGGCGCATCAGCGCTGGCCTACCGGGACGTAGCTACGCTGCGTCGGGCCGGTGTAGAGCTGGCGCGGACGGCCAATCTTCTGGTCGGGATCGGTGATCATCTCGTTCCACTGCGCCACCCAGCCGACGGTGCGGGCGAGCGCGAACAGCACGGTGAACATCGACGTCGGGAAGCCGATCGCCGACAGGATGACGCCCGAGTAGAAGTCGACGTTCGGGAACAGCTTCTTCTCGATGAAATAATCATCGCTGAGCGCCAGTTCCTCGAGCCGCAGCGCGGTGTCGAACAGCGGATCGTTGACCTTGAGCGCGTCGAACACCTCGCGCACCGTCTTCTGCATCACGGTCGCACGCGGATCGTAGTTCTTGTAGACGCGATGACCGAAGCCCATCAGGCGGAACGGATCGTTCTTGTCCTTGGCGCGGGCGATGAATTCGGGGATGCGCTCGGGCGTGCCGATCTCGCGCAGCATGTTGAGCGCCGCCTCGTTGGCGCCGCCATGCGCCGGACCCCACAGGCAGGCGATGCCCGCCGCCATGCAGGCGAAGGGATTGGCGCCCGACGAGCCGGCGAGCCGCACCGTCGAGGTCGAGGCATTCTGCTCGTGATCGGCGTGGAGGATGAAGATCCGGTCCATCGCCTTTTCGACCGCCGGATTGACCTCATAGGGCTCGGCCGGCACGCCGAACGTCATGCGCAGGAAGTTGCCGGTGTAGCTCAGCGAATTGTCCGGGTAGAGGAACGGCTGCCCGACGCTGTACTTATACGCCATCGCCGCGATCGTCGGCATCTTGGCGATCAGACGGTGGCTGGCGATCGTGCGCTGCACCGGATCGTGGATGTCGGTCGAATCGTGGTAGAAGGCCGACAGCGCACCGACGACGCCGCACAGGATCGCCATCGGGTGGGCGTCGCGACGGAAGCCGCGGAAGAAGGTGGCGAGCTGTTCGTGCACCATCGTGTGGCGCGAGATCGTATGCTCGAACTGCGACAGCTCGTCCGCCGCCGGCAGCTCGCCGTTGAGCAGCAGATAGGCGACTTCCATGAAGCTCGACTGTTCCGCCAGCTCGCCGATCGGATAGCCGCGGTGCAGCAGCACGCCTTCGTCACCGTCGATATAGGTCAGCTTCGACTGGCACGACGCCGTCGAGGTGAAGCCGGGATCGTAGGTGAAGTCGCCCGTCTGCGCATAGAATTTGCGGATGTCGACGACATCGGGTCCGACCGTACCGGACATGACCGGGTAGTCGAAATCCTTACCGTCCACGGAAACTTTGGCGGCGTCGGTCATGTGGTTGTCCTTCCTATCAGACTGCCATTCGGTCCGCGATCCGGCCGAGGCTTTCCTCTTTGCCGAGAAGCGCGAGCACGTCGAAGATGCCGGGCGATGTCTTGCGTCCGGTGAGAGCGGCGCGGAGCGGCTGGGCGACCTGGCCGAGCTTGACGCCCCGTGCCTCGGCGACCTGCCGTACCGCTGCTTCGGTTGCCTCCTGATCCCACTGCTGCACCGCGTCAAGCGCAGCGTGCAGTGCAGCGAGCAGCGTCGGCGCGTCACCGGCAAGCAGGTCCGAAGCTGCCTGATCGAGGTCGAGCGGACGCTGCGCGAACAGGAAGCGCGCGCCTTCGCTCAGCTCGTTGAGATTGGCCGCGCGCGCCTTCAGGACCGGCATCGCGCGGGTCAGCAGGTCGATATCGTCATAGCCGCCGATCGGCGCGATCAGCGCGGCGAGCCGCGCGTCGTCCGCAGCGCGGATATAATGACCGTTGAGGTTCTCGAGCTTCTTGAGGTCGAATCGTGACGGGCTCTTGCCGACGCCGCCGAGGTCGAACCATTCGGTCGCCTGGTCGCGGCTGATGATCTCGTCATCGCCATGACCCCAGCCGAGCCGCAGCAGGTAATTGTCGAACGCTTCCGGCAGGATGCCGAGCTCGTCGCGATAGGCCTCGATCCCGACCGCGCCGTGGCGCTTGGACAGTTTGGCGCCGTCGGTGCCGTGGATCAGCGGGATATGCGCATAGATCGGTTCGGGCCAGCCGTTGGCGCGGTAGATCGGCAGCTGGCGGAAGGCGTTGTTGAGGTGGTCGTCGCCCCGGATGACGTGCGTCACCCCCATGTCGTGATCGTCGACGACGACCGCGAGCATATAGGTCGGCGTCCCGTCCGAGCGCAGCAGGATGAGATCGTCGAGTTCGGCATTCTGCACCGTCACCGATCCCTGCACGCGATCCTCGATCGTCGTCGCACCGTCGCGCGGCGCCTTGAGCCGGACGACGAAGGGCGCGTCGGCGGGCGCGGTCGCCGGATCGGCGTCGCGCCACGGGCTGCGGATGCGCAGCGGCGTCTTGGCGGCCTGCGCCGCGGCGCGCTGCGCGGCGATCTCGTCGGCGGTCATGTAGCAGCGATAGGCATGGCCGGTTGCGACCATCTGATGCGCGACCTCGGCATGGCGATCGGCGCGGGCGAACTGGAAGACGGCGTCACCATCCCAGTCGATGCCGAGCCAGCGCAGTCCGCCGAGGATCGCGTCGATCGCCGGCTGGGTCGACCGCGCCCGATCGGTATCCTCGATGCGCAGCAGGAAGCGGCCGCCGTGATGCCGCGCGTACAGCCAGTTGAACAGGGCGGTACGCGCGCCGCCCAAATGCAGATAGCCGGTCGGCGACGGCGCGAACCGCGTCACGACCTCGGTCGGCTGGTGATGGGCGTGGCGATCGATCGTGGCGCTCAACAGCGCATGCTCCCGGGGTTTGAGACGTGACGGCCAGGGCGGCCGAGGCGCGCCGTAGCACGCGGATCATGCCCCTTCAAATGCCGCGGCGTCCCGTTCGGTTACAGCTCGGTATCGAAGAATGGCTGGAGGCTGAACGCGATACGCTGATCCTCTGGCTGCCGGTGAGTTTCGGTGGCGGCATCGCCGCCTGGTTCGTGCTGCCCGATCCGGCGAGCTGGACCGCCATGCTGTTGCTCTGCGTCGCGACCGCGCTCGCCGGCATCGCGCTCGCGGGGGACGGGCGGGCGGGGCGGGTGGTGGCGATCGGCGGCTTGGCCGCGGCGGCGGGGCTGGCATCGATTTGGTGGCGGGCCGAGCGCGTCGGCGCACCGATATTGGCACGCCCCGCCGTCGTCGCGGTGCAGGGAGAGGTCGAGCGGGTTGAGCCGCTGCCGGCGCGCGACCTCATCCGCCTGACGCTGCGCAGCGACAGCGTGGGCGTGCCGCCGCGGGTGCGGATCAACCTGCCGATCGGCGACGCGCCCGACGGGCTGGGCGAGGGGGCGGTGATCGGGCTGCGCGCGCGGCTGATGCCGCCAGCCGATGCGGCGGTGCCGGGCGGCTATGACTTTGCGCGCGTCGCCTGGTTCGCGGGGATCGGCGCGACCGGGCGCGGCTTCGCGCCGGTGCGGGTGATCCGGCGCGCGGCGGGCGAGGGGCTGCGCGCGGGGCTGACCAGCCATATCCTGTCGCGCCTGCCGGGCAGTCGCGGCGGTATCGCCGCAGCGCTCGCCACCGGCGACGAGGGCGCGATCACCGTGGCCGATGCCGATGCGATGCGGCGCGCCGGGCTGGCGCATCTGCTCTCCGTGAGCGGCTTGCACATCACCGCCGCGGTGGGGGCGACGATGCTGTGCGTCCTGCGGCTGCTCGCGCTGTCGCCGTGGCTGGCGATCCGCTGGCGGCTGCCGCTGGTCGCGGCGGCGGCGGGGGCGCTGGCGGCGATCGGCTATACCTGGCTGACCGGCAGTCAGGTGCCGACGATCCGCTCGTGCGTCGCCGCGCTGCTGGTGCTCGCCGCCTTGGTGCTGGGACGGGAGGCGATGACGTTGCGGCTGGTCGCCGGCGGTGCCATCGCGGTGATGCTGGTCTGGCCCGAGGCGGTGACCGGGCCGAGCTTCCAATTGTCCTTTACCGCCATCGCGGCGATCGTCACGCTCCACGACCATCCGCGCGTCGCCGGCTGGTTCCGGCAGCGCGACGAGCCCTGGCGTCGCCGTATCCTGCGCGAAGGCGCTGCGTTGCTGCTCACCGGCGTCGTGGTCGAGGCGGCGCTGATGCCGATCGCGGTCTTCCACTTCCACAAGGCGGGGCTGTACGGCGCGGCGGCGAATATCGTCGCGATCCCGCTCACCACCTTCGTCGTCATGCCGCTCGAAGCGGCGGCGTTGCTCGCCGATACGGTCGGCCTCGGCCCACCGGTCTGGTGGCTGACCGATCTCGCGTTGCGGCTGTTGCTGGTGATCGCCCACCGCGTCGCCGCGCTGCCGGGATCGGGGTTTGCGTTGCCGGCGATGTCGGCCGCGGCATTCGCGCTGATCGTCGGCGGCGGACTGTGGCTGATGCTGTGGCGGACGCGGGTGCGGCATTGGGGGCTGCTGCCGATCCTGCTCGGCGGCTGGTGGATGGTGCAGGCGCCTGCCCCCGATCTGCTGGTGACGGGAGATGGCCGCCATATGGCGGTACGGGTCGACGGGAGACTCGCCTTGCTCCGCGAGCGCGCCGGTGATTACACGCGGGCGATGCTCGCCGAAAATGGCGGCATCGACGGCGAGCCGTTGCCGCTCAGCGAGCAGGCGGCGGCGCGCTGCTCGCCGGACGCCTGTATCGTCACGCTGAGGAGCACAGAGCGCGCATGGCGGATCGTTGCGACGCGCAGCGCCTATCCGGTCGATCGTGCCGCGCTGATCGGCGCCTGCCATGCGGCGGACATCGTCGTCAGCGAACGGCGGCTGCCGCGATCCTGCCGCCCGCGCTGGCTGCGGCTCGATGCACCGCTCCTGCGTCGCACCGGCGGCGTCGCGATCGACCTGGAAAGCCGACGGGTGCGCACGGTGCTACAGCCCGGCGACCGCCATCCCTGGCGGATCGCCCGGCTCAGTCGTAGCGGCGCAGGATGCCCGACAATTTGCCCTGCACGCGGACGTGCGAGGGGACGTAGCGCTGCGGTTCGTAGGCGCGGTTGGCGGGATCGAGCCGGACCATCGCGCCCTCGCGGCGGAAATATTTGAGCGTCGCTTCGCTGTCGTCGATCAGCGCGACGACGATCTCCCCGTCGCGGGCGACCTCGGTACGGCGGATCAGCGCATAATCGCCATCGAGGATGCCGGCTTCGACCATCGAATCGCCCGACACTTCGAGCGCATAATGTTCGCCGCTGCCGAGCAGGGCGGCGGGGACGGCGAGCGTCGAGCTGCCCTCGAACGCCTCGATCGGCAGGCCGGCGGCGATGCGGCCGTGCAGCGGGATCTCGATCACGTCATTGGCGGGCGCCGGTGCGGCGCGGACGTTGGTCTTGGCGGGCGGCGGTGCGGCCGGCGCCGTCGACGCGGCGGGCTTGCGCTCCGACCGTTCCGGCATGCGCAGCACTTCGAGCGCGCGCGCCCGGTTGGGCAGGCGGCGGATGAAATGCCGTTCCTCGAGCGCGCTGATCAGACGATGCACGCCCGACTTGGACTTGAGGTCGAGCGCCTCCTTCATCTCCTCGAACGAGGGCGAGATGCCGGTTTCCTCCAGCCGATCGTTGATGAAGCATACGAGCTCGTGCTGCTTGCGCGTGAGCATGGGCGATCCTTCCCCGTCAGAACAGACGCGGAACTTCTAGGGAACAGGATGGCGTCCGTCAAGCGATGACGAGGATATCTGCCGAGTCGCCCGCCCGTGCCGCCGCGGCGCCGGCCGGGCGGATGATCAGCGCCTGCGACCGAGCCAGCGTCAGCAGCATCGAACTGTCCTGGATCGTCGAGGCATAAGCGCGGCCGTCGCGTATTTCGGCACGCAGATAGTCGGTGCGCGCGCCATTGGCGGGCAGGTCCTCGCCGAGCAGCGCCAGCGTCGCGCGCGGCAGCGGGTCGGCGGCGCCGGCGAGATGCGCGATCACCGGTTTGACGAACAGGATCGCGGTGACGAAGGCGGACACCGGATTGCCCGGCAGTCCGAGCACCTGCATCGCGCCGCGTCGCCCCGCCATCATCGGCTTGCCGGGCCGCAGCGCGATCCGCCAGAAATCGATCTGGCCGCCCGCGGCCTCGAGCGCCGGCCGGACGAGATCGTGATCGCCGACCGATGCGCCGCCGGTGGTGACCAGCAGATCGGCGTCGACCCGCGCGAAGGCGTCCCGCAGCGTCGCCAGATCGTCGGGCAGGATGCCGAGGTCGATCAGCTCGACCGGCAGATCGGCAAGCATCGCGGCGAGCATCGCGCGGTTCGATTCGGGTAAGGCATCGGGCGAGGCGGGCTGGCCGGGATCGACCAGTTCGTCCCCGGTCGCGCAGATCGCGACACGGACGCGTCGGTGGACGCACAGCGCACCGACGCCGCCGGTCGCGGCGACGGCGATCCGCGCCGGGGTCAGCCGCTCGCCGCTGCGCACCAGCGTGTCGCCGGCGGTGAAGTCGAGGCCGCGGCGGCGGGTGTTGCGGCCCGGATGCGCCGGCCCTTCGCCGGTGAGTCGGATCGCGGCGCCCTGCGCGTCCACCTCTTCCTGGATCATCACCGTATCGGCGACGGCGGGCATCACCGCGCCGGTGAAGATGCGGACGGTCTCGCCGGGCTGGATCGTGCCGTCGAACGGCCGCCCGGCCGCGCTCTCGCCGATCAGCGTCCACGGGCCGGGCAGGTCGGCGAAGCGGATCGCATAGCCGTCCATCGCGGAGAGGTCGTGCGCGGGCTGCGTGCGCTGCGCGACGACGTCGGCGGCGAGCCAGCGCCCCGCGGCCTGCGCGAGCGGCACCGTCTCCTCGGCGACGCGCGGCGCGGCGGTGAACAGACGCGCCTGCGCCTCGGCGATCGGCAGCAGCGTCATCGCCTCAGGCGCGCCAGTCGCCGGACGCGCCGCCGGCCTTTTCGAGCAGACGGATGCCGGAGATCACCATCGCCCGGTCGATCGCCTTGGCCATGTCATAGACGGTGAGCAGCGCCACCGAGACGGCGGTGAGCGCCTCCATCTCCACCCCGGTCTTGCCGTCGGTCGCGGTCAGCGCGGTGGCGGTGATGCCGCCCGCGTCGATCGTCAGGTCGAGCGTGACGCGGGTCAGCGGCAGCGGATGGCAGAGCGGGATCAGCTCGGCGGTGCGCTTGGCGGCCATGATCCCGGCGATCCGCGCGACCGCGAGCACGTCGCCCTTCTTCGCCGCGCCGTCGCGGATCGCGGCGAGCGCCTCGGCAGCGACCGCGATATGGCCGGTGGCGACCGCGCGGCGGCTGGTCACCGCCTTGCCGCCGACATCGACCATATGCGCGGCGCCCTCGGCGTCGATATGGGTGAGGCGGGTCACGCCTCGGCGCCGATCATCGCGCGCGTCGCCGCCTCGACATCGTCGGCGCGCATCAGCGCCTCGCCGATCAGGAAGCAATGGACGCCGTGCGCCGCCATCGCATCGAGGTCCTCGCGCCGCTCCAGCCCGCTCTCGGCGACGAAGGTGCAGCCCGCCGGCGCCTTGGCGACGAGATCGTAGGTGCGGGCGAAGTCGACGGAAAAGTCGCGCAGGTCGCGATTGTTGACGCCGATCAGCCGCGATTGCAGCCGCAGCGCGCGGTCGAGTTCGTGTGCGTCATGCACCTCGACCAGCACGTCCATGCCGCATTCGCGCGCCGACGCCTCGATCTCCGCCATCTGATTGTCGTCGAGCGCGGCGACGATGATCAGGATCGCGTCGGCGCCGATCGAGCGGCTCTCGGTCGCCTGCCACGGATCGACCATGAAGTCCTTGCGGATCACCGGCAGATCGCAGGCGGCGCGTGCGGCGATCAGATAGTCGTCCGAGCCCTGGAACCATTGTTCGTCGGTCAGCACCGACAGACAGGCGGCGCCGCCCGCCTGATAGGCGCGGGCATGGGCCGGCGGATCGAAGTCGGCGCGGATCACGCCCTTGGACGGGCTGGCCTTCTTGATCTCGGCAATCAGCGCGGGACCCGAGCGGGCGTCGAGCGCGGCGCGAAAGCCGCGCGGACGCGTGACGGCGGCGATCCGCGCGTCGAGATCGGCGAGGCTGGTCGTCGCCTTGCGCGCGGCGACTTCGGCGCGCTTGGTCTCGATGATGCGGGAGAGGATATTGGTCATCGGTAAGCGATCCAGCGATCGAGCAGCGCGGCGGCGCGGCCGTCGTCGATCGCGGCGGCGGCGGCCGTCGCGCCGGCGGTGAGGTGAGGGCTATGGCCGGCGACGACGAGCGCGGCGGCGGCGTTGAGCAGCACCGCGTCGCGATAGGCACCGGCCTCGCCGTCGAGCAGGCGGCGCAAGGCGGCGGCGTTATAGGCGGGGTCGCCGCCGCGGATCGCGGCGAGCGGGTGGCGGGGCAGGCCGGCATCCTCGGGGGTGATGCGGGGCGGCAGATTCGTGCTGCCGATGCTGACCGCGATGCTGGGCCCGGCGGTCGACAGTTCGTCGAGCCCTTCCTCGCCGCTGATCACCGCCGCGCCGCCGGTCCCGAGCTGCGCCAGCGCCTCGGCGTAGAGACCCGCATAATCGGGCCGGGCGATGCCGATCAGCTGATGCGTGACGTGCGCCGGATTGGCGAGCGGTCCCATCAGGTTGAAGATCGTCCGCCGGCCGATGCGGCGGCGGATCGGGGTAATCCGCGCCATCGCGGGATGATGGTTGGCGGCGAACAGGAAGGCGATGCCGAGATCGGCGAGGCTGCCTTCCGCGGTCGCGCCCGCCACCGCCATGTCGAGCCCGATCGCCTCCAGCGTATCGGCCGCGCCCGCCTTGGACGAGGCGGCGCGATTGCCATGCTTGGCGACGGGTACGCCGCAGGCGGCGACGACCAGTGCCACCGCGGTCGAGACGTTGAGCGTGTGATGACCGTCGCCGCCGGTGCCGCAGACGTCGATCGCCCCCGCCGGGGCGGCGACGGGCACGAGCCGGGCGCGCAATGCCCGCGCCGCTTCGGCGATCTCGACGCTCGTCTCGCCGCGCTCCGCCAGTGCGATCAGGAAGGCGGCGATCGCCTCTTCCGAGACGCGGGCGTCGAGGATGTCGGCAAAGGCCTGCGCGGCGCTTTCGCGCGCCAGCGGCGTCGCCGGATCGGGCAGCAGGGCGAGCGTCGTCACGCCGCCGCCTTCACCGCGATGCCGGCGATGCGCAGGAAATTGGCGAGCATCGCATGGCCATGTTCGGTGGCGATGCTCTCGGGGTGGAATTGCACGCCGTGAATGGGGAGGGTGGCGTGGCGGAAGCCCATGACGTGGCCGTCGTCGGCGCGCGCGTTGACGAGCAGCGGCGCGGGCACGTCGCGGACGATCAAGCTGTGATAGCGCGTCGCGGTGAACGGCGAGGGCAGGCCCTCGAACAGGCCGGTGCCGTCGTGGCTGACCGGCGAGGTCTTGCCGTGCATCAGCCCGCCGCGCTCCACCGTTCCGCCGAAATGCTGGCCGATCGCCTGATGGCCGAGGCAGACGCCGAGCAGCGGCCGGCCGGCATCGGCAGCGGCGGCGACCAGGTCGAGGCTGACCCCCGCCTCGGTCGGCGTGCACGGGCCGGGCGAGATCAGGAACGCCTCGGCGCCCGAGGACAGCGCCTGCCCGGCGGAGATGGCATCGTTGCGCACCACCTCCACCTCGCTCCCCAATTCCATCAGATAGTGGACGAGGTTCCAGGTAAAGCTGTCGTAATTGTCGACGACCAAGATCATCGCGACGCCATAGCCGATGCCGCCGCCGGTGCAACGCCTGTTGCGCGCTGGCAATCCTGCAGCAATCTGGGCGACGCTATAGCCGTCTGCGTGGCATGCGCCGGGAGAAACTGCGCCGCCTGCACGTTGAAGCCGCAAAGGAGACGCTACTATGTTCCGCCCGTTGTTGATCGCCACCATGCTGGCGCTGCCCGCGGTCGCCGTCGCGCAAAGCGCGCCGGTGGCGGATGCCGCGGAATCGGGCTCGCCGCCGCAGCGCGTCCGTGCGGTGACGCTGAATGCCGGCGAGAAATGCCCGCAGAGCACCGGCAATGAAATCGTCGTCTGCTCGACGCTCGAACAGCCCTATCGCATTCCCAAGCAGTTCCGCGACAGCGGCCCGATCCCCGCCAAGAACCAGGCCTGGGGCAATCGCGCCGCGACGATGGACCAGGTCGGTCGCGTCGCCGGCGGGCTGCCCGACACCTGCTCGCCGGTCGGCAGCGGCGGCCAGAGCGGCTGCGCGCTCGCGACCAACCGCGCCTGGGCGGCGGAGCGACGCGCGCAGCAGGATGCGAATGCGTCGGTGCCGTGAGGACGGAGCCATCGGTGACGGTCGATGGCACGGATGAAGGGGTGACGATCGGTCCGGCGGTCATCTCCCTTCACGTCCTTATGCCGAACGTCTGCGGAAGCAGGAGCTCGAGGTTGCAGGAACGGCAAGCGTCGAGCGGGCGCGGATCGTGAAACCTTCAAGTCACTGGACATGTCATGCCGGACCCGTTCCGGCATCCGCGGTTCCGCCAAGCCTAAGCTTGGTGTGTTTGTCGGCGAAGTAGACCCCGGAACAAGTCCGGGGTGACGAGATGCGGGCGGTGGTGGTTATTCGCTACTGGGATCGAGGCGACGAACAATGGTCTCGGCTCAGCCGAACGCTCATTCCCCGGCGCTATTGCGCAAACCCCGCATCGCCCGCCCGTATCACCGCATCGCGGGCCGCGGCGAGGATCGCGCCCGCCTTGGCTTCGCACTCGCGCTGTTCGGACGCGGGGTCGCTGTCGGCGACGATGCCGGCGCCGGCCTGGGCATGGATCATGCCGTCCTTGACCACCGCGGTCCGCAGCACGATGCAGCTGTCCATCGATCCGTCGGGGGAGAAATAGCCGACGCCGCCGGCATAGGCGCCGCGCCGCTCCGGTTCGAGCTCGGCGATGATCTGGCAGGCACGCACCTTGGGCGCGCCGCTGACCGTGCCGGCGGGGAAGCCGGCGAACAGCGCGTCGATCGCATCCGCCCCATCCGCCAGCCGGCCGGTGACGTTCGACACGATGTGCATGACGTGGCTGTAGAATTCGATCCCGTAGCTGGCCGTGACCTGCACCGATCCGGGCGCGGCGGAGCGGCCGACGTCGTTGCGGCCGAGGTCGAGCAGCATCAGATGCTCGGCGCGCTCCTTGGGATCTGCGAGCAGGCTCGCGCGGTTCGCCTCATCCTCCGCGGCGGTCCGCCCGCGCGGGCGGGTGCCGGCGATCGGCCGGATCGTCACCGCGCCATCGCGCACCCGCACCAGGATTTCCGGGCTCGAGCCGATCAGCGCGAAGCCCGGCAGGTCCAGGTGGTAGAGGAAGGGCGAGGGATTGATGCGACGCAGGCTGCGATAGAGTTCGAACGGCGGCAGCGTGAACGGCGCGGCGAAGCGCTGCGCCAGCACGACCTGGAAGATGTCGCCCGCGGCGATATAGTCCTGTGCCCGGCGGACCATGCGGCCATAGTCTTCGGGGGCGATCGCGGGCGTATAGACCGGTGTATCGGGCCGCGCGCGGACCGGCGCAGGGAGCGGCGTGTTGGCGAGCCGGGCGGCGACCGCGTCGAGCCGCTCCTCCGCCGCGGCGACGAGCTGCGCCGGATCGTGCGCCGGATCGGGCCAGACCGGCGCGACCAGATAGAGCGCGTCGGCGAGCCGGTCGAAGACGCAGATCACCGTCGGGCGGACGAACAGCATGTCGGGCAGGCCGAGCGGATCGGCCTCGGGCTGCGCCAGCGTCTCGACCAGCCCGATCGTCTCATAGCCGAAATAGCCGACGAGGCAGGCGAGCGCCTTGGGCAGCTCCGCCGGCACCTCACCGCGGCATTCGGCGACGAGCGCGCGCAGGGCGGCGAGCGTCGGCGTGCCGGTCGGCTGGAAGGCGGTGCGATCGGTCGCCCACTGGCGGTTGATCTCGGCCCGATCGCCGCGCGCGCGGAAGACGAGGTCGGGCGCAAGGCCGATCATGCTGTGGCGACCGCGCGTCGCGCCGCCCTCGACCGATTCGAGCAGATAGTCGCCGCGCCCCGGCTCGATCAGCTTGAGCGCGGCGGCGACCGGCGTTTCGGTATCCGCGACCTGCCGTCGCCAGACGAACGCCGGACGACCGGCGGCGAGCGCGGCGACGGCGTCGGGCGTGCTCATCTCAGTTGCCGGCGGCGCCGGCGCCATTGCCGGCGAGGTCGGCGCGCAGGCGGGCGAGCGCCGCCGCGTCGGTCTTGACGCCGACCGCATTGCGCACCGCGCGGGCGAATTGCTCGGCATATTCGCGACCGACGAGGCGGGCGATGCTGCCGCGCGCACCGCTGATCGCGGCGGGCGTGCCGCGCGCGTCGCCCGGCACGATCGTGTCGAGCTTGACGATCAGCCAGCCGGCATTGTTCGGCGCCTCGAGCAGCTTGGCATTGCCCTTGGCCATCGAGAAGAGCAGCGCGAGCGGCGGCTGGACGTTGCCCTGCGCCGCGGCGAGCTGCGCGCGGCTGGCGCCGGCGGTCTGCACCGGGGGCAGCGGCCGACCGGCGGTCGCCATCGCCTGGGCGAGCGGCGTGCCCTTGTTGACTTTGGCGAGGATATCGGCGGCGAGCTTGCGCGCGGCGGCGCGGGCGCGGTCGGCGGTGAGGTCGGCGACGACCTGCGCCTTGACCTGCGTCAGCGGGCGCGGCGCGGCGGCGACGACGCGGCCGAGCGCGACCAGCGCGAAGGCGCCGTCCTGACCGACCGGCACGAGCTGCGGTGCGTCGCCCTCCGCCATCTGGAAGGCGGCCGAGACGATCGGCGCGATCGTCGGGTCGGGCTGCGCCGCGGGCGCGTCGGGGTTCTGGCCGTTGGCGAGCAGCGGCGGCGTCGTCTGCGTGGCCAGCTTCTGATCGGCGACCGCCTCGTCGAAGGTCGCGCTGTTGCCGAGCGCGCTGTCGAGCGAGTCGCGGGTGCTAGACAATGCCTGTTGCAGCTTGCGCTTCGACACTTCGGCCAGCAACTCGGGACGCGCCTGTTCGAGCGTCTTGCCGGCGACCTGCTCGACCTTGTCGATCCGCGCGACGACCCAGCCGAGCGGACCGCGCACCGGCCCGACGACGCCGCCTTGCGGCGCGGCGAAGACGGCGTCGGCCATGGCGGCATTGCCGGCTCCGGCATAGGCCGATTTGGTGACGCCGGTCTGCACCGCCGGTTCGAGGCCGGCGGCACGGGCCGCGTCGGCGAGGCTGACACCGCCCTTGACCTTGGCGGCGAGTGCATTGGCGCCGTCCTGATCGGCGACGACGACCTGGCTGATCGTGCGCTTCTCCGCCGCGGCGAAGCGGCTGCGCTGCTGGTTATAGGCGGTGGCGATCTCGGCATCGGTCGGCACGGCGCGCGCCTTGACCATCTCCGGGGTGACGAGCGCATAGCGGACGATGCGCCGTTCGGGGACGGTGTAGCGCGCGACGTTACGGCGATAATAGGCCTGCTGCTCGGCATCGGTCGGCGCGGCGCCGGTGTCGACCGCCTTGGCGGGGACGAAGGCGACCTGACCCGAACGCTTCTCCAGCATCAGCGAGGCATAGGGGATGGCGAGCTTCTCTGGCACCTGCGTCGCGCCCTGCGTCGGCAGCATCAGCTGCTGCGCGATGATGTCGCGCGCGATGTCGGTGCGGACCTGCGCATCGGTAAGCCGCTGGTCGGCGAGCAGCCGCTGGTAATTGGCGGGATCGAACTGGCCGTTGGGACCGCGCAGGCCGGGGATGCTGGCGATGACGCCGTCGACCGAGCGCTTGCTCACCACCATCTTCTGGTCGTGGCCGAAGGCTTCGAGCGCAAGGCTGTTGATCGTGCGGTCGAGCGTCGACTGCAACCCGCCCTGATCGAGCAATTGCTGCATCGTCGGCGGCTGCTGGCCCTGCCGCGCCGCCTCCTGCGTCGCCGCCTGCAGCTCGGTCTGGACGCGGTTGCGCAGATCGGCCGCGGTGATCTTGGTGCCGCCGGCGGTGGCGACGGCATTGCCCGACAGGCTGCCGCCGTTGCCCGCCAGACCGGTGATGTCACCCGCCGCGAACGCCAGCGCGATGACGCCGAGAACGATGAAGGTGATGACGACGCCGGCCTTGGAATTGGTGATGCGACGGAAGAAGCTGAGCATGGAAGGCCGATCGTCCCTTTGGAATTGCCTGCGTCTTTAGGGGGGCAGTGGCTTGCCATCAAGCGCGGGGGCGGGCAGGGTTTGTTGAACACGTATAACAGGAGGTCGGATGACGCGGCGCAAGCTGGTGGCGGGCAATTGGAAGATGAACGGGTCGCGCGCCGCGCTCGTGGAGCTGGACGGCATCGCCGCGGCGGCGGCGGCCGCGCCCAATGTCGACGTGATGGTCGCGGTGCCCTTCACGCTGATCGCTCCCGCGGCGGACCGCGCGCCGACGCTGTCGATCGGGGCGGAGGACGTGCACGAGGCGGACAGCGGCGCGCATACCGGCTGCGTCTCGGCGGCGATGGTCAAGGAGGCGGGCGCGCGCTTCACCCTCGTCGGCCACAGCGAGCGGCGGATGGACCAGGGCGAGACCAGCCACGACGCCTGGGCCAAGGCGGCGGCGGCCCGGCGGCAGGGGCTGCACGTCATCTCCTGCTGCGGCGAGACCGAGGCGGAGCGCGACGCCGACCGTGCCGAGCGCGTCGTTCAGGCGCAGATCGAAAAGTCGGTGCCCGACAATGCCGACGGCAGCTGGTTCACGCTCGCCTACGAACCCCGCTGGGCGATCGGCACCGGCCGCACGCCGACGCTGGAGCAGATCGCGGCGATCCACGCGATCGCGCGCGCCAAGCTGCGCACGCTGATCGGCGATGCCGCGGACGGCGTGCGCATCCTCTACGGCGGCTCGGTGACCGGCGACAATGCCGCGACGATCCTCGCCTGCGACAACGTCGACGGCGCGCTGGTCGGCGGCGCGAGCCTGACCGCGGCCAAGTTCGTGCCGATCATCACCGCCGCCGCCGCGCTGTAAGGGCCGGGCGCCGGCGCTGAGCCCCGGTCAGCGTTGCGAAAGGCTTGGGGCGTCATCATCTTGCGGTGGTGAACGCTCCGGCTCCCCTCAAAGAGCGCCTCGGCGCGGCGGCGTTGACCGCGGTGATCGTCGCGGCGCTCGGCTATGCGCTGCTGGCCGGCCTCGCCTTCCGCGGCGGCGGCGGCGCGGTGGCCGACTCGCTCGCCACCTTCACCGTCGCGCCGCCGCCGCCACCGCCCGAGCGGACCGTGCCGCCGCCCAAGCCGCTGCACCGCGCGAGCGGGCGGGCCTCGCCGCCCAACCTTCGCGCCAAGGCGACGGAGGTGGTCGCGCCGATCCCGGTGATCGCGCTCGCGCCGCCGCCGCCGATCATCGTCGCGCCGCTCGCCAATATCGGCGCCGACACCCATTCGGGCGCCTCGGATCGCGCCGGGCCGGGCACCGGCGCGGGCGGCGTCGGCGACGGCAATGGCGCGGGCGGCGACGGCGATGGCGACGGCAGCGGCTGGGAGCGGGTGCCGCGGCTGGTCAGCGGCCGGATCAAGGGATCGGACATTCCCGAAGCGATCCTCGATTCGGGCTTCCGCGGCGTCGTCAGCGTCCGCTTCCGGGTCGAAACCAACGGCCGCGTCACCGGCTGCACGATCGCCCGGTCGAGCGGTAACGCGCTGATGGATCAGGTGACCTGCGCGGCGATCGAGAAACGCTTCCGCTACGATCCGTGGCGCGATGCGGCGGGGCGTCCGGTCCGCTCGACGGTGCTGCGCGACCAGCAATGGGATATCGATCCGCCGGCGGAGGATCGGTAAGTCTGCCGGCTCGATGGGGCGCAGCTCCGAGGCTCGGCGCCTGGGGGGACCTGCCCTTCGACAGGCTCAGGGCGAATGGGGGGCACTCCAGCCGCAAGTCGGACGAGGTACGTGGCCACCCCGCGCGTCGGCGCAGGGTAGACGGACGCTAGGCGCGATCCGCCACCCCATCATCCGTTCGGGCTGAGCCTGTCGAAGCCCGGCTTGCCCGCAATGCCACGCCGGGAGCGCAAACCCGCAAAGGACCCGCCTCAGCGAGTCCCGTACCGCTGCTTCAGCACCGCGTAGCAGGCGCGCAAGGCATAGGCGTCGCCACCCTTCGGCCGGCCCGGCTTGGCGGAGGGACGCCAGGCGAAGACGTCCATATGCGCCCAGGCGATGCCCTTGGGGACGAAGCGCCGCAGGAACAGCGCTGCGGTGATCGCGCCGGCGAAGCCGCCGTCCGGCGCGTTGACCATGTCGGCGATGTCCGAGCTCAGCATCTCGTCATAGCCGTCCCACAAGGGCAGCTGCCACAGCGGATCGTCCTGCGCCACGCCTGCGGCGAGCAGGTCGGCGGCGAGCACGGCATCGTCGGTGAACAGCGGCGGCAGGTCGGGGCCGAGCGCGACGCGCGCCGCGCCGGTCAGCGTCGCGAAGTCGAGGATCAGCTCGGGCGAGTCCTCGCCGGCCCGGGCGAGCGCGTCGGCGAGGATCAGCCGTCCCTCGGCATCGGTATTGGTGTTCTCCACCGTCGGCCCGAGCCGGCTGCGCAGCACGTCGCCGGGGCGGAAGGCGTTGCCCGCGATCGCATTCTCGACCGCGGGGATCAGCAGGTGCAGCCGCACCGGCAGTCGCGCCGCCATCACCAGCCGGGCGAGGGCCAGCGCATGCGCCGCGCCGCCCATATCCTTCTTCATCAGCCGCATGCCGGCCGAGGGCTTGATGTCGAGCCCGCCGGTGTCGAACACCACGCCCTTGCCGACCAGCGCGACGCGCGGGTGCGCGGGATCGCCCCAGACGAGTTCGATCAGCCGCGGCGCGCGCTCCTTGACCGCCGCCTGGCCCACCGCATGGATCAGCGGAAAGCCGCTGGCGAGTGCATCGCCGCGCGTCACCGTCACCGTCGCGCCGTGATCGCGCGCGAGCCGTTCGGCAGCATCCTCCAGCTCGGCGGGGCCGAGATCGCCCGCGCCGGTATTGACGAGGTCGCGCACCCAGCCGGTCGCCGCGGCGAGCCGCACCGTCTCGTCGATCGCGGCGACGTCATGGGTCAGCAGGATGCGCGGCCCCGCCGTTTCGCTGGTGCGATAGCGGTCGAAGCGATATTGGCCGAGCAGCCAGCCGAGCGCCGCGGGGCCGATCGCGCCGTCGACGCGATAGGTGCCGGTCGGCAGCGCCTCGGCGAGTCGGGCGAGGGTCCAGCTGTCCGTTCTGGAAGCGACGACGACCGCCTGGACATCGTCCTCGGCATAGATGGCGTGGCCGCCCGCCGCACCGGTGAAGCGCTGTGCGACCAGCGCGGTCCGCACGCGCTGCGGCTGGCGCGCGAGCCACGGCTCGAACGCGTCCGGCGCGAGCAGGGTGATGGTGCGGGCGGGCTGGCCGCGATCGGGCTGGAGCAGGGCATCGGCCATGGTCAATTCACCGGGCTGACGAGGAATTGCTCGTAGCGTTCCGCGCCGTCAGGTTCGGCGAAGGTGCCGATCGACAGCTTCCGGTCGGGGTAGGTGACGGTGTAGCGGCGCTGGACGAAGCCGCCGCGCAGCCGCTTCGGTCCGGCGAGCGCGAAGCCGGTCGGCTCGCCCAGCGCCGACAGGCTGGTGCGATAGTCGGCGATCACCTGCGGGGTGAAATAATAATTGGCATCGGCGGTGAGCAGCCGCCGGTCGAGCGTGCCGTTGCGCAGCGAATCGAACATCGCGCGGGCGGCGCGGGTCTTCGCCGCCTCGGCCGCGTCGGCGCCGGCGGGCAGGACGACCTTGGCGATCCCCTGAGCGATCGCGACGAAGGCATCGCCGAAATCGGCATTGGTCAGCACGACGATCGCTGCCTTTTGCTCCGGATAGACGATGTTCTCGGACAGGAAGCCGACCGCCTCGCCGCTATGTTCGACGACCGGCTGGCCGTCGTGCTTGGCGAGCGTGACGCCGAGGCCGTAATTGGTCGTGCTGCCGTCGCTGAGCAGCACCGGCGTCTCCTGCGCTACCCAGTCGTCCGCGGGCAGCAGGCTGCGGTTGATCCGGGCGACGTCCCATTTGGCGAGATCGCCCGCGCTCATCGACAGTTCGCCGGCGGCGAACAGCCAGCCCGCCGCGGGCGGCGGCGCGGCGCGCACCGGCCCCAAGGCGTTGCGGTGATAGCCGATCGGGAAGCGGCCGCCGATCGCCTTGTCCTGATCGATCGCGGTGATGTCGAGGGGCTTGAAGATGCGGCGCTGGAGGAAGGTCATCAGCGGCTCGCCCGCCGCCTTCTCCGCGATCAGCCCGGCGACGACATAGCCGGTGTTGGAATATTGCCATTGCGTGCCCGGCGCGAAGTCGAGCGGCTTCTTCGCCCAGCGATCGACGATCGCCTGCGGCGTGGTCGGCGTCTCCATCGCCGGGAAGCTATAGTCCTGCGGCCAGTAATCCTGCAGCCCGGCGGTGTGGCTGAGCAACTGGCGGATGGTGATCCGGTCGCCACCGCTGATCCCGGGCAGCCATTTGGCGACGGTGTCGTTCATCGACAGCTTGCCGTCGTCTTCGAGCAGCAGCAGCGCGGCGGCGGTGAATTGCTTGGAGATGGAGGCGATCTGATAGGGCGCATCGGTGCGCGCCGGGGTCGAGCCCGCCTGCGTGCCATAGGCCTTGACCAGCACGATCCGCCCGCCGCGCACGATCGCGACCTGCGCCGAGGGCGTGCCGGTCGCGGCGAGCCCGTCGGCGACGACCTTGTCGACCGCGGTCGCCTCGGCGGGGGTGAGCGACTGGGCAAGAGCGGCAGGCGCGGCGGTGAGCGCCAGCGTGGCGGCGACGGTTCGGAACAGCATCGTGCCTAGCTGCCATATCGGTCGGCGGTCACGAAAGTGAAATCGGTGTCAGCGACAGGACTCCACCATGTGTTTGTTCGATCGACTTGCTAGCCTCTGACGAAGTCCGCGGCCGGCGTCGCGGACTTTCTGTCGAAGGCTCGTCCGCGTACCGACCGCGTCCGGCTCACGCGAAGGCCCAAGGCCGCGACGGCCATATGGTCATGCGGAGGTGCGGAGGCGCGCAGAAGATGCGTCAGCGCCAGCAGATCTTCCTCTTGCCTGACGATGATCGGGAGCTCGCCACCAAAATATCGCCGCGCTGCCGGGTGAATCTACCTCTTCGCGTCACGCGGGCATCTTGGAACGCGCGAACTTCCGCCAGCCGCTACGCCGGCACGCCGTACAGGTCATGTTCGTCGGCATCCTCGATCGCGACGGGCACGATGTCGCCGACCGAAAGGTGCGCGGCATCGCGCAGGAAGACCTGGCCGTCGATCTCGGGCGCGTCGGCCTGGCTGCGGCCGGTCGCGCCCTCGTCGCCGACCTCGTCGATGATGACGGGCAGCGTGCGGCCGATCTTGGCGGCGAGCTTGGCGGCGCTGATCGCGGCGGTCTTCGCCATGATCCGCTGATAGCGCTCCTCCTTGACCGCCTCGGGCACCGGATCGGGCAGCAGGTTGGCGGCGGCGCCCTCGACGGGTTCGAAGCGGAACGCGCCGACCCGGTCGAGTTGCGCCTCGTCGAGCCAGTCGAGCAGATACTGGAAATCCGCCTCGGTCTCGCCGGGGAAGCCGACGACGAAGGTCGAGCGGATCGCGATGTCGGGGCAGATCGCGCGCCACTGGTGGATGCGGCTGAGCACCTTGGCGTCGTTGCCCGGGCGCTTCATCGCTTTCAGGACCGACGGCGCGGCATGCTGGAACGGGATGTCGAGATAGGGGAGCACCAGCCCGTCGGCCATCAGCGGGATGACCTGATCGACGTGCGGATAGGGATAGACGTAATGCAGCCGCACCCAGGGCGCGATCTTGCCGAGTTCGCGCGCGAGGTCGGTCATGTGCGGCACGACCTCCTGCCCCTTCCACAGCCGCGGCTCCTTGCGGATGTCGATGCCATAGGCGCTGGTATCCTGGCTGATCACCAGCAATTCGCGCGTCCCCGCCGCGACCAGCTTTTCCGCCTCGCGCAGGATCGCGTCGGGGCGGCGGCTGACGAGATCGCCGCGCAGGCTGGGGATGATGCAGAAGGAGCAACGGTGGTTGCAGCCCTCCGAAATCTTCAGATAGCTATAGTGGCGCGGCGTCAGCTTGAGCCCGGCATCGGGGATCAGATCGATATAGGGCGACAGGTTGGCGGGGGCGGCATCATGCACCGCCTCGACCACCTGCTCATATTGATGCGCGCCAGTGACCGCGAGCACCTGCGGGAAGCGCGCGCGGATGACCTCCGCCTCCTTGCCCATGCAGCCGGTGACGATGACGCGGCCGTTCTCGGCGATCGCCTCGCCGATCGCCTCAAGGCTTTCCTCCTTCGCCGAATCGAGAAAGCCGCAGGTGTTGACCAGCACGACGTCGGCGCCGGCATAGTCGGCGGACATCTGATAGCCGTCGGCGCGCAGCTGGGTGAGGATACGTTCGCTGTCGACCAAATTCTTGGGACAGCCGAGCGACACCATGCCGACGCGCGGCGGAGAGGGGAGACGAGTTGCCATGAGAGACCCGTCTATAGCGCTTCCGTCGCGAATTTTCCAGACGGTGCCGTGGGACGTGCGGTTCGTCGCATCGGCGGGTCCGCGTCGCTCGACAGCGGCGGGGGCAGGCGGCACAGCGGCGTGACGGGAGGGCCATATGCTGGCGATAGGCTTGATGTCGGGAACGTCGCTCGACGGGATCGACGCTGCGTTGATCGAAACGGACGGCGAGGGGATGGTGCGTCCGATCGCCTTCCGCGGCGAAGCTTATTCGGATGCAGCGCGCGCGCAGCTCGCCGCGGCGACGACGCTGGCGCTGACCTTCGACCGGCCGCGCGCCAGCCCTGATCTGGTCGCGGCGGGCGAGCTGATCGACCGTACCCACGCCTTCGCGGTGCACAAGCTGCTGCGCGAGGCGGGGGTCGAGGCGGCGGCGGTCGAGGTGATCGGCTATCACGGCCAGACGGTCGCACACCGCCCCGATCGCGGCTGGACGTGGCAGGTCGGCGACGGCGCGGTGCTCGCCCGCGCGACCGGGATTACCGTGGTCAGCGACTTCCGCAGCGCCGACGTCGCGGCGGGCGGGCAGGGCGCGCCGCTGCTGCCGGTCTATCACGCCGCCTTGGTCGCGGCGCTGGAGCGGCCGGTGGCGGTGCTCAATCTCGGCGGGGTCGGCAATATCACCTATGTCGGCGCGGACGGCGCGCTGGTCGCCTTCGACACCGGTCCGGCGAACGGCCTGATCGACAGCTGGGTCGAGGCGGAGACGGGCGCGCGCTTCGACGCCGACGGCGCGCTCGCTGCGTCGGGGCGGGTCGACGAAGCGGTGCTGACCGGCATGCTCGATCACCCCTTCTTCGATCTCGCCCCGCCCAAGAGCCTCGACCGCAACGACTTCACCGTCCAGCCGGCGCGCGGCCTGGCGGCGGCGGACGGGGCGGCGACGCTGACCGCCTTTACCGCGGCGAGCGTCACCGAGGCGATCGACCGGCTGCCGGCGCGGCCGAAGCGGCTGATCGTCGCGGGCGGCGGGCGGCACAATCCGGTGCTGCTGCGGATGATCGGCGACCGCTGCGGGCTTCGGCCGGAGCCGAGCGATGCGCTCGGCTGGAACGGCGATGCAATGGAGGCGGAAGGCTTTGCCTATATGGCGGTGCGGACGCTGCGCGGATTGCCGATCAGCTTCCCCGGCACGACCGGCGTCGCCGCACCGCTGGCGGGTGGCGTGATCAGCCGGCCGTGACCCTCATTCGTGCGTCAGGCGCGGTTGTACGCTGACCGGGCGCGGGCATCCGTCGACCTGGCGCAGCACGGTATAGATGGGTTTGGCGGGAGGCAGGTCGCCGAGCTTGTGGAGACCGGGCGTGGTCGCTCCCGCGATCCGGCGCACCTGCGGCTGCTCGCATCGCGACGCCGGCGGCTTGGGCTTCGGCGACGGCTGCCCCAGCGTGACGGCCGGTACGAGAGCGATGAGCAACATCATCACGGACATGATCGGTCTCCCCTCTGGACCCTCTTTATCGCAGACGTCTTGGCCCCGCCAGCGTCAGGCGAGCGGCGCGGTCCCATGGTCGTGGCGATAGGGGTTGAAGGGCCGGGGGTAGCCATGGGCATGGCCCAGCGCTCGATAGGTCGACACCGCGTGCGGCAGCAGGATCGAGCCATGACGGCCGAGGGCATGCAGCCCGAGCCTTTTGGGGGCGGTGAGCGGTCGCAGCCCGTGCTGTTCCCGGATGTGCGCCAGACCATAAGCCGACCGCGCCCGATGCGAGGCGCCGCTCGCCTTGGTCGGGCCGGAGATCGCAGCAACGCCATAGGACGGATCACGCATGACCATTCTCCCGCTGTTGCTTCTTTATAGCAAGAGCGGCGCGAGAAAGGTCACCGCTTGCGCGTCAATTCGCGCATCCCGGCATCGAGCCCGGCGAGCGTCAGCGGGAACATCCGCCCGCCGACCAGCTCGCGCATCAGCCGGATCGACGGCGTATAGCCCCATTGCGGTTCGGGCAGGGGATTGAGCCAGATCGCCGACGGATAGGTGCCGGTCAGCCGCTCCATCCACACCGCGCCCGCCTCGTCATTGTTATGCTCGACCGAGCCGCCGGCATGGGTGATCTCATAGGGACTCATCGCCGCATCGCCGACGAAGACGATCTTATAGTCCGGGCCGAAGCGGTGCAGCACCTCAACGGTCGGCGTGCGCTCGGTGAAGCGGCGGCGGTTGTCCTTCCACAGGCCCTCGTAAGGACAATTGTGGAAGTAGAAGAAGTCGAGCGTCTTGAACTCGGCGGTCGCGGCGCTGAACAGTTCCTCGCAGATGCGCACCCAGGGGTCCATCGAGCCGCCGACGTCGAGGAAGAGCAGCAGCTTGACCGCGTTGCGCCGCTCGGGCCGCATCCGCACGTCGAGCCAGCCCTGCCGTGCGGTGCCGTCGATCGTCCCCTGGATGTCGAGCTCGTCGGCGGCGCCCTCGCGCGCGAACCGCCGCAGCCGGCGCAGCGCGACCTTGATGTTGCGCGTGCCGAGCTCGACGTCGGCGTCGAGATTGCGGAAGTCGCGCTGCTCCCACACCTTGATCGCGCGACCGTGGCGGCTCTCGCCGCCGATGCGGACGCCTTCGGGATTATAGCCGGCATTGCCGAACGGGCTGGTGCCGCCGGTGCCGATCCACTTGCTGCCGCCCTGGTGGCGGCCGTGCTGCTCGGCGAGCCGCTCGCGCAGCGCCGCCATGATCTCGTCCCAGGAGCCGAGCGCCTGGATCCGCGCCATCTCCTCCGCGTCGAGATAGCGTGCCGCCACCGCTTCGAGCCATTCGGCAGGCAGATCCTGCGGCGCGACGCCCGCGTCGCTGACGACGCCGTGGAAGACCTTGCCGAACACCCGATCGAACCGGTCGAGCAGCGCCTCGTCCTTCACATAGGTCGCGCGGGCGAGGTAATAGAAGGCCTCGGGCGTCGACTCGATCACCGCGGCATCGAGCGCCTCGAGCAGCACGAGATGCTCCTTGAGGCTCGCGGCAATGCCGGCGGCGCGGAGTTCGTCGAGGAAGCGCAGGAACATCGACGCACGCTACGCCGCTTCGCGCGGGCGCGACAGCCCCCGGCTCAGCGCGGCGCGTAGGCGTCGATCAGCGCGCCGACATAATCGGGGTTGCGGGCGGTGAGCTGTTTCGACGGATGGCCGCCGTAGATGAAACCCTTGACCGGATAGATGCCGCCGCCGAGCCCGTCATTGTCGCGATACCAGACCTTGACCTGGCTCCAGTCATTGTGCGGCGAGACGTCGTAGAGCGTGACGTCCTGTTCGGCATGGCCGCGCTCGCCGTTCTGGCGCGACCAATTGGCGTGGGTGAGCATCAGCACGCGCTGTTCGACGACGCGGCTGACCACCGCGACATGGCCGAGCGGCAGCCGGCCGGTCTTGGCGAAGACGATCACCGATCCCTCGCGCGGGCGATGGCCCCGGTCATAGCGTCCCCCGGCCTGCTCCCACCATGTCCAGGCATCGCCGTAGATCTCGATGCCCGAGGCGGCGCGGGCGAAGGGCACGCATTGGCCGACATAGTCGAGCAGCCCCGAGGCGGCGAGCGGCGCGGTAAAACTTGCCGCCTGACCGGCAAGGCACGTGATCACGAATCTGGCAAGAAGGCCTCGCATTCCGCTGGCTTAGGGCGGTGCGGATGACTGCGAGATTGGCAGCTATGGTTAATTGCCGGGCCACCCGGCAAAAACTTGCCGGTCGTTGCGAGGCTGAAACGATCAGCGCTGCCGCTTCGCCATGAAGGCGAGCCGTTCGAACAGCATGATGTCCTGTTCGTTCTTGAGCAGCGCGCCGTGCAGCGGCGGGATCGCCTTGGTCGGATCGCGGTTTTGCAGCACGTCGAGCGGCATGTCCTCGTGCAGCAGCAGTTTGAGCCAATCGAGCAATTCGCTGGTGCTCGGCTTCTTCTTGAGGCCGGGGACGTCGCGCACCTCGTAGAAGATGTCCATCGCGCGGCGGACGAGCATCGCCTGGATGCCGGGGAAATGCACGTCGATGATCCGCTGCATCGTCTCACGATCGGGGAAGCGGATGTAATGAAAGAAGCAGCGGCGCAGGAAGGCGTCGGGCAGCTCCTTTTCATTGTTGCTGGTGATGACGACGATCGGGCGCTCGACGGCGCGGATCGTCTCCTTGGTCTCGTAGACGTGGAACTCCATCCGGTCGAGTTCCAGCAACAGGTCGTTCGGGAACTCGATATCGGCCTTGTCGATCTCGTCGATCAGCAGCACCGGCGGGGTCGGGCGGGTGAAGGCTTCCCACAATTTGCCGCGTCGGATGTAATTGGCGATGTCGTGGACGCGCGGGTCGCCGAGCTGACCGTCGCGCAGCCGCGCCACCGCATCATATTCGTACAGGCCCTGCTGCGCCTTGGTGGTCGACTTGACGTTCCACTCGATCAGCTCGGCCCCCGCGGCGCGCGCGATCTCCTGCGCGAGCACGGTCTTGCCGGTGCCTGGCTCGCCCTTGACCAGCAACGGCCGGCGCAGCGTCACCGCGGCGTTGACCGCGACCTTGAGATCCTCGGTCGCGACATAGCTTTGCGTGCCTTCGAAGCGCTTCATGCCGGTTCCCGCAGCTGGTGGAGGCAACGGTGGTAGGCGCAACCCGCGCGATCAGGCAAGTCGCGCGGGGATCACCCCTGGCGGGCGCTGGCGCGTGCTTCGAGCAGATCCCACAAGGCGCGATGCTGGGCGAGCAACTGTTCCGCACCGAAGCGCACCGCGCGCTCGGTCGCCGGGGTGCCGCCGAGCCGCGTCACGCTCGCCGCGGTTTCGGAGAGGCTCGGAAAGGCCGCCGGCACGGGGTCGACGCCGAACCGTTCGGCGGCGTGATCGAGCATCAGCCGGATCGCGGTCCAGTCCTGCACCAGCGCCGCCACCGCGCCGGTGGCGCAGCCGCGCCGTTCGGAGCGGGCGAGCGTCTCGAGCGCATGGCGGCTGGCGATCAGCGCCGCTTCGGTGTCCGACTGGCCGGGGGTCGACGGGGTCGGGCCGGCAGCGGCGGCGAGCCGGGCGATATAGGCGCGTTCGAGCACGAAGCCGTCGGCGACCGCCGACAGCCAGTCGCAGGCATCGGGCTGGACGCAATGGGTGCGCGCCTCGACCGCGAGGCCGGGGGGATCGCCATGAACCGCGCACAGCGCATGCACCGCATCCGACAGGTCGCGCGACGCCGCCGCGGGAGAAAGGAGCATCGACAGGTGCGGATGCGCGACGCTGCCGTCCGTCGCGCCGATCCGCGTGACCAGATCCCATGCACCCGCAGGCCAATGCTGTTGCGCCGTATCCAATCCGATATCCCGCGTTACGCGCCGTCCCGCCGATCCGGTCCGACCTGGTCCTTGTCTACCCACTAACTATACAGAAGCACGTAAAGACAGGGTTTATGGGGCGGTAACCCTGTCGTAATCGATCTTTACGCCGGCCGGCCGTGCCGTAAGAACGCCAATGTGTTGATTTTGGAGAAGGTGGATGCGCGGATGGATTGTGGCCCTGGCGCTCGCTTCGGCGGGGACTTTCGCCTTGTCGGCTGAGGCCGGGGCGCAGACGGCGGCGAATCAGGCGCCGGCGCAGGGCGAATCATTGACGCTGGCGCGCGTGTTCGGCAGCCCCGACCTGTCGGGATCGCAGCCGCGCGGCGTGCGGCTGTCGCCCGACGGCAGCCTGCTCACCTTCCTGCGCCCGCGCGCCGACGAGAAGGAGCGCACCGACCTGTGGGCGCGCGACACGCGCACCGGCGCGGAACGGATGCTGGTCGACAGCAAGACGGTCGGCAGCGGCGCCGAGCTCAGCGAGGCCGAGAAGATGCAGCGCGAGCGGGCGCGGATCGGCGGCAGCAAGGGCATCGTCGCCTATGACTTCGCGCCCGACGGCCGCTCGATCCTGGTGCCGCTCGACGGCGATCTCTACCTTGCGACGCTCGACGGCGCGGTGCGGCGGCTGACGCAGACGCCGGGTGGTGAGCTCAATCCGATCGTCTCGCCCAAGGGCCATTACGTCAGCTTCGTCCGCGACCAGAACCTCTTCGCGCAGCCGCTCGCCGGCGGTGACGCGCATGCGGTGACGCAGGGCGGCGGCGGCACGATCCATTTCGGCGAGGCGGAGTTCGTCGCGCAGGAGGAAATGCATCGCACCACCGGCTATTGGTGGTCGCCCGACGAACGCTTCATCGCGGTCGAGAAGTTCGATGAGGCGCCGGTCCACATCTTCACCCGCGCGTCGATCGGCGCGGCGGGGACCAAGACCTATGAACAGCGCTATCCCGCCGCGGGCACGCCCAACGTGCTGGTCGAGCTCTACGTGATGCGGCCCGACGGATCGGAGCAGGTCAAGGTCGACCTCGGCAGCGATCCCGACATCTACCTCGCCCGCGTCGACTGGACGCCCGACGGCAAGACGCTGCTGGTGCAGCGCGAGAGCCGCGACCAGAAGACGCTCGACATGCTCCGCGTCGATCCCGAGACCGGCAAGGCGAGCGTGCTGTTCACCGAAAAGGCGGGCGCGAAGAGCTGGCTCAACCTCAGCGACGATTATCAGCCGATGAAGGACGGCAGCCTGATCTGGCGGTCCGAGCGCGACGGCTATGGCCACCTCTACCGCCGCGCGCCGTCGGGGCAGTGGACGCAGCTGACCAAGGGGCCGTGGGTGGTGACGGGGCTGGTCGGGATCGACGAGGCCAAGGGACGGATCTATTTCACCGGGCTCAAGGACGACGTGCTCGAACAGCATGTCTATGCGGTCGATATCGCCAAGCCCAACGTCCTCACCCGGCTGACCGAGCGCGGCTGGACCAACACTGCGACGATGGACAAGGCGGCAAGCCGGCTGATCGTGTCGCGCTCCAACCCGAAGCAGCCGACGCAGGTCTATCTCGCCGACACCGCGGGGCAGCGGCTGGCGTGGATCAACGAGAATGCGCTGGTCGCCGGTCACCCCTATTTCCCGTTCCTGGCGCAGCATCAGCCGACCAAATTCGGTACGATCAAGGCGGCCGACGGTTCGACGCTCTATTGGGAAATGATCACGCCGCCGCTCGTCGCCGGCAAGACCTATCCCGTGTTCTTCGAACATTACGGCGGCCCGGGCACCGGCCAGCAGGTGACGCGCGGCTGGCAGGGCGCGCTGCCGCAATATCTGGTCAGCCAGGGCTGGGTCTATTTCAAGATCGACAATCGCGGCTCGTACAATCGCGGCAAGGCGTTCGAGGACCAGATCTATCACGCGATGGGGACGGTCGAGGTCGAGGATCAGCTCGCCGGCGCGAACTATCTGAAGTCGCTGCCGTTCGTCGACGGGCGGCGGATCGCCACTTATGGCTGGTCGTATGGCGGCTATATGTCGCTCAAGATGCTGGAGAAAACCCCCGGCGTCTATGCCGCGGCGGTGAGCGGCGCGCCGGTCACCGACTGGCAGCTCTACGACACCCATTATACCGAACGTTATCTCGGCGATCCCGCCAAGGACCCGCAGAGCTATGCCGGATCGGCGGCGGTCGAGGCGGCATCGACGATCCGCGATCCGCTGCTGCTGATCCACGGCATGGCCGACGACAACGTCTTCCTCGACAATTCGACCAAGGTCGCCGCGCGCATGCAGGCCACCGCGACGCCGTTCGAGATGATGTTCTACCCCGGTTATACGCATCGCGTCGCCGGACCGGGGGTGAGCCAGCATCTCTGGGGAACGATCCTCGAATTCCTCGACCGCAATGTGAAGAACAGGAAATAGCCGACAGGACAGGATCGGGACGCTGATTTCGTCACATCGCCGCCTTATGCGGCGGCGATGCGCTTCCTGACCCTGTTCCACCTCTGGCCGTTCCTCGACACGGTCGTCAGCCTGCTCACCGCCTTCGTGCTCGGCACGGCGATCGGGGCGGAGCGGCAATATCGCCAGCGCACCGCCGGGCTGCGCACCAATGCGCTGGTCGCGATCGGGTCGGCGGCATTCGTCGATCTCGGGCAGCGGCTCGGCGGCGACGTCGAGTCGATCCGGGTGATCGCCTATGTCGTGTCGGGGATCGGCTTCCTCGGCGCCGGGGTGATCATGAAGGAGGGGATGAACGTCCGCGGCCTCAACACCGCGGCGACGCTCTGGTGTTCGGCCGCGGTCGGCGCGATCGCCGGGTCCGACATGGTGGCGGAGGCGGTGCTGCTCACCGTCGTCGTGCTCGCCGCCAACACCCTGCTGCGGCCGCTGGTCGACGCGATCAACCGCGTGCCGCTCGCCGGCCATGCGGTCGAGGCGACCTATACGGTGACGATCACCGTCGATCCGGCGCAGGCGGGGCCACTCGGCGACATGCTCGTCGCGCATCTCGAGGCGGCGTCGCTGCCGGTCGCCGAACTCGCGACCGAGCCGCTCGGCGACGATCGCGTCGCGGTGACGGCGACACTGGTCAGCACCAACGTTCCCGATACCGAACTCGACGCGCTCGCCGATCATCTCGCCCGCGTCCACGGTATCGCCCATGCCACCTGGCAGCTGAGCACGCACGATTAGCAAAGCCGATGGACGCGGCGACGCAAGCGTATTAGGCGACGCGGCAACGCAGCGGAGGGTTTATGGGTTATCGGGTGGTGGTCGCGGGCGCGACGGGCAATGTCGGGCGCGAGATGGTCAACATCCTCGCCGAACGCGAATTTCCCCTCGACGAGATCGCGGTGCTGGCGTCGAGCCGCAGCCAGGGCGAGCAGATCGAATATGGCGACACCGGCAAGATGCTCAAGGTGCAGAACATCGAGCATTTCGATCCGGCCGGCTGGGACATGGCGCTGTTCGCGATCGGCAGCGACGCGACCAAGGTCTATGCCCCCAAATTCGCCGCCGCGGGCTGCACGGTGATCGACAATTCGTCGCTCTACCGGATGGACCCCGACGTGCCGCTGATCGTGCCGGAGGTGAATGCCGCGGCGATCGACGGCTATCGCGCCAAGAACATCATCGCCAACCCCAATTGCTCGACCGCGCAGATGGTGGTGGCGCTCAAGCCGCTCCACGATGCCGCCAAGATCACCCGCGTCGTCGTCTCGACCTATCAGTCGGTGTCGGGCGCCGGCAAGATCGGCATGGACGAACTGTTCGAACAGAGCCGCAACATCTTCGTCGGCGACAGCGCCGAGGCGAAGAAGTTCACCAAGCAGATCGCCTTCAACGTCATTCCGCACATCGACAGTTTCCTCGACGACGGTTCGACCAAGGAAGAGTGGAAGATGGTGGTCGAAACCAAGAAGATCCTCGACGCCAAGATCAAGGTGACCGCGACCTGCGTGCGCGTGCCGGTGTTCGTCGGTCATTCGGAATCGATCAACATCGCCTTCGAGCGGGAATTGTCGGCCGAGGACGCCAAGCGCATCCTGCGCGAGGCGCCGGGTGTGATGCTGATCGATAAGCATGAGGACGGCGGCTATATCACCCCGATCGAGGCCGCCGGCGACGACGCCACCTATGTCAGCCGCGTCCGCGAGGACCCGACGATCGAGAACGGCCTCAATCTGTGGTGCGTCAGCGACAATCTGCGCAAGGGCGCGGCGCTCAACGCGGTGCAGATCGCCGAGCTGCTCGGCCGGCGGCATCTCAAGAAGGCGGGTTGAGGGCGAACGGGCGTGGTGGTGTCATGTCCATATGGGACAGGTGCTCATCCGTGATCTCGACGATGCTCTGCTGCAGGATTATCAGGAGGCGGCCGACGGTAATGGCCGTTCTCTCGAAGCCGAGTTGCGGGATGCGTTGCGGCGGTTGAGGCCGGTGAACGACCACGACCGTCGCGATCTCCAGGCTCGACTTGCCGCTATTCGAGCGATGACCCCCAATGTCGCCCAAACTCCGGCGGAGGTGCTGGTACGCGAGGATCGAGAGGGCTTTCGCAGCGCTTGACCTGGATCGTCGATATCAGCGTCGCCGTCAAATGGGTGGTTGCCGAAGACGGCGCCGACCTTGCGGCACCATTCCTTTCCGGTGACGTCGTTGCGCCTGACCTGCTACGCCAGGAACTTGCCAATGCCTTGTGGAAAAAGGTGCGGCGGACGAGATTGGCAAGCAACAGGCGCAATTGGGATATGGCGCCATCATTGACGCCCTACGGTTCTTCCCACCGGTCATCTTGCCGTGCGGGCCTTCGATATCGCGCTGCGGATCGGGCATCCCGTATATGATTGCCTCTATCTCGCACTCGCCGAGTCATTGGATTTGATGATCCTGACGGTGGATCACAAGCTGATCCTCGCGTGTGGGCACACCGACTTCGCCGGCCTGCTGATCTCCCTGGAAGACGCCGCCCGTCTGCCTCAATGACCGGTATACCGCCCCGGCCGGTGCCAGGCGATCAGGATCAGGCTCATCGCGGCGGCGCTGACCGCCGACCAGCCGAGTTGCGTCAGCGTCAGCATCGGCGCGGAGACGGCGAGGATCACCACGTCGATCGCGATCTGCGAGCGGCCGGCATTCCAGCCGTGTTTGCGCTGCAGCCATAAGGTGATGACACCGGTACCGCCGACGCCGGCCTGATGGCGGGCGAGCGACAGGATGCCCATGCCGATCACCGTGCCGCCGACGAGTGCGGCGAAGGCGGGATGGATGTCGAGGATATGCACCGACACCCGCGCGAGCGTCGACAAGGCGGCGATGCCGCCGTTGACGATTGCCGACTTGACCGCGAACCGCGCGCCCATCACCCGATGCGCGAAGGCGAAAAAGGGGATGTTGATCAGCGTGAACAGCACGCCCGCGGGCAGCGGGATCGAATAGGAGAGCAACAGCGCGATGCCGGCGACGCCGCCGGTGACGAGCCCCGCCGCCTTGAGGAAGATCAGGCCGACGACGATGAGGATGCAGCCGATCAGCAGCGCATAGCCGTCCTCGGCAAGACTATGCGGGCGGCCGGGCGGATCGGCGGGACGGGCGGAAGACGGCATCGGACCTCATCAGGACGGGTCAGGCGCCTCTCCCGGGCGATGCCGCTCGTCGTGGCGGCATCGCGGTCTATACAGCAAGGATCGTCCGGCGAAAGCCGTGCTCAGCCGAGGCGGCGATGCTTGCCGCCATACCGATGGCCGACATATTCGCCGATCCGCGCCATCTCGCGTGCCGCGCCACGCGTCGCCTCGGTGCAGCAGGGCAGGGGATCGCGCTCGGCTTGCGCCGCCCGCATCGCGACGCGATCGGTCAGCTCCTCGATATCGGCGCGGCTGAGCAGGTTCTTTTCGCGCAACAGGCACAGCAGGCTCTGCAGGATCACCAGGCTCTCGTCGCCCGCGGGATGCACGCCGCCGACCGGCATATTGTCCATGATCGCTCTCCTTATGCTTTGAAGAAAGAGTATGCCTCTTTCGCAGACTTGCAAAGGCTCATTTTCGACGGTCCGTCCCGTCGCTTCTGGGCTCGTCGGCCGGGCGTACGGACAGACGAGGCTGGACATGGCCGCCGTGATGGCGGACGGAGCGCTCCCCATCGCAGCATCAGGATCGACGTCGTGGCCGCAGTCCCCACCGAACCGCAGTATTTCGCGAGCTTCGACGGCACGCGTATCGCCTGGCGGGAGCTCGGCACGGGGCGGCCGGTGATACTGATTCACGGCTATTTCTCGACCGCCGAGGTCAATTGGATCAAATATGGCCATGCCGCCAAGCTCGCCGCGCGCGGCTTTCGGGTGATCATGCCCGATCTGCGCGGCCATGGCCTCAGCGACCGGCCGCATGACGTAGCCGCTTACCCGCCGGATGCGCTGATGCGCGACGGCATGGCGCTGGTCGCGCATCTTGCGCTGACCGATTACGATCTCGGCGGCTATTCGCTCGGCGGGCGGACGACGATGCGGATGCTGGTCAACGGCGCGACGCCGCGGCGCGCGGTGCTCGCCGGCATGGGGCTGACCGGCATTCTCACCACCGCCGGGCGCGGCGATTATTTCCGCAAGGTGCTGACCAACCTCGGCAACTTCGAACGCGGCAGCAATGAGTGGATGACCGAGGCGTTTCTCAAGACGACCAAGGGCGATCCGGTCGCGCTGCTCCACGTGCTGGAGACGTTCGTCGACACGCCGATCGAGGCGGTCGAGGCGGTGGCGGTGCCGACCGCAGTCATCACCGGCGCGGAGGATGACGACAATGGATCGGGGGCGGCGCTGGCGGCGGCGATCCCGCAGGCCGTTTTCCAGGAAATCCCCGGCGGTCATATGAGCGCCGTCGCCAAGCCGGAACTGGGCGATGCGATCGCCGCCTTCTTCGCCGGCGATCACGCCCCGCAGTAAGGCGGCCGCCCGCTCATCGCTCTGGCGAGGGTTGGAGCGTCGATGAGGTTCGCGCGGAGGCGCGGAGGGTGATGGGCGGCGTCCGTCGCTCCGAAACCATCGCCCTAGGCGGGGCCGTCCGACCTTCTGCCCGCGGCGTTCGCGCCGCGATGCAGAAGGCCGCTCGCTATCACAGCTTGTCGGGGATGGTATTCTCGTCGGCGATCCCGGCTTCGAACGTTCCGGACGCATCCTCGCCGGCGGGGCTATGCGCCTTGGCCGATTTGGGGGTGCTGCCGCGCAGCGAGAGCAAGGCTGCGGCGGCGACCGCGCCGACCGTCGCGACACCGGCGCCGATCGCGGCGATGCCCCATTTGTTCGTCTCGCCGCTCTTCTTGGCGGCCGGCTTGCCCGCCTTCTTCGCGCCGGCCCGCGGCGTCGACCGTTTGGTCGAGCGCGGCTTGACCGACTTGGCCGCGGCGGCGACCGCGCTCTCCGCCTTGCCGGCGACCGCCTTGGCGCGGCGCGTGGTCGCGGCCGCGGCATCGCTGACCGCCTCTTCGACCTTGGCGACCGTCGATGGCGCCTCCGCCTTGGCGCGCGGGCGGCGTGGCTTGGCGGGGGCCTTGGCGGCGGTGGCGCGGGTCGTCGTGGTCTTGCGCGGCGCGCGACGACGCGGCGTTACCGCAGGCGTGTCGGTCTTCGGCGAGTCGTCGGTGTCATCGGCCACGGCGGGACCTCCCTGATTGATTCGGAAGCGAAACGCATTGGAACCCGATGGTTTCCGCCCGGCCTGTACGATCAGCGGAACGGCGGTTCGTCAAAGGCGCGCAGCTTGCGGCTGTGCAGCTTGGCGCCCTCGCGCCGGAGCTGCTCGCACGTCTCGATGCCGATCCGCATATGTTCGCTGATCGCGCGCTCGTAGAAGCGGTTCGCCTGCCCCGGCAGCTTGAGCTCGCCGTGCAGCGGCTTGTCGGAGACGCACAGCAACGTCCCATAGGGGACGCGGAAGCGATAGCCCTGCGCCGCGATCGTCGCCGATTCCATGTCGATCCCGACCGCGCGGCTGAGCGAGAAGCGCAGGGCGGAGGCCGAATAGCGCAACTCCCAGTTGCGATCGTCGGTGGTGACGATCGTGCCGGTGCGCAGCCGGCGCTTGAGTTCCTCGCCGGTCTGGCCGCTGACGATCTCGGAGGCGCGGGCGAGCGCCTGCTGCACCTCGGCGATCGCCGGCACCGGGATTTCGGGCGGCAGCACGTCGTCGAGGACATGGTCGTCGCGCAGATAGGCATGGGCGAGGACATAGTCGCCGATCCGCTGCGACGGGCGCAGGCCGCCGCAATGGCCGATCATCAGCCACGCCTCGGGCCGCATCACCGCGAGGTGATCGCAGATCGTCTTGGCGTTGGACGGCCCGACGCCGATGTTGACCAGCGTGATGCCGGTGCGGTCGTCCGCCATCAGATGATAGGCCGGCATCTGATGCCGCCGCCACGCACTGTCGTTGACGAGCTTGTCGACGTCGCCCGGCTGGTCGATGACGATATTGCCCGCGCCGGACAGCGCGGTGAAACGGCTGTCCGGCCCGAGCTGCGACGCACCCCAGCGGACGAATTCATCGACATAGCGATGGTAGTTGGTGAACAGCACGAAGCGCTGCGTATGCTCCGACGGCGTGCCCATATAATGGCGCAGCCGCGCGAGGCTGAAGTCGGTGCGCAGCGCGTCGAACAGCGCCAGCGGACGGGTGCCGCCCGTCTCGATCCACAGGCCGTCGGCGATCTCGTCGCCGATATGTGCGAGCTCGGTGGCGGGGAAGTGGCGCGACAGCTCAGTCGCCGACACGGTATCGAGGCTCAGCGCGTGGCCGGGATCGAGCACGTAGGGAAAGGGGATTTCCTGCCGCCCCGGCACCGCCTCGACCTCGACGTCATAATCCTCGATCAGCAGGGTCAGCTGTTCGGTCAGGTAATCGGCGAACAGCGCCGGCTTGGTGACGCTGATCGTATAGTCGCCGGGCGAGACCAGCCGCCCGAACGAGCGCAGCGGCGTCGGCCGGTCGCCGACGCTGCGGTAGCGCAGATGGATGACGGGATAGGCGAAGGAGCCGTCGATCCGGCTTTCGGGCGACGGCGGCGTGCCGTCGGTCAGGTAGGCGTTGAGCGCTGCCTGCAACCGCTCGACGGAGGCGCGGTAGAGCTGGTCGAGGTCGGCAACGATACGGGATGCGAGTGTCATCCCGGATGGTTACGCAAAGGTGGTGACGGTGGCAAGACAGTGGTGGGGACGGTGCCGCGGCGTGGCGGGTGCAGCCCCGGTGCCACCTGTCGATGCGGACCTACTCGTGAGCTGAGGAATGGCCGTCATGTCTTCGCGCAGGCGCACCACCCCGGCCTTCGCCGGGGCGGTCACACCTTTTGCAGCGCCCGGGGCGCGATCCGACCCCGCCGACGATCGCGTCCCGATCGATCGGGCCTCGACGCCCTCACATCGTCTCGAGCAGATGCTCCGCGCTGCTCACCTTGAACTCGCCAGGGGCTTCGACGTGGAGCTGCTTCACGACGCCGTTCTCGACCAGCATCGCATAGCGCTGGCTGCGCTTGCCCATGCCGAACTTGCTGCCGTCCATCGTCAGCCCGAGTGCCTCGGCGAAGTCGCCGTTGCCGTCGGCGAGCATCGTGATCCCCTCGGCGCCGGAGGCCTTCGCCCAGGCGGCCATCACGAACGGATCGTTGACCGAGATGCAGGCGATCTCGTCCACGCCCTTGGCGGCGAGCGCGTCGCGCTTCTCGACGAAGCCGGGCAGGTGCTTGGCCGAGCAGGTCGGGGTGAAGGCGCCCGGCACCGCGAACAGCGCGACGGTGCGGCCATCGAAAAAAGCGTTGGTGGTGACCTGGTCGGGGCCATCCGCGGTAACCTTGGTCAGGGTGGCGGCAGGAAGCGTATCGCCGACGGTGATCGTCATCTTGGGTCTCCGAAGCTCGGTGCAGGTGGCCGCCGGACGGCGTCACGAAAATCGCAGGTCGCACCCGCAGCGTGCGAATTCAAGCGTGGCAGAAGCGGGCGCGGGGCTTATGTTCGACGGCGATGCAACAACGACGCTTTTTGTCCGGTCAGTTCCTGCTCGCGATGCCCGGCATGCGCGATCCCAGCTTCGATCATGCGGTGATCGCGATCTGCGCGCATGATGCGGAGGGCGCGGTCGGCATCGGCATCGGCGCGACGATCGAGGGATTGGGGCTGCACGACCTGCTCGACCAGTTCGATATCGCGCACGGCGCCGCGCCGAACGTGCCGATCCATTTCGGCGGCCCGGTCGATCCGCGCCGCGGCTTCGTCGTCCATTCGGGCGAATGGAGCGGGCAGGATACGATCGACGTCGCCGGTCGCTGGTCGATGACCAGCACGGTCGACGTGCTGCGCGCGATCGCCGAGGGCAGCGGCCCGGCGCGCTTCGTCGTCGCGCTCGGCTATGCCGGCTGGGGCGACGGGCAGCTCGAGGGCGAACTGACCGGTCCGGGTTGGTTCCACGTCGCCGGAGACGCCGATCTGCTGTTCGACACGCGGCCCGACCGGCGCTGGACCGCGGCGTTCGAGGCGGCGGGGATCGACCCGCGGCTGCTCGTCCCGGATGCCGGCACCGCCTGACCGTCGGGGTCACACGAGATATAAAGATATCTTTATATTTGATCCACGGCACGCAACCGGCTAAGGCGCGCCATCCACTTCTTCAGGAGCATGCCACGTGGCTACTGCGCTCGCGCCCAATGCTGGGACCGGCTCGACCAACGATTACGTCATCAAGGACCTCAGCCTTGCTGATTTCGGCCGCGCCGAGATCAAGATCGCCGAGACCGAGATGCCGGGCCTGATGGCGCTGCGTGACGAGTTCGGCGCGTCGCAGCCGCTCAAGGGCGCGCGCATCACCGGCTCGCTGCACATGACGATCCAGACCGCGGTGCTGATCGAGACGCTGACCGCGCTCGGCGCCGACGTCCGCTGGGCGACCTGCAACATCTTCTCGACGCAGGACCATGCCGCCGCCGCGATCGCCGCGACCGGCGTGCCGGTGTTCGCGGTGAAGGGCGAGAGCCTGGCCGACTATTGGGATTATGTCGGCGACATCTTCTCCTGGGACCGTGACGTCGAGGGCCAGACCGCCAACATCATCCTCGACGACGGTGGCGACGCCACCATGTTCGCGCTGTGGGGCGCGAAGATCGAGGCCGGCGCGACGCTGCCCGAGCCCGAGAATGAGGAGGAAGTCGAATTCCAGCGCGCGCTCAAGGCGTTCCTCGCCAAGAAGCCGGGCTATCTGACCGAGACGGTCAAGAACCTGAAGGGCGTGTCGGAAGAGACGACGACCGGCGTCCACCGCCTGTACGAGATCGCCAAGAAGGGCGAGCTGCCGTTCCCGGCGATCAACGTCAACGATTCGGTCACCAAGTCGAAGTTCGACAACCTCTACGGCTGCAAGGAATCGCTGGTCGATGCGATCCGTCGCGCCACCGACGTGATGCTCGCCGGCAAGGTCGCGGCCGTCGCCGGTTTCGGTGACGTCGGCAAGGGCTCGGCGCAGTCGCTGCGCAACGGCGGCGCGCGCGTCATGGTCACCGAGATCGATCCGATCTGCGCGCTGCAGGCGGCGATGGAGGGCTTCGAGGTCGTGACGATGGACGAGGCGGTGAAGCGCGCCGACATCTTCGTCACCGCGACCGGCAATGCCGACGTCATCACCGCCGATCACATGAAGGCGATGAAGCCGATGTCGATCGTCTGCAACATCGGCCATTTCGACAGCGAGATCCAGATCGCCGCGCTGTCGAACTACAAGTGGTCGGAAGTGAAGCCGGGCACCGACCTCGTCGAATTCCCCGACGGCAAGCAGATCATCGTCCTCGCCAAGGGCCGTCTGGTCAATCTCGGCTGCGCAACCGGCCACCCGTCGTTCGTCATGTCGGCGTCGTTCACCAACCAGACGCTCGCGCAGATCGAGCTGTGGACCAAGGGCGAGAATTACAAGAACGAGGTCTACGTCCTGCCCAAGCATCTCGACGAGAAGGTGGCGGCGCTCCACCTTGAGAAGCTCGGCGTGCAGCTGTCGAAGCTGAGCGAGAAGCAGGCGAGCTATATCGGCGTGCCGGTCGAAGGGCCGTTCAAGCCGGATCATTACCGCTATTGATCGCATCGCGATCGTGGTGACGGGGAGGGCGGTGCCGCGAGGCGCCGCCCTTTCTCGTTTCCTCCCCGGCCGGGCGTGGAATGACGATCATTGCCGGTGGCGTAGCTTGCGTTCTACAGTCCGCACGTCCACCCGTATGGGTGTGGGACGAGGGGCAAAGCGTTGATCCAGCTTTCGGTGATGGCAGCGTTGCTGTGCGGGGCGGTGCTGGCGGCGCTGCTCGCCGGTGGCGGCGTCGCGCTGTTCGTCGGCTGGCGGCTGCGCGGCGAGGCGGCGGCGGTGATCGCGCGCAATCGCGAGGCGGAGGTACTGCGCAGCGTCTCGCCGGCGATGGCGATGCTGGTCCGCGCCGATGGCCGCGTCGAGATGCCGCCGCGGCTGGTCGACTGGCTCGGACTCGCGGTGGCGCCGCGCTTCCTCGGCGATCTTGCGGCGGAGGGTGCCGGCCTGCCCGCCGATGAGGCCGAGGCGCTCGCCGGCGACGTGCAGGCGGCGCAGCGTGCCGGTCGCGGCTTCGTCCGTGCGCTCCATCCGATCGGCTCGGGCCGCGCGATCACCATCCGCGGCAGCCGCGCGCCGGGCGAACTCGGCGCGACCGGCGCGGTGGTGATCTGGACGCTCGATGCCACCGACAGCGAGGCGGAGATCATGCAGCTGCGCGATCAGGTCGAGCAGCTCTCCGCCGCGTTCGAGGCGCTGAGCGGACTGATCGAGGCGGCGCCGCTGCCGATGTGGTATCGCGGCAGCGACATGCGGCTCGCCATGGTCAACACCGCCTATGTCCGCGCGGTTGACGGCGTCGATGCCGCGGACGTGATCGGCCGCCAGCTCGAACTGGTCGAGGGATCGGGTCGCGGCGGCCCGCGCGCCGGCGCACACGCCGCGCGCGCCTCGGGCGCGCCGCAGCGCGAGGTGCTGCCCGCGACGATCGGCGGCGAGCGGCGCTCGCTCGAGGTGCACGACGTGCCGCTGCCGACCGGCGGCGTCGCCAGTTTCGCGGTCGATATCGAGGATCTCGAACAGTCACGCGCCGGCGCCAAGCGCTTCGCCGATGCGCAGCGCGCGCTGCTCGACCGGCTGTCGGCGGGCGTCGCGCAATTCGGGCCCGATCGCGGCCTCGTCTTCTGCAACCAGCCGTTCCGGCGGATGTTCGCGATGCGCGCCGAATGGCTCGCCGACCGGCCCGAGTTCGACCGCGTCCTCGAACGGATGCGCGAGGCGAGCCGGCTGCCCGAGGTGCGCGATTTCCCGAGCTGGAAGGCGGAGCGGCGCGGCTGGTTCGTGCCGAGCGATGCGGCGAGCGAGGAGAATTGGCATCTGCCCGGCGGCACGCATCTGCGCGTCGTCGCCCAGCCGCTGCCCGACGGCGGCCTGCTGACGATCTTCGAGGATCGCACCGAGGAGGTGCAGCTGGCGAGCGCGCGCGATACCTTGCTGCGCGTGCGGACCGCGACCTTCGACAATCTGTTCGAGGCGCTGGCGGTGTTCGCCGCCGACGGCAAGCTGCAATTGTGGAACAACCGGCTGCGCGCGGTCTGGGGGTTCGAGGAGGAATTCCTCGCCGGCCATCCGCGTGTCGATGCCTTTGCGGCGGCGGCGGCATCCAAGCTCGCCACCCCCAATCGCGCGGCGCTGATCCCCGAACTGGTCCGCTCGGCGACCACCGAGCGGCAGCAGCGCGGCGGCCGCGTCGCCTTCGCCGACGGGCGGCATTTCGCCTTCGCGGCGGTGCCGCTGCCCGACGGCAATGCGCTGCTGACGATGCTCGACATCACCGACAGCCGCCGCGCCGAACAGGCGCTGCGCGATCGCGCCAATGCGCTGGAGGCGGCGGACCGGGTCAAGACGCAGTTCGTCGCCAATATGAGCTATGAATTGCGCACGCCGCTGACCTCGATCAGCGGCTTTGCCGAGATGCTGCATGCCGGGTTCGCCGGCAAGCTGACTGCCGAGGCGGACGGCTATGTCGAGGCGATCCTGCAATCGGTCGAACGGCTCGGCCTGCTGATCGACGACGTGCTCGACCTGACGCAGGGTGGCGACGACGCCGAGATCGCCCGCGTCGACGTCGATCTCGCCGCCACCGCGCGCGCCGCGGCGGAGACGATCCGGCCCGCGGCGAAGCGGCGCAAGCTCGACTTCGCGGTCGAACTGGCGCGCTCGACCGGCCGCGTGACGGGCGATCCCAAGCGGCTCAAGGAGGTGGTCGAGCATCTGCTGCGCCATGCGGTCGCCTCGACGCCGGAGGGCGGGCGCATCCTGCTGCACAGCGACGGCAGCGCGACGGGCGCGCGCATCGTCGTCTCGGACAATGGCTTCGGCATGGATGCGGAGAGCATCGCCCGCGCCTTCGACCGGTTCGGCGAACCCGGCATGCAGCCGAGCGGCGAGCGGGCGCTCGGCCTCGGCCTGCCGCTGGCGCGCCAGTTCGTCGAGGCGCATGGCGGCCACATCGACCTCGTCTCGCAGCCGGGCGAGGGGACGCTGGTGACGGTCGAGCTGCCGCGGCGATGATCGGGGCTCGTGGGGTGATGGGTGTTTCGCGTGGCGGTGGCGGGGCGTCGGGCGGGATGTGCCGCGAGGCCGCGATCTCTGGTATTGTCGCGCAGGCGAAACCTCTGCGAGGCCGCCTTCGTCATGCCGGCCTTGTTCCGGCATCCACTGCTCCGCAAGAGCGTAAAGCAAGGATTTCGCGACACGGTGGACCCCGGAACACGTCCGGGGTGACGGCGCATTTTGGGCTAGGGCAGGACTTTTGCAGAGGTCTTGCGCAGGCGGGATTCCAGTGGCCAGACAGACCGCGCGTCTGCGGCAGGAACGCTAAGCTCCCGCCTTCGCCGGAGCGCTGCGGGGTTGGCCAGTCTCTTCCCGCATTCACCACCGCGGCGAAGGCCGGGGTCCAGTGGGGCGACGGTCTGTGGCGATCTGCGGCTGTTCCCCGACTGGACCCCGGCCTTCGCCGCGGTGGTGCGGGTATCTTTGCGGATAGCTCTTCGTTGCCGGCCCACGGAATGTGGGACATCATCCCGTGGGGCGGGATCATCGGATCGGCCGACAGGACCTTGCATGACTGACCTTCACCTCGCCGACCCCGCCGCGACCGAAGCCTTCGGCGCGGCGCTGGCGGCGCATGTACGGCCGGGCGACGTCGTCACGCTGCGCGGCGACCTCGGTGCCGGCAAGACGAGCATCGCGCGCGGTCTGCTCGCTGCGCTCGGCCTTGCCGGCGAGGCGCCGAGCCCGAGTTTCGCGATCGTCCAATCCTATGACCCGCCCGAGGTGCGGCTGCCGGTGCTGCACGTCGATCTCTACCGGATCGACGATCCGGACGAGCTCGCCGAGCTCGGCCTCGACGAGGCGCTGTCCGATACGCTGCTGCTGGTCGAATGGCCCGAGCGCGCGCCCGGTTACTGGCCGCAGGCGCTGGCGCTCACCCTGTCGCCGGCACCGGACGGCGGACGAATCTTGACAGCCGACGTGCCGGCGTCATGGACACCGCGATGGCCGATATGACCCCGCCCGCCGGCGCCCCGGCGTTCCTCGCATCGCACGGCTGGTCGGGGGACATCCTCCCGGTCGCCGGCGATGCCTCGTTCCGCCGCTATTTCCGGGTCGTCAGCGGCGGTCGCAGCGCGATCCTGATGGATGCGCCGCCGCCGCACGAGGATCCGCGCCCGTTCATCCGCATCGCCGGCTGGCTCGGCGACCATGGCTTCGCCGCGCCCGCCATCCATGCTGCCGATCTGGCGCAGGGACTGGTGCTGCTCGAGGATTTCGGCGACGTGCGGCTGCGCGAGACGGCCGATGCGAGCGAGGCGGACGCGGCGCCGCATTATGCCGCGGCGATCGACCTGCTGGTGGCGCTGCGCGCGCATCCCGCCGGGGACCTGCCGCCCTATGATCGCGCCGTGCTGCATCGCGAGGCGGCACTGTTCGTCGACTGGTATTGCCCCGCGGTCGGCCTCACCGTCGATGCGGAGGGCTATGCCGCCGCCTGGGATGCGGTGTTCGATCATGCGCTGACCGATGCGCCGGTCACCGTGCTGCGCGATTATCATGCGGAAAATCTGATGCTGGTCGGCGCGGAGCGGCGGCTCGGCCTGCTCGACTTCCAGGACGCGCTCGCCGGCCATCCGGCCTATGACCTCGTGTCGTTGCTGCAGGATGCGCGGCGCGACGTCGACCCGGCGCTCGAAGTGGCGATGCTGGCACGCTATCGCGACGCCACCGGCGCGGACGAGGCCTTCCTCCACGCCTATCACGTGCTCGGCGCGCAGCGGAACGCCAAGATCATCGGCATCTTCACGCGCCTGTGGCGGCGCGACGACAAGCCGCGCTACGCCGCTTTATGTCCGCGCGTCTGGCGCTATCTGGAGCGCGATCTGGCGCAGCCGGTGCTCGCTCCGGTCGCGCGCTGGTTCGACGCCAACGTGCCGCCCGCGCTGCGCGGCGACCCGGCGGTGCTGCGCGCATGACCCGGCAGCGGACCATCCGCCCCGATCCCGGCGGCACCGTGCCGGCCACGGCGATGGTGATGGCGGCCGGCCTCGGCAAGCGGATGCGGCCGCTCACCGCCACGCGCCCCAAGCCGCTCGTCGAGGTCGCGGGCAAGCCGCTGATCGACCACGTCTTCGATCGGCTCGCCAATGCCGGGGTGCGGCGGGCGGTGGTCAACGTCCATTATCTCGCCGACCTGCTCGAAGCGCATGTCACCAACCGCGACGACGGCATCGCGGTGACGATCAGCGACGAGCGCGCGCAGCTACTGGAGACCGGCGGCGGGCTGGTCCAGGCGCGCGACCTGCTCGGCGACGAGCCGGTGCTGGTGATCAACAGCGACAATCTGTGGCTCGACGGTCCGGTCGATACGCTCAAGCTGCTCAGCCACCGCTGGGATGCGGATGCGATGGACGCGTTGCTGCTCGTCGTCCCCTATGCCCGCGCCAACAATCATCAGGGGCAGGGCGACTTCCGCCTCGCCGCCGACGGCCGCATCGTCGGCCGCCGCAAGGCCGGAACGGTCGCGCCGTTCGTCTATACCGGCATCCAGATCCTCCACCCGCGCATCATCCGCGACTGGCCGGAGGGGCCGTTCTCGACCAATCTGTTCTGGAACCGTGCGATCGAGGCGGGGCGCGCCTATGCGCAGGTGCATCAGGGCCTGTGGTTCGACGTCGGCACCCCCGCCGCCGTGCCGAAGACCGAAATGCTGATCGCCAATGGCTGAGGCGCGGCGGCCGCACCTCTTCTCGATCCCGTCGCACAAGGCGTTCGCCGATACGCTCGTCGCCGGGCTGATGCGGCGCGCGGGCGGCGATGCGATGGCGCTCGCGCGCGGGCTGGTGCTGCTGCCCAACAATCGGGCGGTCCGCGCCGTCACCGACGCCTTCGTGCGGGCGAGCGGCGGCGGCCTGCTGCTGCCGCGGCTGGTGACGCTCGGCAGCCCCGATCTCGGCGAGGCGGTCGGCGCGGCGCTCGATCCCGCCGACGAGCAGGAGCCGCCGCCGCCGGCGATCGCCCCGATGCAGCGGCGGATGATCCTCGCCCGCCTCGTCTACGAAGAGCGCGCGCGCGCCGGCGCGGCGATCGACGCGGCGGAAGCGGTGCGGCTGGCGGGCGAGCTCTGCCACACGCTCGACCAGTTGCTCGTCGAGGAGGTGGCGCCGGAGCGGCTGCGCGACATCGACCTCGCGCCCGAACTCACCGAACATTGGCAGCGCGCGCTGTCGACCTTCACCATCGTGCTCGAACGCTGGCCCGAGGAGCTGGCGCGGCTCGGCCGGATCGACGCGGCGACGCGGCGGCGGTTGCTGCTCGACCGGGTCGAACGGCGCTGGCGGCACCGGCCGCCTGAAGGCCTGGTCTGCGCCGCGGGGATCACCGATCCCGCGCCGGCGGTGGCGCGGCTGCTGCGCTGCGTCGCCGAGGCGCCGCAGGGGATGACGGTGTTCGCCGGGCTCGACCTCGCGATGCCGCAGGAGGAGTGGGATGCGCTCGGGCCGCATCGCCCCGATCCGGTCACCGGCAGCATCCGCCGCTCGCTCGAAACGCATCCGCAGTTCCACCTCAAGCTGATGCTCGACCGGATGAGCGTCGGCCGCGGCGAGGTGGCGACCTGGCCCGGCACCGCGGGGCCGGACGCGGGCGCGGCGCGCGGCCGTGCGATCGCCAATGCGCTCGCGCCCGCCGCCTTCACCGGCAAATGGACCGAGCTCAGGGCGGAGGACCGGCGGCTGACCGGCGTCGTCGCCGCCGAGCTCGCCACCCCGGCGGAAGAGGCGCAGACGATCGCGCTCGCGCTGCGCGGCGCGCTGGAGGAAGAGGGCCGGACCGCGGCGCTGGTCACCCCCGATCGCGCGCTGGCGCGGCGGGTGGTGGTGCATCTGCGCCGCTGGGGGATCGAGGCGAACGATTCGGCGGGGCGGCCCCTGGCGATCCTGCCGCCGGGAACGCTGCTGCTCGCGCTCGCCGAGGCGGCGGCGCAGCGGTTCGCGCCGATGGCGTTGCTCGCGCTGCTCAAGCATCCGCTGGTGCGCAACGTGTCGACCGATCGCAGCATTCGCGGCGCATGGCTCGACGGCGTGCGCGGCGTTGATCGCGGGCTGCGCGGGCCGCGGCCGGCGGCGGGGCTCGACGGGATCACCGGCCACCTGCTCGCCAACAAGCGCGAGCGCGCTGCCGCCTGGTTCGCCGAGCCGGTCGCCTTGCTCAAGCCGATCGAATTGGTGTTCGAACAGGGCATGCAGCCGCTGCCGGCGCTGCTCGCGGTGCTGCGCGAGACGGCGCAGGCCTTGTGCGGCGACGATCTGTGGTCCGGCCCGGCGGGGCGCGCCGCGGCGGAGTTCCTCGACGCGCTGGAGGCCGACGCCGCGGTCGGACCGCCGCGCGTCGCCCCCGACGGTTTCGCGCCGCTGCTGCGCGGGTTGCTCGACGAGGTCGCGGTGCGGCCGGGATCGGGCGTCGGCCATCCGCGCATCGCCATCTACGGCCTGATCGAGGCGCGGTTGCAGACCGCCGACCTGATGGTGCTCGGCGGGCTCAACGAGGGGGTGTGGCCGGGGCGGCCGGCGCCCGATCCGTGGCTCGCGCCGCGGATCCGCGCGACGCTCGGGCTGCCCGGGCTCGAACGCAGCGTCGGTGTCGCCGCGCATGAATTCGGGCAGGCGCTGGGCGCGCCACGCGCGATCGTGACGCGGGCGCGGCGGGACGCGGCCTCGCCGGCGCTCGCCTCGCGCCTGTGGCTGCGCTTGCAGGCGATGGCGGGCGACCGCTTCGTCCGCGCGCACGATCTGGAGCGCTGGGCGCAGGCGCTCGACGCACCGGGCGAGCATCGCCCCGCCGACCGCCCCGCGCCGCTGCCCGATCCCGCCCGTCGCCCCAAGGCGATATCGGTGACCGAGATCGACCGGCTCAAGGCCGACCCTTACGCCTTCTACGCGCGCCGCGTGCTCGGGCTGATGCAGCTCGATCCGGTCGATGCCGATCCGAGCGCGGCGTGGCGCGGCACCGCGGTGCACGACATCCTCGAACAATGGTGGAAGCAGGACGGCTGCGCCCCCGACGCGCTGCTGCCGCGCGCCACCGCGATGCTCGACGACGAGCGGACCCATCCGATGATGCGCGCCCTGTGGCGGCCGCGGCTGGTCGAGGCGATCGACTGGATCGCGCGCACCGTCGCCGAACAGGCCGCCGCGGGGCGCAGCGTCGCCTCGGCGGAGGGGCAGGGGTTCATCGAAGTGGCGGGGGTCAGGCTGTCCGGCCGTTACGACCGCGTCGACCGGCTCGCCGACGGCAGCCTCGCGATCGTCGACTACAAGACCGGCAAGCCGCCCTCCGCCGCCGCGGTGCGCGCCGGCTACAGCCTGCAGCTCGGGCTGCTGGGTGCGATCGCCGAGCGCGGCGGCTTCGCCGACGTGGCGGGGCGCGCCGGCGGCTTCGAATATTGGTCGCTCGGCAAGAAGCGCGACCAGTTCGGCTATGTCGAGACGCCGGTCGATGCCGAGGGCAAGCGCGACAGGATCGTCACCACCGATTTCACCACGATCGCGATGAGCAACTTCATCGAGGCGGCCGGCCACTGGCTGACCGGCAGCGCGCCGTTCACCGCCAAATTGGTGCCGGAATATGCGCCTTATGCGGAATATGACCAACTGATGCGGCGGGACGAATGGTATGGCCGGGACTGAACTCGCCACCCTGCCGCGGCTGAAGGGCGCGCAGGCGGCGGCGAGCGATCCGCGCGCGCACGTCTGGCTGTCCGCCTCGGCGGGCACCGGCAAGACGCAGGTGCTCGCCGCGCGCGTCTTCCGCCTGCTGCTCGGCGGCACCGAGCCGGCGGCGATCCTCTGCCTCACCTTCACCAAGGCGGGCGCGGCGGAGATGGCGCAGCGGATCAGCAACCGGCTCGCCGCCTGGGTGCGGATGCCCGGGCCGCAGCTCGCCGCCGATCTCGAGGCGCTGGGCGAGCGCGCGACGCCGGACGTGCAGGCGCGCGCGCGCACTTTGTTCGCGCGGGTGCTCGACGCGCCCGGCGGCGGGCTGCGCATCCAGACGATCCATGGCTTCTGCCAGAGCCTGCTCGCCGCCTTTCCGGTCGAGGCGGGGCTCACCCCCGGTTTCCGCCCGCTCGAACCACGCGAGGAAGCGGTGCTCGCCCGCGAGACGCTGGCGAGCCTGCTGGTCGAGGCGGAGCGTGAGGGTCGCACCCGCCCGATCGAGACGATCGGCGCGCTGTCGCTGCGGCTCGGCGAGGGCGGGGCGGAGAGCTTCCTGCTCGCCTGCGCCCGCTCGCTCGCCGCGCTGGAGGCATTGCCGAGCGGCATCCAGCCGTGGCTGCGCCGCGCGCTCGACCTGCCGCAGGGCGATATCGGCGAGGCGCTCGCCGCCGGTTGCGACGCGATCGATACCGGGCTGATCGAGCGGCTCGCCGCGGCGAACAAGGCGTGGGGCGCGGCGACGGGGCTCGGCCATGCCGAGACGCTCGACCGCTGGCTCGCCGCCGCGCCCGCCACCCGTGCCGCGACGATGCAGGAGCTGGCGAGCGTCGTGCTCACCGGCAAGAACGAACCGCGCAAGGCGTCGAAGAAGCTGACCGACGCCGAACCCGATTATGTCGAGCTCGCCGGGGCGCTCGGCGATCATTGCCTCGACCTGTTGTCGCTGACCAGCCGTGCGGCCTATGCCGACCTGCTCGCCGAGGCGCTCGACGTGGGGCGCGATTACGCGCGCGCCTATGCCGCGGCGAAGCGGCGGACGGGGGCGGTCGATTTCGACGATCTGATCGGCGTCACCGTGCGGCTGCTCGAACAGCCCGGCATCGGCGAATGGGTGCGCTACAAGCTCGATGCGGCGACCGAACACGTGCTGATCGACGAGGCGCAGGACACCAACCTCAACCAGTGGCGGATCGTCACCGCGCTGGCGGGCGAGTTCTTCGTCGGCCGCGGCGTCCATGCGCCGTCGACGCGCACGCTGTTCACCGTCGGCGACTTCAAACAGGCGATCTTCGGCTTCCAAGGCACCGACCCGATCAACTTCCGCTGGGCGGAGGGCCATTTCGCCGGGCGCGCCGAGGATGTGGCGGGGACGGAGGACTGGCCCGAGGAGGAGCGCGGGCTGCCCTTCCAGCGTCTGTCGCTGACCCATTCGTTCCGCTCGACGCGGCCGGTGCTCGAATTCGTCGACGCCGCGGTCGCGGCGGCGGGCGAGCCGGGGCTGGGCGCGATCGGCGCGTTGCAGGACCATGCCAGCGAGGTGGTCGGTCCGGGCGCGGTCGAGCTGTGGCCGCCCGTCGTCGCCGGCGGCAGCGAGGAAGACGAGGAAGCGTGGATCGACGACGCGGTCCGCGAACAGGCGATCCGCATCGCGCGCGCGGTACGCGACTGGCTCGATAGCGGGCTGATGCTCGGCAGCAAGGGGCGGGCGCTGCGGCCGGAGGATGTGATGATCCTGGTCAAGCGGCGCGGCGATCTTGCCTCGCTGGTCGTCGCGCGCCTCTATGCCGAGGGCGTGCCGGTGGCGGGCGTCGACCGGTTGCGCCTCAACGCGCCGCTCGCGGTGCAGGATCTGCTCGCTGCGGTGCGCTTCGCCCTGCAGCCGGAGGACGATCTGTCGCTTGCCGCGCTGCTGGTCTCGCCGCTGCTCGGCTGGACGCAGGATGCGCTGATGCACGCCGCGCCGCGGGATCACGGCAGCCTATGGCGGCACCTGACGCTGACCCAGCCCGAGGATCGGCTCGCCCCGCTGCGGACGATGCTGCTGCGCGCCGATATCGCCACGCCCTATCAGTTCCTCGAGGAATTGCTTTCGGGTCCGCTCGACGGCCGGCGCAAGTTGCTGCTGCGGCTGGGCAATGAGGCGCGCGATCCGATCGAGGAATTGCTCAACGCCGCGCTCGCCTTCGAGACCAGCTCGACTCCGTCGATGCAGCGCTTCCTCGACTGGTTCGATCGCGGCGATGTCGAGATCGTTCGCGATCCGTCCGCGCCGCTCGACGCGGTGCGGGTGATGACCGCGCATGGCGCCAAGGGCTTGCAGGCGCCGCTGGTCATCCTCGCCGACGCGACGGTCGATCCGCATGCCGCGCCGCGCGCGCTGGTGCGCTGGTCGCCCGAGCCGGGGGCGCAGCCGATCCCGATCTTCCGTCCGCGCAGCGCCGAGCGCGGCGGGCCGCTCGACGTGGCGGTCGGCGAGGTCGAGCGGCGCGAGCTGGAGGAGCATTGGCGGCTGTTCTACGTCGCGGCGACGCGCGCCGAGGAGCGGCTGGTCATCGCCGGCGCGCTCGGCCCGCGCGCCAAGGGCGAGCCGCCGGAGGCGAGCTGGTATGCCGCCTCGGCGCGCGCGCTCGACGCGCTGGGGATCGCGGGCGAGGCACCGCGCCTGTTCACCGGACGGGTGCCGCAGCCGCCGGTGCGCGCGCGTCCGTCCGCCGCCGCCGCTGTGTCCGAGCCGGTCGTGCTGCCTGACTGGGCGCGACGCGCGGCGCCGGTCGAAAGCCGGCCGTCGCGTCCGCTCGCCCCTTCGGCGCTCGGCGAGGACGAGGTCAGCGATCCGCCGCCCGGCCCGGCGATGCGCGCCGCCGCCGAGCGCGGCCGGCTCTTCCATGCCTTGTTCGAGCGGCTGCCGGCGGTGCCCGCGGCGCAGCGCGCGGCGAGCGGCGAGCGCTGGCTCGCCACCGCGGGCGGCGTCGGCGATCCGGCGGAGCGTGGCGTCATCGTCTCCGGGGTGCTGGCGGTGCTCGACGATCCGCGCTTCGCCGATCTGTTCGGCGGAGACGCGCTGACCGAAGCGCCGATCGCCGCGACCCTGGGCAACGGACTGGTCGTGTCGGGCACCGTCGACCGTCTGCTGATCGCGCCCGAGCGGATCCGCGTCGTCGACTTCAAGACCGGGCGGCGCGTGCCGGCGGCGCTTGACGATATCCCGCCCTATCATCTCGACCAGATGGCGGCCTATGCCGCGGCGCTCGCCACCATCTTCCCCAACCGGTCGATCGAGGCGGCATTGCTCTACACCGGCGGCCCGCGGTTGTTCGACCTGCCCGCCGATCTGCTCGCCGCGCACAAGCCGCGCTTTCGACCGCGGGAGCAAAGCTAGGCCGCCGGCGGTTGAGACGCGGTCCGCACCACCCTAGATGGGGGTGCAAAGGAGATCATCATGCCTACCAAAGCGATTACCGACGCCAGCTTCGACAGCGACGTGCTCAAGGCCGACGGCCCCGTGCTCGTCGATTTCTGGGCGGAATGGTGCGGCCCGTGCAAGATGATCGGGCCGAGCCTCGAGGAACTGTCGGAGGAACTGGGTGAGCAGGTGACGATCACCAAGCTCAACATCGACGAGAATCCCGATGCGCCCGGCCGCTACGGCGTGCGCGGCATCCCGACGATGATCCTGTTCAAGGGCGGCGCGCCGGCCGCGACCAAGATCGGTGCCGAGCCCAAGGGTCGCCTCAAGGCCTGGCTGGAAGACGCGCTGGCGTAAATCACCAAAGCCCCTCCTCTTCGGGGGAGGGGCTTTTGCTATCCGAACAGCACCGCCACCGCTTCGTCCCACAATGCAGGCGACGCCGCGGCAACCATTCCGCGCCGCTGGTCGGCGACGTGATAGTCCGATCCGTCCGGCCAGCGCACCACGCCGCCCGCCTCGCGCAGCAGCAGCGACCCGGCGGCATGATCCCAGGGCAGCGTCTTCTGGAACAACGCGATGTCGTTGGTGCCGAGCACCAGCCGCGCATATTGCTCGGCAGCGCAGCGCGGCATGGGTGCGACGGTGAAGACGCGGCCGGCGCGCGCGCAGAGCTCCGCCTCGGTCGCGGCATCGAGATGATAGGTGGCGAGCACCGCCGACGGCCGCTCGCCGCCGCTCGGCTGCGCCGTCACGCGCCTGCCGTCGACATGGGCGCCACCACCGCGGATCGCGTGGCAGAGCCGGTCGGTGACCGGATCGAGGATCCAGCCTGCCACCGTCTCGCCGTCCTCGACCAGTGCGATCATGATGCCGAAGGTGGCGATGCCGCTGGCGTAATTGTTGGTGCCGTCGATCGGATCGATGATCCACGCCCGGCCGTGCTCGATGCCGGCGACCAGCCGCGCATCCGCCGCCACCGCTTCCTCGCCGATGACGCGGATCGTCGGGTCGAGCGCGGCAAGCCCTTCCGTCAGCGCGGCTTCGCTCAGCCGGTCGGCGACCGTGACCATATCGTCCGCGGCCTTCTCCTCGATCTCGTCGGCGCCGAGGTTGCGGAAGCGCGGCAGCACGATCTCCGCCGCAACGCGCCGCATCAGCGTGACGACCGCCTCATGGTGCGGATGGTGCATGTCAGCTCCGATAGTCGGCGTTGATCGCGATATAGCCGTGCGTCAGGTCGCAGGTCCAAACCGTCGCCATCCCGTCGCCGAGGCCGAGGTCGACGCCGATCTCGATCTCCTGCCCCTTGAGGTGCGCGGCGACCGGCGCCTCGTCATAGCCCTCGACCGCGAGGCCGTCGCGCGCGACCTGGGTTGCGCCGAAGCGGATCGCGAGCTGGTCGCGCTCGGCAGGCTCTCCGGCCTTGCCGACCGCCATGACGACGCGGCCCCAATTGGCGTCCTCACCGGCGATCGCGGTCTTGACCAAGGGGGAATTGGCGATCGACAAGGCGATGCGATGCGCCGAGCGGTCGCTCTCCGCGCCGGTGACGCTGACCTCGATCAACTTGGTCGCGCCCTCGCCGTCCCGCACCACCAGCAGCGCGAGCTTCGCGCACAGATCGGCCAGCGCGGCGGCGAAGGCGTCCGCCCCGTCGCTGTCGGCGGCGCTCAGCGGCGCATTGCCCGCCGCGCCGGTCGCGAAGGCGAGCACGGTGTCGCTGGTCGAGGTGTCGCCGTCGACGGTGATGCACGAGAAGGTGTTGCGATTGGCGGCGTTGAGCGCGGCCTGGAGGAAGCCCGGCGTCACCGCCGCGTCGGTGAAGATGAAGCCGAGCATCGTCGCCATGTCGGGCGCGATCATCCCCGATCCCTTGATGATGCCGACCAGGGTCACGGTACGGCCGTCGACGATCGCGGTGGTCATCGCACCCTTGGGGTAGGTGTCGGTGGTGCCGATCGTCTCGGCGGCGGCACGCCAGTCGCACGCGCTGGCGGCGTAGGCGGCATCGAGGCCGGCCTCCGCCTTGTCGATCGGCAGCGGCACGCCGATCACCCCGGTCGAGGCGACGAAGACGTCGGACGGCTGGCAGCCGAGATGCTGCGCGGTGCGCGCGGCGATCGCCTCGACCGCGGCGCGCCCGCGGTGGCCGGTGAAGGCGTTGGAATTGCCGGCATTGACTACCAAGGCCCGCGCCGTGCCCAGCGTCAGCGCCTTGCGGCACCATTCGACTTCGGGCGAGGGGCATTTGCTCTGCGTGACGACGCCGGCGACGCTGGTGCCCTCGGCGAGCGTGACGAAGGTGAGGTCGCAGCGATCCCACGTCTTGTAGTGCGCTCGGGCAACATGCGGCACGACGCCGGCAATCGCGGGCAGGGCGGGGAAGGGCGTGGCGAGGGGGGAGATCGTCCAAGACATGACGCCGCCATAGTCCGCTTCCAAGACGGGGCAAAGACGGTTGCGGCGATGACGGCGAAAGGTCGTCAGCTTGATAAAGCCAAGCCCCGAATCTATCCTCCGCCCATCCATCTCAGCGTCGGCGATGCGGACAGCCGGTTGCCGGAGTTGGTCGCAGCGGCGGTCGCGGCGAGGATGTCATTCTAAACGACGCCGGTGATCCGCGGGTACGCCTTGTCCCAATCGTGTCGAGGACAGCTGACGAGGTCGAACGTATCGCCCGCAAACGCAAATCGGCGGTCGGCCTGTTCCGGGATCTGGCACAGGGGCTTGATCTCGATCTTGCTGCCCTGGAGGCTGATCGCGTCGATTATGATGCTCGGCTGGCTCGTATCGTTGCGCCTGCTGCTTGATGCCCACGTTATCGTCTCGATCTGAGCGCTGAGCAGCGACTGTCTCAAGCGGCTCGTCGGCTGTGTTGAGGCCGGGTGCGGAGTTGCAGGTCAGCGCAGTGATCGCTTGGGAGTATGCCGACTTGCACCGGCGTGGCCGCTCGCCCATGGCGGCCGATTTGGCGACCGCGCTGGACGCTCTGGCGCTCGATATCGTCCCCCTGCCAGCCGCCCTTTGGCAGGCCACCCGACTGTTGCCGTATCTGCACGGCGATCCGGTCGACCGCATGCTCATCCCCCATGCCGGCATTTGGATGCCATATTGGTCTTCGCCGATGCGACGGTGCGGCGATATCCGGTACGGAGCCTGTGGTAATACAGACGCTTCGTCGGTGGACGCCTGCGCATGCAGTCCCTATGGCAGGACTGCGATGAATTTGCTGCTGCTCCTTTCCGCTTTGCTGTCCGCCCTGACCGGCGGTGCGTCGGCGATGCGTGCGCCCGCTGCGGCGCATGCCGTCGCGGTGGCGGCGGCGGTCGCCGAGGCGCAGGCGGTGCCGGCGCGGATCGCCGCCCGTCCGGTACAGGCTTTGCCACGGGTTCGGCAGGTCGCCGCGACAGCGGCACCTGCGGCGTTCGCGCTCGCCGCGATCGTCCCGCTCTATGCGAGCCGCCGCCGCGAATAGCGCCGACCCGTCGTTGCGGCTTCGGCCGATCCCCCTTTGATGACACTCGATGCTGCGCGCCTCCGGCCGCGCGCGTCCTTGCAGGAATAAGTCTATGTTCGGCGGCTTTGCCAAATCGCTCTTCGGCTCGTCCAACGACCGCTACGTCAAATCGCTCAACCCGATCATCCAGAAGATCGCCAATTTCGAGCCGCAATTGCAGGCGCTGTCCGACGACCAGCTCGCCGCGCAGACGACGAAGTTCCGCGAGCAGCTCGCCAATGGCGCCAAGCTCGACGACCTGCTGCCCGAGGCGTTCGCGACGGTGCGCGAGGCGGCGGTGCGCGTGCTCGGCATGCGCCATTTCGACGTGCAGATGATCGGCGGCATCGTCCTCCACCGCGGCGAGATCGCCGAGATGCGCACCGGCGAGGGCAAGACGCTGGTCGCGACGCTGGCGACCTATCTCAACGCGCTGCCGGGCGACGGCGTCCACGTCATCACCGTCAACGACTATCTCGCGGCGCGCGACGCGGAATGGATGGGGCAGGTCTATCGCTTCCTCGGCCTGACCGTCGGCACGATCATCCCCAATCTCACCGACGAACAGCGCCGCGCCGCCTATAACAGCGACATCACCTACGGCACGAACAACGAATTCGGCTTCGACTATCTGCGCGACAACATGAAGTACGAGCGCGCCAGCATGGTCCAGCGCGCCTTCAGCATGGCGATCGTCGACGAGGTCGATTCGGTGCTGATCGACGAGGCGCGGACGCCGCTGATCATCTCGGGCCCGACCGACGACAAGTCGGAACTGTACATGAGCGTCGATGCGATCGTGAAGCAGCTGACCGACGACGATTACGAGAAGGACGAGAAGCAGAAGTCGATCATCCTCACCGAGAGCGGCACCGAGCGGATCGAGCGCATGCTCGAGGCGGCCGGGCTGCTCGAGGGCGCCAACCTCTACGACTTCGAGAACACGCAGGTCGTCCATCACGTCAACCAGTCGCTGCGCGCCAACAAGATGTTCAAGGCGGACACCGATTACATCGTCAAGGACGGCAAGGTCATCATCATCGACGAGTTCACCGGCCGGATGATGGACGGGCGGCGCTGGTCGGACGGTCTCCACCAGGCCGTCGAGGCCAAGGAAGGCGTGACGATCGAGCCCGAGAACCAGACGATGGCGTCGATCACCTTCCAGAACTATTTCCGCATGTACCCCAAGCTCGCCGGCATGACCGGCACCGCGGCGACCGAGGCGGCGGAATTCTACGACATCTACAAGATGAACGTCGTCACCATCCCGACCAACGTCGGCGTCCGCCGGATCGACGAGGAAGACGAATTCTACAAGGACACCAACGACAAGTTCCGCGCGATCGCCAAGAAGATCCGCGAACATGCCGCGCTCGGCCAGCCGGTGCTGGTCGGTACCGTGTCGATCGAGAAGTCCGAACTGCTCAGCGAGTTCCTCGTCCAGGAGGGCGTCGCGCACAAGGTCCTCAACGCGCGCTACCATGAGATGGAGGCGCATATCGTCGCGCAGGCCGGCCGCAAGGCGGCGGTGACGATCGCCACCAACATGGCGGGTCGCGGCACCGACATCAAATTGGGCGGCAATCTCGAATTCCGCATGCTCGACGAGCATCCCGATCTGGTCGAGGGCACGCCGGAATATGAGGCGGAGGCGACGCGCATCCGCGCCGAGATCGAGGTCGAGAAGCAGGAGGTGCTCGCCGCGGGCGGCCTGTTCGTGCTCGGCACCGAGCGGCACGAGAGCCGCCGCATCGACAACCAGTTGCGCGGCCGGTCCGGCCGCCAGGGCGATCCCGGCCTGTCGCGCTTCTACCTCAGCCTCGATGACGATCTGCTCCGCATCTTCGGCCCGGACACGCTGTTCGCCAAGATGATGCGCAACAATATCGACGATGGCGAGGCGATCGGCAGCAAGTGGCTGTCGAAGGCGATCGAGACCGCGCAGAAGAAGGTTGAGGCGCGCAACTACGACATCCGCAAGCAGGTCGTCGAATATGACGACGTGATGAACGATCAGCGCAAGGTGATCTACGAGCAGCGCGCCGACATCATGGATGCCGATGCGGTCGGCGACGTGGTCAGCGACATGCGCGCCGAGACGGTCAACGTCATCGTCGGCAGCGCCTGCCCGCCGAACAGCTATCCCGAGCAATGGGATATCGCCGGCATGAAGACGGGGTTGCAGGAGATCCTCAACCTCGACCTGCCCGTCGACGACTGGCTCGCCGAGGAATCGATCGATCCCGAACTGGTCGAGGAGCGGGTGCGCGAGGCCGCCGATGCCGCGATCACCGCCAAGGCGGGCGAGCTCGATCCCGAGACGTGGACGCAGGTCGAAAAGTCGATCCTGCTCCAGAACCTCGACCATCACTGGAAGGAGCATCTCGCGACGCTCGACGCGCTGCGTCAGGTCGTCCACCTGCGCGCCTATGCGCAGAAGACGCCGATCAACGAATACAAGCAGGAAGCCTTCTCGCTCTTCCAGCGCATGCTCGATTCGATCCGTGAGGACGTGACCAAGACGATCGCCCACGCGCAGTTCCAGATCCAGGAAGCGCCGCCGCTCCCCGAGCTGCCCGACTTCATCACCACCCACTTCGACCCGTTCACCGGCGAGGACAATTCGAACGACGTCGATGCGGGCACGCTGGGCCGGATCACTACCCAGATCCCGCCGATGCAGATGATCCAGCCCGATGCCGAGGCGGTGCTCGGCGACAATCCGGAACATTGGGAAGGCCGCGTCAACCGCAATGCGCCGTGCCCGTGCGGCTCGGGTCGCAAGTACAAGCATTGCCACGGCGCGGTGACGGTCTGAGGCAAGGCTCGCCGCTCGGTGCTCCTGCGAAAGCAGGAGCCTAGGGTCTGGGAAGCAACAGGCCTCTGTCTTTTGGATCGGCCGAATGCCGTAAGTGCGACGACTTAGGCTTACCAGTGCTCCCGCGCAGGCGGGAGCCTAGTATCCTTGCTTCAGTCGTCGTTCTGTTTGACACTGGATTCCCGCCTGCGCGGGAATACAGGGATGGTGCCAAACTCGCGCTTGGATGCATAACGGACGACGATAACAAAAAGGCCGGGCCACCTGGGTGACCCGGCCTTTTTGGCAGACGGAAAGCCGCGATTACTTCGGCAGCACCACCGTCGGGCCGATGCTGTCGACCACCGCGCGGGCGTTGAAGGCGCGCAGATTGTCGCGCGGGATCGGGCCGCGGCGCATGACGATCTCGGCGCTCGCCTCGTAGCGGTCGATGGTGCGGATGTCGAAGTCGTTGCCCCACGGACCGCCGCCGAAGCCGCCGCCGAACCACGGGTCCCAGCTGCGCCAGCCGAACCCGCGGCCGTAATAGCGCCACGACGGACCCCAATAGCCGCCGAACCCGCCATAGCCCCAGCCGCCGCCGATCCCCGGCGTGCTGTAGGTGCGCGATTGCAGATCGGTGTCGCGATTGGCCATGACGAAATAGTCATAGCCGTTCTGCAACGTCAGCTCCGCGGCGCGGAACAGCAGGTAGCGTTCGACCGTGTCGCGCGAGGTGACGCTGTTGCCGGCGAAGGTGATCAGATAGCGGTCGGGTTCGATCCGGCGATCGCTATAGCCGGTACGATTGAAGCCCTGCCCGGTGGCGGGGCGATAGGTGGTCTCGGTCGCGCAGCCCGCGACCATCAGCGTGGAGGCGGCCAGCGCCGCGACCACGGCCTTGCGGCCCAGATGAATCATGACTCCAATACTCCATTCGCTCGCGGATGCGGCGAACCCGTCGCCTATACATCGTCCCAGTGGAACGAGCGATGAACGACTTGGCTCCAAACGGCAACGTTTCACCGCGGAGGCGGGGCCGCGTCATTCGCCGCTCAGGTGCAGCGCGAGGCTGCGCCGGTGCGGGCTGGTGCGATGCTCGAACAGGTAGATGCCCTGCCAGGTACCGAGCGCCGGCGCGCCGTCGATCACCGGGATCGACAGCTGGACGCCGGTCAGCGCGGTGCGCAGGTGCGCGGGCATGTCATCGGGGCCTTCGTCGTCATGTTCGTACGTCCCGCTTTCGGGCGCGAGCCGGTCAAAATAGGCCTCCATGTCGCGCCGTACCGCGGGGGCGGCATTCTCCTGGATGACCAGCGAGGCGGAGGTATGGCGGCAGAAGACGGTGAGCAGCCCGGTCGTCATTCCCTGCGCCGCGACCCAGCGCAGCACGTCGGGCGTGACGTCGAGCAGGCCGCGGCGGCGGGTGTCGATGCGGAGGAGGGTGGTCGCCTGGCGCATAGGTGTTCCTCGAAAGTGGTTGGTCGCGGCTGTGGCCTGCAACGGCGGTCAGTGGAAGTCCCGCGACTTGACGCGCACCACCGCTTCCGGATCCATGCCGTCGGCATGCGGCGGCCAATAGCTGTCGCGCGGACCCGGGCGCCAGCCGGCATCGCCCCGATCGGGGGCACCGGAATGGCGCGCACCGTCGCCGCGGCCGGTGGCGTGCGGAAAGTCCATCTGGCCGACCTGCGCGAGCAGGCCGCCATGGTCGACGATCCGGTCGCATATGACGTGGATCACCTGCCCCTCCTTCTGCACCCGGCCCTTCATGCCGATCATCGCCGCCGACATGACGGTGCGGCGCTGCGCCTCGAACCGGTCAGGCCAGAGGATGCCGTTGGCGATGCCCGTCTCGTCCTCGATGGTGATGAACAGCACGCCCTTGGCGCTGCCCGGCTTCTGGCGGACGAGGATGATCCCGGCGACCTCGACGAAGCGGCCGTCCTTGATGGTGGCGAGATCGGCGCAGCGGGTGATGCCGCGGCGGGTCAGCTCGTCGCGCAGGAAGGCGAGCGGATGCGCGCGCAGCGAGAGTTGCAGCGCGCGATAATCCTCCACCACCTCGCGCCCGTCCGACAGCGGGCGCAGCGACACGTCGGGTTCGAGTCCCTCCGGGCTGAACGCGGCGTCGCGCGCATCGGCGGCGGCGAACAGCGGCAGCGGCGCGTCGCCCAGGCCCTTCACCTTCCACAATCCCTGGCGACGGTCCGCGCCGAAGCCGTGGAAGGCATCCGCCTCCGCCAGCCGCTCGATCGCCGCGCGCGGCACGCCGGCGCGGCGCCACACTTCCTCGACCGAGCCGAAGGGCGTGTCGCCGCGCGCCGCGACGATCGCGGCGCCATGCGCATTGGCGAGCCCGCGCACCTGGCGCAGGCCGAGCCGCACCGCCAGATACCGGCCGCGCGTCGGCTCGAGCGTACAGTCCCAGCGGCTGGCGTTGATGCAGGCGGGACGGACCTCGACGCCATGGTCGCGCGCATCGCGGACCACCTGCGCCGGCGCGTAGAAGCCCATCGGCTGCGCGTTGAGGAGGGCGGCGCAGAACACGTCCGGGTGGTGATGCTTCATCCAGCAGGAGGCATAGGCGATCTTGGCGAAGGAGGCGGCGTGGCTTTCCGGGAAGCCGTAGGAGCCGAAGCCCTCGATCTGCTTGAACGTCCGTTCGGCGAAGTCGCGGGGATAGCCGCGCGACACCATCCCTTCGACGAGCTTGTCGTAGAAGTGGCTGACCCCGCCGGTGAATTTGAACGTCGCCATGGCGCGGCGCAGCTGGTCGGCTTCGGCGGCGGTAAAGCCCGCGCCGACGATCGCGACCTTCATCGCCTGTTCCTGGAACAGCGGCACGCCGAGCGTCTTCTCCAGCACCGCGCGCAGCTCCGGGCGGGGATAGTCGGGCGTCTCGCGCCCTTCGCGGCGGCGCAGATAGGGGTGGACCATGTCGCCCTGGATCGGGCCCGGGCGGACGATCGCCACTTCGATGACGAGGTCGTAGAAGCGCGTCGGCTTCATCCGCGGCAGCATGCTCATCTGCGCTCTGGACTCGATCTGGAAGGTGCCGAGCGTGTCGGCCTTCTGGATCATCGCATAGACGTCGGGATCGTCGTCCTGCAGGTCGGCCATGCCGACCGCCACGCCCTTCGTCTCGGCGAGCAAGTGGAAGGCGCGGTTCATGCAGCCGAGCATGCCGAGGCCGAGCACGTCGACCTTCATGAACTTGAGCGCGTCGATATCGTCCTTGTCCCATTCGATCACCTGCCGGTCGACCATCGCGGCGGGCTCGATCGGCACGAGATCGTCGAGCCGGTCATGGGTCAGCACGAAGCCGCCGGGATGCTGCGACAGATGGCGCGGCACGCCGATCAGCTGGCGCGCGAGGTCGAGCGCGAGGCGCAGCCGCCGGTCGTTCATGTTGAGGTTGAGCTGCGCGACCTGCTTCTCGCCGACGCCTTCCTGGCTCCAGCCCCAGATCAGCCCGGCGAGCGCCTTGGTCAGGTCCTCCGGCAGGCCGAGCGCCTTGCCGACCTCGCGCATCGCGCCGCGCGCGCGATAGCGGGTGACCACCGCGGTCAGTGCCGCATGGTTGCGGCCATAGGTCTCATAGATCCACTGGATGATCTCCTCGCGCCGCTCATGCTCGAAATCGACGTCGATATCGGGCGGTTCGCGCCGCTCGCCGGAGATGAAGCGTTCGAACAAGAGCTCGTGGCGGATCGGGTCGATGCTGGTGATGCCGAGCACGAAGCAGACGCAACTGTTCGCCGCCGATCCGCGCCCCTGGCACAGGATGCCGCGCCGCCGGCTTTCGGCGACGATGCTGTTGACGGTGAGGAAATAGGGCGCGTAGCCGAGCTCGGCGATCAGCCGCAGCTCATGGTCGATCTGCGCGCGATAGGCCTGCGGCAGGCCGTCGGGGAACATCCGCGCCGCGGCCGCCTCGGTCAGCTGTTCGAGCGCGCCCTGCGCGGTCAGCCCGGCGACGACGCGCTCGTGCGGGTATTGGTAGCTGAGCTCGCCGAGATCGAAGGTGCAGCGGCGGGCGATGTCGGCGGTGGCGGCGATCGCCGCGGGGAAGGCGGCGAAGCGGCGTTCCATCTCCGCCGGCGACTTGAGGTGCCGGTCGGCGTGGCGCTCGCGCCGGTAGCCCAATGTATCGACGGTGCATTTCTCGCGGATCGCGGTGACCACGTCCTGCAGCAGCCGCGCCTCGGGCGCATGATAGAGGATGTCGCCGACCGCAACGGTGGCGACGCGTGCGGCGGCGGCGAGCGCGGCGAGATCGTGCAGCCGCAGCGCATCGTCGGGGCGGCGGCGGAAGGCGAGGCCGCAATAGCCGCGGTCGGCGAAGACCGCGCCGAGGTCGGCGAGATGCGCGGCGGCGATGGCATCGGCCGCATCGGGCAGCAGGATCGCGACCAGCCCCTCGCTCCACGCGACGACATCCGCCCAGCCGAGCGTGCAGCCGCCCTTGCCGGCGCGCGCCTTGCCGATCGTCAGCAGCCGGGTCAGCCGCGACCAGGCGGGCTTGTCGATCGGGTAGAGCAAGAGCGCGCGGTCGTCGTCGAGGTCGACGCGGGCGCCGGCGATCATCCGCACGGCGGTCGCCTTCTGCGCCTCCCAGCCGCGGACCAGCCCGGCGACGCTGCCGCGATCGACGATGCCGAGCGCGGTGTGGCCTTGCAGCGCGGCGGCGGCGAACAGCTCGTCGGGGGAAGAGGCGCCGCGCAGGAACGAGAAATGGCTCGTCACCTGAAGCTCGACATAGGTGGTGGCGGCCATCAGCCGAACAGCCCGTGCAGATACCAGCTGAGATCGCCGGTCGCCGCATCGACGCCGTCGCCGCGGCGGAACAGCCAGAAGCGCGCGCCCTGCTCGTCCTCGACGCGGAAATAGTCGCGCACCGCCCAGATCTCGCCGTCGCGCCGCCACCATTCGCCGTGGATCCGTTCGGGGCCGTCGCCGGCGACCACCGCATGGACCTTGCCGCGCCAGGTGAAGCGGCGCGGCGGCGCATCGGGCAGCAAGGCGAGCACCGCGTGAAGCGGCTCGGGCCGGCTGAGCAGCCGCACCGGCCGCCGCCACGCCGGCCAGCCGGTCGGCGCGGCGAGCGCGTCGGTGCGGCGGACGGCGCGTTCGGGCACGTCGCTCTCGACCGGCGCAGCGGTGAACAGCGCCGCCTCGCCGACCCGCCCGGCGATCTGGTCGACCAGGGTCGCGACATCGGCGACCGGTTCGTCGCCGGCGAGCCGCGCGGCGAGCGCGGTCGCGCCCAGCGGATCGCTATGCGGCGCGGCGAGGCGCATCGTCTCGATCCCGTCGCCCGGCTCGATCCGCTCGATGCGCAGGTGGAACAGGCGGGCGAGATGCGCGGCGTCGCGTGTCGCGCGGGCGGTGCCGATCGCGATCCGCTGCGCGCTGCCGTCGATCCGCTCGAGCGTCAGCACCAGCGTCCGCGCGCCGCGGCCGCGTTGGCGCAGCAGCGGGATCATGTCGGCGAGCAGGTCGCCGATCACCTGTTCGATCGCCTCGGCGGTGGCGATCGGTTCGAGCAGGCGGCGCACCGTCTCCGGGGTCTCTTGCGGCACCACCGCGACGATCGGTTCGGCGACGCGGCCCAGCGCCTCGTCGAGCCGCCGGACGCTGGCGAGACCGAGCCGACGCGCGAGCGGCCCGCGCGGCAGCGGCAGCAGATCGGCGATGCGATCGAGCCCGAAGCGCTGTGCGGCGGCGAGCGCGGATGGCGCCAGGCGCAGCGCGGCGGGGGGCAAAGCGGCCAGCGCCTGCGCCTCGCCGCCGCTGGCGATCCGCATCAGCGGCTCATGGCCATAGCGGGCGAGCGCATGCGCCGCGCCCGGCGTCCCGGCGATGCCGACGCGCGCGCTATAGCCGAAGCGGCGGCAGAAGCGGATCAGCCGCGCGCCGAACCGCGCCTCGCCGCCGTGGAGATGCGCGACGCCGGTGAGATCGAGCCAGATCCCGTCGGCCTCGCCCGCGGCGGTCGGCGTCCAGTGACGAATCGCGTGGAGGACGAGGCCGTCGATCACCGCCCGGTCGGCGGCGGGATCGGCGGCGCGGACGTCGAGCGTCGCGACCAGGGCGCGCGCCTGCGTCACCGCCATGCCCGGCGTCAGCCCGAGCGCCTGCGCGGCGGGGCAGGCGGCGGCGATCAGCTGGCGCTGCCCGATCGTCTCGGCGAGAATCAGCGGGACGGCATGCGCCGCCGCGGCGACGGGGCGCGCCTGACCCGGCGGGGCGGGGAGGGGGCGTTTGAACGGATGGTCCGCCGCCTCCGACCGGCGGCCGAGTTCGCGCATCGTCGGCTGCTGGTGGAGCGGCAGCGTCGCCGTCTCCTCGACGATCGCGGCGCGTGCATCCGCGTCACGCGCCCAGCGTGCGCCGGGACGCCAGCCGCCGCCCCGCGGCACCGAACAGGCGCCGGGGTCGTCGTCGACCGGAAGCTGCGGCGTGCGTTGCGGTTCAGGCAGCGCGCGCGGTCGCTCGATCCGCCGCAACCGCTCGATCGCGAGGTGCGGCAGGTAGAGCGAGGCGACCCGTGGCATCGCATGCCTCCAGTTCGAGGGTGAAGCCGGGCCCGCCGCGCTGGCGGGCGAGTTCGACGGTCCAGCGCGGCCGGCCGACGCCCGGCGCGGGCAGCCGCGCCGAGGGCGCGCAGGCGATCCGCCAGCGCGTCATCGCCGCGGACAGGTCGCTGAGCGGATCGACGCCCTGCCGCCGCCAGCGCCGCGACAGCAGCGCCGGCGCGCCGCCGCTCATCGCCGCGAGCTGGAGCCGGCGGGTGGCGACCATGTCGGCGCGCTTGACCTCGCCGACCACCGCGGCGAGACCGCCGTGGCGCAAGCCGTCCTCCATCACCGCGAGCACGTCCTTGTCGTCGCGCGCCTCGACGAACAACAGGGTCGCCGGGTCGAGCCCCGCCTGTTCGAGCCCCGGCGCGTAGAGATCGAAGCGGGTCAGCGCCCACAAGACCCGCCGACCGTTCGCCGCCGCGGCGCGCGCGGCGACGCCGACGGCGAACAAGGTCGCGGCGGCATCGTCGCTCAGCGTCGGCGTCGCCGGCGACACCTCGTGCAGCCCGCCGAGCGCCAGCCCATGGTCGGCGATGCGCGCATCGAGCGCGTCGACCCCGAACGGCAGCACCCCGCCCACCACCGGACGCACCGCTGCCAAGGCACGCAGATGGCTGAGGGAGGCGGGCGAGGGAGCGGGAGCGGACATGCGGATTCGACTCATTTGTTCGCCTTATGTTCCAGTACTATGAACAAAGGGTCAAGGCTTGGAATCGAACCGATGCACCGGGTTGGGACGGCCACGGGCGAGTCGCGCCGCGGTCTTGGGCGAGTCGCCGGCGGCTGATTTTTTATCGTAGCCGGTGCGATTGGATCGCTTCACGAGCCGACCGCGGCAGCCGCTGTGGAAGCACTCAGCTCGCCGCCATGACCATATTGCCGCGCAGGCGGGAAGCCGGTGGCCAGGCAGAACAACCGCCCGCGGCAAAGGGAGACCTCGGCTCCCGGTTGCGCGGGAGCATTGGTAGGGCGTGCCCCAGGGGCGGCCGCACAGGCGCAGCCATCGTACCGTGCGGTTCTCCGATTCCCCATCTCCCCAACGGCTTGGCGAGGCCCTCCCCATTGTCTTTGGCCGCGCCATCATCGAAGAGGCGCGCATGGCGTGGACAGTATCGATCGAACATCATGGCGCCGAGGCGCAGCCGGTGGTGGTGATCGACGGGTTCGCCGATGCCGAACGGTTCCGCGACGATGCCGCCTTCCTGTCGTTCGCGCCGATCGGGCCGCATTATCCCGGCATCCGCGCACCCGTCGCGCCGCGGCTGTTGCGCGATCTGCTGGCGCGGCTCGAGCCGGTCGCGCGCGCGGCGTTCGGGGTCGGCAGGCTGACGATCGCCGATGCCTTCTATTCGATCGTGACGACGCCGCCCGCCGCGCTCACCCCGATCCAGCGGCTGCCGCATTTCGACGAACTGTCGCCGCGCCGCCTCGCGCTGCTCCATTATCTGTCCCCGGACGAGCGCAGCGGCACCGCTTTCTACCGGCATCGCACCACCGGCTTCGAGTCGATCGATGCGGCGCGGATCGGCGCCTATCGCACTGCGCTCGATGCCGATCTCGCCCGCCACGGCCTGCCGGAGGCGGGCTATATCGCCGGCGACACGCCGGTGTTCGAGCGGCTCGCGGTGCATCAGGGACGGTTCAACCGCGCCATCCTCTATCGTTCGAACACGCTGCACTGCGCGGATCTGCCTGTCGATCTGGCGCTGCACGCCGATCCGGCCCGCGGGCGGCTGACCGTCAACACCTTCCTCGACGCGACCGGATGACACATTGCGTGGCAGGAAAACCACGCCGCTAACCCTCTGCCGTGAATACGTATGTGGCCAACTTGGCTGTTTCTCCCCCCGCGTTCACAAGCCGGACACACAGTCAGCTGATCATCCGCGATGGAGCGGGTGGGGGCATGACGCCATCAGGGGGAGGATTCTTCGTGTCCCAGACCGACATCAATTCCGCACGTCGCACCCGCGCGATGCTGCGTTCGACCACCGTCACCATCGCCAGCGTGCTGCTGGTCACCGGCGGGGCCGCCTTCGCGCAGGAAGCGCCCAATCCGCAGTCGCCGACCGCCAATCCGCCCGCCGCCGCGACCGCGCAATCGCCCGCGCCCGCCGCCGAGCCGACCCCCAATCAGGACGCCGCGCAGACGCAGACCGCCGAGAACGCCACCGCCGACAACGACATCGTCGTCACCGGCATCCGCGCCAGCCTGGCCAATTCCGCCAAGATCAAGCGCGATTCGACGCTGATCGTCGACAGCGTCTCGGCCGAGGACGTCGGCAAGCTGCCCGACGTGTCGATCGCCGACAGCCTCGCGCGCCTGCCCGGCGTCACCGCGCAGCGGCTCGAAGGCCGCGACCAGCGCCTGTCGATCCGTGGCCTCGGCCCCGATTTCTCCACCACCCTGCTCAACGGCCGCGAACAGGTGACGGTCGGCGACAACCGCGGCGTCGAATATGACCAATATCCGTCGGAGTTCTTCCGCAACGTCAACGTCTACAAATCGGCCGACGCATCGCTGATCGCCGCCGGCATCTCGGGCACGGTCGACCTGCGCATGCTGCGCCCGCTCGAACAGCGCGGCCGCGTCTTCGCGATCAACGCGCGCGGGCAGATGAACGGCATCGACAACCTCAACCCCGATTCGTCGCGCTACGGCTATCGCGCGTCGGCGACCTATATCGACAAATTCGCCAACGATACGCTCGGCATCGCGATCGGCGTGTCGGGGACGCAGACGCCGTCGCAGGACGAGCGCTACAACGCCTGGGGCTATTCGGGCAGCGGCACCGCCGCCGATCCCTATGTGCTGGGCGGCGCCAAGCCCTATGTCCAGTCGAACGAGCTCAAGCGCTATGGCGCGGTCGGCACGATCGAATGGCAGCCGTCGGACACGTTCCATTCGACGTTCGACGCGCTCTATTCCGACTTCCAGGAAACGCAGCATCTGCGCGGCATCGAATTCCCGCTCGGCTTCTCCGATCCGACCAAGAGCGGCATCACCGTCGACAACGGCTTCGCCACGACGACGACCTTCACCAACGTCTATGCGGTGCAGCGCAACGACTATAACCAGCGCAAGGCGAAGAACCTGTCGCTCGGCTGGAACAACGATTTCAAGATCGCCGACCGGCTGCACTTCAACGTCGATGCGAGCTGGAGCCGCGCGACGCGCACCGACTTCCTGCTCGAGACCAACACCGGCACCGGCTTCGCCAAGAGCGGCGCCGCCGATACCGTCACCGTGACGCAGAACGGCAACGGCACCTACCGGATCGTGCCGACGCTCGATTACACCAACACCAACGTGCTCAAGCTGACCGACCCGCAGGGCTGGGGCAACAACGGCACGCAGCAGGTCGTCCAGTCGGGCTTCCTCAACCGGCCGAGCTTCAAGGACGATCTCAAGTCGCTGCGCGCCAGCCTCAACGGCGAGTTCGACGGCAGCCTGGTGCGCGGCTGGGAAGTCGGCGGCAATTACAGCCGCCGCGAGAAGACCAGCGCCTATACCTCCTACTTCCTCTGCCCGAAGGGGACGGGGACGGGCTGCACGCTCGCCAGCGGCACGCCGACCAGCGCGACGGTGCCCAGCGAGGCGCTGCTCGGCACCAATATCCCGCTGACCTATCTCGGCATCCCGGCGATGCTGACCTACGATCCGCTCTACGTCTACAACAACAGCTTCGCCTCGGCCTATGACAACCGCCCGTCGGCGCTGGTCCGCGACAATCGCGTCATCGAGAACGTCTACACCGGCTATGCCAAGCTGACGCTCGACGGCGACCTCGGCGGCAAGGCGGTCAAGGGCGCGCTCGGCGTGCAGGTGGTCCATTCGCAGCAGCGTTCGGTCGGCCAGATCGCCAGTGTCGTCACCGGCAACGTCACCATCGCTCCGGCGGACGAGCGCGTCACCTATACCAACGTGCTGCCCTCGGCGACCTTCTCGGTCGAGCTGATCGACAACGGTTACGTCAAGCTCGGTGCGTCGCAGACGATGGTGCGTCCGCGCCTCGACCAGGAGCGCGTCACGCAGGACGTCGCGATCAACCTCACGAATATCGGTCGTACGCCGGCCGGCCTCTATCCGGTCTTCTCCTCGACCGGCGGCAACGTCGCGCTGCGCCCCTATCAGTCGACCAACATCGACATGTCGTTCGAGAAATATTTCGACGCCGGCGGCTATGTCGCGCTGTCGGGCTATTTCAAGCACCTCACCGATTTCGTCGATCCGAACAACAGCTATGCCTATGACTTCACCGCGTTGCTGCCGGCGCTGACCGCGGCGCAGCAGGCGCAGGTGATCGCCGCGGGCCAGACAACCGGCGTGGTGTCGGCGCCGGCCAATACCGGTCGCGGCGAAGTGCTCGGCGTGGAGGCGACGGTGTCGCTGCCGTTCAAGGCGCTGACCAGCGCGCTCGACGGCTTCGGCATCTTCGCGAGCGGCAACTACACCCAGTCGACGATCAAGTTCGCGAGCAACCCGACGCAGGCGATCACGCTGCCCGGCCTGTCGAAATGGACCGGCAGCGGCACGATCTACTTCGAGAAATGGGGCTTCCAGGCACGCGCCAACTATCGCTACCGGTCGGACTTCCTCGCCGAGGTGGCGGGTCTGTCGGCGACGCCGACCTATCGCACCGCCAAGTCGGAAGGCATCCTCGACGCGCAGATCGGCTATGAATTCCAGGAGGGCTTCCTCAAGGGCTTCTCGATCCTCGCGCAGGCGAAGAACCTGACCGACCGGCCGTTCATCACCTATCAGAACGACGATCCGCGGCAGGTGATCGACTATCAGCGCTATGGCCGCGATTATTATATCGGCGTCACCTACAAGTTCTGATCCCCAGGGGCGGCGGCGTGCAATCCCCTTCGCACGCCGCCGTTTGATCGCGGAGCGCACCCGATGACCGAGCCACCCGTCACCACCATCGTCATCGCCGGCGGCGGCACGGCGGGCTGGATGGCCGCGGCGGCGCTCGGCCATCTGCTCGAGGACGGTTATCGCATCCATCTGGTCGAGTCGGAGGCGATCGGCACCGTCGGCGTCGGCGAGGCGACCATCCCGCAGATCCGGCTGTTCAACCAGGCGCTCGGGCTCGACGAGGATGCGTTCCTGCGTGCGACCGGCGGCACCTTCAAGCTCGGCATCGCCTTCGACGGCTGGGGCGCGCCGGACGAGAGCTATATGCACGGCTTCGGCGATGTCGGCCGCGACGTCGGGCTGATCGCCTTCCAGCATTATTGGCTGCGCGCGCGCCGGCTCGGGCTGGCCGGGCCGCTCGACGGATACAATCTCAACACGATCGCGGCGCGGGCCGGGCGGATGCATCGCGGCGATCCGCTGACCGCGGCGACGATCCCGGCGATGCCCTATGCCTTCCACTTCGATGCAGGCCTCTACGCCGCCTATCTGCGCCGCTTCGCCACCAACCGCGACGTCGAACGCAGCGAGGGGCGGATCGTCCGCGTCGAGCGGGACGGCGAGGGCGGCGATGTCACCGCGCTGCTGCTCGACAGCGGCGCGCGGATCGCCGGGGACCTGTTCATCGACTGCACCGGGTTTCGCGGGCTGTTGATCGAGGAAACGCTCGGCGCGGGCTATGAGGACTGGCGGCAGTGGCTGCCCTGCGACCGCGCGCTCGCGCTGCCGACCGAGGCGGCGGCGGCGCCCTTGCCCTATACGCGCGCGATCGCCAGCGCGGCCGGCTGGCAGTGGCGTATCCCGCTGCAGCATCGCACCGGCAACGGCTATGTCTATTCGAGCGCGTTCACCAGCGACGAAGACGCCGCGGCAACGCTGACCGGCACGGTCGAGGGCGCGCCGCTCGGCGATCCGCGGCCGCTGCGCTTCGTCACCGGGCGGCGCAAGCAGGCGTGGCAGCGCAACGTCGTCGCGATCGGGCTGGCGAGCGGTTTCCTCGAGCCGCTCGAATCGACCAGCATCCACCTCATCCAGTCGGCGATCGCGCGGCTGGTCAAGCTGCTGCCGGCGCTGCCCGTCGCCGCGGCGCTGCGCGACGAATACAATCGCCAGACCGCCTTCGAGATCGAGCGGATCCGCGACTTCCTCATCCTCCATTATTGGGCGAACGGGCGGAGCGAGCCCTTCTGGCAGGCGTGCCGCGCGATGGCGCTCCCCGACAGCCTGCGCGCGCGGATCGCCTTGTGGCAGGAGGCGGGGGTGATCGTGCGCGAGGCGGACGAACTGTTCACCGAGGACGGCTGGCTCCAGGTGCTCGCCGGGCAGGGGGTGGCGGCCGGGGCGCATCATCCGCTCGCCGACCGGATCGCGCCGCAGGACCTGGGCGATTATATGGAGACGCTCGACCTGCTCTACCGCCGCGAGGCGGGGGCGATGCCGCGCCACGCCGATTATGTCGCCCGCCATTGCGCGATGCCGGCGCGATGAGCGCGTCGGCTCAGGTCGAGCCGCGCACGATCAGCCGCGGTTGCAGCAAGGCGGTGTCGGTCGGCTCTTCGGCGATGCGGCGCAGCAACGTGTCGACCAGCACCTCACCGGCCTTGCGGTAATCCTGCGCGATCGTGGTGAGCGGCGGCTGCGTCGTCGCCGCGGCGGGAATGTCGTCGAAGCCGATGATCGCGACATCCTCCGGCACGCGCCGCCCCGCCTCGGCGAGCGCGCGCACCGCGCCGAGCGCGATGATGTCGGAGGCGGCGAACAGCGCATCGAACGGGATGTCGCGGGCGAGCAGCCGGCGCGTCGCATCATAGCCCGATTGCTCGACCGACAGCGCATCGACGTGCAGGCCGGGATCGACCGACTGCCCCGCCTCGCGCAGCGCCGCGCACAGGCCGCGATAGCGGTCGCGGAATTCGGGATAGTGATCGTCGGCGTCGCCGATGAAGCCGATCCGCCGTCGGCCGCGGCCGAGCAGGTGCGTTCCCGCCATCCGCCCGCCGGCGATATTGTCGCAGCCGATCGTCGCGCCGCCGGCATCGGTGTCGACCGAGCCCCAGCGGACGAAATGCGTGCCCTGCGCGACCAGTGCCGCAAGCCGCGCCTTGTAGAGCTCATAGTCGCCATAGCCGAGCAGGATGATCCCGTCCGCCTTGCGGCTGTCCTCATAATCGGTGTGCCAGTCGGCGGAGAGCTGCTGGAACGAGCTGAGCAGGTCATAGCCGCGCGCCGCGCAGGTGCGCAGGATCGATCCCAGCATCGACAGGAAGAAGGGGTTGATGAAGCTGCCGTCGTCGAGCGGGTCCTCGAAGAACAGCAGCGCCAGCGTCATGCTCTGGCCGCGGCGCAGCGACGAGGCGTTCTTGTCGACCTTGTAATTGAGCTGGCGCGCGATCGCCTCGATCCGCATCCGGGTGGCGGCGCTGACGGTACGGTCGCCGCGCAGCGCCCGGCTGACCGTCGGCTGCGAGACGCCGGCGCGCGCGGCGATGTCGAACGAGGTCGGCTTGTCGTTCGCGCCCGCGCCCCGTCCTCTGCCTTTCACCGTCATCGTCCGGCTTTACCGCAGCCCGGGCCGTGGCGAAAGCGGTCGTGAATACGTATGCCCTATGCTTGGCTTGCTGCCGTAGCATCCGCACAACGGCGGCGGATGCGGCCGGCAATGGATCGGCGGCACGGCATTGGCCGGGGGGATGTATGCTGAAGTTCGCCACACGCACCGCGACGGCGCTCGCGCTGCTGATCGGTGCGCCGGCGGTGGCGGCACAGGCCGCGCCCGCTGCGTCCGCCGCCGACTATCGCGCCCGCCTGCCGCAGGACGAGGTGATCTACTTCCTCCTCCCCGACCGGTTCGACAATGGCGACCCGGCGAACGACCGCGGCGGGTTGAAGGGCGGTCCGCTCGTCACCGGCTTCGATCCCACCGCCAAGGGCTTCTACCACGGCGGCGATCTCAAGGGGCTGACGCGCCGGCTCGATTACATCCAGGCCTTGGGCGCGACCGCTCTGTGGGTCGGGCCGATCTTCAAGAACAAGCCTGTCCAGGGCAGTCCGGGCCAGCAATCGGCGGGCTATCACGGCTATTGGATCACCGACTTCACGCAGGTCGATCCGCATTTCGGCAGCAACGCCGATTTCGCCGCGCTCGTCACCGCGGCGCATGCGCGTGGGATGAAGGTCTATATGGACATCATAGTCAACCACACCGCCGACGTCATCCAGTATCGCGAATGCGTCGGTCAGCGCGACTGTCCGTATCGCAGCCGTGCGGACTATCCCTATCAGCGCCGGTTGGGTGTGGACGGCGCGCCGATCAATCCCGGCTTCGCCGGCGATACGGTGCACACCGAGGCGAATTTCGCCAAGCTGACGCGCAGCGACTATGCCTATACGCCCTTCGTCCCCGCCGCCGAGCGCGGCGTCAAGGTGCCGGCCTGGCTCAACGACGTGCGCTATTATCACAATCGCGGCGACACGACCTATCTCAACGAAAGCGCGACGATGGGCGATTTCGTCGGGCTCGACGATCTGATGACGGAGAACCCGCGTGTCGTCGCCGGGATGATCGACATCTTCGGCGACTGGATCGATCGCTACGGCATCGACGGGTTCCGCATCGACACCGCACGCCACGTCAATCCCGAATTCTGGGCGCAGTTCGTCCCGGCGATGCAGGCGCGTGCCAGGGCGAAGGGCATCCCCAACTTCCACATCTTCGGCGAGGTATCCGATCACGAGGTGCGGCCGGCGGTGCTGGCGCAGCATACCATCGTCGACAAGCTGCCTGCGGTGCTCGATTTCTCCTTCCGGCAGGCGGTGATCGACACGGTCGCCGGGCGCGCCGGCACCGATACGTTCGAAAAGCTGTTCGACGGCGACGCGCTCTACGCCAAGGGCTTCGACACCGCGGTGCAATTGCCGACCTTCACCGGCAATCACGACGACGGCCGCTTCGCCACCTTCGTCCGCAAGGCCTTTCCGCAGGCGGACGATGCCGAGGTGCTGGCGCGGGTGATGCTGTCCAATGCGATGCTGCTGACACTGCGCGGCGTGCCGACGATCTATTCGGGCGACGAACAGGGGTTCGTCAGCGACGGCAACGATCAGGATGCGCGCGAGGACATGTTCGCGAGCCGGGTCGCCGTCTACAACGACAACCGCCTGCTCGGCAGCAGCACGACCACCGCGACCGCGCATTTCGCCACCGACAATCCGCTGTTCCGCCAGACCGCGGCGCTCGCCCGACTGCGGCTGGCGACGCCGGCGCTGACCCGCGGCCGGCAGCAGCTGCGCGCGCGTGGCGAGACGCCGGGGCTGCTCGCCATCTCGCGCTTCGATCCGGTCAGCGGCGCGGAGGTGCTGCTCGCCTTCAACACCGACACCAGGCCGCTTACCCGGCAGGTCGAGGTCGGCACCACCGCGCGCGCCGCGACGACGCTCGCCGGCAGTGGCTGCGGCGCGGTCGCCGCGCCGGGCAGCCTGACCGTCACGCTTTCTCCCCTCGGCTATGCCGTCTGCGCCCTGAAGGCCCCGCAATGATCCCGACCGAAACCGCTGCCGAACGCCCGTGGTGGCACGGCGCGACGATCTACCAGATCTACCCCCGCAGCTTTGCCGATTCGAACGGCGACGGCATCGGCGACCTGCCCGGCATCACCGCGCATCTCGACCATGTCGCCAGCCTCGGGGTCGAGGCGATCTGGCTGTCGCCCTTCTTCCGCTCGCCGATGGCCGACTTCGGCTACGACGTCTCCGACTATTGCGACGTCGATCCGATCTTCGGCACGCTCGCCGACTTCGACGCGCTGGTCGCGCGCGCGCATCAGCTCGGCCTCAAGGTGATCGTCGATCAGGTCTGGGCGCATACCAGCGACCAGCATCCCTGGTTCGTCGAAAGCCGGGCGAGCCGCGACAATCCCAAGGCGGACTGGTACGTCTGGCGCGATCCGCAGCCGGAGGGGTCGCCGCCCAACAACTGGCAATCGGTGTTCGGCGGCCCGGCATGGACGTGGGACGCGCGCCGCGGCCAATATTACATGCACAATTTCCTCAAGGAGCAGCCGCAGGTCAACGGCCATCATCCCGAGGTGCAGCAGGCGTTCCTCGACATAGCGCGCTTCTGGCTGGAGCGCGGGGTCGACGGCTTCCGCATCGACGCGATCAACTTCTTCATGTTCGATCCCGCCCTGCGCGACAATCCGCCGGCGCCGCTCGACGACGGCATCCCGCGCACCCGGCCCTTCGACTATCAGCTGCACCGCTACAACCAGAGCCATGAGGCGATCCCCGCCTTCCTCGAACGCGTCCGCGCCCTGTTCGACAGCTATGACGCGCGCTTCACCGTCGCGGAGGTCGGCGGCGCCGACAGCGATCGCGAGATGAAGCTGTTCACCGCGGCGGGGCGGCGACTGCACAGCGCCTATGGCTTCGACTTCCTCTATGCGCCGACGATCACGCCGGCGACCGTCGCCGCGGCGATCGGCAAATGGCCCGAGCAGGACGGCGTCGGCTGGCCGAGCTGGGCTTTCGAGAATCACGACGCGCCGCGCGCCATCTCGCGCTGGGTCGCGCCCGAATCCGCGGCGGCGTTCGCGCGGATGAAGATGCTGCTGCTCGCCGCGCTGCGTGGCAATATCTTCCTCTATTATGGCGAGGAATTGGGGCTCACGCAGGTCGAGGTGCCGTTCGAGGCGCTGCGCGATCCCGAGGCGATCGCCAACTGGCCGCAGACGCTGTCGCGCGACGGCGCACGCACGCCGATGGCCTGGCGCAGCGATGCGGTGAACCTTGGCTTTTCGCAGGCGACGCCGTGGCTGCCGGTCGGGCCCGATCACGCCGCGCTCGCGGTCGATCGGCAGGAGCGCGATCCGCATGCGCTGCTCCACTGGACGCGCGACGTGCTGACCCTGCGCAAGGCGCATCCGGCGCTGCTCACCGGCGACATCCGCGTCGTCGCCGCCGAGCCGGCGATGCTCGCGATCGAGCGCCGCGCCGCCGACGAGACGATGCTGTGCGTGTTCAACCTCTCGCCCGAGCCGCAGCGCTGGGCGCCCGAGCAGCCCGATGCGTGGCGGCCGGTGATGGAGAGCGCGACGCAGGGGTGGCATTTTGACGGATATGGCGCAGTGATCGCCACCAAAACGGGAGAGACGGCATGAACTTCTATTCGATCGGCAGCGCGCTGGCGCTGGTGCTGGTCAGTCCGGCGGCGCGCGCGCAGACCGACGGCAATGCCGTCGCGCAGATCCCCACCGCCGCGGCCGCGCCGGCCGCCACCGCGACCTCGCCGGACGGATCTCTGGTCGTCGCGATCGCGCTCGATAACGACGGGCGCGCGACCTATGCCGTGACGCGCAAGGGCAAGCCGGTGCTCGCCGCCAGCAAGCTCGGCGTGATGTTCACTGATGCCCCGAAGATCGAGCGCAATCTCACGCTGATCGGCCAGAGCAAGGCGAGCGGCGACAGCAACTGGACGCAGCCGTTCGGCGAGTGGAAGACGATCCGCGACCGGCACAACGAACTGACGCTGCGCTTCCGGGAAAAGACCGGCCTGCAGCGCGAGATGGACGTGATCTTCCGCGTCTTCGACGACGGCATCGGCTTCCGTTACCGCTTTCCCGACCAGCCGCATCTGCATCAGGCGAACATCGCCGACGAGCTGACCGAATTCGCCTTCGCGCAAGGCGGCACCGCTTGGTGGAAGCCGGCCTATCAGTGGAACCGCGAGGAATATCTCTACAACAAGACGCCGCTCGATGCGGTCGGCACCGCGCAGACGGTGATGACGGTCAAGCTCGCCGACGGCACGCACGCCGCGGTGCACGAGGCGGCGCTGGTCGATTATGCCGCGATGAACCTCGCACGCAGCGAGGGCAACACGTTCAAGGCGTCGCTCACCCCCGGCGCCGGCGCGCCCAAGGTGGTGCGCACCGCGCCGTTCGATTCGCCGTGGCGGACGGTGATCCTGTCGGACGACGCGCCCGGCCTCTACATGAGCCACGTCGAACTGAACCTCAACGAGCCCAACAAGCTGGGCGACGTCAGCTGGATCAAGCCGGGCAAGTTCGTCGGCGTCTGGTGGAACATGATCAAGGGCGACTGGACCTGGGCGACCGGGCCGAAGCACGGCGCGACCACCGCCAACGTCAAGACCTACATCGACTTCGCCGCCGCCAACAAGATTCCGGGCGTGCTCGTCGAGGGCTGGAACGTCGGCTGGGACGGCGACTGGTTCGGCAATGGCAATGCCATGCAGTTCGACCAGCCGACCCCCGATTTCGACGCCGCCGAGCTCGCCCGCTACGCCAAGGCGAAGGGCGTCTATCTGATCGGTCATAACGAAACCGGCGGATCGGCGAGCCATTACGATTCGCAGCTCGACCGGGCGTTCAGCTACGCACGCGATCACGGCATCCCGGTGATCAAGACCGGCTATGTTACCGACGCCGGCCAGATCGAGCGCGTCGACGCCGACGGCACCAAGACGCGCGAATGGCACGAGGGCCAGTGGATGGCGAATCACTATCTGCGCGTCGTCCAGACCGCCGCCAAGTATAAGGTCGGCATCGACAGCCACGAGCCGATCAAGGACACCGGCCTGCGCCGCACCTATCCCAACTGGCTGGCGCGCGAAGGCGGCCGCGGCATGGAATATAACGCCTGGCCGGGCAAGAACCCGCCCAACCACGAAGCCAATATGTTCTTCACGCAATGGCTCGGCGGCCCGATGGACTTCACCCCCGGCGTGCTCAGCCTCGAAGGGTCGGGCGGCAGCCCGCTGCTGTCGACCGAGGCGAAGCAACTTGCGCTCTACGTGGTGATCTATTCGCCCGTCGTGATGGCGGCGGATACGCCCGAAAATTACGCCAAGCACATGGATGCCTTCCAGTTCATCCGCGACGTGCCGACCGACTGGTCCGACACGCGCGTGCTCAACGGCGAGGTCGGCGATTATGTCACCGTCGCGCGCAAGGACCGCGCGAGCGACGATTGGTATCTCGGCAGCATCACCAACGACACGGCCCGCACGCTCGACGTACCGCTCGACTTCCTCGACGCGGGGCGCAGCTATACGGCGGAGATCTACCGTGACGGTGCCGGCGCGGATTACCGCACCGACGCGCGGCATGCGATCGCGATCGAGAAGCGCACGGTGAAGAAGGGCGACCGGCTGAGCCTCGCGCTCGCGCCCGGCGGCGGACAGGCGATCCGCTTCGTCGCGAGCGGCAAGGCGCGGCGGCGGTGAGCCTGCGCCGCCCGCGGCAGAGCTGGGCCGGCCTCTGGAACATCTCGTTCGGATTCTTCGGCATCCAGGTCGGCTTCGCGTTGCAGAACGCCAATATGAGCCGGATCTTCCAGTCGCTCGGGACCAGTCTCGACGATCTGCCCGCGCTCTGGGTGGCGGCGCCGCTCACCGGTCTGCTGGTGCAGCCGGTGATCGGCCATCTCAGCGACCGGACATGGCTCGGTCGACTGGGGCGGCGGCGACCCTATTTCCTTGCCGGCGCAGTGCTGGCCGCGATCGCGCTGCTGCTGATGCCGGAGAGCCCCGGGCTGCTGATGGCGGCGCTGCTGCTGTGGCTGCTCGACGCGTCGCTCAACGTCTCGATGGAGCCGTTCCGTGCTTTCGTCGGCGACATGCTCGACAAGGATCAGCATGCCGCCGGCTATGCGGTGCAGACCGCCTTCATCGGCGCGGGCGCGGTGTTCGGCTCGATCTTCCCGTGGCTGCTCGAACAGGCGGGCGTGTCCAACATGGTGAGCGGGGGCGGCATCCCCGACACGGTGCGCTACGCCTTCTGGTTCGGCGGCGCGGCCCTGTTCCTCGCGGTGCTGTGGACGGTGTTGACGACGCGCGAGTACAGTCCGGCGGAGATGGCGCGCTTCGACGGCGACGCCGCCGCCGATGCCGAGGATCAGGCGCGGGTGACGCAGGCGCTCGCCCGCCGGCCGCTCGGCGGCAGCCTCGCCTGGATCGCGGCGGGAGCGCTGGTGATCGCCGGGGTCGCGCTGCTCGGGCTGGAGAAGGAGCTTTACCTGCTCGGCGCGCTGCTCGTCGCCTACGGCGTCGCCAGCATCGTCGCGATCCGGCGCGCGCGGGGCGGGCAGGCGGCCGACATGCTCGGCCATATCGTCGGCGATTTCGGCGGCATGCCGGTGCTGATGAAGCGGCTTGCGGTGGCGCAATTCTTCAGCTGGTCGGCGCTGTTCATCATGTGGATCAACACCACGCCGATCGTCGCGGGCGCCTTTTACGATGCGCCCGATGCCCGCAGCCCGCTCTACCAGGCGGCGGCCAATTGGGTCGACGTGCTGTTCGCGACCTATAACGGCATCGCCGCGGTGGCGGCGCTGACGCTGCTGCCCTTGCTCGCGCGCCGGATCGGGCAGGCGCGCACGCATATCGTCGGGCTGCTATGCGGCGCGGCGGGCTTTGCGAGCTTCTTCGTGGTGCGCGATCCGCACTGGCTGCTGGCGAGCGAGATCGGCATCGGCATCGCCTGGGCGTCGATCCTCGCCATGCCCTATGCGATCCTCGCCTCCAGCCTGCCGCAGCGCAAGCTCGGCATCTATATGGGGCTGTTCAACGTCTTCGTCGTCGTGCCGCAATTGCTGGTGGCGACGGTGATGGGGTCGATCACCAAGCATCTCTTCCCGCACGCCCCGATCTGGACGCTGGCCTTCGCGGCGGCGGCGCTGCTGATCGCCGCGGTGGCGATGACGCGGGTGGAACGCGCCCGCCTCGCCTGACGATGGGGATGCGCCGGGGGAGACCCGGCGCATCCGGTCGCATCAGAAGGTGATCCGCGCCACCCCGGCGATCTGCCGGTCGCTCATGATCGCATCCCGCGGACGGGTGGTGATGCCGTAATAGGTCCGCCGCACCGTGTTGGTCAGGTTGGTGCCGTTGAGCGTCAGCGACATATGCGGCGTGACGTTGACGGTGATCGAGGCATCGAGCTGCCCCGACGGCCGCTGGAAGATCGGCAGGTTGCCGGTGCCATTGGCCGAGGTCGTCACCAGATATTTGCTGCGCCAGTTATACGCGGCACGGGCCGAGATCAGGCCGTGTTCGTAGATGCCGATCAGATTGTAGTTATACTTTGACAGGCCCTCCAGCGACAGCTGCGTCACCGGGCCCTGACTGGCCGGGCTCGGCGCCTGGGAATCGACATAGGTCGCATTGGCCTGGATGCCGAGGCCGCTCAGCGCCCCCGGCAGGAAGTCGAAGAACTGCTGATAGGCGATTTCCGCGCCCTTGACCTTCGCCTTGCTGGCATTGTCGTAGGTGGTGACGTCATAGACCGCGGTCACGCCATCGGTGAACGTCACCGTACGCGGCGTAATCACCGTCTGGATGTAGTTGGAGATGTTCTTGTAGAAGCCGGCGACCGACAGCGAGCCGGTGCGCGCGAAATACCATTCGATCGAGGCATCGAGATTGCTCGACTTCATCGGCTTCAGATAGGGATTGCCGGTCGAGGTGGTGTGCTGCTGATCGATCTGCGCGGTACCCGGCTCGGTGATGGTCAGCGTCGGGTTGAGCTGGTTGAAGTCGGGGCGCGAGATGTTCTTCGAGGCGGCGAGCCGCAGCTGCAACCGCTCGGTGAGATGCGCACGCAGATTGAGGCTCGGCAGCACCGACGTGTAATCGTTCGACTGGCTGACCGGCGTGAAGGTCGGCGCCGCGGTCGACTGGGTGCCGTCGGGCGCGGTGATCAGGTCGATCTGCTGGTAATTGCCGGCGACCGCCACCTTGGTGCGGACGACGCGCACGCCGACATTGCCGTCGATCGGCACCGGCAGCGTATCCGCCTTGAAGAAGGCGGCGATATAGCCGGTATAGGTCTTCTGCGTCTCGCTGTTGGTGCCGCTCGGCAGATAGGGCGGCGTCGTCGTCACGCCGAGCGTGGCGCGCGTCGCGTCATAGTCGAGCACGGTCGGCAAGGCGAAGGCCTGGATATCCCCAAACAGATTGGCACTGCCGCGGAAGAAGTCGCCGAGGTCGACGTAGCGCAGATTGCCCGCCGCGCCGGTCAGGCCGGTATAGCGATAGCCGGTGTCGTTGGTCCGGTTGGCGCGATCGGCATAGCGGATGCCCGCCTTGACCGAGCGGAGGAAGCCGCCGTCGAAGCGATATTCGCCGTCGAGCCGCCCGACCGTGTCGGTGCCCTTCGAATTGTTGAGGTCGTCGAGGTAGAAGCCGTAATTGTAGGTCGCCGGATTGGCGAGGCCGGCGGCCGAGGTGATCTGGAACGACGGAATGGCGCCACTGATATCCTGCGTCAGCGTCGTCGCGGTGCCGCTCAGCCCGACGATCGAGTTGAGGTTGTTGGTCTTCGAATCGACATATTGGAAATCGCCGGTGATCGTCAGCCGGTCGGTCGGCTTCCACTTGCCGTTGAGCGAATAGTCGGTGGTGACGGAGTGGCGCGCGCCGATCGACGTGTTGTTGCCAATCGGCACGTCGACGAAGGTGCCGCTCTGGAAATCGCCGTTCGGCGCATAGGTGAAGGGCGCGCCAGCGAGCGGCGTGATAGCGACGCCGCTGGTGTAGGCGAAGTAGCTGTAGCCGTAGCTGCGGAGCTTGTAGTCGTTGCGGAAATATTCGCCGGTGAATTCGAGCGTGTCGGTCGGCCGCCATTGCAGCGACACGTCGACGCCGAAGCGGCGGCGGTCGCCCGGCACCTCACCGATGCCGGTGCCGTGCGGCAGCGTCGTGGTCTGCCCGGTCCGGCCGAGCGTCGCCAGCGTCGCGGCGTCGCCCGCATTGGTCGGGTCGAGCGTGTAGAAGGGCTCGGTCGAGATCGTGTCCTGACGGAAGGCGGTCTTCTGATAGGAGGCGCTGGCGAGGATGCCGATCTCGCCGATGCCGGTCTGCCAGCGATCGCTGAGCAGCAGCGATGCCGCCGGCTGGCTGCGACGTGCCAGATCATAATAGGTGTTGGTCACCGAGGCCGACGCCTTGGCGCCATCGAAGTCGAACGGCTTGCGGGTCCGGAAATTGATCGTGCCGCTGAGCTGGTCCTCGATCAGATCCGCCGACGGGTTCTTGTAGACGTCGATACCGGCGAGCAATTCGGAGGGCACATCCTCCAGGCTGAGCGAGTTGCTCGAGCCGCTGGCGGTGAAGATGTCGCGGCCGTTGAGCTCGGTACGGACCTGGGTGAGGCCGCGGATCGCGACCGTGCTGCCCTCGCCGAAGGCGCGCTGGATCTGGATGCCGGAGATGCGCTGCAACGCCTCGGCGATGTTCCGGTCCGGCAGCTTGCCGATATCCTCGGCGACGATCGAATCGACGATCTGCGTGGCGTTGCGCTTGATGTTCTGCGCCGACTGGAGGCTGGCGCGGACGCCGGTGACGACGATGTCGTCGGCTGCGGACGGCGTGCCGGGCGCGGTGTCGACCGCCTGTCCCTGATCGCCGCTCGGCGCGGTGGCGCCGCTGGTCTCCTGCGCCTGCACGGCCTGCGCGGCCTGCGCCGGCGGGCTCGCCTCGGGCGCGGTCTGCGCCTGCGCGGTGGCGCTCGCCAGCGTCATCGCCAGCAGCGACACGGTCGCATGAAAGCCGCCCATCCGGGGGAGGCGGTTGGGGACAATCGAACCAATCATCAGTCTCTCTCCAGCCGAACCGGCTGCACTGTTACGCGTGCAGCCGACCAAGGGCGTCCGGCTCTGCGCGCCGTGATCGTCCCGGTCGGCCGCCTACTCCCGGAAGACGCTGATGCATATGTCAGACATGCAATCACCAGCGAATTTCTTGGTGCACTGGTAAAAATGTCGCAAAGCGTCCCGATCGGCCTGATCCACGTAGGGGCGCAGGGGCTGAGAGCATTCGTGCGCTCGATCCTCCAGCGGCACGCGCGCGTGAACACGACGGAGGATGGCTTCAGATCGCGCCAGGCGGGCGCGAGGGGCGGGCTTATGCGCGACAAATCCACCGGCGACCGATTGCACGATCGCACACAACATCGCCTCTCGGGGGAGGGATAGTCGCTAATCTGGAAGGGGGGGTGGTGGACGCACTTGGGCTCGAACCAAGGACCCGCTGATTAAGAGTCAGCTGCTCTACCAACTGAGCTATGCGTCCACATGACCTGGCCTGTTTTGGCGCTTTGGAGAGGCGCCGGCCCCGTCGGGAGGCGGCCAATTAGCAGTCGTGCCGCAGGATGCAAACCCTTTTTCGCAGCCGCAGCGATTTTTCTCTCAGCGGCGCGACACGCGGCGATTGGTGCGGTCGATCGACATCAGGATGCCTAGGCACAGCAGCACCGTCATCTGCGCCGAACTGCCGAAGCTGACGAGGGGGAGGGGGATGCCGACCACCGGCGCTAGGCCCATGACCATCGCCAGATTGATCGCGACGTAGAAGAAGATCGTCGTCGCCAGCCCCGCCGCGGTCAGCCGGGCGAAGCGCGTCGTCGCCTGCTGGCCAACGTTGACGCCCCAGCGCACCACCAGGATGAAGGCGAGGATCAGCAGGCAGCCGCCGACCAGCCCCCATTCCTCCGCCATCGTCGCGAAGACGAAGTCGGTATGGCCCTCGGGCAGATAGTCGAGGTGGCTCTGCGTCCCGTTGAGGAAGCCCTTGCCCCACAGGCCGCCGGAGCCGATCGCGATCTTCGACTGGCTGATATGATAGCCGGTGCGCAGCGGATCGCTTTCGGGATCGAGGAAGATCAGCACGCGGTTGCGCTGATAGTCGTGCAGCACGTAGTTGAAGGCGATCGGCGCGGCGACGGCGAGCGCGAGCGCGCCGCCGATGAACAGCCGCATCGGCACGCCGGCAAGGAACATCACGACGACGCCGCCGCCGCAGACCATCAGCGCGGTGCCGAGATCGGGCTGTTTGGCGATCAGCGCCGCGGGTATGCCGATCAGCAGCGCCGCCGGCCAGATCGCGCCGAACCGCCGCGTCTCGTTGGGCGGCAGCATGTCGTAGAAGCGCGCGCAGGCGAGCACGATTACCGGCTTCATGAATTCGGACGGTTGCAGCTTGATGCCGACATCGAGCCAGCGCTGGCTGCCGCCGCGGACCGCACCGACCAGCTCGACCAGCACCAGCGCGATGACGATCACCACATAGGCGGGCAGCGCCGCGCTCTTCCACACCCGCTCGGGAACGTAGGAGATGGCGAGCGCCGCACCGAGCAGCACGAAGAAGCGGATGCCCTGCGACAGCGCCCAGGGCTGGAGCGAGCCGCCGGCGGCGGAATAGAGGACGATCTGGCCGAAGGCACCGATCGCGACGACCAATGCGATGATCCGCCACGGCTGGCGGGCGATCGGGTCGGGGACGATGCGGCTGCGGGTCATGGCTGAGTCCGTCCGCTCGGATCGCTGGCGTCGGCGGGTTCGGCGTCGCCGGTCACGGCGACTGGTGCCATCGCCGCCTGGGTCTGGTTGGCGAGGTCGGTCGCCGCCTCGACCGCGTCCGAATCGCTCGGCACGGTCGCGTCGGTCTTGGTCGCATTGGCGGCGGGCGGCGGCGATTGCGCGGCGCGATAGGCGGCGGCCTGCGCCGCCATCCGCGTGCCGATGTCGCCGCCCCAGGTCGGCTCGACATCGGCGAGCGCCTTCATCGCGCGGTCGCGGTCGAACTGATAGGTCATGATGTCACGCGCGATCATCGGCGTATCGAGATTGCGGACGGTGTGACCATTGTGTTCGAGCACCACCGCGATCGCATATTGCGGATTGTCGTGCGGGGCGAAGCCGACGAACAAAGCGTGGTCGCGCATCTTGAACGGCAATTGGCCGTTCTTGATGACGCCGGTGCTGCGCCGTTCCGCCATGGTGATGCGGCGCACCTGCGCGGTGCCGGTCTTGCCGGCGATCGCCACCCCGGGGACGAGCAGCCGCGCCGCCGCGCCGGTGCCGCCCTGGTTGATCACACCGTACATCGCGTCACGGACGATCGCGAGATGTTCGGACGGGACCGGCAGCGCCGGGGCGTCGAGATGGACGTGACTGGCGAGCAGGCTCGGCTGCAACGCCCGCCCGGACGCGATCCGCGCCGCCATCACGGCGAGCTGCAACGGATTGGCGAGCACATAGCCCTGGCCGATCGAGGCGTTGAGGCCATCGGCGACGGTCCAGGGATGTTTGTACTTGCGCAGCTTCCATTCCGAATCGGGAACGGTGCCGTAGCGCTGCGTCGCCAGCGGCAGGTCGAACTTCTGGCCGAGCCCGACCATCCGCGCCACCGGCGCGATCTTGTCATAGCCCTGGCGGCGGATCATCTCGTAGAAATAGATATCGCAGCTCTGCTCGATCGCGCCCTTGAGGTCGAGCGGACCGTGGCCGCCCTTCTTGTGGCAGTGGAAGATGCCGGTGCCGACGCGCAGCGCACCCGAGCAGACGATCCGGTCGTGCGCGCCCACCCCGGCGGCAAGCAGCGCCAGGCCGTTCATCGGCTTGACCGTCGATCCCGGCGGATAGAGGCCCTGCGTCACCTTGTTCATCAGCGGCACGTGGTCGTCGTCGGACAGCATCTTCCATTCGAGATGGCTGATCCCGTCCGAAAAGCTGTTGGGGTCGTAGGCGGGCATCGACACCATCGCGAGCATCTCGCCCGTCCGGCAGTCGAGCACCACCGCCGACCCCGAATTGGTGCCGAGCCGGCGCGCCGCATATTCCTGCAGACCGGCATCGATCGTCAGCCGCTGCGTCTTGCCCGGCACGTCGGCACGGGTCGGCAGCTCGGCGACGACCTTGCCGCGCGCGGTCACCTCGACGCGCTTGGCCCCGGCGACGCCGCGCAGCAGCGGTTCGAGCTGCTTTTCCAGCCCGTCCTTGCCGAGCTTGAAGCCCGGCGTGACGAGCAGCGGGTCGTGCGTCTTCTTGAACTGTTCGGCATTGGCCGCGCCGACATAGCCGGTGAGGTGGGCGACCGCGGCACCCGCCGGATAGGCGCGCGCGAAGCCGCGCGTCGGCGCGACGCCGGGCAATTCGGGCTGGCGCAGGCTGATCGCGGCGAACCGGTCCCAGCTGATGTTCTCGGCGACCTGCACCGGCTGGAAACCGGCGGCGCCGTCGAGGTCGATCCGGATCCGCTCGACGTCGTCGGGGGTGAGGTCGAGCAGCCGGGCGAGCAGCGCCAGCACGCGGTCGCGTCCGGCGTCGCCGCCCTCGAGCCGGTCGGGGATGATGTCGATGCGGAAATCCGTGCGGTTGTTGGCGATCGGCGCGCCGTGGCGATCGACGATCCAGCCGCGGCGCGGCGGGATCATCGTCAGATTGACGCGATTGCTCTCGGCGAGAAGATTGTACTTCTCGTTCTGCGCGATCGCCAGCCAGCCCATCCGCCCGGCGAGCAGCAGCCCGACGCCGGCCTGCGCGGTGCCGAGCAACCAGGCGCGACGCGAGAAGCTGTACGTCTGCATCGCCTCGGTGACCATCTTGGGCGAGCGGCGCATCATGCCGCATCTCCGCGGCGGCGGTCGATCCAGGCGACGGCGCGGACGGCGAGGGGGAAAAGCATTACCGTAATCACGATCTGCGCCAATAGCACGGGATCGACGTGCGCGCCGAGAGGCAGTGCGATCCAGCGGCCGACGGTCAGGCAAAAGGCGATGGCGCCGGTGGCGATCAGCCAGTCCTGCCAGAAATCGCGGAACACCAGACGCTGTTCGATCAGGTCGATGGCGATAAAGCACAAGGACCAGAGCAGCACCGACGAGCCGAGCGGCTGGCCGCTGACCAGATCGTCGAACAGCCCGAGCGGCGCCGCCGCCCATGGCCGCAGCGCGAACCGGGCGAGCAGCCGCCAGGTGAGCAGCAGCAGCAGCCCGAGCGGCGGCATCAGCGCGAGGCTGGCGACGACGGGCAGGATCGAGGTGACGGCCGAGGCGGCGATGACGCTGATCCATGGCAGCGCGCGCGCCCGGCCGGGCGGCAGCGGCAGTTCGAACGGCCGATAGTCGATCGTGTTGCGGGACATGGCGACGCTTCGCTGTTCGCTTAGCGCGCTGGCGCAGCGGGACTGACCGCCGGCCCGGCACGGGGCGGCAGCGGCGGCGGCATCGGCATGAACGGCCGTTCGACGATGACGAAATCGACCGCGTCGGGCGGCGCATAGGGGGTGGCGACGACGCTGTCCGACCCCGCGCGCTCGACCCGCGCTACGGGCACGCCGGGTGCGTAGAGACCGCCGATCCCCGAGCTGACGAACATGTCGCCGGGCGCGAAGCGCACGTTGGCCGCGCCGACCGAGCGGATGTCGACCCGGCCGTCGCCGCGCCCCGCCGCGATCGCGGGCAGGCCGTCGCGCGTCCGCCGCACCGGCACGAGGCTTTCGGGATCGGTGATCAGCAGCACCCGCGCCGCGATCGGCCCGGATTCGAGCACCCGGCCGACCAGCCCCTCCGGTCCCAGCACCGGCATGCCCGGCGTCACGCCCTGGACGCGGCCGGCGTTGAGCAGGGCGAAGCGGCGGCCGCTCGACGCGGTCGAGGCGACCAGCCGGGCGGTGAGCACCGGCTCCGGCGTGCGGTCGCGCACCCGCAGCAGGCCGCGCAGCCGGCGATTGTCATAGGCGATGACCCGCGCCTTGCTGAGCAAGGCGTCGTGGCGCTTCAGTTCGGCGCGCAATGCCGCATTCTCGCCATGGACGTTGATCCAGGTGCCGATCGCCTGCGGCACGGAGGCGATCGCATCCGTCCCGCTGTCGAGCAGGCTGGCGACGGGGGCGGTGACGCTCGCCACGGCCATCCGCGCGGTGCTGAACGCCGGCGGATTGAAGATCGAGGCGGCGAGCAAAGCGGCGCCGACCACCGCGCCCGCCACCGCGAGCACGTAGCCGAAGAACGCCGAATACTGCCGTCGCCGCGAGAAACCCGTGCGACGGTCGCGGGCAGGCGCCATGCGCCGAAATCCCCCCGTCTCGTGTGGAAACTAAGTCTGTATCAGCCGGTCTGGAGCACGCCGCGGAACATCGGATCCTCCAGCGCGCGCCCGGTGCCGAGCGCGACGCAGGTCAGCGGATCCTCGGCGACGGTGACCGGCAGGCCGGTCTCGTCGCGCAGCACCTCGTCGAGCCCTTCGAGCAGCGCGCCGCCGCCGGTCAGCACGATGCCCTGGTCGACGATGTCGGCGGCGAGTTCGGGCGCGGTATTCTCCAGCGCGACGCGCACGCCCTCGACGATCGTCGCGACCGGCTCGCTCAGTGCCTCGGCGATCTGGCCCTGGTTGATCTGGATCTCCTTGGGCACGCCGTTGACGAGGTCGCGGCCCTTGACGAAGATGATCTTGCCGATGCCGTCGGCGGGGGGGCGGGCGATGCCGACCTCCTGCTTGATCCGCTCGGCGGTCGATTCACCGATCAGCAGATTGTGGTTGCGGCGGACGTAGCTGACGATCGCCTCGTCCATCTTGTCGCCGCCGACGCGGACGCTGGTGGTATAGGCGAGGCCGCGCAGTGACAGCACCGCGACTTCGGTGGTGCCGCCGCCGATGTCGACGACCATACTGCCGATCGGCTCGGTGACGGGCATGTCGGCGCCGATCGCCGCCGCCATCGGCTCCTCGATCAGATAGACCTGGCTGGCGCCGGCGTTGGAGGCGGCGTCGCGGATCGCGCGGCGTTCGACCTTGGTCGAACCCGACGGCACGCAGATCACGATCTCCGGCCAGCGCGCGAACTTGCGCGGGCCGTGCACCTTGCGGATGAAATGCTTGATCATCTCTTCCGCGACGTCGATGTCGGCGATGACGCCGTCGCGCAACGGACGGATCGCCTCGATCGACCCCGGCGTCTTGCCCATCATCAGCTTGGCGTCGTCGCCGACCGCCTTGACCCGGCGCACGCCGTTGATCGTCTCCACCGCGACGACGGACGGCTCGTTGAGCACGATGCCGCGACCCCGGACATAGACCAACGTGTTGGCGGTGCCGAGGTCGATCGCCATGTCATGCGACATGAATTTGAAGAAGCGGGGTAAGGCCATCGGGCGCTAGGTTCCGTATGCGGGACGCGTGTTCGAGACACAGGGTTTCATGAGACCCGCCGCCGACCGTGTGGTCACAGTGTTCATCACGTTCAGCAGAAGGGCTCGCGGGAGGCCGTCGCTTGGTATAGAGGATGCGCGGTGTCAATACGCCGTCTGCCCGAACATCTCGTCAATCGAATTGCTGCCGGTGAAGTGGTGGAAAGGCCCGCCAGCGCGTTGAAGGAACTGGTCGAGAACGCGATCGACGCCGGCGCCACACGGATCGCGATAAGTCTTTCCGAGGGCGGACTTTCGCGCATCGACGTCGCCGACGACGGCTGCGGCATGACGCCGTCCGACATGGCGCTGGCGCTCGAACGGCATGCGACGTCGAAACTTCCCGACAGCCTGCTCGGCGACGATGGCGCGATCGATCGGGTGGCGACGCTCGGCTTCCGCGGCGAGGCGCTGCCGTCGATCGCCAGCGTCGCGCGGCTGACGATCGAGAGTCGAATCGCCGGCGCGGAGGGCTGGGCGCGCACCGTCGACAATGGCGTGCTCGTCCGCGAAGGGCCGGCCGCGCTGCCGCCGGGGACGCGGGTGATCGTCGAGGGGCTGTTCGCCCGGGTGCCGGCGCGGCGCAAGTTCCTGCGCTCGCCGCGCGCGGAATATGCCGCCTGCCTCGATGCGGTGCGGCGGCTGGCGATGGCGCGGTGCGACATCGCCTTCACGCTCGAACATGACGGCCGCCGCGCGCTGGCCGTGACGCTCGCCGAGGAACGGCCGGCGCGCGTCGCCGCGCTGACCGATCGCGCGCTCGCCGACAATGCGGTGCCGGTCGATCTCGAACGGCCGACCGAGGCGGGGGCGCTGGTGCTCGGCGGGGTGGCGAGCATCCCGACCTACAATCGCGGCGTCGCCGACCATCAATATCTGTTCGTCAACGGCCGCCCGGTGCGCGACCGGTTGCTGATGGGGGCGATCCGCGGCGCCTATGCCGAGATGCTGCCGCGTGACCGCCATGCGGTGGTCGCGCTGTTCCTCGACGTGCCGGCGAGCGAAGTCGACGTCAACGTCCACCCCGCCAAGACCGAGGTCCGCTTCCGCGACCCGGCGCTGGTGCGCGGCCTGATCGTCTCCGGCCTGCGCCGCGCGCTCGATGCCGCCGGGCATCGCAGCGTGCAGCGGCCGGCCGAGACGGCGTTGCAGATGTGGCATACCGGCCAGCCCGCCGGCCCGGCCGACGCCGTCCGACCGGATGAGGCGGCCTTCGCCGCCAATCCGGCCCCGGCGCTGGCGGGGCTGGGGCAGGGCGTCCGCGACTATCGGCCGACCTTCTTCACCGCGCCGCCCGCCGCCCGCGCCGAGCCCGCCTGGGCGCCCCCGCCCGAGACGGTGTCGCATCCGCTCGGCGTCGCGCGCGGGCAGGTCGCCAAGACCTATATCGTCGCGGAGGCGGAAGACGGGCTGGTGCTGGTCGATCAGCATGCCGCGCACGAACGCCTCGTGCTCGAACGGATGCGCGCCGCGCTCGCCGGCGGCCGCATCGCGGCGCAGGCGTTGCTGATCCCCGAGGTGGTCGAACTCGATGAGCCGGCCTGCGACCGGCTGACCGCGCGGATCGGCGAGCTCGCCGAACTCGGCCTCGACCTCGAGCGATTCGGGCCGAGCGCGATGCTGGTCCGTGCGACGCCGGCGCTGCTCGGCCAGGCCGACCCGACCGGGCTGGTCACCGATCTGGCCGATGAGCTCGCCGCGTTCGATTCGGCGCTGTCGCTGCGCGAGCGGCTCGATGCGGTGGCGGGGACGATGGCCTGCCACGGTTCGGTGCGCGCCGGCCGCATCCTCGGCGTCGCCGAGATGAACGCGCTGCTCCGCGAGATGGAGGCTACGCCGCATTCGGGGCAGTGCAATCATGGCCGGCCGACATGGGTGAAGCTGGCGCATGGCGATATCGAGCGACTGTTCGGGCGCCGCTGACCGCATCTTCGAACAGCCAGGCCTCGGCGGCGGGGCGATCGTCGAAGAAGGCGACGTTGGCGCGACCCGGTTCGGGCAGGCGCAGGATCTGCTGACGGGCGAGCGAATGGTTGACGACGAAGGCGAGCCGCCGGCTGCGCAACCGCGGATCGCGGACGATCCCGGTAAAGGCGTCGACCACCTCGCGCGTCTGGATGCGCATGCCCGACGCGTCGATCAGGATCAGATGACCGTGGGGTGCGGCAGGGAGCTGTCCGCACGCCTCTTCACAGGCGGCGCGTAACGCGGCGACATCCTCGGTCAGGTAGAAGCCCGCGCAGGTCAGCGTCAGGAGGTGACGAGCGGGTTCGACGGCGATGTTGAATTGCGCTGGCATGGTCACATCCATTATGGACGCAATGTTTCTGCCTCGTTAATCCGATCGTGATCGAGATCAGCTTCGCCCGTCACGGACATGAAAAAGGCCGCCCGGATCGCTCCGGACGGCCTTCTCGATGGGACTGACGAAGGGCGATCAGCCCTGCGCCGGCGCCTCGTCGGCACGGGCGGGCGACTCGGCGGTCGCGCCCGGCTCGGCGTTGGGATCGTAATCCTCGGTGAAGCCGGCTTCGTCACGCTCGAACATCGACGACATGACGTCGACGCCCGATGCCTGCATCTCGGCCTCTTCGGGCGAGCGCGCGACATTGACCTTGACCGCCACGGTGACTTCCGGATGGAGCGCGACGCGCACGTCGTACAGGCCGATCGACTTGATCGGCTTGTCGAGCACGACCTGCGCCTTGGTCACCTTGTGGCCGTCGGCGACCAGCGCCTCGACCAGATCGCGGACCGCGACCGAACCGTATAGCTGGCCGGTGTTCGACGCCTGACGGATCAGCGTGACCGACGCGTCCTTGAACGAGACCGCTTCCTTCTCGGCTTCGCCGCGACGGTTGGCGTTCTCGCTCTCGATGCGGGCGCGGTTCGCCTCGAACACCTTGCGGTTGGCTTCGTTGGCGCGCAGCGCCTTCTTGTTCGGCAGCAGGAAGTTACGGGCGAAACCGTCCTTGACCTTCACCACGTCGCCGATGGCGCCGAGCTTCTCGACGCGCTCAAGCAGAATGACGTCCATTGATCGGACTCCTTACTTAACGACGTAGGGCAGCAGGCCCAGGTGACGGGCACGCTTGATCGCCTGGGCGAGCTCGCGCTGCTTCTTGGCGCTCACCGAGGTGATGCGCGACGGGACGATCTTGCCACGCTCGGACACGAAGCCCTGCAGCAGGCGGACGTCCTTATAGTCGATCCGCGGCGCATCCTTGGCGCTGAACGGGCACGACTTGCGGCGGCGGAAAAACGGACGCGCCATTATGCGGCCTCCTCTTCACGGTCACGACGGGGAGCACGATCGCCACGGTCGCCGCGCGGCGCGCCATCACGGCCGCCCTCGCGATCGCCGCGACGCTCACGGTCACGCTCCTGCTTGCGCATCATCACGGTCGGGCCGTCTTCCAGCGTGTCGACCTTGACGGTCATGTAGCGGATGACGTCTTCGTTGATCTGCGTCTGGCGCTCCAGCTCGGCCACGACATGGCCGGGGGCGTCGATCTCGAGCATGACGTAATGCGCCTTGCGGTTCTTGGCGATGCGATACGCGAGGCTGCGCAGGCCCCAGGTCTCGGTCTTGACGACCTTGCCGCCATTGTCTTCGATGATCTTGGTGGCGGTTTCCGCCAGCGCGTCCACCTGCGCCTGTGCCAGATCCTGGCGCGCAAGGAACGTGTGCTCGTACAGAGCCATGCCTTGTCCTTCGTTGGCCGATCGCTGACGCCGCCCCATGCGACGCCCCTCCGGCTGTCTTCGTCCACGTAAAAACCGGGGCGGAGAGACTGGCTCCCCACCCCGGTTGGCATTCTCATACGCGACCTGCCTCAAAAAGCAAGCGCGTCACCCGGTTCAGCGGAACGAGCGCTGGATCACCCGGACGATCGTGCCGTTGTTGCGGACCAGGATCGCGTCATTGCCCGAGCGCGCCCAATATTGCCCGCGGCCCGGCGCGGCGAGGCGATAGGTGCGATAGTCGCGGACGACGCGATAGTTGGTCGCATGGCGGCGATCGAAGCGCTGGCCGACGCGCCATGCCTGCGGGCCGGTGTTGCGGACGGTGGTGCGCTGCGTCACGACGGTGCGGCCGTTGGGGCGCTCCTTGACGGTGGTGACGGTGCGCTCGCGCTGGACCGGCGCCGCATCGGCGGCGGCGACCGCCATCGGGCTGGCGACCAACGTGGCGGCGATGGCGCTCATCAACAGCTTCTTCATGTTCAACACTCCCATTGTCAAAACCGGCGCCGTCGCCGGCGTCACGACAGAAGATGGGTGCGACCTGTCGCAAACCTCTCCCACCGATCCGCCAAAACGGTCGCAGGGTGTCGCAACTCCAATGGGTTCGTTCAGGTTGCGTGGGGGCCGCAGCGGCCCTAGTGGCGCGCTCCTGCAATCAAGGGAGTGGCACGATGCGGGCATTCATCTTCCCCGGCCAGGGCAGCCAGGCGGTCGGCATGGGCAAGGCGCTGGCCGAGGCGAGCGCGGTCGCGCGCGAGGTGTTCGGCGAGGTCGACGAGGCGCTCGGCCAGAACCTCTTCCGGCTGATGACCGACGGCCCGGCGGAGGAGCTCCAGCTCACCGCCAATGCGCAGCCGGCGATCATGGCCAATGCGATCGCGACGTTGCGCGTCGCCGAGCGCGAGGGCGGCCTCCGCCTCGCCGACACGGCCGATTACGTCGCCGGCCACAGCCTCGGCGAATATGGCGCGCTGTGCGCGGCGGGGGCGATCGATCTCGCCACCACCGCGCGGCTGCTGCGGCTGCGCGGTCAGGCGATGCAGGCGGCGGTGCCGGTCGGCGAGGGCGCGATGGCGGCGCTGCTCGGCGCCGATCTCGCCAGGGCGCAGGCGATTGCGGAGGCTGCGGTGGCGGCGGTCGCGGCGGAGGGCGGCGGCAATCTGGTCTGTACCGTCGCCAACGACAATGATCCGTCGCAGGTGGTGATCTCCGGCCACCGCGCCGCGATCGAGCGTGCGGTCGCCCTCGCCAAGGAGCACGGCGCCAAGCGCGCGGTGCTGCTGCCGGTCTCCGCGCCCTTCCACTGCCCGCTGATGCAGCCCGCCGCCGAGGCGATGCAGGTGGCGCTCGCCGACGCGCGCATCGCCGCGCCGCTGGTGCCGGTCTATGCCAACGTCGACGCCGCGCCGATCGCCGACCCCGACGCGATCCGCGCCGCGCTGGTCCGCCAGGTGACGGGGATGGTCCGCTGGCGCGAATCGGTGCTGGCGATGGCCGAAAGCGGCGTGACGCAGTTCGTCGAATTCGGCGGCAAGGTCCTCGCCCCCATGGTCAAACGCATCGCGCCCGACGTCGAGGCGATCAGCGTCGTCACCATGGACGACATCGAGGATTTCCTTAAACGGGTGTAATGTTCACGCGAAGACGCGACGACGCGAAGATGGTGGAGCTCGAGGCGGCTGCTTCGGACGTCATCGACGTTTCTTTGCGACTTCACCGTGAGTTAGGGCCAGGCCTGCTGGAAAGCGTCTACGAAACCGTGTTGGCGGCCAAGCTCACCAAGCTCGGCTATGACGTCCGCCGGCAGGTTCCGGTGTCGTTCGAATTCGAGGAGCTATGGTTCGAGGCCGCTTTCCGGATCGATCTGGTCATCGCCAGTGCCCTGCTCGTTGAAATCAAGTCAGTCGAGCGGTTGAACGCCGCTCATGCGAAGCAACTGCTCACTTATCTAAGACTTACCAAGCAGCCCCTCGGGCTGCTTATCAATTTCGGAGGTGCGACGCTCAAGGAGGGGCTGCGACGTATCGTCAACGGCCACACCCCCTCCGCGTCTTCGCGTCTTCGCGTGAACCAACAAGGATAGGACATGTTCGATCTCACAGGTATGACCGCATTGGTGACGGGCGCGTCGGGCGGAATCGGCTCGGCGATTGCCAAGGCGCTGGCGGGGCAGGGGGCGCGGCTGGCGGTGTCGGGGTCGAATGCCGACAAGCTGGAGGCGTTTCGCGCCGGGCTGGGCGGCGATCACGTCGCGGTGCCGTGCGATCTGTCGGACGCCGCCGCGGTCGATGCTCTGGTGCCGCAGGCGGTCGCCGCGCTGGGCGGGCGGATCGACATCCTCGTCAACAATGCCGGCGTCACCCGCGACAATCTGGCGATGCGGATGAAGGACGAGGAATGGGATCAGGTGATCCGCGTCAACCTCGAAGCCGCCTTCCGGCTGATCCGCGCCTCCGCCAAGCCGATGATGAAGCAGCGGTTCGGCCGCGTCGTCTCGATCACCTCGGTGGTCGGGCAGACCGGCAATCCGGGCCAGGCGAATTATGCCGCGTCGAAGGCGGGGCTGGTCGGCATGTCCAAGGCGCTCGCGCAGGAGCTCGCCAGCCGCAACATCACCGTCAATTGCGTCGCCCCCGGCTTCATCCGCTCGGCGATGACCGACGCGCTGCCCGAGGCGCAGAAGACCGCGCTGCTCGGCCGGATCCCGGCGGGCGACCTCGGCAATGGCGGGGACATCGCCGCCGCGGTGGTCTATCTCGCCAGCCGCGAGGCCGGATACGTCACCGGCCAGACCTTGCACGTCAACGGCGGTATGGCCATGATCTGACCGGGTTGCGGCTCGATCCGGATCGATCGACCTTAACAGACGCTTGCCACCCGCACGCCTGCGTTCTACGGGCGTTCGGGAGAAACGAAACACCCCCAAAGCGAAGAGGGACTATACCATGAGCGAGACCGCCGACCGCGTGAAGAAGATCGTCGTCGAGCATCTCGGCGTCGAAGCCGACAAGGTGACCGAGGACGCGAGCTTCATCGACGACCTGGGCGCCGACAGCCTCGACATCGTCGAGCTCGTCATGGCGTTCGAGGAGGAATTCGGGGTCGAGATCCCCGACGATGCCGCCGAGAAGATCACGACCGTCAAGGACGCGATCACCTATATCGACGAGCACAAGGGCTGAGCCTTCGGCTTGCCCGCGCCCGCTGAGGGCCGGATTTGAACGGCTCCCCGTCCCCGATTATGTGGGCGGGGGGCCGTTTTTCGTAAGAGCCGCCCGCCCCGTCGGGTGGCGTCGTGTGAGATGGAATGGAGTAAGGGTATGCGGCGCGTTGTCGTAACCGGTCTGGGGCTGGTCACTCCGCTTGGCGCGGACGTCGAGACCGCCTGGGCGAACCTGATCGCGGGCAAGTCGGGCGCGGGGCCGATCACGCGCTTCGACGCCTCCGACCAGAAATGCACGATCGCCTGCGAGGTGAAGCCGGCGGATCATCCTTATGGCTTCGATCCCGACAAGCGCGTCGATCACAAGGTCCAGCGTCAGGTCGATCCCTTCATCGTCTACGGCATCGATGCCGCCGGGCAGGCGCTCGAGGATGCCGGCCTGACCGAGATGAGCGAGGCGGAGCGGTTCCGCGCCGGCTGTTCGATCGGTTCGGGCATCGGCGGCCTGCCGGGGATCGAAAGCGAATCGCTCGTCCTCGCCGAAAAGGGACCGAAGCGGGTCAGCCCGCATTTCGTCCATGGCCGGCTGATCAACCTGATCTCGGGTCAGGTCTCGATCAAATACGGGTTGATGGGGCCGAACCACGCGGTGGTGACCGCCTGTTCGACCGGCGCGCATTCGATCGGCGACGCGGCGCGGATGATCGCGCTCGACGATGCCGACGTGATGCTTGCCGGCGGATCGGAAAGCACCGTCTGCCCGATCGGCATTGCCGGCTTCGCCGCGGCGCGCGCGCTCAACACCAGCTTCAACGATCGCCCCGAACAGGCGAGCCGTCCCTATGACCGCGACCGCGACGGTTTCGTGATGGGCGAGGGCGCCGGCGTCGTCGTGCTCGAGGAATATGAGCACGCCAAGGCACGCGGCGCGAAAATCTATTGCGAGGTCGTCGGTTACGGCCTGTCGGGCGACGCCTTCCACGTCACCGCGCCGGAACCCGAAGGCTCGGGCGCCTATCGGTCGATGGAGATGGCGATCCGCAAATCGGGGCTCGCACTGTCGGATATCGACTATATCAACGCCCACGGCACCTCGACGATGGCGGATATGATCGAGCTCGGCGCGGTGAAGCGGTTGTTCGGCGATGCGATCGGCGGACTGTCGATGAGCTCGACCAAGTCGGCGATCGGGCATCTGCTCGGCGGCGCCGGTGCGGTGGAGAGCATCTTCTGCATCCTCGCGATGCGCGACCAGATCGTGCCGCCGACGCTCAACCTCGACAATCCGTCGGAGGGCGCGGAAGGCGTCGATCTCGTCCCCCATGTCGCGCGCAAGCGGGAGGTGCGGGCGGTGCTCAACAATTCGTTCGGCTTCGGCGGCACCAACGCCTCGCTGGTGATGAAGACGATCTGAGCCGATGCGCAAGGTCGGCTGTCTCGGTCTGCTGGTCGGCCTCGTCGCGCTGGTCGCGGCGTTCCTCGTCGTACAGGGCTGGGGCGGTGCCGGCCCGGCGCCGCGGACGCTGACCGTGCAGGTGGCGGAGGGCAGCAGCCTCGCCGGCGCGGCGCGCGCGCTGGAGAAAGCCGGGGCGATCCGCTCGGCCGGCCGCTTCCGCCTGCTCGCGCGCGTGTTCGGCTCGGGCGAGCCGATCAAGGCGGGCGAATATCGCATCCCCGCCCACACCAGCGCCGCCGACATTCTCAAGATGCTACAGGGCGGCAAGGTGCTGCAGCGGCTGGTGGTGGTGCCGGAGGGCTATCCGTCGGTGCTGGTGCATGATGCGCTGATGAAGGCGGACGGCCTCACCGGCGACGTCGCGGTGCCGGCGGAGGGGTCGGTGCTGCCCGACAGCTATGCCTTCCAGCGCGGCGACACGCGGGCGAGCGTCGTCGCGCGGATGCAGACGGCGATGCGCGATTATCTCGCCGCCGCCTGGGCGAAGCGCAAGCCGGGCATCGCGGTGACGACGCCGGAGCAGGCGATCATCCTCGCCTCGATCGTCGAGAAGGAAACCGGCAAGCCGGCCGAGCGGCGCATGGTCGCGGCGGTCTACGGCAACCGGCTCAAGCGCGGCATGCCGTTGCAGGCGGACCCGACGGTGATCTATCCGATCACCAAGGGGCGGCCGCTCGGCCGGCGCATCCTGCGGTCCGAATTGCAGGCGAAGAACGGCTATAACACCTATGCCGAGGCGGGATTGCCGATCGGCCCGATCGCCAATCCCGGCCGCGCGTCGATCGATGCGGTGCTCGATCCGCAGGCGACCAACGCGCTCTATTTCGTCGCGGACGGTACCGGCGGTCACGTCTTCGCCGACACGCTCGCACAGCATAACGCCAATGTGCAGAAATGGTATGCGATCCGCCGTCAGCGCGGCGAGATGTAACGGTCAGCGCGCCGGACCATCCGCCCGCAGCCGTGCCGCCAATTTCGTCCGGGACGATGCGGCGAGCGCGCGGCAGGCGCCGGGTGCGGTGCGGAACCGGTCGGTGGCGCCGTCCTGATCGGCGTGGGCGGTGATCAGCAGATCGCAGGGCAGCGATTGCATCACCCGGTAACTGTGGCGGAAGCCCGCGACGATCGGACGGCTCGCCGCGGCGGTGTAGCGATAGCCGTCGCTCGATACCGGGTTGAGGCTCGCCGCGAAGACGATCGCCTTGCACGTCATCGCCTGGCAGGCGCGCCAGCTCCAGCTCATGCTGCCCATCGTATGCCCCGGCGTCGCATGCGCGGTGACCGCGGTATCGCCGAGCGTCACCCGTTCGCCGTCGCGGATCACCCGGACGGCGGCGACGGCGGGGAAGCGGCTGTCATAGCCGCGCTGTGGATCGTCGGCGGCGAGCGGCCGCTGCGCAGCCCCTCGGCGCCCCGCGCACTGGCGATGACCGTCGCGCCGGTCGCCCGGACGAGCGCGGCAAGGCCGCCGGCATGATCGAAATGCGGTTCGGTGCTGAGGATATAGCGGATGTCGCGCGGGTCGAAGCCGAGCCTTCTGACATTGGCGAGGATCGCATCGGCCGCCTGCGGCAGCGCCCCGTCGATCAGGATCAGCCCCTCGCCGGTATCGATCAGCGCGACGTTGAGCCCGCCGAAGCCGACCAGATAGCTTTTCCCGAAGACGCGCACCGGCGGTCGGGGCGCGAGCCATTCAGCGGCATGATCCGACGCGATCGGGCGGGTCAGCGGATCGTCGACCGGCGCGGCTGTCTGCGGGGTGAGCAAGGCGGCGAGCAGGCTGGCGATCATTCGGGCGTCTCCTTTGGCCATCGCATGCCCGTCGCGCCGGGGCCGTACAAAGCATCTTCCCTCGCGCGAGCCATGAGCATTATTCATGACGACATGGATCGCGCCCAGCTCCCGCTTAACGCCCTGCGCGCCTTCGAGGCCTCCGCGCGGCACCTCAACTTCACCCGCGCGGGGATCGAATTGTGCGTCAGCCAGGGCGCGGTGAGCCATCAGGTCGCGGCGTTGGAGCTCCGTCTGGGGACGCGGCTGTTCCGCCGCCTGCCGCGCGGGCTGGCGCTGACCGACGACGGGCAGGCGCTGGTGCCGGTGCTCGCCGAGACGTTCGACCGGATCGGCGCGACGCTCGACCAGTTCGCCGGCGGGCGCTTCCAATATACGCTGGCGCTCGGCGTCGTCGGCACCTTCGCGACCGGCTGGCTGTTGCCCCGGCTCGATGATTTCGCCGCGCGTCACCCCCACATCGACGTCCGCCTGTCGATCAACAACAATCGCGTCGACCTGGCGGGGGAGGGGCTCGACGGCGCGATCCGCTTCGGCGACGGCGCGTGGCACGGGACGCAGGCGGAGCCGTTGCTCGCCGCGCCGCTGACCCCGCTCTGTGCACCGAGGATCGCCGCGCGCTTGCAGGCGCCCGGCGATCTGGCGCGCGAGCGGCTGCTGCGCTCCTATCGGGTCAGCGAATGGGAAAGCTGGTTTGCCGCCGCGGAACTGGCGGCGCCAGCGTTGCGCGGGCCGATGTTCGACAGTTCCGCGGTGATGGCCGGCGCGGCGATGGCGGGACTGGGCGTCGCGCTCGCCCCCCGCGCGATGTTCCTGCGTGAACTCGCCGCCGAACAGCTCGTCCAGCCGTTCGGTCTCGAGATCGACGCGGGGCGCTATTGGCTGACGCATCTGCTGTCGCGCAAGCCGGGGCTGGCGATGGCGGCGTTCCGCCAGTGGCTGGTCGCGGCGGCGGCATGACCGCCGCCGCGTACGATCAGCGCTTGAGCGCGCTGGCGGCGCGGGCCTTGGCCTCGACCTCTGCCATCGTGCCGCCGGTGACCCAGCTGCCGCCGACGCACAGCACCGGATCGAAGGCGAGCCAGTCGGGTGCGCTCGCCTCGGTGATGCCGCCGGTCGGGCAGAAGCGGCATTGATAGAAGGGGGCGGCGAGCGCTTTCAGCGCCTTCAGGCCGCCCGAGGTCTCCGCCGGGAAGAACTTGAAATGCGTCAGGCCGAGGTCGAGGCCGCGCATGATGTCACCCGCGGTGGCGGTACCGGGCAGATAGGCGACGCCGGCGTCGAGGATCGGCGTGGCGAGCCGCTCGGTCAGGCCCGGCGAGACGATGAATTCGCAGCCGGCGTCGATCACCTGCCGCGCCTGCGCCGCGTTCACCACCGTGCCGGCGCCGACGATCGCGCCCGGCACGCGCTTCATCTCGGCGATCGCCTCCATCGCCGCGCCGGTGCGCAGCGTGACTTCGAGCACCCTGAGCCCACCGGCGACGAGCGCCTCGGCGAGCGGACGAGCGGTGGCGGCGTCGTCGATCACCAGCACCGGGATGACGGCGCTGGTCTGCATGATGGTGGCGATATCGGTCATGACGCGAGGGCCTTTTATGCGTGGTCTTGGGCGAAGGCCGCAGCGGCGCCGAACAGGCCGGGCTGCGGATGGGTGATGAGCTTGACGGGGATGCCCGCCATCATGTTCTGGAACCGGCCCTTGGCGACGAAGCGCTGATCAAAGCCGGAGCGGATCAATTTGTCCTTGATGCGCAGGCCGAGCCCGCCGGCGATCACCACTGCCTTGGCCCCCTGCGCCAATGCGAGATCGCCCGCGACCGCGCCGAGCGCGAGGCAGAAGCGATCGAGCGCGGCGAGCGCGATCGAATCAGTGCCGTCGAGCGCCTCGGTCCAGATCGTCTTGTCGTCGCGGCTCGGCACCGGCCGGCCTTCGAGCTCGGCGAGCGTCTCGTACAAGGCGACGATGCCCGGTCCCGAGCAGATCCGCTCCGCCGACACGCGCGTATAGGTACGGCGCAGCCGCTTGACGACCGCATCCTCGATGCCGTCGAGCGGCGCGTAATCGACATGGCCGCCTTCGGTCGGCAGGACGTGATAGACGCCCTTCGCCTTGTAGACCTGCGCGACGCCGAGCCCGGTGCCGGGACCGCAGACGGTCGTCACGCCCTCCGTGGGGAGCGGGCGGTCGGGGCCGCAGAGATGTTCGAAATCGGCATCGGGCAATTGCGCGACGGCATGGCCGACCGCTCCGAAATCGTTGATGACGGTGTAGATGTCGGCGCCGAGCCGCTCGGGGATCAGCGACGGGCGGATCACCCAGGGATTGTTGGTCAGGCGGATGATGTCGCCGGTGATCGGCGAGGCGACGGAGATCGCCGCGGCGCGCGGCAGCGGCGTACCGTGGCGCGCGGCGAACGCCTGCCACGCGGTCTGCAGGCTGGCGTGCTCCGCTGTCTTGAGCGTCACCGGCTCGCCGAGCGAGACGACCCGGCCGTCCTCGACCTCCGCGATCGCGAAGCGGGCGTGGGTGCCGCCGATATCGACGCTGACGAGCTGCATGGGTCTTCTCTCCTGATCATCCTATGTGTGTTGCTGCGAAGGCAGGAACCCAGGGTAGGCGGGCGGTGTGCCCGCGACTCTGGGCTCCCGCTTCCGCAGGAGCACGGTCGTTACAATCCTGCCGCGGCGAGCATGCCGGATGCGCCCTTTTCGGCCTCGTCGGCGAGCCCGCGGAACATCGCGAACAATTCACGCCCGGTGCCGCTTGCCGCGCCGGGTGCGTCGCACAGCGGGCGCGCCAGCCATTCGGCGGGGTCGACCAGCGCATCGAGCGTGCCGTTGAGCGCATCGACACGGATGATGTCGCCGTCGCGGATCTTGCCGATCGCGCCTTGGCCGAGCGCCTCGGGCGAGCAATGGATCGCGCAGGGCACCTTGCCGCTCGCCCCCGACATGCGGCCGTCGGTGACCAGCGCCACCTTGAAGCCGCGGTTCTGCAAGACGCCGAGCGGCGGGGTCAGCTTGTGCAGCTCGGGCATGCCGTTGGCGCGCGGGCCCTGGAAGCGGACGACGACGACCATATCCTGCTCGAGCTCACCGCGCTTGAACGCCTCGAGCACGTCGAGCTGGTCGTGGAAGACGCGCGCCGGCGCCTCGATCACCCAGCGGTCGCGATCGACCGCGGAGACCTTGATGCAGGCGCGGCCGATGTTGCCGGCGAGGATGCGCATCCCGCCATCCGGCGAGAAGGCTTCGCCGACCGGGCGCAGGATCGTCGTGTCGCCGCTGTCGCCGACCGGCTGCCAGCTGAGTGCCTCGTCGACGATCACCGGCTTTTCGGCATAAGCGGCGAGGCTGTCGCCGCTGACCGTGGTGATGTCGCCATGCAGCAGGCCGGCCGCCAGCAATTCGCGCACGACGAAGGGCATGCCGCCCGCCGCCTCGAAAGCGTTCACGTCGGCGGCACCGTTCGGATAGACGCGCGCGATCAGCGGCACCGCGCGGCTGAGCCGGTCGAAATCCTCCCAGTCGATGACGATCCCCGCCGCGCGGGCGATCGCCGGCACGTGGAGCAGATGGTTGGTCGAGCCGCCGGTGGCGAGCAGGCCGACCGCCGCATTGACGATCGCGCGCTCGTCGACGCAATGGCCGAGCGGCCGGTAATCGTCGCCGCGCCAGCCGATGCCCGCGAGCCGGTGCACCGCGGCGCGGGTCAGCTCCTGGCGCAACTTGGTGCCGGGATTGACGAAGGCGGCGCCCGGCATGTGCAGGCCCATCACCTCCATCATCATCTGATTGGTGTTGGCAGTGCCGTAGAAGGTGCAGGTGCCCTTGCCGTGATAGGCCTGTATCTCGGCGTCGAGCAGCTCCTCACGCCCGGCCTTGCCCTCGGCATAGGCCTCGCGCACCGCCGCCTTGGCCTTGTTGGGCAGGCCGGAGGGCATCGGGCCGCCGGGGATCAGCACCATCGGCAGATGGCCGAAGCGCAACGCGCCCATCAGCAGCCCCGGCACGATCTTGTCGCAGATGCCGAGCAGCGCGGCACCCTCGAACGTGCCGTGGCTGAGCGCGACCGCGGTGGCGAGCGCGATCGTGTCGCGGCTGAACAGCGACAGCTCCATGCCGGCATAGCCCTGCGTCACGCCGTCGCACATCGCCGGGGTCGCCCCCGCCACCTGCGCGGTCGCGCCGACCTCGCGCGCCCAGACCTTCATGAGTTCGGGATAGCGGTAATAGACGGCATGCGCGCTCAGCATGTCGTTATAGGCGGTGACGATGCCGATGTTCATGCCGCTGCCGGCGCGCAGCGTGTCGCGATCCTCCTCGGTGCCGGCATAGGCATGGGCGAGATTGGCGCAGCCGAGCTGCGGGCGGCGGGCGCCCGTCTCGCGCTCGCGCTCGATCAGCGCCAGATAGGCGCTGCGGCGCTCGCGCGATCGTTCGATGATGCGATCGGTGACGGCGAGGACTTCGGGGTTCATGACGCGGATCCTGGGGAGGGGCGACCGGGCGGCGGTTACGGCGCCCAGTGGATGTCGACGGGCAGCTCAGCGTCGGCGAGGACGCGGCCGATCGGATAGGCGGACGACGGACCCTGTTTGATCGCCGTTTCGATCACGTCGCGCTTGGCCTGTCCGGTCACCGCGATCATCAGCGCGCGCGCGGTGACGATGCCCTCGCGCGACAGCGTGACGCGCGGCACCGGCGCTTCGGCGGGGAGCGGATCGGGCATCACGCCCAAGGCACGGCGCTCCTTGGGGCCGGCCAACGCCTCGTCGAAATCGGGACCGGGGAAGATCGAGGCGGTATGGCCGTCGCCGCCGACGCCGAGCAGGCAGAGGTCGAGCGGCCAGTGCAGGTCCTGCATCAGCGCATCCGCCGAACGGCCGGCGGACTTATAGTCGGCGGTCGCCTGCGGCACGATCGGTATGACGCGCGCGCCCTTGGGGATGAAGGTCTTGCCGATCATCGTCACGTTGGACAGCGGGTCGCCGAGCGGCACGATGCGCTCGTCGGTGGGGACGATCGTCACCCGCTTCCAGTCGATCTTCGCCTTGGCGAGATGACCGTAGATCGGGATCGGCGTCTTGCCGCCCGGCAGCGCGATCACCGCCGCACCGCGCGCGTCGATCGCCGCTTCGATGATGAACTGGATATCCCCGGCGACGGCGGCGGCCATTTCCGCCGCATCGTCATACTCCCACCATTCGATCTCGGTCATGTCTCTGCTTTCGTTCGGTCGGCGTGCCGCTCCGATAGACCGGACGGCCACGCAAGGTAAGGGGCCGCGCATACGTATGGGCGGCGGGATGGGGTTCATGGTCCGTCATCCCGGACGTGTTCTGCGGTCCACCCATCCGCAGAGGGCAAGGCTTGGGCCGCATGCCTTTCGCCCCGCCGCAGGGTGCACCCGGAACGGGGCCGGGGTGACGATTGGGCCGGGAGGGCGGCTAAAGCCTCAGTCGTCCTGCCAGGTCACGCCGTCGCGCTCGGTCAGCGCGATCGCGCCGGCGGGGCCCCAGGTGCCGGCGGCATAGTGTTTGGGCTTGGTCTGATTGGCGTCCCAGCCGGCGCGGATCGAATCGATCCACGTCCACTGTGCCTCGACCTCGTCGCGGCGGACGAACAGCGTCTGGTCGCCCTCGATCAGGTCGAGCAGCAGCCGCTCATAGGCGATGCGCCGCCGCGATCCGGCGAATTCGGCGTCCATGCTGAGGTTGAGCGGCACTTCGCGCAGGCGGATGCCGTCGCGGTCGAGGCCCGGCTCCTTGGCCATCACCAGCAGCTGGACATATTCCTCCGGCTGCAACCGGATCACCAGCGTATTCGGCTGGAGCACGCCGCCGCGGCCCGAGAACATCGAATGCGGCACCGGCTTGAACTGGATCGCGATCTCGCTGCGCCGCTTGGCCATGCGCTTGCCGGTGCGCAGGTAGAAGGGCACGCCCTGCCAGCGCCAATTGTCGATATGCGCCTTGATCGCGACGAAGGTCTCGACGTTGCTGTCATAGCCAAGCTCGTCGTCATAGCCCTTGACGACCTTGCCGCTGACCGCGCCTTCCTCATACTGGCCGGTGACGGTGCAGGACGGCACGTCTTCCGGCGTGAACTTGCGCAGCGACCGGAACACCTTGGCCTTCTCGTCGCGGATCGCGGCGCCGTCGTAGAGCGCCGGCGGCTCCATCGCGATCAGCGCGACGAGCTGGAGCATATGGTTGGCGACCATGTCGCGCAGCGCGCCCGCGCCCTCGTAATAGCCGGCGCGATCTTCCAGCCCGACGGTCTCGGCGATGGTGATCTGGACGTTATCGATCCCCTGCGCGTTCCACACCGGCTCGAAGAAGGAATTGCCGAAGCGCAAGGCGAGGATGTTCTGCACCGTCTCCTTGCCGAGATAGTGATCGATGCGGAAGATCCGGTCTTCCGGAAAGACAGCGGCGACGGTGTCGTTGATCTCGCGGCTGGAGGCGAGGTCGTAGCCGAGCGGCTTTTCGAGCGCGATGCGCACCGTCTCGCCGGCGAGGCCGACGCTCTCCAGCCCCTTGACCGCCGGCTCGAACAGTGACGGCGCGGTCGACAGATAGATGGCGAGGCCGCCCGACACGTCGCCGACCTTTTCGGCGAGCGGTGCGAAACTGGTCGGATCGGACAGGTCGGCCGGCTGGAAGAACAGCCGTTCGAGGAAGCTCGCGATCTTCTCGTCGTCCTTGCGGTCGGCGGCGAGGAACTGGCCGAGCGCCTTCTGGACGAAGGCGCGGAAGGCGTCGTCATTCTGGTCGCCGCGTGCCGAGCCGACGATCGTCAGCCCCGCCGGCAGCAGCCCGTCGGCGTGCAGGCCGTAGAGCGACGGCCACAGCATCCGCTGGGCGAGGTCACCGGTCGCTCCGAACAGGAGCAGCTTGCCGACGGGATTGCGCTGCATGACGGTCCTTCTGGTTACACGATCAGGCCGGCCAGGGGATCGAGCCCGGCCATGATGTTGAGATTCTGCACGGCGGCGCCGCCGGCGCCCTTGCCGAGATTGTCGAGCGTCGCGATCAGCCGTACCTGGCCGCTCGTCGCATTGCCGCAGACGCGCAACGTCATCCGGTCGGTGCCGCTATTCTCCTCGATCGTCACCACGGCGACGTCGCCCGGCGCGACGCTGATCAGCGCGCTGTCCGCATAAGCGGCGGCGAGCGTATCCTCGATCGCGGCGAGGCTCGGGCGGCCGGGCAGTTGCGCGAGCGCGAGCGGCACCTCGCCGAGCATGCCGCGGTTGAGCCGCGCCACCGCGGGCGCGAACACCGGCGGATGCGCGAGGCCGGCATGCGCGCGCATCTCGGGCAGATGCTTGTGGCCGAGGCCGAGCGCATAGGCACGCAGCGCGGTATCGGCCTCGCCGGTTTCGAACTCGGCGATCATCGCCTTGCCGCCGCCTGAATAGCCCGACACCGCATTATAGGTGAGCGGCCAGTCCGCGGGGATCAGCCCGGCGCGTACCAGCGGCGCGACCAGCGCGAGAAAGGCGGTCGGATAGCAGCCGGGATTGGCGACGAAGCGCGCCGCCGCGATCCGCTCGCTCTGCCCCGCGGCGAGCTCGGGAAAGCCATAGGTCCAGCCCGGCGCGACCCGGTGCGCCGACGAGGCGTCGATCAGCCGCGTATGGCCGCCGGCGACCAGCGCCGCCGCCTCGCGCGCCGCATCGTCGGGCAGGCAGAGGATGGCGATATCGGCACCGTTGAGCGCCTCCGCCCGCGCCGCGGCATCCTTGCGCCGCGCCTCGTCTAGGGTGACGACGGTGAGATCGGCGCGACCGCTCAGCCGTTCGCGAATGTCGATGCCGGTGGTGCCGACCGCACCGTCGATGAAGACCGTGACGCTCATGACGCGGCCCGATCGAGCAAGGCGCGATCGACATACCCGACGAGGCCGTGCGTGGTGGCGCGGCCCCAGGCATGGCGTCCGGCGAGTTCGAGCACCTCGAACTGTTCGCCCGCGTCGAGCGCGCCGAGCGGGTCGCTCAGTCCGCGATCGGCGAAGATCGTCCCGGCGGCGGTGGCGACCGCGGCGATGGGCGCGGCATAATGGGGTGCGAACACCCGTTCGGCGAGGCGTACGTCGGCAAGATCGCCGCGCACCGCATGGGTGCGCGGATCGAGCGTGACCGACGGACCGGTGAGCGCGAACGCCTTACGCGAGGGCTGGCTGGAGCGACCGGGCGTCGCCTTCGCCAAGGAATTGCCCAAACTCTTCAAGAAACTCTGCCCCTTCGGATGTACGCGCGACGAAGATATTGCGCTTGTCGCTATCGTCGCGTTGCCGGCGCAGATAGCCGAGCGCACCCAGCCTGTTCAAGGCGCGCGTGACGACGGGCTTCGATACGTTCAGCGCCCGCGCCAGACCGCGCACGGTATGAGGCCCGGGGTTGAGGTAGACGAGCAGGAGCAGCGCCATTTGCCGATTGGTGAGATCGGGTTCCCCCGACCGCACATAGTCCACCAGGGCGCTCATCCATGTCGCGAGTGATTGCGCGGCAGTTCCCACGATCAAATATCCGTTTCTGCGCCGTTTTAGGAGCTTTGTTTCGCCTTCATAACGCCTCCGTGCGACGCTGGTTTCCCATAAATGAACGGCTCGGGTGAATAAGTCAGACGTCGCTATTGTTCCGCGTTGTTGCCCGACAATGGTTCGCTGCGGCGACCCGTCCGACCCCTCCGCCGCCGCCGCCGCCATGGCGCGCTCGACGGTTGATCGCGCCGCGGGCCTCGCCTATGTGCCCGCCTTCATCCGAGTTTCCGGGACCATAGATGTTCACCTTCCTTCTTGTCGTTCACGCCATCATCGCCGCGGCGCTCGTCACGGTGATTCTGATGCAGCGGTCGGAGGGTGGTGGCCTCGGCATGGGCGGCAGCCCGTCGGGGCTGATGTCGGCGCGCGGCGCCGCCGACTTCCTGACGCGGATGACCTCGATCCTCGCGACGGTGTTCGTCTGCATGTCGATCGCGCTCGCGTTCATCGCCGCGCATCGGCAGACGCAGACGATCGACACCTCGCTCGCCCGCACGCCCGCGGCGGCCCCGGCGCCCGCACCCGCGCAGGATGCGGTGCCCAACGCCCCCGCCGATAACGGTGCGGTGCCGCTCCAGCGCTGACCGGATCATCCGTTCATCGTGAATCGCGCGCGGGCCTGCCGCGCGCGCTCTTGTCGTTCGACCCCATAACACGCTAGGCGATTCCTCCCATGGCGCGGTACATCTTCATCACCGGCGGCGTGGTTTCGTCGCTCGGCAAAGGCCTTATGGCGGCCTCTCTCGCAGCTTTGCTCCAGGCGCGCGGCTATCGCGTGCGGATCCGCAAGTTCGATCCCTATCTCAACGTCGATCCCGGCACGATGAGCCCGTATCAGCACGGCGAGGTCTATGTGACCGACGACGGTGCCGAGACCGATCTCGACCTCGGCCATTACGAGCGCTTCACCGGCGTGGCGTCGCGCCAGTCGGACAACGTCACTTCGGGCCGCATCTACAAGACGATCATCGAGCGCGAGCGGCGCGGCGACTATCTCGGGGCGACGGTGCAGGTGATCCCGCACGTCACCGATGCGATCAAGGCCTTCGCGCGGGCGGAGACCGACGACCTCGATTTCGTCCTGTGCGAGATCGGCGGCACCGTCGGCGACATCGAATCGCTCCCCTTCATCGAGGCGATCCGCCAGCTCAAGAACGAGGTCGGCCGCGGCAATGCGATCAGCATCCACGTCACGCTGGTGCCCTATATCGCTGCCGCCGGCGAGCTGAAGACCAAGCCGACGCAGCATTCGGTGCGCGAGCTGGCGGCGCTCGGCGTCCAGCCCGACGTGCTCGTCTGCCGCTGCGAACATCCGCTGCCGCCGTCGGATCGCGCCAAGATCGCATTGTTCTGCAACGTGCCCGAGACGGCGGTGATCCCGGCGCTCGATGCCAAGAGCATCTACGCGGTGCCGCTGCAATATCACGGCGAAGGCCTCGATTCGGAAGTGCTGCGTGCTTTCGGCATCACGCCCTCCTCGGCGCCCGACCTGTCGCGCTGGACCGACATCATGGACCGGCTGACCAACCCCGAGGGCGAGGTCACGGTCGGCGTCGTCGGCAAATATGTCGGCCTGCAGGATGCGTACAAGTCACTCAACGAGGCTCTGGTGCACGGCGGCATCGCCAATCGCGTCAAGGTCAACGTCCGCTGGATCGACGCCGAGATTTTCGAGAACGACCATGGCGAGATCGTCAGCCAGCTCGAGCCGTGCGACGCGATCCTCGTCCCCGGCGCGTTCGGCGAGCGCGGTGCGGAGGGCAAGATCAAGGCGGTCAAGTTCGCACGCGAGCGCGAGATCCCCTATTTCGGCATCTGCTTCGGCATGCAGATGGCCTGCGTCGAGGGTGCGCGCGATCTCGCCGGCATCGCCGGCGCCTCGTCGACCGAATTTGGTCCGACCGACGAGCCGGTGGTCGGCCTGATCACCGAATGGATGGGTCGCGACGGGCTGGAGAAGCGCGAGGAGCAGGGCGACCTCGGCGGCACGATGCGGCTCGGCGCCTATGAGGCGGCGCTCGACGGCAACAGCGTCGTCGCCTCGATCTATGGCGAGACGGTGATCCACGAGCGGCATCGCCACCGCTACGAGGTCAACACCGGCTACAAGGATGCGCTGGAGAAGGGCGGTCTGGTGTTCAGCGGCATGTCGCCCGACGGCACCTTGCCCGAGATCGTCGAGCGGCCGGATCATCCGTGGTTCGTCGGCGTCCAGTTCCACCCGGAGCTGAAGAGCAAGCCGTTCGATCCGCATCCGCTGTTCGCGAGCTTCATCCAGGCGGCGGTGACCAAGAGCCGGTTGGTCTGACCGGCTCTTTGCCAAGGCTTAAGGGCTCATGATTAGTCGGACCGGATCTGTCGTTGATCCGGAGCCGATCATGGACCGCCCGCTGTCGATCAAATTGTTTGCGTTCCTCTTTGCCGCTTCGGGCCTGCTGAGTTTCGCGCTCGCGGTGGCGACGAGCCAATCGATGGTATTCGGCGTCGCGCTGGCGCCCAAGGCGGCGCAGACGCTGGCGCTGCGCATCTATTGGGTGCGGCTCGCCGGACTGGGGTTTGCTGCGCTGCTGTTCGCGCTCGTCCTGTTCGGCCGGTCGGCGGCGGCGCGCGGTGCCTTGCTGGTGCGCTGGGCGATGGCGTTGATCTCGAGCGTGGCGTTCTTGCGCGGCATCGGCATCGTGCCCGCGGAGGGAACGACACCGATGATCGTCGCCGCGTCGGTGGCGCAGCTGGTGATCGAAGGGCTTGCGATCGTCGTGCTGTATGGACCCGATGCCGCGGAATGGTTCGCCGCCTCGCCGATCCGTGACCGGCGGTGACGACGATCTCTGGTCACGTCGGTCGATAGCGAGGTGATAAGGGCGCCCGGGCCGGCAGGCCCGGACGCCCCTAGGCGCAAGATTATGCGGCTTCCGCCACGTCCGTTTTGTTTTCGACCGCGGACAGCGGCGCACCGGTCTTGATCGCGATCGTCTTCGGCTTCATCGCTTCGGGCACTTCGCGGACCAGGTCGATGACGAGCAGGCCGTCGTTGAGACGGGCATCTTCGACGAAGACGAAGTCGGCGAGTTCGAAGCGGCGCTCGAAGCTGCGATTGGCGATGCCGACGTGCAGGAAGTTGGCGTTGCCCGCCTTGTCATCCTTCTTGCCCGAGACGAGCAGCAGGTTCTGCTGCGCGGTGATCTCGATCTCGTCGCGCGAGAAGCCGGCGACCGCGAGCGTGATGCGATAGCGATCCTCGGCGAGGCGTTCGAGGTTGAAGGGCGGGTAATTCTCCGCCGTGGCGGCGCGCGCGTTGCTTTCCAGCATGTCGAACAGACGGTCGAAACCGATGGTCGAGCGGCGATAGGGGGTCAGGTCGAGTCGCATGTCAAATCCTCCACGAGAAGCGAGTTGAACGACGGCATCCACCAGTCGTGCGATGCCGGCACACGGCCCGCATTCGGCACCGTGCAGCGTCTATTTTGGATAGCGGCCGAAGCGGTTCAAGGGGCGCCGCGCCGAATTTGCGGCCCGATGCCGAAGCCCCGCTATCGCGCGGCGAAGCTTCTCCTTCTTTGAATATCCCCCGGTTCGATGGAGTTTACACGGATAAGAATAACCCAGGGAAATCGCATGTCGCTGACGCTCGCCATTCTGCTCGCCGGCCAGGCCGCCACGTCCGCGGCAGCGCAACCCCCGCAGGATGCCACGCCGGACGCCGCCGCCGAGGCAGCCGCGCCGCGGACCGGCGAGATTCTCGTCACCGCCCGCCGCCGCGCCGAATCGGTGCAGCGCGTGCCGATCGCCATGTCGGTGGTGAGCGGCGCCGAGATCGACCGTACCGGCGCGTTCAACGTCAACCGGCTGCAGCAGCAGCAGCCGTCGCTACAATTCTTCTCTAGCAACCCGCGCAATTCGGCGATCAACATCCGTGGCCTCGGCGCGCCGTTCGGGCTGACCAACGACGGGATCGAGCAGGGCGTCGGCTTCTATGTCGACGGCGTCTATATCGGCCGGATCGGCGCATCGACCTTCGACTTCGTCGACGTCGACCGGGTCGAGGTGCTGCGCGGGCCGCAGGGGACGCTCTACGGCAAGAACACCACCTCGGGCGCGCTCAACGTCACCACCCGCCCGCCGAGCTTCACGCCGGAGGGCAGGGCGGAGGTCAGCGTCGGCAATTACGGCTTCGTCCAGGCGAAGGCATCGATCTCGGGTCCGCTGTCGGAGGACGTGGCGCTGCGCCTGTCGAGTTCGGCGACGACGCGCAAGGGGACGATCGAGGATGTCGCCTCGGGCGACGATCTGCACCGCCAGCGCAATCTGGGCCTGCGCGCGCAATTGCTGTGGAAGGCGACCGATGCGCTGCGGTTCACGCTGTCGGGCGATTTCAACGTGCAGAACCCGCTGTGCTGCGTCCAATATTATGCGCGGGTCGGGACGACGCAGCGGCCGATCGCGCGGCAATATGACGCCCTCGCCGCCGCGCTCACCTATGCGCCGCCGAGCCGCGACCCGTTCGACCGCGTCACCGATCTCGATGCCGGGATCAACTCGCGGCAGGAGGTGGGCGGCGCCTCGCTCGTCGTCGACTGGGACCTCGGGCCGGCGACGCTCACCTCGGTGAGTGCGTGGCGTTATTGGGACTGGCAGCCGCAGAACGACCGCGACTTCACCGGCCTGCCGATCACCACCGTCTCGCAGAACCCGTCGCAGCAGCGCCAGGTGTCGCAGGAGTTCCGCCTCGCCTCGAACGGCAGCAACCGGCTCGATTATACGGTCGGCGCCTTCCTGTTCCATCAGACGATCGACACGCAGGGGTCGCAGGTGCAGGGATCGGCGGCGAGCCGGTTCCTGCTGTCGGGCAGCGACGCGAACAACCCCAGCGTGCTCAACGGGCTGACCTCGACCAATACGATCAGCTTCGACAACACCAGCTTCGCCGTGTTCGGCAAGCTCAACTGGGCGGTGACCGACGCGCTGCACGTTCAGCCGGGGCTGCGGGTCAATTACGATCGCAAGTCGGGCTTTTACGAATCGATCGTCAGTATCGCCAACAGCCAGTACGGTTTCACGGCGACCGCCGACAATGTCGCGACGCTGCTGGCCTCGCAGCCGACGGCGGCGGCACGCACCACCTTCCAGAACCAGATCAACACGCTGGCGCCGCAGCGTTACAGCCCGAAGTTCAGCGCCTGGAACACCTCGGGCGACATCACCGTCTCTTATGATGTCGCGCCCGAGATCCACGCCTATGCCACCTATGCGCGCAGCTTCAAATCGGGCGGCATCAACCTGTCCGGCCTGCCGCTCAACGCGACGAGCACCGGCGTCGATCTGTCGACGCAGACCGTCAAGCCCGAGTCGGTCGATGCCTATGAGCTCGGCCTCAAGACGCAGTTTCTCGACCGCCGGCTGACGCTCAACCTCGCCGGCTTCTGGACGGACGTCTCCGACTATCAGGCGACGGTGAACAACAATGCGATCAACGTGATTCGCGGCTATCTTGCCAATGCCGGCAAGGTCCGCTCGCGCGGGGTCGAATTCGATTCGAATTTCCGGCCGAGCAAGCGGCTGACCCTCTACGTCAGCGGCGCCTTTACCGACGCGACCTATGTCCGCTTCACCAATGCGCCATGCCCGCCCGAATTGTCCGGCGGCAGCGCGGCGAGTGCGGCCAATCCGGCGAGCCCCGCGGGACAGGCCGGTTCCGCGACCCGGGTGTCGTACAGTCCCGCGTCGTGCGATATCTCCGGCCAGCGGCTGCCGGGCATCTCGAAATGGTCCTTCTCCTACGGCGGCGAATATAATCTGCCGGTCGGAGGCTCGGGCGGCGAAGTCTATATCGGCTATGACGGCAATTACCGGTCGCGCTTCTCGTCCAATCCGTCGCCGTCGGCCTATACCTGGATCGAGGGCTATTCGCTGTCCAACGTCCGTGCCGGCTATCGGAAGGACGATGTCAACGTCTTCGGCTGGGTGCGCAACGCCTTCGACCAGAACTATTTCGAGCTGCTGTCGACCCAGTCGGGCAATACGGGGCTGATCGTCGGCCAGCCGGGCGATCCGCGCACCTATGGCATCACCGTGTCGAAGCGATTCTGATGGGGCTGCGCCGATCGTTTCGTCGGTTTGACCGACAAAACAGCTATTTCCGGTCGGCGTTATGATCAGGTTCAGGATTGATCGGGAATAAAGACAAACGCCGGACAGGGGGCACGACCTGGAAGCTCCCACCCTCTGCCCGGCTACGTCCGGGCAAGTATTCGTCGCGCAGACAAGCAAACGCCCGGACCGTTTCCGATCCGGGCGCCTGCGTGACGAGCAAAACCCGTCAGCCCCCTTAGGTCGCTTCCCGGTGAATCGCGCGTTGTTTCGCTGCGTCACCCTTCGGCTATTCCCCGAACCACGGCCGTTGCCTGTGTCTCAGTGAGTCTTTGCTAGGCAGCACTGCCGGCTTTGTCACCGGCTATGTGAAGGGGGGACGGCGATTGCCGGAACCCTGTGTCGAATCCGCAACATTTGTTGCGCGCGGCGGGGCGCTCACCTAGAGCGGCGGCATGTTCCTGTCTCGCTACGAACGGATGATCGCGCGGCGCTACCTGCTTCCGGGCAAGGGCGAGGCGTTCATCTTCCTGGTCGCCTCGATCAGCCTGGTCGCGGTGATGCTCGGCGTCGCCGCGCTGGTCATCGTGATGAGCGTGATGAACGGCTTCCGCGCGGAGCTGTTCGACAAGATCGTCGGGCTCAACGGCCATGCGGTGATCCAGCCGATCGGCGGGCGGATGCCCGACTGGCGCGAGGTGGTCGCACAGGCGCGGCAGACCCCCGGCGTCACTTCGGCGGTGCCGATGATCGAACAGCCGCTTGCCGCCACCTACAATGGCCGGGCCGAGGCGGTGCTGCTGCGCGGCGTGCAGATGGACGACATCAAGCCGGTGATCGGCAGCAAGCTCACCATGGGGACGCTCAACGGCATCACGCCGGGCAGCGGCCGGATCGCGATCGGCTCGCGACTCGCCGAGGCGCTCGGTGCGACGGTCGGCAGCCAGATCTCGCTGTTCAGTCCGCAGGGGCAGACGACGCCGTTCGGCACGGTGCCGCGCATCGTCAGCTATACCGTCGGCGCGATCTTCGAGATCGGGCTGTACGATTACGACAAGGCCTATGTGATCATGCCGATCAGCGACGCGCAGACGTTGCTGATGCTCGGCGACAATGTCAGCATGGTCGAGATCGAGACGGTCGATGCCGACAAGGTCGGGACGATCCTCGCGCCGCTCGCCGACCGGTTGCGCGGCGGGTCGGTGATCGCCGACTGGCGCAGCATGAACGCGCAATTGTTCCAGGCGCTCGAGGTCGAGCGGGTGGCGATGTTCACCGTATTGTCGATCATCATCCTCGTCGCGGTGTTCAACATCCTGTCGTCGCTGATCATGCTGGTCCGCGCCAAGACGCGCGACATCGCCATCCTGCGCACCATGGGGGCGACAAGGGTCGGGCTGATGCGCATCTTCATGGTGGTCGGCACGACGATCGGCGCGCTCGGCACCGTCGCGGGGCTGGCGCTCGGCTTCGTCTTCCTCTTCTACCGGCAGGCGGTGGTGAACCTCGTCCAGCTCGTCACCGGCCAGAACCTGTGGGATCCGTCGATCCGCTATCTCACCGATCTGCCGTCCAAGCCCGATCCGGTCGAGATCATCGTCATCGCGCTGATGGCGCTGGTGTTCAGCTTCCTCGCCACGCTCTACCCGGCGTGGAAGGCGGCGAGCACCGATCCGGTACAGGTGCTGCGCTATGAATGACGTCCTCCGCACCACCGGCCTGACCCGCAGCTTCAGCCAGGGCGGGGAGACGATCCACGTGCTGCGCGGCGTCGACCTGTCGGTCGCGCCGGGCGAGATCGTCGCGCTGGTCGGCCCGTCCGGTTCGGGCAAGTCGACGCTGTTGCAGGCGGTGGGGCTGCTCGAGGGCGGTTTCGAAGGATCGATCATGATCGGCGGCGCGGAGGCGGCGAAGCTCGACGCGCACGGCCGCACGATCATGCGCCGCGACCGGCTCGGCTTCGTCTACCAGTTCCACCATCTGCTGCCCGACTTCAACGCGACCGAGAATGTCGTGCTGCCGCAGCTCGTCCATGGCGCGGAGCGCAAGGCGGCGGACGATCGCGCGGTGGCGCTGCTCACCGCGCTCGGCCTCGGCCATCGGCTGACCCACCGGCCGAGCCAGCTGTCGGGCGGCGAGCAGCAGCGCGTCGCAGTGGCGCGGGCGCTCGCCAACCGGCCGGCGCTGGTCCTCGCCGACGAGCCGACCGGCAATCTCGACGAACAGACCGCCGACGTGGTGCTCGCGGAATTCCTGCGGCTGGTGCGCGGCGAGGGCTCGGCGGCGCTGATCGCGACGCACAACGAGCGGCTCGCGCAGAGGATGGACCGCGTCGTCCGGCTGCACGAGGGCGTGTTGACGTGAGCTGGACGGATGTGCCGACGCTGCGCGGGCGGCATGTCACGCTGCGGCCCCTGGACCGCGCCGACCGGGATGCGCTGGCGGCGGTCGCGGCGGCGGGTGATCTGTGGGACACCTTCTACGCCAACGTCTCGCAGCTCAAACAGCCCGATCGCTGGATCGACTCGGCGTTCGAGCAGCAGGACTTCGGCCGCGCGCTGCTCTTTGCCGTCTGCGATCCGGCCGGTCAGGTGGTCGGTACGACACGCTATATGCGGATGGCGCCGCAGCATCGCCGGCTCGAGATCGGCGGCACCTTCTACGCCAAGGCGGTGCAGCGCACCGGCGTCAATACCGAGGCCAAGCTGCTGCTGCTGACCCACGCCTTCGCGGTGATGGACTGCCAGTGCGTGCAGATCCGCACCGATTCGCTCAATCTGCGCAGCCAGGCGGCGATCGAGCGGCTCGGTGCCAGGCGGGACGGCGTGCTGCGCGGGCATCAGCTGATGGCGGATGGACGGCTGCGTGATACGGTCGTCTATTCGATTCTCGATCGCGAATGGCCGGGGGTACAGCAGAACCTCCGCTTTCTGCTGGCGCGTCACGGATGAGCGGCGTTACCGACCTTGCCGTCACCGCGGCGGATGGCGGCCGGATCGCGCTCGACCGATGGGCGGGGCAGGTGCTGCTCATCGTCAACACCGCCTCGCAATGCGGCTTCACGCCGCAATATGCGGGGCTGGAGGCGCTGCACCGCCGCTTCGCGACGCGCGGCTTTGCGGTGCTCGGCTTCCCGTGCAACCAGTTCGGCGCGCAGGAGCCGGGCGACGCCGCCGAGATCGCCGGTTTCTGTTCGCTGACCTATGACGTGACCTTCCCGGTCTTCGCCAAGGTCGCTGTCAACGGCGCCGATGCCGATCCGCTGTTCACCCGGCTCAAGGCGGCTGCACCGGGTCTGCTCGGCTCGCAGGCGATCAAGTGGAACTTCACCAAATTCCTCGTCGACCGCAGCGGCACGATGGTGCGCCGCTACGCACCGACGACCAAGCCGGAGCAGATCGTCGGCGCGATCGAGGCATTGCTCTAGCGCGCTCACACCTCCGGTGCGGCGAACGGCTTGGCGCCTTTCTTGTGGTGCAGCGCCGAGACGACCGCGGTCACGCCACCGAGCAGGAAGCTGATCCCGAGGATGAAGCCGGGCAGCGTCAGCGCCGACCAGGGCAGGGTGGCGAGCACGTAGACGGCGAGCAGGATGTTGATCACGCCGAGCGCTATCATCAGCCCGCGGCCGCGCCGGAAGCGCGCGCCGAGCCCGATTTCCAGCGCGCCGCGAATGCCGAGCCAGATCGCGACGAGCAGGGTCAGCGACACAGCGGCCGTGCCGGGGCTGAACGCCATCAGCAGCCCGATCACCAGCGACAGCAGGCCGAAGCCGATCGCATAGCCGCGGCCTTCGTGATCCTTGCCGGCGATCCCCGCGGCGACCGAGACGAGGCCGGCGGCGATGAAGAAGGCGCCGATCACCATCGTCGCGGCATAGGTCGCGGCGAAGGGATTGAGGAAGGCGAGCATGCCGAGCACGATCGACAGCACGCCATAAGCGAGGATCCAGCCCCAGCCGGCGCCGGCGGCGGGCGGGTGGAGCGGGTCTTGATTGAGCGATGTGTCCGTCATTGACGAATCTCCTCCGTTGAGCCCGCGTAACGGAGTTATCCACCGCAGGTTCCGCCGGCGCACCTCGACAATCGGGGCGGACCGACTAAGTCTCCCGCGATGGCTCATTCGGGTTTCGTACCGCTCCGTATCTTCTCGTCCTACACGATGCTCGACGGGGCGATCGATCCCAAGGCGATCGCCAAACAGGCCAAGGCGTTGCGCTTCCCCGCCGCCGGGCTGACCGACCGCAACGGCCTGTATGCGGCGATGGCCTTTTCCGATGCGGCGAAGAAGGACGGCGTCCAGCCGGTGATCGGCACGATGCTGTGCGTCGCGCGGCCCGACATGCCCGATGGCGTCGCCGCGCCGCTCGACTGGATCGCGCTCTATGCGCAGGACGCGCGCGGCTATGACAATCTGTGCGCCCTGGTCAGCCTCGCGCATCTCGAACGGCCGATCGAACTGCCCGCGCACGTCGACTTCGCCGCGCTGGAGGGGCGCACCGACGGGCTGATCGCGCTGACCGCGGGCGGCGAGGGCACGCTCGCGCGGCTGCTCCACGAGGATCAGCCCGATCGCGCCGCCGCCTGCCTCGACCGGTTGCAGGCGCTGTTCCCCGACCGCCTGTATATCGAGCTGGCGCGGCGCGGCGATCCGGTCGAGGAAGCGGCGGAGGCGGCGCTGGTCGATCTCGCTTATGCGCGCGATCTGCCGCTGGTCGCGACCAATCCCTGCTGCTTTTCCGACAGCGGCTTCCTCGACGCGCATGATGCGATGCTGTGCATCGCGCATTCGACCTATGTCGAAAGCGAGGATCGCGTCCGCTCCTGCCCCGACGCCTGGCTCAAGCCCGCCGAGATCATGCGCGAGACCTTCGCCGATCTGCCCGAGGCGATCGAGAACACGCTGGTGGTGGCGCAGCGTTGCGCGGTGATGGCGCCCTATCGCAAGCCGATCCTGCCCAGCCTTGCCGGCGATCGCGAGGGCGAGGCGGCGATGCTGCGCGCCGAGGCGGCGGCGGGGCTGGAGAAGCGGCTCGACCGGATCGAACAGCTCGGCACCCAGCCGGACGATCCCGACTGGCGCGACGCCTATCGCCAGCGGCTCGCCTTCGAAGTCGACGTCATCGTCCAGATGGGCTTCCCCGGCTATTTCCTGATCGTCGGCGACTTCATCAAATGGGCGAAGGATCACGATATTCCGGTCGGGCCGGGGCGCGGATCGGGCGCCGGCTCGGTGGTCGCCTGGGCGCTGACCATCACCGATCTCGATCCGATGAAGCTCGGGCTGCTGTTCGAACGCTTCCTCAATCCCGAGCGCGTATCGATGCCCGACTTCGACATCGACTTCTGCGAAACGCGGCGCGGCGAGGTGATCCGCTACGTGCAGGAGAAATACGGCCGCGATCAGGTCGCGCAGATCATCACCTTCGGAAAGCTCAAGGCGCGCGCGGTGCTCAAGGACACCGGCCGCGTGCTCCAGATGAGCTACGGCCAGGTCGACCGGCTCGCCAAGCTCGTCCCCAACCATCCGACCGATCCGTGGGACCTCAAGCGCGCGCTCAACGGCGTGCCCGAGTTGGCGAAGGAATATGCCAACGACAATCAGGTCCGCCGCCTGCTCGACCTCGCCACCAAATTGGAAGGCCTGCCGCGCCATTCGTCCACCCACGCCGCCGGCGTGGTGATCGGCGACCGGCCGCTCGCGCAGCTGGTGCCGCTGTACCGCGATCCGCGCTCCGACATGCCGGTGACGCAGTTCGACATGAAGTATGTCGAGGGCGCGGGGCTGGTGAAGTTCGACTTCCTCGGCCTCAAGACCCTGTCGGTGCTCAAGAAGGCGGTGCAGCTGCTCGCCAAGCGCGGCATCACCGTCGATCTTGATGCTTTGCTGTGGGACGACGAGGCGGTCTACAAATTGCTCCAGAAGGGCGATACGGTCGGCGTCTTCCAGCTCGAATCGGAAGGCATGCGCCGCACGCTCAGCGCGGTGCGCCCGACCAATTTCGGCGACATCATCGCGCTCGTCTCGCTCTACCGTCCCGGCCCGATGGACAATATCCCGAGCTTCGGCCGCCGCAAACAGGGCACCGAGCCGATCGTCTATCCGCACGACCTGCTCGAACCGATCCTCGCCGAAACCTATGGCATCTTCGTCTACCAGGAACAGGTGATGCAGGCGGCGCAGATCCTCGCCGGCTTCTCGCTCGGCGGCGCCGATCTGCTGCGCCGCGCGATGGGCAAGAAGATCAAGGCGGAGATGGACGCGCAGCGCGCGATCTTCGTCGAGGGCTGCGCCAAGGTGAACGGCATCCCCAAGGCCAAGGCCAACGAACTGTTCGACTTGATCGACAAGTTCGCCGGCTATGGCTTCAACAAGAGCCACGCCGCCGCTTATGCGCTGCTCGCCTATCAGACCGCCTGGCTGAAGGCGCATCATCCGGAGGAATTCTACGCCGCGTCGATGTGCTATGACATGGCGCAGACCGACAAGCTCTGCATCTTCGTCGACGACATGCGCCGGCTGGGCGTGACGATCTGCGGACCCGACATCAACAAGAGCGACGCCGAATTCGACGTCGAACAGACCGAGGAGGGCGGTCTTGCCGTCCGCTACGCGCTCGCCGCGCTGAAGTCGGTCGGCGAGGGGGCGATGGAGAAGCTCGTCGCCGAGCGCAGCGCCAACGGGCCGTTCAAGAGCATCGACGATCTCGCCACCCGCGTCGACCCGCGCCTCATCAACAAGCGCCAGCTCGAAACGCTCGCGGCGAGCGGCACCTTCGACACGTTCGACGCCAATCGCGCCGGCATCCACGCCGTCGCCGAGACGATCCTCGCGGTCGCGGCGCGGACGCATGAGGGCAAGACGAGCGGCCAGCACGGCCTGTTCGCCAATGAGGAGGTGGCGGGCGACGCGATCAAGCTGCCCGCCGGCACGCGCTGGTCGATGGCCGAGGCGATGGAGCAGGAGAAGGAGGCGTTCGGCTTCTATTTCTCGGCGCATCCGGTCGACCGGCATACCCATCTCGCCAAGATGCACGGCGCGCGCCAATATGTCGCGCTGACCGAGCTCAACATTCCCGAAGACGGCACGCGCGCCGGCGCGACGATGGCGGTGCTGGTCGAGGATGCGCGCTGGCGTACCTCGGCACGCGGCAAACGCTATATGATGGCGACCCTGTCCGATGCGAGCGGCCAGTTCGTCGCCACCTGTTTCGACGATTCGGTCGCCGCCGAACTCGAGGAGGCGGCGCGCTGCGGTGGTTGCGGGCTGATCACCGTCGAGCTCGACCGCCGGCCGGGTGAGGAGACGCCGCGCGTCTCGGTCAAGCGCATCCAGCCGTTCGAGGGACTCGCATCGATCGCGCGCTTCACGATCGCCGCCAAGGTCGCGGATGCCGCCGCCTTCGCCGCACTGTCGGCGCTGCTCGCGCAGCATCGCGGCGCGCGGGGCGAGGTGCGCGCGCGCATCCCGGTCGAGGGCGGCGAGGAGGCGGTGGTCTTGCTCGGCCGCGACTTCCTGCTCGACATGGAACTGGTCGAGACGATCCAGGCGATCCCCGGCATCAGCGACGTCGCGCTCGATCGCGTCGCCTCGCAGCTGCGGTCGGTGGGCTGAGCGATGCCGATCGATCCATCGCTCCCCTTCCACCCGGTGCGGATCGCGGTGCTCACCGTCTCCGATACGCGCGGCCTCGCCGAGGATCGCTCGGGCGATACGCTGGTCGCGCGGATCGCGGCGGCGGGGCATGTCCTCGCCGAGCGCATGCTGCTGCGCGATGACGTCGAGGCGATCGTCGCGCAGCTCGAATCATGGATCGACGATCCGGCGATCGACTGCGTCGTCACCACCGGCGGCACCGGCGTCACCGGCCGCGACGTCACGCCCGAGGCGGTCGAACGCGTTGCCACCAAGATGATCCCCGGCTTCGGCGAGCTGTTCCGCTGGCTGAGCTTCGCCAAGATCGGCACCAGCACCGTCCAGTCGCGCGCCTGCGCCTGCGTCGCGCGCGGGACCTATATCTTCGCGCTCCCCGGATCGACCGGGGCGGTGAAGGACGGCTGGGACGGCATCCTACAGGACCAGCTCGATAGCCGCCACCGGCCGTGCAACTTCGTCGAGCTGATGCCGCGGCTGCTGGAACGCTGAGCCGACCGTCGCGCTACGCGTCGGCCTGCATCACCGCCAGTTCGTGGCCGTCCGGATCGGCGAAGTGGAAGCGCCGGCCGCCGGGGAAGGCGAAGATCGGCGCGGTGATCCGTCCGCCCGCCGCCTCGACCGCGGCAAGCGCGGCGGAGAGATCGTCGACGGCGATCACCGGCAGAGGCGCGGCGGTACGCTCGGCCGGATCGGCCTGTAGCCCGATATCGAAGCCGCCGGTGGTGGTGGCCGCATAGCTCGCCCCGAAGTCGCTGAACTGCCAGCCGAAGGCCGCCGAGTAGAAGGCCTTCGCCGGTCCGGCGTCGGCGACGGGCAGTTCGAGATAGGTCAGCTCCGCCATGAAATTCCACTCCACCGTTCTTGCTATGTTCCAGGCTAGGCGATAGGATGCGTCATGGTCAAGCCGGTCGTCAGGCGTGCCGTCCGCGGCGCCACCGTCAACGGCGAAAGCCGCCGCTTCAACCTGCCGGAGCGCGAGGCGGACGGTGACTGGCTGGACGCGCAGCAGGCGATCGACGGGGCGCCGGCGGCGCTGCGCACCAGCGTGACCGTGGAACAGCCGCGCACGATCATCAGCCGCAACAGCTCGCCCGACGTCTTCTTCGATCGCTCGATCAATCCGTATCGCGGCTGCGAACATGGCTGCATCTATTGCTTCGCGCGGCCGACGCATGCCTACCACGACCTGTCGCCGGGGCTCGACTTCGAGTCCAAGCTGTTCGCCAAGCCGCAGGCGGCCGAGCTGCTGCGCGCCGAGCTGCGCAAGCCCGGCTATCAGGTCGCGCCGATCGCGCTCGGTACCAATACCGATCCCTATCAGCCGATCGAGCGCGACTGGCGGATCACGCGATCGATCGTCGCGCTGCTCGCCGAGACGCGGCATCCGCTGACCATCACCACCAAGTCCGATCGGGTGACGCGCGACATCGATCTGCTTGCCGGCATGGCGGCGGAGGGGCTGGCCGGAGTGGCGATGTCGATCACCTCGCTCGATGCGCGGATCGCCGCGACGCTTGAACCGCGCGCGCCGCATCCCGAACGGCGGCTGCGTGCGGTGCGGGCGCTCGCCGATGCGGGGGTGCCGGTCTATGTCTCGATCGCCCCGGTCATTCCGGGGATCACCGATCACGAGCTGGAACAGCTCGTCGCGCGCGCGGCGGCGGCAGGGGCGCGATCCTGTTTCTTCATCCCGGTGCGCCTGCCGCACGAGGTCGCGCCGCTGTTCCGCGCCTGGCTCGACGCGCATTTCCCCGATCGCGCCGGCAAGGTGATGGCGATCATCCGCGAGCTGCGCGGCGGCCGCGACAATGATCCCGACTTCTTCACCCGGATGCAGGGCAAGGGGCCCTGGGCGGAGCTGATGCGGACGCGGTTCCGCATCGCCTGTCGCAAGCACGGGCTCGGCGACCGCGGCGAGACGCTGCGGTGCGACCTGTTCCGTCCACCCGCCGGTCCGCAGGGTGAGCTGTTCTGACAGCGTTAGCGCGGCGCTAACCGTCCGACGCTAGAGCCTTCGCCTATGTCGCGGCGTTCCGTCTGGCTGATCCTGCTGCTCGCCGCGGTCGCGCTGCGCCTGCCTGATATCGGCAATCCGCTGATCGACGTTGACGAGCAGATGTATCTGCTGGTCGGCGAGCGGATGTGGGCGGGGGCGCTGCCCTATGTCGATATCTGGGACCGCAAGCCGATCGGGCTGTTCCTCATCGCCGCGGCGGCGAACGGCGTCGGCGAGCCGTGGGTGACCTATCACCTGCTCGCGCTGGCGGCGGCGGCGGCGACGGCGGGGATCATCGCCGGCTTCGCGCGGCGCCATGCCGGGCCGGCAGGCGCGCTTGCCGCGGGTTTGCTCTATCTGGTGTGGATCGCCTTGCTCGGCGGGCGGGGCGGCCAGTCGCCCGTCTTCTACAATCTGCTGATCGCCGGCGCGGCGTGGCTGGTCGCCGAGACGATCGCCGGGCGGCGGCGGGGCGGGGTGGCGGCGATGCTGCTCGTCGGGCTGGCCTTGCAGATCAAGCCGACGGTCGTGTTCGAGGGCGTCTATTTCGCGCTGGCGCTGCTCGCCGTACGCTGGCGGCGGGAGCCGTGGCCTGCGTCGCTGCGGGCTGCGCTGCTTTATGGCGGGGCGGCGTTGCTGCCGACCGTGGTCGCCGCGACGGTCTATGTCGCGGCCGGCCATGGCGAGGCCTGGTGGTTCGCCAACGTCGAATCGATCCTGCTCCGCCGGCCGACGCCGGGCGATGCGATAGCGCTGCGGATGCTGGGGGTCATCGTCGTGCTGCTCGTTCCCGCCGGGCTGGCGATCGCCGGGCTGGTGCGGCGCAAGCAGGGCTTCCTGATCGGCTGGGTGGCGGCGGCGGTGATCGGCTGGCTGCTCGTGCCGCCCTATTTCAACCATTATGCGCTGCCGCTGCTGCTGCCCTTCGCGGTCGCCGCCGCAGCGGTGCTGGACCGGCCGGCGATGCGCTGGCTCGCCGCGCTGGCCGGTGCGGCGCTGCTGCTGCTCAGCGGCTACCCGCATCTCGGCGAGACGCGCGCGGCACGCGACGCGGTGGCGGGGCTCGCCGCGCGCATCGAGGCGCTGCGCCGGCGGGCCCCCGGATGCCTGTTCGTCGTCGAGGCGCCGCCGGTGCTCTACAGCGCCAGTCGATCGTGCCTGCCGACGCGCTACCCCTTTCCCTTCCATCTGGTCGAGGCGAGCGAGGCGGGCGCGATCGGCACCGATCCGACCGCGGAAGTCGCGCGCATCCTGGCGACGCGCCCGCCGGTGATCGCGGTCGGTGACATCGCCCGCAACCGCCGCCGCCCGACCGTCATCCTCGTCCGCCGGGCGCTGGCCGCGCGCTATCGACGTGTCACGAGCAACACCGGCGTCGATCTGTTCGAGCTGGCTAACTAATTCAGATCAGGATGTTTTGCTGCATCCCTGCGCAACCCCGGCCGTTGAACGCAGCGAATCACACGCAGCAGGAGACAGGCATATGGCTTCGATCGCCCCCGACCAGAGCATCGCGCAGGACCTGTTCGTCACCGGCCTGAAGAACGCCCATGGCGTCGAGCATCAGGCGCTCGCGCTGATCGACCGGCAGCTCGATCACCTCGCCCATTATCCCGAGGTCGCCGAGCAGCTCCGCCGCCACCGGGCCGAGACCGAGCAGCAGATCCAGCGGATCGACGAGATCCTGTCGGGTTTCGACGCCCGCCCGTCGGCGATCAAGGACCTCGGCCTCAGCCTCAGCGGCAACATGGCCGCGCTCGCCCATGTCTTCGCGCCCGACGAGATCCTCAAGAACAGCTTCGCCAATTACGCCTTCGAGAATTTCGAGATCGCCAGCTACACCGGGCTGCTGACCCTCGCCGATCTCGGCGGCTTCGCCAGCCAGCAGCGGTTGCTGACCGAATCGCTCGGCGAGGAGCAGCAGATGGCGGCGTGGGTGCTCGACAGCCTGCCGGAGGTGACGCGCAAATATGCCGGGCTGCGCGCCGCGGGCGAGACCGCGAGCCACTGACGGAACGTCCCGGGCCGCCCGCGGGTTGGCCCGGATATCCGCAACCGGAGGAACGACGATGACCGATCCCGACACCGCCGCCGACCAGCCCGACGACGCGCGCGAACCGCAGGCGCCCGACGAGAGCAACGACACCGAAGAATCCGGTGCGGGTTACGGCAATCACGGCGACGTACCTGGCGGCGCCTGACCGCGTCGCGCCGACCCGATCCGCCAGGGCGGACATGAAAAGGGCCCGGAAGCATCCGCTTCCGAGCCCTTTTTCACGTCACCCGACGATCAGGCCCAATTGGCCATCTTCTGTTCGAGGTTGGCGCGCACCGCTTCGAAGAACTGCTCGGTGGTCATCCACGGCTGCTCGGGGCCGATCAGGATGGCGAGATCCTTGGTCATCTGGCCCTGCTCGACGCATTCGATGCAGACGCGCTCCAGCGTCTCGGCGAACTTGGTCACCTCCGGCGTATCGTCGAACTTGCCGCGATACTTGAGGCCGCCGGTCCAGGCGAAGATCGACGCGATCGGGTTGGTCGAGGTCGCCTTGCCCTGCTGGTGCTGGCGATAATGGCGGGTGACGGTGCCGTGCGCCGCTTCCGCCTCGACCGTCTTGCCGTCCGGAGTGAGCAGCACCGAGGTCATCAGGCCGAGGCTGCCGAACCCTTGCGCGACCTGGTCCGACTGGACGTCGCCGTCATAGTTCTTGCAGGCCCAGACGAACTCGCCGTTCCACTTCAGCGCCGATGCGACCATGTCGTCGATCAGGCGATGTTCGTAGACGATGCCGGCTTCCTTGAACTTGTCCTTGAACTCGGTCTCGAACACCTCGGCGAACAGGTCCTTGAAGCGGCCGTCATAGGCCTTGAGGATCGTGTTCTTGGTGCTGAGGTAGACCGGCCACTTGAGGTTGAGGCCGTAATGCATCGACGCGCGGGCAAAGTCGCGGATCGAATCGTCGAGATTGTACATCGCCATCGCGACGCCCGAGCTCTGGAATTCGAACACTTCGCGGTCGATCGTCTGGCCGTCGACGCCCTCGAAGACGAGGCGCAGCTTGCCGGCGCCGGGGACGAGGAAGTCGGTCGCGCGATATTGGTCGCCGAAGGCGTGGCGGCCGACGACGATCGGATGCGTCCAGCCCGGGATGAGGCGGGGGACGTTCTGGATGACGATCGGTTCGCGGAAGATCGTGCCGCCGAGGATGTTGCGGATCGTGCCGTTGGGCGACTTCCACATCTTCTTGAGGCCGAATTCCTCGACGCGCTGCTCGTCGGGGGTGATCGTCGCGCACTTGACCGCGACGCCGTGACGCTGCGTCGCCTTGGCGGCGTCGACCGTCACCTGATCCTCGGTCGCGTCGCGGTTTTCGACGCTGAGATCGTAATAGTCGAGCTCGATGTCGAGATAGGGCTTGATCAGGCGCTCACGGATCCATTCCCAGATGATCCGCGTCATCTCGTCGCCGTCGATCTCGACGATCGGGTTCTTCACCTGAATCTTGGCCATATGCGCTTCCTGTGAGGGGGATTGGCCCGTCGTCTAGGCACAAGCGGGCAGGGGATCAACCCGCGCGCGCGGCTTGGCGCGCGTGCCGCGGCGGACGCGGCGGCAGGCCGGCAGACGGTGCCGCGGGCACGACGGAGCGAGCCGGTGATTGTGTTGCATGAACGACACGGGTAAACCGCGCGGTTATGCCATCGCTTGAAAAGCCCCCGACCAGCCCGCTGCCGACGACCACGGTCAAGTGGCGCTTTCCCACCGTCCATCCCGAAGGCCACAAATATGCGGCGATCGCGCTCGGCATCACCCTGCTGGCGACGCTCGTCACCAAGGTGCTGTTCTGGCCGTTGCTCGGCGTCGTCGTCTGGGTGCTGACCTTCTTCCGCGATCCGATCCGCACCACGCCGGTCGGCGACGGTCTGATCATCGCGCCCGCCGACGGCCTCGTCACGATGATCCAGAAGGTGCCCGTGCCGCGCGAACTGGTCGGCGAGCTGGGCGAGGCGCCGCTGACCCGCGTGTCGATCTTCATGTCGGTGTTCGACGTGCACATCAACCGCACGCCGATCGCCGGGACGATCCGCCAGGTCGTCTATATCAGCGGCAAGTTCCTCAACGCCGATCTCGACAAGGCGTCCGACGAGAATGAGCGCCAGCATATCGTCGTCGAAGGCCGCGACGGGCGGCGGATCGGCTTCACCCAGATCGCCGGACTGGTGGCGCGGCGCATCGTGCCGTTCGTCAAGCCGGGCGACATGGTCGCGACCGGGCAGCGTATCGGTCTGATCCGCTTCGGCAGCCGCGTCGACGTCTTCCTCCCCGACGACATCATCCCGCAGGTGACGCTCGGCCAGCGCTCGATCGCCGGCGAGACGGTGATCGGCCGCGTCGGCGGCACACCCGTCGCCGGGATCGCGCAGTGATGGAGCCACGCGATCCGGACGCCGCCCGCGTTGCGATGCCGCGCCGCTTGCCCCGCCGCCCGCGCGGTCTGCCGCTGCGCGCGGTCGCGCCCAATGCGGTGACGGCGCTCGCGCTCTGTTCGGGTCTAAGCGGGGTGCGCTTCGCGATCGGCGGCGAATGGCAGAGCGCGGTGACGATGATCATGATCGCCGGCGTGCTCGACGGGCTCGATGGCCGCATCGCGCGGATGCTGCATGGGGAGAGCCGGTTCGGCGCGGAGCTCGATTCGCTGTCCGACGCGATATCGTTCGGCGTCGCGCCGGCGCTGATCATGTATCTGTGGGCGCTCGCCGCGCTGCCGCGGCTCGGCTGGATCAGCGCGCTGATCCTCGCGGTGTTCTGCGCCCTGCGCCTCGCCCGCTTCAACGCCGCGATTGATGCCGACGACCAGCCGCATAAATCCGCCGGCTTCCTGACCGGCGTGCCCGCACCGGCGGGGGCGGGGCTGGCGATGTTGCCGCTCTATTTCTGGTTCTGGACGGACCAGCCGATCTTCGCCAACCCCTATCTCGTCGCTATGTGGGTGGCGTTCATCGCACTGCTGATGGTGTCGAGCGTCGCGACCTTCTCCTGGGGATCGCTGCGCTTGCGGCGGACGATCCGCTTCGAGGCGATCGCCGGCGTGGTGCTGCTCGGTGCGGCTCTTGTGTCGGCGCCCTGGCATACGCTGAGCGCGATCTGCGTCGTCTATCTGGCGACCATCCCGTTCAGCGTCGCCAGTTATGCCCGGGTCAGGCGGCAGCGCGCTGGCGGCGGTCTGCCGGAAGCGAGGTCGACGCCCAGCGCCTGACGGCGATGCGGCGCTCGGCCAGCGCGAGTTGCGACAGGGGCGCGAAGGCAGGCTCGATATGCCCCGAGGCGAGGCGGACGATCCGCTGCCATTGCGGCGCGACCGTCACGGCAATCACGCCGGCGGCGGTGGCGAACGCACCGGAGAATACGAGAACACTGACGACTGCAACCATCGGACCAACTCCCTGGCAGGCGCGAGCAGCCTGTGGATAACTCGCTTAACCATTGTTTAATCGGTGAGTTCCCGGCGTGTTCTGTGTTTTCCCGGTTTGGGTCGCCGCATCGCAGCTAAACCAGGATAGACTCGCCGTGTCCTCGCTTCGGACGCTCTATGTTCCGGTTGCGTTCCACGAGTCAAGTGGGACGGACCATCTTGCCTTTTCGCGTCCGGGCGGCTAGGGCGCACGCCTCAACACACCGCATGGGAAGCATCATAGCCCGGTGCGTGCGACTTCGGTCCGCGTCATCCGCTTCCCAGAGGCTCAACCGGAAGGAATCATCCTATGGCGGCTCCCGTCGTCACCATGCAGCAGCTTATCGAGACCGGCGCGCACTTCGGCCACCAGACGCATCGCTGGAACCCGAAGATGAAGCCCTACATCTTCGGCGACCGTAACGGCGTCCACATCCTCGACCTGTCGCAGACCGTTCCCCTCTTCGCCCGCGCGCTCGAGTTCGTCTCGTCGTCGGTCGCCAGCGGCGGCAAGGTGCTGTTCGTCGGCACGAAGCGCCAGGCGCAGGACGCCGTCGCCGATGCGGCGCGCCGTTCGGGCCAGCATTTCGTCAACCACCGCTGGCTGGGCGGCATGCTCACCAACTGGAAGACGATCAGCAACTCGATCAAGCGCCTGAAGTCGCTGGAAGAGCAGCTGTCGGGCGACACCCACGGCCTGACCAAGAAGGAAGTGCTCCAGCTCACCCGCGAGAAGGACAAGCTCGAGCTCAGCCTCGGCGGCATCCGCGACATGGGCGGCGTGCCCGACGTCATGTTCGTGATCGACGCGAACAAGGAAGAGCTGGCGATCAAGGAAGCCAATACGCTCGGCATCCCGGTCGTCGCGATCCTCGATTCGAACGTCTCGCCCGACGGTATCGCCTTCCCGGTGCCGGCGAATGACGACGCCAGCCGCGCCATCCGCCTCTATTGCGAGGCGATCGCCATCGCCGCGACGCGCGGCAACCAGGAGCAGCAGTCGCGCCGCGGCGTCGACCTGGGTGCGCAGGACGTCGCGCCGGTCGAGGAGGCGCTGACCGTGCCGACCCCGGCGGCCGAGCCCGAGCAGCAGGGCGCCGGCACGCTCGCTGGTGCGGGGGCCGAGGCCGAGCGCCAGATCGACGCGTAACCCGCGTCGCCGAACCGTCATGCGGGCGGGGTAGGGCGACGCCCTGCCTCGCCCGTAAACACATTCAGAACAAGGAATATGCAACATGGCTGAAGTTACCGCAGCGATGGTCAAGGACCTGCGCGAGAAGAGCGGCGCGGGCATGATGGATTGCAAGAAGGCGCTCAACGAGACTGCGGGCGACATGGATGCCGCGCTGGACTGGCTGCGCACCAAGGGCCTCGCCGCCGCGCAGAAGAAGTCGAGCCGTACCGCCGCCGAAGGTCTGGTCGGCGTCGCCACCGCCGGCACCAAGGGTGCCGCGGTCGAGGTCAATTCGGAGACCGACTTCGTCGCGAAGAACGACCAGTTCCAGCAGTTCGTCCGCGAAGTGACGCAGATCGCGCTCGCCACCGGCGGTGACGTCGAGGCGCTCAAGGCCGAGGCGATGCCGTCGGGCACCACCGTCGCCGAAGTGCTCACCAACAACATCGCGACGATCGGCGAGAACCAGTCGCTGCGTCGCGCCAAGCGGCTCGAAGTGTCGCAGGGTGCGGTCGTCTCCTACGTCCACAACCAGGCGTCGCCGGGTCTCGGCAAGATCGGCGTGCTCGTCGCGCTCGAATCGGACGCGTCGGACGAGGTGCTGCAGGGTCTCGGCAAGCAGCTGGCGATGCACATCGCCGCGGCCTTCCCCAAGGCGCTGAACGAGGAAGACCTCGACGAGGCGGAGATCGAGCGCGAGCGCGCGATCGCCACCGAGAAGGCCGCCGAATCGGGCAAGCCGGCCGACATCATCGCCAAGATGGTCGAAGGCGGCATCGCCAAGTTCCGCAAGGAGCATGCGCTGGTCAGCCAGCTGTTCGTGATGGACGGCAAGACCAAGATCAGCGACGTCGTCGCCAAGGCGGCCAAGGACGCCGGCGCCTCGATCGTGCTCAAGGACTATGTCCGCTTCCAGCTCGGCGAGGGCATCGAGAAGGAAGCCTCGGACTTCGCCGCCGAGGTCGCCGCGGCGAGCGGCGTCGCGCAGAAGTAAACGCAGCGCTTCGGCGCAGTCGGCTTCGGGAGGGCGCCGCGCGGGTTCGCGCGGCGCCCTTCGTGCGTCCGGAGCCGCCGCATTCCTGCGAACGCAGGAATCCACGGTCGAGCGGAGCGAAGACGGGTCGCGAAGGGCCGCCCGGGGCTCCTGCGTCGGCAGGAGCTTGTACTTTTGTGGCGAGTGCTGGAGCCCGCCCGGCCGCCTCCGCGCCTCCGCGCCTCCGCGCGAATGACTAAAGGCGGGGCGATTGCGCGAGACATCTTCGCGTCTCCGCGTCCTCGCGTGATAATCGGCGTTCGGGGGTGCTGAGTGGTGAAGGCCGGAACGAGTCCGGCGTGACGGACGGGGGCTGATCCGTCACGCAAACCACGAACGGCGTCAGGAATCCGCCGCCCTGCGCAACGGCGGGTCGCCCGGCTCATCGCCCCGCCGGCCGGCGCAAACATCCGCCGCCGTTTGCAACCGTAGCGCGCCGGAGGTTGCCCCACGCCGCGCGCGCGCCTAAGGTCCGGCACGCTTTCTCCCACCAGCGATAGGAACTTATGACGTTCGCGCCGCGCTTCAAACGCATCTTGTTGAAACTGTCCGGCGAAGTGCTGATGGGCGAGGGCAGTGGCCTGTCCATCGATCCCGCCGTGACCGCGCGCGTCGCCGAGGAGATCGCCGACGTCAAGGCGCAGGGCTATGAGCTCTGCATCGTCGTCGGCGGCGGCAATATCTTCCGCGGCATCTCGGGCGCGGCGCGCGGCATGGAACGCGCGACCGGGGACTATATGGGCATGCTCGCGACGGTGATGAACGCGCTGGCGGTGCAGAATGCGCTCGAGCAGATCGGCGTCGAGACGCGCGTCCAGTCGGCGATCCCGATGGCGTCGGTGTGCGAGCCGTTCATCCGCCGCCGCGCCGAACGGCATCTCGAAAAGGGCCGCGTCGTGATCTTCGCGGCGGGTGTCGGCAGCCCGTTCTTCACCACCGATTCGGGGGCCGCGCTGCGCGCCGCCGAGATGAAGTGCGATGCCTTGTTCAAGGGCACGTCGGTCGACGGCGTCTACGATGCCGATCCCAAGAAGGTGCCGACCGCGACGCGCTACGACACGGTCAGCTATTCCAAGGTACTGTCCGACGACCTCAAGGTCATGGACGCCAGCGCGATCGCGCTGTGCCGCGACAACAACATTCCGATCGTCGTCTTCAACATCCGCGAACACGGCAATTTCGCCGCGGTGCTCGGCGGTGATGGCGTGTCGACGGTCGTCCAGAACGAACAGGAGTAAACCATGGCAGCCTATGACAAGGCCGACCTCGAACGCCGGATGGCGGGTGCGGTCGAAGCGCTCAAGCACGATCTCAACGGCCTGCGCACCGGCCGCGCTTCGACCGCGCTGCTCGATCCGGTCACCGTGGAAGTCTACGGCAGCCACATGCCGCTGGTGCAGGTCGCCACCGTCTCGGTGCCCGAGCCGCGGATGCTGTCGGTACAGGTGTGGGACAAGTCGAACGTCGGTCCGGTCGAAAAGGCGATCCGGTCGGCGGGTCTCGGGCTCAACCCGATCAACGACGGTCAGACGCTGCGCCTGCCGATCCCCGACCTGACCGAAGAGCGTCGCAAGGAACTCGCCAAGCTCGCCAACAAATATGCCGAGGGCGCGCGCATCGCGGTGCGCAACGTCCGCCGCGACGGCATGGACGCGCTCAAGACCGACGAGAAGAAGGGCCTGTTCGGCGAGGACGAGCGCAAGCGCCACGAGACCGAGGTGCAGAAGCTGACCGACGCGACGATCGCCGATCTCGATGCCGCCGCCGCCGCCAAGGAGAAGGAAATCCTCGGCAAGTGACCGGACGCGCGTCCGGCCCCTGCCGGCGCGGGCGTTCCGCCGCGCCTCGGAAATCAGCCCCATGAGCACCGCTCCGATCCTCTCTTCCGTCCCGGTCGATGCGGCCGTGCCGCGCCATGTCGCGATCATCATGGATGGCAATGGCCGCTGGGCGAAGGCGCGCCATCTGCCGCGCGTCGCCGGGCACAAGGCGGGTGTCGAGGCGGTGCGCCGCGTCACCCGCGCGGCGCGCGCCATGGGGGTCGAGGCGCTGACGCTCTACGCCTTTTCGTCGGAGAATTGGCGCCGGCCGGAGGATGAGGTCGGCGCGCTGATGGGCCTGCTGCGGTTGTTCATCCGCAGCGATCTCGCCGAACTGGTCGAGGAGAATGTGCGGTTGCGGGTGATCGGCGACTATCGCCGCTTCGCGCCCGATCTCGTCGCCTTGGTCGACGATGCGATGGCCAAGACCGCGCACAACAGCGGCCCGATCCTGGTGATCGCGCTCAACTACGGGTCGCAGGCCGAGCTGGTCGCGGCGACGCGCCGGCTCGCCGCCCGCGCCGCGGCGGGCGAGATCGACGCCGCGGCGATCACCGCCGACGATATCGAGGCGGAGCTCGACACCGCGGCGCTGCCGCCGCTCGATCTCGTCATCCGCTCGTCGGGCGAGCAGCGGCTGTCCAATTTCCTGTTGTGGCAGGCGGCCTATGCCGAGCTGCTGTTCGTCGACACCCTCTGGCCCGATTTCACCGCCGACACGCTCGCCGAGGCGATCGCGGCGTTCGGCCAGCGCCAGCGGCGCTACGGCGGCCTGTGAGCGACGCGCCGTCCGGCAGCCGCCGATCGGAACTGGCGACGCGCACGCTGACCGGGCTGGCGCTGGTCGCGCTCGCGCTGGTCGCGCTGGCGCTCGGCGGGTTCGTCTTCTGGCTGGTCGTCGTCACCATCGGCGTGTTCATGATGGCCGAGTGGAGCGACCTCAACGGTGCCGACGCCAAGACCAAGCGTCTCGGCCAATATGTGCTGTCGGTGCCGCTGGCGATCATGTGCCCGCTCGCCGCGGGTCCGGATTTCTTCGCATTGGGGCTGCTCGCCGGCGCCTTCTTCTTCCTGACGATCATCACCCGGCGGCCGCAGCTCGGCCTCGGCATCTTCTATTGCGGCCTGCCGATCTATGCGCTGCTGCTGATCCGGCACGAGCCCGACGGGCTGCGCAACGCTTTATGGGCGCTGAGCCTCGTCTGGGCGACCGATATCGGCGCCTATTTCGCCGGGCGCAGCATCGGCGGACCCAAGCTCGCGCCGCGCGTCAGCCCCAACAAGACCTGGGCGGGGCTGATCGGCGGGATCGCGCTGGCGACGGTGCTGGCGATGACGATGGCGCAGCTCTACCGACTGCCCGGCCGGTTCGTGCTGGCGACGCCGTTGCTCGCGATCCTCGCGCAGCTCGGCGACTTGTTCGAAAGTCACCTCAAGCGCCGCGCCGGCGTCAAGGATTCGGGCAGCGTCATTCCCGGCCATGGCGGGTTTCTCGACCGGCTCGACGGTGTCGTGCCGGTGATGCCGGTCGCCGCGCTGCTCGTCGTCGTGCCGCTCGCTTTCTGACATGAAGACCATCTCCATCCTCGGTGCGACCGGCTCGGTCGGCACCTCGACGCTCGATCTCGTCGAGCGCGAACCTGATCGCTTCCGGGTGCGGGCGCTCACCGCCAATGCGGATGTCGTCGGGCTCGCCGCGGCAGCGCGGCGGACCCGCGCCGAGATCGCGGTCGTCGCCGACGAATCGTGCCTGCCCGCATTGCGCGCGGCGCTCGCCGGCACCGCGACCGAGGCGGCGGGCGGACGACAGGCGATCTGCGATGCCGCCGCCGGGGCCGACTGGACGATGGGCGCGATCGTCGGCTGCGCCGGGCTCGAGCCGGTGATGGCGGCGATCCGTCACGGCGGCACGGTGGTGCTCGCCAACAAGGAGCCGCTCGTCTCGGCGGGTGAGGTGATCCTCGCCGCCGCGGCGCGATCGGGCGCGACGCTGCTCCCCGCCGACAGCGAGCATAATGCGATCTTCCAATGTTTCGACTTTGCGCGCCCCGAGGGCGTGCGGCGGATCATCCTCACCGCGAGCGGCGGGCCGTTCCGCGACTGGACGCGCGAGCAGATGGCGTCGGTCACCGTCGAACAGGCGGTCGCGCATCCCAATTGGTCGATGGGCGCGAAGATCAGCGTCGACAGCGCGACGATGATGAACAAGGGCCTCGAACTGATCGAGGCGGCGCGGCTGTTCCCGGTGCCGCACGAGCGGATCGAGGTGGTGATGCACCGCCAGTCGGTGATCCATTCGATGGTCGATTACGTCGACGGCTCGATGCTCGCGCAGCTCGGCCCCAGCGACATGCGCGTGCCGATCGCGCATACGCTCGCCTGGCCGCGGCGGATGGCGACGCCGATGGCGCCGCTGGATCTCGTCGCGATCGGCCGGCTCGACTTCGAGGCGTGCGATCCGGCGCGCTTCCCGGCGCTGGCGCTCGCCCGCGCGGCGCTGGAGGCGGGCGGTGCGCGCCCCGCGATCCTCAACGCCGCCAACGAGGTCGCGGTGGCGGCGTTTCTCGACCGGCGGATCGGCTTCCTCGAAATTGCCGCAATCGTCGCAGATACATTGGAGCAATATGATCCGCCGGCTCCGGACACACTGGAGGCGGTCCTCGCCATCGACGGCGCGGCGCGACGAATGGCGGACGAACGGATAACAGGTTATGGTCAGGGGCGTGTAAAGGGTCGCGCGTGAAGGATTGCCCAGCTTGATCCAGTCCCCCGGCGTTCCGATGGCGGTGCTCGCCTTTCTGTGCGCGATCGGTCCGCTCGTCTTCATCCACGAGATGGGCCATTATCTCGCCGGGCGCCTGTTCGGCGTCAAGGCGGAGGCCTTTTCGATCGGCTTCGGTCGCGAGATCGTCGGCGTCACCGATTCGCGCGGCACGCGCTGGAAATTCGGCTGGCTGCCGCTCGGCGGCTATGTCCGCTTCGCCGGCGACATGAACCCGGCGAGCCAGCCCGATGCCGCCTGGCTGGCGCTGCCCGCCGCCGAGCGCGCCCGCACCTTCCAGGCCAAGCCGCTGTGGCAGCGCGCGATCATCGTCGCCGCCGGCCCGGCGATCAATCTCATCCTCGCCGTGCTGATCCTCGCGGGCTTCGCGCATGTCTATGGCGTCGATCGCACGCCCGCGGTGATCGGGACGGTGATCGCCGGCCAGCCCGGCGCGAAGGCCGGCCTGCAACCGGGCGACCGCATCGTCGCGATCGACGGGCAGCCGATCGCGGCGTTCAGCGAGGTCGCGCGCTATGCGCTGATCCGCCCCGGCGAGGCGGTGACGCTGCGCATCGCGCGCGGCGGGCAGACGCTGACGCGGACGCTGGCGATCGGCACCGTCCACCAGCGCGACCGGTTCGGCAATGCCTATCGCATCGGCCGGATCGGCATCGGCAGCGGCGAGCCGGTGCTCGCGCCGGTCGGGCTGATCGAGGCGCCGGCAGCAGGCGTGCGGATGACCGCGGACATCATCTCGGGGACGCTCGCGACGCTCGGCCAGATCATCAGCGGGCGGCGTTCGATCGACGAACTCGGCGGGCCGATCCGCATCGCCAAGATTTCCGGCGAGCAGATGGCGCTGGGGCTGCCCGCCTTCGTCTGGCTGGTTGCGATGCTGTCGATCAATCTGGGGTTCATCAATCTGCTGCCAGTACCGATGCTCGATGGCGGCCACCTCTTCTTCTACGCGATCGAGGCGATCCGCCGGCGGCCGCTCGAACCCCAGGTGCAGGAATGGGCATTTCGTGGCGGACTCGCCGCGGTGCTGGCGCTGATGCTGATCGTGACCTTCAATGATTTGAGTGCAGTCGGTTTGTGGCAGCGGCTGGCCGGCTTGATCGGCTGAGCGGCTTGGGGCAGGGCAGCGTCCTGCGTCCCGACGGATATTTGATCCTGACGTATTTGGGGTGGGTTGAGTGACAGCGATGAGAAGTTCCAAGTTCGCGCCGGTGAGCGCCGCATTGCTCGCCGGCACGATGCTGTCAGGCATGCCGGCGATGGCGCAGACCGCGCCCGAGCCTGCCGCGACCCCCGCTGCGCCGGCGACCGGCCAGGCGGCGACGCCGGCACCGACGCCTGCCCCTGCGCCGACGCCCGCAACCCGCCGCGCGCGTACCGCGACGCCGGCGACCGCCCCCGCTACCGGCGCCGCGCAGACCGCCGCGCCTGCCGCGCAGGCGAGCGCGCCCGCGCCGGTGCGGCTGATCAAGACGTTGCGCGTCGAGGGATCGCAGCGCATCGAGCCCGAGACGGTGCTCT